>NZ_JBIVOX010000002.1:0-521671 GCF_044754345.1 Streptomyces sp. NPDC093094 | reverse complement strand
GTCCGGCGGGCGGGGTGGTGGGTGTGCGGCGGGTGTGCCGGCGGGGCCGTGCGCTTTCAGGGGCGCCAGGGGATGCGGTGTTCCGCGAGGCGGGCCGGTACGGCGTGGTTGGCCTCCCAGCCGTCCGGGCTGTGTCTGTCGGCCGCCTCCGGCGGCATGCCGGACTCCGTCCGGCGGGCGGGGTGGTGGGTGTGCGGCGGGTGTGCCGGCGGGGCCGTGCGCTTTCAGGGGCGCCAGGGGATGCGGTGTTCCGCGAGGCGGGCCAGTACGGCATGGTTGGCCTCCCAGCCGTCCGGGAACTTCACGACCGTGCCCAGCTGGACCGGCTCGGTGGAGGGGTAGTCGTCCAGCAGCTCCGACACACCCGCCCGGCAGACCACGATGCAGGCGTGACGGTGCCGCGAGGCGAGCACGCACAGCCGTCCGGTCTCCAGATGGAACGCCGTCGCGTCGGGCCGGCCGGAGAGCGGGTGGAGGACCACCGTGACGTCGAACTCCCGGCCCTGGAGACGGTTCGCCGTGTCGACGGTGACATCGGCCGCGCCCAGCTCGGCGAGCGCCGCCCGCACCGCGGCCGCCTGGTCGCGGTGGGCCGTGCCGACCGCGATCCGGTCGGCCGTCACGGGCGCCGGGTCGGCGGACCGCTCCGAGAGCGCCGCTCCTCCCCGGTCCAGCAGACGCCGCACCACCGCCGCCACCGCGCGCACCGCCTCCGGGTCCGTGCGCGGGGTGTGCCGGGCGGGCAGCTCCAGCAGGCCCCAGCCGGACTCCGCCGCCTCGTCGATCACCCGGTCCGGGCCCGAACCGTCCGACGGCACGGCGAACGTCAGCCGACGGTCGCCGTGGTCCGTGCCGCTGCGGAACGGGGTGTACGGGTAGAACGCGTCCGACACCAGCGGCGCCGCCGACGCGGGCAGCCGCCAGGACACCGGAAGCCGGTGCTGCGGCAGACCGGGGTTGTGCGCCAGCAGCGTCGTCACCGCGGAGGCCGAGGGGTCGTACGACAGCCCCGCCCACTGCTCGCTGCCGACGATCGCGAACGGGTCGAGCTGCCCCGGGTCGCCCACGAACAGCGCCCGCTCGAACAGCCCGGCCACGGCCAGCAGCCCGTCCGAACGCATCTGGTACGCCTCGTCGACGATCGCGTGCGGCCAGGGCTCGTCCACCTTCACATGCGCCCACTTGGCCGCCGTGGAGATCACCACCGGCAGGCCCGCCAGGTCTCCCGCCTTCGCCGACTTGCGTACGTTCGCCAGGTCGTCCAGCGCCTTGTCGTACGGGTCGGAGTCGCTGCTGTGCAGGCGCCCGACCGGCAGCCCGGGGCTCTTCTCGGCGAGGCGCAGCACCAGGTCGTCGACCTGGGCGTTGGTCTGCGCGACCACCATCAGCGGGCGTCCGGCGTCGGCCAGCTCCAGGGCGGCCCGCACCACGAGGGTGGACTTGCCCGCGCCGGGCGGGGAGTCGACGACGACACCGCGGTCGGTGCCGTGCAGCGTGTCGTGCAGGATCGCCCCGGTGGCCCGGGCCGCGGCGGCGCCGGGGTCGAAAGCGGTCTGCGTGCTCACAGGACGTCCTCCTCGGTGACGGGGTCGGCCACCGGCACGGGCTGCTCGCCGGGCGGCCCGCCGTGCGTCCAGGGCGTGTTCTCCGGGTCGGGCAGCTTCGCGCCGCCGCGCTGCTCGTGCTCGAACACGGTGAAGCAGAGCCGGTCGCCCTTCTCCGGCACCGAACCGGCCTCCGGCTCCTTGCCGCGGCCCATCTTGTCGAGGACGCGGACCACCACCAGGGCGCCCTCCTCCTCGTACCCGACGAACTCCGCGGTCTGCGGCCTGCCGTCCAGCGAGCGGTGCACCCGCGCCCGCTCGCCCAGATGCGGCCGGTCGTCGGTGCGCAGGGTGACCAGCGGGCGGGGGCTCGGCCGTCTGCCCTCGGAGTACGTCATCACCACCTCGACGACCTCCCCGGCGAACGCCTCGCCCGCGAGCCGCCGCCCCGCCATCACCAGCGGGTCGTCGAGCGCCTCCTGCGCCTCCAGCCGGGCCTGCTCGCGCTCGCGCGCGGCCAGCTTGTTCGCCGCCGTCACCGCGTCGTCGCGGCGCGGCTGCGGGGGCTCGCCGGCCAGGACACGGTCGCGGTGGCCGGTGAACGACCAGCGGTCACGCGTCCAGCGCTCCTGCGCACGCGCCGCCTCCGGCAGGGCCCGCAGCAGGTCCAGGCCCCGCCAGACCGCGTCCCAGGTGGGGCGGGTGCGGCTGAGGACGAGGGCGCGGATCTCCTGCTCGGCCGCCGTGAGCTCCCCGAGCCGGTCGTCGGCCTGGAGGCCGTCCTGGGCGGCCGCGAGCGCGCCGCGCGCCCGGTCGTAGCGCTCGATCGCCGGCGCGAGCAGCCTGTTGTCGAACACCGGGTCGGTGGCCGGGCCCGCGGGCGGCCACTCCAGCTGGCCGTCGGCGTCGCGTGCCCCCTCGGCCCGCAGCGCGGCCTGCGCGCCGGTCATGCCCTCGGGCGGGTCGATCCAGGACAGCAGGGCGCCCAGGTGCTGGTCCTCCAGCACGGACTGCCCGGTCGCCCAGTGCCGGGCCAGCACCTCCGTCAGCGCCAGCAGCAGCGAGGAGCCCGGCACCCGGGCCCGCTCCCCGAAGTGGGTCAGCCAGCGGCCCAGCAGCGGCATGCGCGGCGGTGCCGGGTACGGCGTCTCCGGGTCCTGCTCGGCGGTCCGTCTGAAACGCATCGAACGGCCCAGCAGCCGCACGTACTCCACACCGGCCCGGCTCGGCACGACCAGCTGCGGCGCGTCCGCGCACAGGTCCACCTCGACCTTCACCCGCCTGCCGGTCTCCGGGTCGGTCTCCGTGCGCTCGGCGGCCTCCACGGTGTCCGCGTACGACTCGATGTAGGGCAGGACGGCATCGGCCAGGTCGGCGAGGAACGCGGCCCTGAGGTCGCGGTCGCGCGGCTGCGGCACCACCAGCAGCCGGGGCGCGTCACGGTCGGTGCCCACCAGTGCGCCCAGCGGGGCACCCGCCTCACCGGCGGTGGTCAGCGGCACGAACACCAGCGGCCGCTCGGCCAGATGCCGGTGCCGGACCGTGGCCAGCGGCTGTGCGACCCCGGAGTCGACGGCCTCCAGCCGCGCGAGGGTGGCGATCAGCGACATACGGCGGCCTCCCGCCGTCCGGACGGGGTGGTCAGCGGCATACGGCCGCCTCCGTGCCCGCCGTCCCCGCCCCGTGCAGCGCCTCCGCGCGCAGCCGTGCCGCCCTGCGCAGCGCCGCCACCGTCGGGTCGTCCGGATCGCCGGTCCGCCCCCGCGCGGCCGCGAGGACGTCGGCGACCGTCGTCAGCGCGCCCAGTTCGGCGCGGACCGGGCGGCCCAGCGCGGTCACCGCGTCCGCGGCGCGGGCCCGGTCACGGCAGTGGAAGGCCAGCTCGCAGGCGGCCAGGCACTCCGGCGCGTACGCCGCGGGGACCGAGGCGACGGCCGCCGCCAGTTCCCCGGCGGGCAGCTCGGGGGAGAAGCAGATCCCCTCGGGCAGGGCGTCGGCGATCTCGTCGAGGCGGGTCAGCCGCGCCAGCTGGCGGCGGGTGACCGCGCGCTGCTTGCGCACGTCGACCGCCGAGCCCGTGGGCTGGTTGGAGAAGTCCTTGGGGCACACCAGCAGCACGCGGGCGTGCACACGCGGCGCCGGGTCCAGCCGCGCGGCGACCTCCTCCAGCGCCAGCACGTACACCGCCGCCTGCCGCGCGGCCGCGCCCACCTTCGACGGGTCAGCCGAGCCGTCCAGCATCGGGAAGGACTTGATCTCCACGACCGACCAGGAGCCGTCGGGGTGCACCACGACCGCGTCCGGCTCCAGGAAGGCGGGCGAACCCGCCACGTCGAGCGCGAGCATCGGGTGGTCCAGCAGCGTCCACCGGCCGGGCGACGCGGCCGCCTCGCGCAGCGCCAGCGCCGTACGCGCGGTCCGCCCCTCGGGGCCCGGCGCCGACAGGTCAGGCACCCACGCCCCCTGCGGCGGCTCGGCGCCCGGGTCCAGCCGGTGGTGCACCAGCCGCAGCAGCTCGGCGCCGCCGTCCGCCTTGACCTTCGCCTCGAAGGCGTTGCCGCGGGTGAGCGCGAACTGGGACTGGCCGTAGCCCGAGGGGGAGCCGAGCGCGCTCGCCAGCGCCGCCTTGTCCACCCCCGCGCCGTCGAGGATCGCGCGTCGGTTGCACCCGGGGTTGGCGGCGAGGGCCGCGAGGGCGCGGGCGTCCAGTGCCCTGGCCGCGACCTCGGGTCCGCGCAGCTCAGCGAGCCGCTGCCGGAGCCCCGTCGCCCGCGTCCGCGGGGGAGGTGTCCGGCTCGGCTCCCGTGGGGAGGGCGGACTCGCGCTGCCGTGGAATTCGCTCACCCGCCGAAGTCTCGCACCCACCACTGACATTCGAGGCATGTGTGCTCTCGGACGTCCGCGGGAACCGGCCGGAGCGGGTCGCCGTGAACGCGCGGACGCGGTCCGCCGCACGCAGCACCAGCGGGGTCAGCAGCAGGCCGACGCCCATCACGGCGGCGCCCGCGGCCGCGTCGAGGAAGTAGTGGTTGGCGGTGCCCATCACCACGATCGTGGTCACCAGCGGGTAGACGACCCCGGCCGTCCTCGCCAGCGGGGTGCGGCCGTGACGCCACAGCATCACCCCGCACCACAGCGCCCAGCCCACGTGCAGACTCGGCATCGCCGCGTACTGGTTCGTCAGGCCGCCCATGCCGCGCGGGGCGCTCGCCTCGCCGCCCCACCAGCCGTACGAGCTGTACTGGGCCATCGTGTCGACGAAGCCGTGGCTCGCGTCGAGCAGCCGCGGCGGGCAGGTCGGCAGCAGCGAGAAGCCGATCAGGCCGAGGAACGTCGACGTCATCAGCCAGGTCCGGGCCGCCCGGTAGCGCACCGCCCGCGACCGGAACAGCCACACCAGCAGCACGGGGGTGACCAGGTAGTGCAGCGAGGCGTACCAGAAGTCGGCCGGCACACCGATCCATGCCTCACGCGTGAACAGCCGGTTGAGCGGGTGCTCCGCGTTGAGGTACAGGGCCTTCTCGATGCGCAGGATCGCCAGGCCGTGGTCGACGGCCGTGGAGACGTCGTCCCGGGCGAGAAGCCGGCCGGCCGAGTAGCAGGCGTACACCAGCAGTATCAGCGGCAGCTCGGTCCACCAGCGCAGGCGGTGCGGCGGAGCCGTCTCCCCGCGCAACCTCTCGGACTGCGGCATCCGATCGCCCTCCCCCTGTCTCCACGCGGCGCCGGCCGCCCGGCCGGTCACTCTACGGTGTACGCCACGCCTGCGTGGGCCCCCGGCCCTCAAAGACGCAGTCCTCGCCCCCCGGGTTGCCCCGGCCCGGTGTGCGCGATGATGGAAGGACCCCGCCCCTGGTCCCCGCCTGTGGCTCTCCCCGAAAGGTCCCCCATGGCACCGCGCATCCTGCTGGCCCGGCACGGACAGACCGAGTGGTCGCTGTCCGGGAAGCACACCGGCCGCACGGACGTGCCGCTGCTGGAGGAGGGCCGGCGCGGCGCCAAGCTGCTCGGCGAGCGGCTGCACCGGGCGCCGTACGAGGGGCTGGCCGGTGCGGAGGTGCGCACCAGCCCGCTCTCCCGCGCGAAGGAGACGTGCGAGCTGGCCGGCTTCGGCGACCGCGCGACCACCTGGGACGCCCTCATGGAGTTCCACTACGGCGCCTACGAGGGCATGACCCCCGCCGAGATACAGGCGATCCGCCCGGGCTGGCTGATCTGGCGCGACGGCGTCCCGGACGGCGAGACCCTCGCCGAGGTCGCCGCCCGCGCGGACGAGGTCGTCGCCTGGGCCCGTGAGGCCGACCGGGACGTCCTGGTCTTCGCCCACGGGCACATCCTGCGCTCCATAGGCGCGCGCTGGCTGGGTCTGCCGATCGACTTCGCCGCCCGGATCCGCCTCAACCCGACCTCGCTGTCGGTCCTCGGCTGGGCCTACGGCGAGCCGGCCGTCGAGAGCTGGAACGACCTGGGGCACATCGCGGGCTGACCCCCGCCCGCCCCGGTCTCACGCGGTGCGCGGCGTCGAGGCGTGCTTCTCCAGGAACCGGGACACCCCCGAGGCACGCCGGTGCGGCAGCAGCACGCGCGCGGTGCCCGCGAGCATGGTCTGGATGCGCGAGGACTGGACCTCGCCCAGCAGGTCCAGCACCCGCAGACCGGCGGCCGCCGCCTCGTCCGGGCGTCCCCCGCGCGCGAGGTCGTCCGCCAGTTCGGCCGTGTACAGGGCGATGTTCCGGGTGAAGTGCGGGTCCTGCAGATGCGCCGCCCGCGCCGCGTGCCGGGCCGCGCGCGGCCAGTCGCCCAGCGCGGACCAGCACTGCGCCTCCAGGCCCTCCAGTTCGGCTTCTCCGTAGAAGCTCATCCACTCGGGATCGGCGTCCGAGGGGCCCCGCTCGTAGAGGGCCTGTGCCCGTGCGAGGGCCTGGTCGCAGCCGGTGCGGTCGGCGAGTCCCGCCCAGCCGCCCGCCTCCCGCAGCGCGAGCAGCGACATCAGCCGGGCGGAGCCGAGCGGCCGGGCGATGCGCTGGGCTGCCTGCGCGGCGCGCACCGCCTCACGCGGACGTCCGGTGTCACGCGCGAGGAACGCGGTGTTGCAGAAGGCGTGCGCCTCCAGGCCCGCGTCGCCGGTCACCCGGGCCGTCGCGAGCGCCTCGGCGTAGTGCGAGCGGGCGTCGTCGAAGCGGCCCGAGTCGTGCGCCAGCCAGCCCACCGAGATCGCCAGCTCACCGGCACCGCAGTGGAGCCGGTCGGTGGTCGCCTGCCGGGTCGCGCCCGCGTCCAGCAGCGCGTACGCGGCGCGAAGCGGGGCGGCCGCGCGCCGGTAGAGCCCGTCGGCGCCGTGCCGGTCGTCCAGCAGCCGGATCCTGCGGACGGCCTCCTCCAGGGCGCCCGCCTCGCTCGACCCCACCCGGCGGACGGGGCGCGGCGCGGCCGTCGCGTCGAGGGCGAGCCCGAAGGGTCCCAGTGAGGCGGCGGCCACCGTGGCGCCCCCGCCGGTCATGAATGCGCGACGCAGCACGTCGCTCTCCTCGTGGTCGTACGTCTCGTAGGGGTCCTGCGTGTCATACGGATCGCGGGCCCCGGGCGTCTCACCGCCGGGATCCGGGCCCGGGAGCGGCACGGGGGGGTCCGGGAAGGGCAGCGAGCCGCGCCCGCGGACCGCCGAGCGCGGGACGAAGCCCAGGTCGGTGAGCGTGCGGCCGGGGAACATGTGCAGGAACACCCGCTCGTACGCGTAGTTGGGGCAGCGGATCTCACCCGCCTCCACCCGCCCGATGTAGCGCGCGTCACAGCTGACCTGCTCGCCGATCTCGCGGGCGGCCCGCCGTACCTCCGCGGCGAACTCGGCCGGGGAACGCCGGCCGCGCAGCCGGCGGAAGGCGAGGTTCGGCCGTGGCGGCCGATGGGGCTGGGACGAGGTCACCGTGGACGACGTCATGGCCGGGTCCTCTCGTGCGAACCGTCGAACCATGCCGGACGCCGGGCGACTTGACTGATTTGTCACAGTGACGCCCTGTCTCCGGCGGGCAAGAACGTACCTGTTGCGAGAAGCCCGCCACGTGGTGTTTGGCTACAAACCGGATATCTCATCCAGGATCTGCCATGAACTGCCATCCTTTGCGGCTGACTTTCGCCGTAGCCGTTGACACCGCCCGGCGTTGAACCCTGCGGACCGGGAGCCGCCCGACTCCCGACCCGCACGAACGAGGAGGTTCGTAGTGGAGGCCGGGATGCACGCCAGTACGCCGTCGACCGTCACGCCGTCCGCCTGGGACCTGGTGACCGTCCCGGCGAGGCAGGGCCTGGAGGCGGTCGACATCCTGCGCCGCGGGACCGGGGACGGGATCGGACCGGTCCTCCACGACGACGGCTGCGGCACCCTCGGCTTCCTGGTGCCGCCCGGCACCGCCGCCGCCTGGGACGTACCCGGCAGCACCTGCACCCGCACCGACGGGCGCGGCCTGAGCCTCGTCGCCCCCGAACCGCCCGTCGAGGGCTCCGACTGGCTCCTCCCGCCCGGCGAGGCCGACCTCGCCACCGACCCCGCGGTCCTGCGGGCCGCGCTCGGCGAGGCGGCGCGGATGATCGAGGCGGCGGACAGCTGCCGCTAGGGCCCTGGTGCTGTGAGCGGGGCGGCTCCAGGGCGCGCGAGGTCCGGGCGGGTGCTGGGACAATGGCCCCATGGGAAAGCCCAGGAACCCCCGGCGCGGTCGGGCCGACGCCGAGGCCGTCGTCGAGGCCGTCGACGGCGGGCTCGCCGAGCTGATACCCGACCGGGACCGGGCACGGGCCTGGACCCTGCTGATCGACGGCGCGCCGCAGTCCCACGTCGACCTCGACGACCCCGCCCATCTCTCCTTCGAGTACCAGCGGCGCCTCGGCCACGTCGTCGACCTCGCCGCCCCGCCCGGCCGGCCCGTCCACGCCGTGCACCTCGGCGGAGGCGCCCTCACCCTCGCCCGCTACGTCGCCGCGACCCGGCCCCGATCCACCCAGCAGGTCGTGGAGTTCGACGCCCCGCTCGTCCAACTGGTGCGCCGCGAGCTGCCGCTGGAGCCGGGCGCCCGCATCCGGGTGCGCTCGGCCGACGCCCGCGAGGGACTCGCCAAGGTGCCGGACGGCTGGGCCGACCTCGTCGTCGCCGACGTCTTCAGCGGCGCCCGCACCCCCGCCCATCTGACCTCCACGGAGTTCCTCGACGAGGTCCGGCGCACCCTCCGGCCGGGCGGGCTGTACGCCGCCAACCTCGCCGACGGCCCGCCGCTCACCCATCTGCGGGGCCAGATCGCCACCGCCGCCTCCCGGTTCGCCGAGCTGGCGCTGATCGCCGACCCCACCGTGCTGCGCGGCCGGCGCTTCGGCAACGCCGTCCTCGTGGCCGCGGACCACCCCCTGCCGCTGGCCGAACTGACCCGCCGTACCGCCTCCGACCCACACCCGGGCCGGGTGGAACACGGCCGGGCCCTCACCGACTTCGCCGGAGGCGCCGTACCCGTCACGGACGCGGCCGCCGTGGCCTCCCCGGCGCCGCCGGCCTCGGTGTTCCGCTGAGCGTGTTCCGCCGGGCCGGCCCGCCGTGGGCAGGTGCCCGGCAGACGCCCTAGTAGGTGCCGACCTCCACCCGCGGCGGGCCGTCGTGCCAGGTGCAGAACACCGACACCCGCTCCGCCCCGGCGCTGAACTCCACCCGGATCCACGACTCCGTCTTCCACACCTGCATCGACCAGCCCGTCTCGGGCGTCGCCGTGACCAGCGTCGCGTAGGAGTCACGCAGGTCGAACACCGCCCGCCCGCCGTCGGTGGCATAGCTCTTGACCTGCCCCGAGGAGGGCGTGGGGGAGGGGCCGGGAGCGGTGGTGGCCGAGGACGGGGCCGGCGAGGACGGCGGCGCGCTCGTCCCGGCGGGCTCCCGAGGAGAGGGGGAGGAGGCACTCGCCGGCGGACTCGGCGACGGCTGCGGGCGGTGCGTGCTCGACGAGGACGCCAGCGGCTTCGACTCCTGCGTCGTCGCGTCCGCCGAGATCGGCAGGGCGCGCGGCGGGTCGTACGCCGTGCTGTCCAGGACCGTGCGCACACCCCACCACGACAGCGTGACCGCCGCGCCCGTGGCGAGCGACCAAGCCAGTGCGTGTACGAGTCCTCTGCGCATCGCGGGCCATACTGCCTCACCCGCCCCACGGGTGTCGCCCCGCCGTCCACAGTGCCGCGGTTGTCCACAGGCCCTCTTGCGCCTCACCCGCATGGCGTACGGTGCGGCGCATGGCAAGTGTGCTCGTCGTCGAGGACGACCCGTTCGTACGCTCGGCGCTCATCCGGCAGCTGACCGACGCCGCCCACGCGGTGCGCAGCGTCGGCACCGCGCTGGAAGCGCTGCGCGAGGTCGCCCATCACCGTTTCGACGTGGTCATCCTGGACCTCGGCCTGCCCGATCTGGACGGGTCCGAGGCACTGAAGATGCTGCGCGGCATCACCGACGTCCCGGTGATCATCGCCACCGCGCGGGACGACGAGACGGAGATCGTCCGCCTGCTCAACGCGGGCGCCGACGACTATCTGACCAAGCCGTTCTCGGTCGAGCACCTCTCGGCGAGGATCGCCGCCGTGCTGCGCCGCTCCCGCGCCGCCGCCGGGGAGAGCGCGCCCTCCAGCGTGCTCCGGGTGGGCGGGCTGACCGTCGACCCGCTGCGCCGCCAGGCCGCGCTGGACGGCGTCGGCCTCGACCTCACCCGCCGCGAGTTCGACCTGCTCGCCTTTCTCGCCGGCCGCCCCGGTGTCGTCGTCCCGCGCCGTGAGCTGCTCGCCGAGGTGTGGCAGCAGTCCTACGGGGACGACCAGACCATCGACGTCCATCTGTCCTGGCTGCGCCGGAAGCTGGGCGAGACGGCGGCCAGCCCACGCTATCTGCACACCCTGCGCGGTGTCGGCGTGAAGCTGGAGCCGCCCGGAGGGGAGCCGCTGCGATGAGGTGGGCCCTGGTCAAGGTCTCGCTCGCGGTCACCGCGATGGTCGTGGTCGCCTTCGCCGTGCCGCTGGGCCTCGTCATCCGCGAGATGGCCCGCGACCGCGCCTTCTCCAGCGCCGAGCGGGACGCCGCCGAGATCGCTCCCGCGCTGTCCATCACCACCGACCGCGACAAGCTGGAGCGGTTCGTCGCCTCCGCCGGCTCCGACGCCGGCGGCACCGCGCTGCACATACCCGAGGCCGACGGCGCCCCGCCCGTCGAGATCGGACGCGGACGGGCCGCCGCCGAGGACATCGAGGCCACCCGCAGGACGGGCCGCGCCTCCGTCGCCGGGGCGCCCGGCGGCTCGGTTCTGCTGCAGCCGGTCGCGCTCAGCTCCGGCCGGATCGCGGTGGTCGAGGTGTACGTCCCCGACGCCGCCGTCGGCAAGGGCCTCGGCACCGCCTGGGCCGTGCTCGCCGGCGTCGGACTCGCCCTGATCGTCGGCTCGGTGGCCGTCGCCGACCGGCTGGGGGTGCGCATGGTGCAGCCCGCACAGCGACTGGTCCGGGGCGCGCGGGAGCTGGGCGAGGGCAGACTGGGCGCCCGGGTGCCCGAGGAGGGGCCGACCGAACTGCGGCTGGCCGCGGTCGCGTTCAACTCCATGGCCGACCAGGTCGTCCAGCTCCTCGCCAACGAGCGCGAACTGGCCGCCGATCTCTCCCACCGGCTGCGCACCCCGCTGACCGTGCTGCGGCTGAACGCGGCCTCGCTGGGCGACGGCCCGGCCGCCGAGCAGACCCGGGCCGCGGTCGCGCAGCTGGAGCGGGAGGTCGACACCATCATCCGTACGGCGCGGGAGGCCAAGCCGCAGACCGCCGCCGTGGGCCCCGGCGCCGGCTGCGACGCCGCCGAAGTGGTGCGCGAGCGCATGGAGTTCTGGTCCGCGCTCGCCGAGGACGAGGGCCGCAAGTGGCGGGTGGCGGGCGTGGACCGGCCGGTGCGGCTGCCCGTGGCCCGGGCCGACCTGGCCGCCGCGCTGGACGCCCTCCTCGGCAACGTCTTCCGGCACACCCCGGAGGGCACGGCCTTCGCGGTGGACGTGCACAACGGCGAGGACGCGGTGATCGTCCTGATCTCCGACGCGGGTGCCGGCATACCCGACCCCGACGCGGCCATGGCCCGGGGACGCGGCTCCGGCAGCGACGGCTCGACCGGCCTCGGCCTGGACATCGTGCGCAGGCTCGCCGAGTCCACGGGCGGCGACGTACGGATCGGCGCGTCGGTGCTGGGCGGCACCGAGGTGCGGATCTGGTTCCAGCCGACCGGCCCCGAGGGAACCCCCGAGCGGCGGCGCGGACACCGCGGCTCCGTGCGACGGCGCAGAGCCACCTCCCGCCGTCCGGGCCGTCTGCGCCGTCTGCGCCCCGGCCGACCGGACACCTCGGACCCCGGCCGACCGGACGCTCCGGACCCCGGCCGACCGGACGCTCCGGACCCCGGCCGACCGGACACTCCGGGTCCCGGGCGACCCGGCGTCCTGCACCAGGGGCAGTCCGACGGCGACGCTCGGTAGTCCTCGGCGGACCTCACCGGTCTCGACCTTTAACCCGCCCCGATCCCTTCCTTAAGCCCGCCCTAAGATCCTGAACCCCCGCCCGGATCAGGTAGTTTGCCGGATTCTGGCCCGCTAGCGTGCTGCCGCACCCAGCCCTTGAGGCACCCGAACAGCAGAAGGCAGACACGCGATGAGCACGCACCGGCGCAGGATCGGCGGCAGGACCAAGGCGATCGGCGGGCTGGTCGCCGCGGCGGTGGTCGGCGGCGGCGCGTTCCTGTTCACCGGCACCGCCCAGGCCGCGGGCGTCGCCGCCGCGTACACCCGGACCAGTGACTGGTCGACCGGCTACACCGCGCAGTACGTCGTCACCAACAACAGCGGCCAGAAGAAGGCCGACTGGAAGCTGGAGTTCGACCTGCCGGCCGGCGCCGGGCTGGGCTCGCTGTGGAACGCGGAGTCGAAGGTGACGGGACAGCACGTCACCGTGACCCCGCCCAAGTGGGACACCGACGGGCTCGCGGCCGGCGAGGCCGTCACCGTCGGCTTCGTCGTCAACGGCACGGCCGACCCCACCGGCTGTCGCGTCGACGGGGCCGCCTGCTCGACCGACACGGGCGCCACCCCCGAGCCCACCGGCCGCCCCACGCAGTCCCCGACCCCCACCGCGACCCCCTCGCGGACGGCGACCCCCACCCCGACGGCCACCGTCACCGTCACGCCGACCGCCACGGCCACCCCCACCCCGACCCCGACCCCGACGCCCACCGGGAGCACGGGCACCGGCACCCCGGCCGGCGCCGGCTTCGCCCCGTACGTCGACACCAGCCTCTACCCGGCCTACGACCTGCTGGCGAGCGCCCAGGCGACCGGGGTGAAGCAGTACAACCTCGCCTTCGTCACCGACGGCGGCGGCTGCACCCCCAAGTGGGGCGGCGTCACTGACCTGGCGAGCGACGCGGTCGCCGCGCAGATCGGCGCCCTGCGCGCCAAGGGCGGCGACGTCCGGGTCTCCTTCGGCGGCGCGGCCGGCAACGAACTCGCCACCGCCTGCACCTCCGTGGACGCCCTCGCGGCGGCCTACACCAAGGTCGTCGACACCTACAAGCTCACCAAGGTCGACTTCGACGTCGAGGGCGGCGCCCTGCCGAACACGGCCGCCAACACCCGCCGCGCCCAGGCCATCGCCAGGCTCCAGCAGCAGCACCCCGGGCTGGACGTCTCCTTCACCCTCCCGGTGATGCCCGAGGGCCTCACCCAGGACGGCGTGAACCTGCTGGCCGACGCCAAGGGCAACGGCGTGAAGATCGACGCGGTCAACATCATGGCGATGGACTACGGCCCGGCCTACAGCGGCGACATGGGCACCTACGCCGTCCAGGCCGCCACCGCCACCCAGGCGCAGATCAAGAGCGTCCTCAAGCTGTCCGACAGCGCCGCCTGGAAGGCCGTCGCCGTCACGCCCATGATCGGCGTCAACGACGTCACGTCCGAGATCTTCAAGGTCGACGACGCCACCCAGCTGGTCGACTTCGCCAAGTCCAAGGGGATCGGCTGGCTGGCCATGTGGTCGGCCACCCGCGACCAGCAGTGCGCGGGCGGCGCCAAGAACGTCGCCGACGCGACGTGCAGCTCGATCGTCCAGGACAGGTTCGCCTTCTCGAAGGCGTTCGCCGCCTACAACTGACGGCGGCCGCGGCGGAGGAACCTCCGGCCGGCGGAAGAAACGAAGAACCGAAGAACCGTCGGCCGGCGGGAGAACCGGCGGCCGGCCGAAGAACCACCACGGAAAACGGGGAGCGCGCCCCGGCCGGTCTTCCCCCCCACATCCCGGCCGGGGCGCGCACACACGGGCCGCGGTGCGGCCGTCGAGGGTCCGCATCACGGTCAGGGGTGCGGCACCACGACGGTGCCGCACCCCGCCCATGTCAGATCGAGTCCACCTCCGGCAGCACCCCGGTCCGGGCCGCGGCGCCGTACCAGTGGGCGCTCGACTTCGGGGTCCGGGACAGCGTCGCGTAGTCCACGTAGACCGCGCCGAAACGCTTGCCGTAGCCGTAGGCCCACTCGAAGTTGTCCATCAGGGACCACAGGTAGTAGCCGCGCACATCGGCGCCGTCGGTGATCGCGCGCCGCACGGCCGACAGATGGCCGTGGAGGTAGGCGATGCGCTCGGGGTCGTGCACCCGGCCGTCGGCGTCGACCTTGTCGTCGTAGGCCGCGCCGTTCTCGGTGACGTACAGCGGCACGCCGGGCGCCTCCCGGGAGAAGCGCATGAGCAGGTCGTGCAGACCCGTCGGGTCGATGGTCCAGCCCATCTCCGTGCGCTCGCCGGGCGTCTGGTGGAACGCCACGTCCTCCGAGCCGGGCCAGGGAGAGCTCTCGCTCGCGCCGTGGCCGTCGGCGCGCGGGCCCCGGGGGGCGCGCTCGGGGGCGGAGACGAGTGCCGGGGTGTAGTAGTTCACGCCCAGCGCGTCCAGCGGCTGGTGCGCGGTGCGCACGTCGCCGTCCTGGACGAACGACCAGTCGGTGACCGACGAGGTCGCCGACAGCAGCGACTCCGGGTAGGCGCCGTGCAGCATCGGGCCGTGGAAGACGCCGTTGGCCAGGTCGTCGATCCGCTGCGCGGCCGCGAGGTCGGCCGGGTCGTCCGAGAAGGGCCGCACCACCGAGGAGTTGAGGCTGACCGCCACCGAGTTGCGGGCCGGCATCACCGAGCGCAGGGCGACGGTGCCCAGACCGTGCGCCAGGTTCAGGTGGTGGGCGGCGCGCAGCGCGGCCGCGCCGTCGGTCCGGCCGGGGGCGTGCACGCCCGAGCCGTAGCCGAGGAAGGCGCTGCACCACGGCTCGTTGAGGGTGATCCACTGCTCGACGCGGTCGCCGAGGGCCTCGCCGACGATCTGCGCGTACTCGGCGAACCGGTGGGCGGTGTCCCGCACCGGCCAGCCGCCCGCGTCCTCCAGCTCCTGCGGGAGGTCCCAGTGGTAGAGGGTGACCGCCGGCTTGATGCCGTGCGCCAGCAGTTCGTCCACCAGACTGCGGTAGAAGTCCAGGCCGCGCTGGACGGCGGGCCCCCGGCCGGTCGGCTGCACCCGGGACCAGGAGATCGAGAAGCGGTAGGAGTTCAGGCCCAGCTCGGCCATCAGGGCCACGTCGTCGCGGAAGCGGTGGTAGTGGTCGACAGCGATGTCGCCGTGGTCGCCGCCGGCCGTCTTGCCGGGCGTATGGCTGAAGGTGTCCCAGATCGACGGCGTGCGGCCGTCCTCCCGCACCGCCCCCTCGATCTGGTACGCGGACGTGGCCGCGCCCCAGAGGAAGGCGGGAGGAAAGGTCGCCGGGGTCGCCGGCTGTACGGACTCGGGCATGGAAGCGCTCCCATCGGTGGTCGGTGAGACCTGAGGAGGGACAGAGGTAGGAGTGAGGAGGGGAAGGCGGCCGGGGCGGCGGTGGCCCGGCCGGTGGATCGCGCGGGTGCGGGCGTCGGCCCGAGGGCGGCTCCTCGGCCCGGACGGACCGGGGGCGGCGCACCCGGTGCCGTGAGGGCGCCGGGCCCGGAACGCCTCCCGGGCCCGGCCCTCCCGGGGACCGGAGCCACCCCGGAGCCCGGAGCCCAGGGCCCGGGGGTCGGGGGTGCTGTGCGCGCCGGGCCCGGGAGCACCGGGCGCCCCCGGCCCCCGGGAGCGTCGGGGTTCCCTCGTCCCGGCCCCGACGGTCAGGACGTCGGGGACCGGGCTGCGGGAACCGGGACGCCGTACACCGTGCCCGGGTGCTCCGGAGCCGCCCCGGGCCCTCAAGGCGGCGAGGCCCCGGTGCCGCGCCGCCCCCCGGGCTCGCGGGGCGCCGCGGGGTCAGCCCTTGACCGCGCCCTGCATGATGCCGCCCACGATCTGCTTGCCGAAGACCGCGAAGACGAGCAGCAGCGGCAGCGTCCCCAGCAGCGCCCCCGCCATGATCAGGGACTGGTCGGGGGTGTAGCCGCGGCCCAGACCCGCCACGGCGACCTGCACGGTCGGGTTCCCGGTCTGGCTCAGCACCAGGAACGGCCACAGGAAGTCGTTCCAGGTCTGCACGAACGTCAGCATGCCGAGCACGGCCATCGCCGGCCGGGCCGCCGGGAACACCACGTGCCACACCACCCGCCAGCTGCTCGCGCCGTCCACTCGGGCCGCCTCGATGACCTCGTCCGGCAGTGCCTGGAGCAGGTACTGCCGCATGAAGAACACACCGAACGCGCTCACGATCGACGGCAGGATCACCGCCTGGAGCTGGTCCGACCAGTTCAGCTCGGCGACCATCATGTACAGCGGGATCACGCTGAGCTGCGGCGGAACCATCATGGTGCCGATGACGATCAGCATCAGGGCGTTGCGGCCCTTGAAGCGCAGCTTGGCGAAGGCGAACCCGGCGACCGTCGACAGGAACACGATGGTGGCCGCGGACACCCCGGCCACGAACGTGGTGTTGAGGAACGCCTCGCCCAGGTTGGCGTCGGTCCAGGCCAGTTCGAGGTTGTCGAAGAGGTTGGAGCCGAACCAGAACGGCGGCGGGGTCTGCGCCAGGCGCTGGTTGTCCCGGGAGGCGGCGATCGCGGTCCACACCAGCGGGAACAGCGAGACAAGCGTGAACAGCGCGAGCACGATGTACGCCACGGGCCCGGCGTGCAGCTGGCCGCCCGCCCGTGCGGACTTCGGCCGCCGTGTCGGCCCGGCCTTCTGGGCCGGGGGTTTCGTCAGGGTCGTCGTCACGGCCGGTTCTCCTAACTACTGGCGCGCAGCCGGCGCGAGATGACGTAGTTGACGATCCCGATCACGATGAGGATCAGGAACATCGTCCAGGCGATGGCGGAGGCGCGGCCCAGGTGCTGGTTGACCCAGCCCTGCTCGTAGAGGTACAGGCCGAGCGTCTGGAACTGGTGCTCGCTGCCGCCGGACGCGCCCTTGGTCTCGTCGAACAGCAGCGGCTCGCCGAACAGCTGGGAGGCGCCGATCGTCGACACCACACAGGTGAACAGGATCGTCGGACGCAGCGACGGCAGCGTGACGTGCAGGAACTGCCGCCAGCGGCTCGCTCCGTCGAGCGCCGCCGACTCGTACAGGTCCTGCGGGATGGCCTGCATCGCCGCCAGGTAGATCAGCGCGTTGTAGCCGGTCCAGCGCCACACGACGATCGAGGACACCGCGATCTGCGAGGGCCACTTCTCGTTCTGCCAGTCGATGTTGTCGATCCCGACCGTGCCCAGCGCCCAGTTGATCATGCCGTAGTCACGGCCGAACAGCAGCACGAACACCAGCGACGCCGCGGCGATCGAGGTGGCGTACGGGGCGAGCATCGCGACCCGGTAGAAGGTCGAGGAGCGCAGCTTGTAGTTGAGGATGTGCGCCAGGCCGAGGGCCATCAGCAGCTGCGGGACGGTGGAGATGATGCCGATGGTGAGGGTGTTCTGCGCCGCGTTCCAGAAGAACTCGTCGTCGAAGATCCGCGTGTAGTTGCGCAGCCCCACCCAGGTCATGTCCGTCGGCGCGGTCAGTTCGACCTGGTGCAGCGAGGCCCAGCCGGTGTACACCAGCGGGAACAGCCCGAAGGCGACGAAGAGCAGGAAGAACGGGGCGACGAACGCGTACGGGCTCCAGCGCACGTCGCGCTGCCAGCGGCGGGACAGCCGGGCCCGGTGCCGTTCCTGCTCGGGCGAGGAGGAGGACGGGCGGACCGGGGCCGCGCCCCCCTTCACGGGGGGCGCGGCGGTTTCGTGCCGGGTGGCCATGCCGGTCACTGCTCCAGCTTGTTGTCGATGGTCTTCACAGCGGCCTCCCAGGCTTCCTCGGCCGACTTGCCGCGGGCGACCAGGGCGACACCGTTGTCCGTCAGGCCCTGCTGGATGATCAGGTCCTTCGGGCCGATGATCTGGACCGGGCTCTTCTTCGCGGCCTCGGCGAAGATCGTGCCGATCGGGGCGTCACCGGTCATCTCGTTCTTGGCGCCGGTCACCTCGGAGGAGGTGTACACGCCCGGGGTGCTCGGGAAGCTGCCCTGTACCGCGAACAGCTTGACCTGCTGCGCGGGCGCGGTCAGCCAGGCGGCCAGCTTCGCGGCCTCCTCGGCGTTCTTGCCGGACTTCGGCACGGCCAGGAAGGCGCCGCCCCAGTTGCCGGACCTGGGGGCCTGGGCCACGTCCCACTGGCCCTTCGCCTCCGGCTTCGACTTGCCCTTGATGGTGCCGAGCATCCACGGCGGGCAGGAGATCGCGGCGAACCTGCTGTTGGCGATGGTCTGGTCCCAGGCCGGCTGGAACTGGGTCTGGTTGCCGACCAGCCCGTCCGTCGCGGCCTCGGAGGTGAGGTCGAAGGCGTCCTTGACGGCCGGGTTGGTCTTGTACACGACCTTGCCGGACTCGTCGTAGAACTTCTTGCTCTCGCTGCCGAGGATCGCGTTCAGCAGACCGCCGGGAGAGTCCATGAAGGTGGTGCCCTTGGGCGCCTTCTTCTGGTAGTCGCGGCCGACGTCGACGAGCTTCGCCCAGTCGCCCGCCCACAGCTTGCCGACCTCGTCGCGGTCGGTGGGCAGGCCCGCCTTCTGGAACAGGTCCTTGCGGTAGCAGATGGCCATCGGGCCGACGTCGGTGCCGAGGCCGACGGTCTGGCCGCTGCCCGTGGTGGCCTGCGCCCACTTCGAGTCCAGGTAGTCGCTCTCCTTGCCGTACTTCGACAGGTCGAGCAGCTTGTCGGACTGGGTCTGGACGACCTCGGAGATGTTGGCGACCTCGACGGCCTGGATGTCCATGAGGCCGCTGTTGGTGGTCAGGTGGTTGACGAGCGCGGGGTAGTAGTTCTCGTTGCGCTCGATGACGTTCTGCTCGATGTTGATGTTCGGGTTGAGCTTCTCGTACTCGTCGAACAGGCCGGCCTCCTTGTAGCCGAACGTGCCGAAGAGTCCCAGCGTGATGGTGGTCCTGCCCTTGCCGCCGCCGTCGCCCGAGGTGTCCGACCCCTTGTCGCCGTCGTCGGCACAGCCTGCCAGCAGGCCGGCGCCCAGCGTCGCGACAGCCGCGAGGGCTACCGCCCTGCGGCGGGTACCGATACGTGCTCGCATTGCGTCCTCCTGTTGCCCTGACGTGCCGACCCCCCGGCCTGAAAATGTGGTGCTCGGGCCCTTTGTGACTCGCTGCGGCTCGGGCGGGGAACGTGCGGGATGTGTATGACCCAGGTAGTGTGGGAGCGCTCCCACCGGTGATGTGTTGAAGGTTCGTGGCTACGGGCGAGGGTGTCAAGACGGTGGGCAGGGTCAGATGCGTTCGGTTATCGGGCTGTTAACTGGAACGGGGGGCGGGGGTGAGGTCCGGCCCGGGGGCCGGGCCGCGGTGTCCGGACGTGACCGGAATCCGCGGTCCCTGCGACCGGAATCCGCGGCCGGTGGGCCGGGACACGGCGGCCGATGTGCCGGGATCCGGCGGTCCGTGCGACGGTCAGCCGCCCGGGTGTGGCCTCGTGGAGGACGATAACCGGCCCGCGGACCGGTACCGGAACCCAGCCCTCCGCCCGCTCGGGGGCCGGAAGCGGAATGCTGGGAGAAGGCCCTGTCCGGCCGGGCTGTTAGATTCCTGGCCGACGTGATGTGACGGAGGGCTGATCGCATGGCAAGCCACGGAGCACGAGGCCGCAGCGGCGGCAGGCCGACCCTCGAAGAGGTCGCCGCGCGGGCGGGCGTGGGCCGCGGCACGGTCTCCCGGGTGATCAACGGCTCCCCCCGGGTCAGTGACGCGACCCGGGCGGCGGTGGAGGCCGCGGTCGCGGAGCTCGGGTACGTCCCGAACACGGCGGCCCGCGCCCTCGCGGCCAACCGCACCGACGCCATCGCGCTCGTCGTGCCCGAGCCGGAGACCCGGTTCTTCGCCGAGCCCTACTTCTCCGACATGCTCAAGGGCGTGGGCGCGGAGCTGTCCGACACGGAGATGCAGCTGCTGCTGATCTTCGCGGGCAGCGACCGGGAGCGGCGCAGGCTCGCCCAGTACCTGGCCGCGCACCGCGTGGACGGGGTCCTGCTGGTGTCGGTGCACGCCGACGACCCGCTGCCCGATCTGCTGGCCCAGCTGGAGATCCCGGCGGTGATCAGCGGTCCGAGGTCCGAGGCGGAGACGCTGCCCTCGGTCGACTCCGACAACTACGGCGGCGCCCGCTCGGCGGTGGAGCACCTGCTCTCCCGGGGCCGGCGCCGGATCGCGCACATCACCGGCCGTCTGGACGTCTACGGCGCCCAGCGGCGTGCGGTCGGCTACCGGGACGCGCTGGCCGACGCGGGCCACGAGGTGGACGAACGGCTCGTGGAGCCCAGCGACTTCACCGAGGAGGACGGCGTGCGGGCGATGACCGCCCTGCTGGAGCGCTGCCCCGACGTGGACGCGGTGTTCGCCGCGTCCGACGTGGCGGCGGCGGGCGCCCGCCAGGCACTGCGCGCGGCCGGCCGCCGTATCCCGCAGGACGTGGCGCTCATCGGCTACGACGACTCGGCCATAGCCCGCCACATGGAGCCGCCCCTCACCAGCGTCCGCCAGCCCATCGAGGAGATGGGCCGCCGGATGATCGACCTCCTGCTCACGGAGATCGCCGACCGGCGCCCGGCCGCGTCGCGGGGACTGGAGCGCCGTCAGGTGGTCCTGCCGGCGGAACTCGTGGAGCGGGCGTCGTCCTGAGGGATGTGGCGTGCCTCACGCCCCGCCCTCCGGGGCGTGAGGGCGCCCGGAAAACAGTTCAGGCGGTGACCTCCTGCGAGGTCACCGCCTGACTGATCAGGGTGAGTGACGGGACTCGAACCCGCGGCATCCTGGACCACAACCAGGTGCTCTACCAGCTGAGCTACACCCACCATGACCGGCGGTTGGATCAGTTTCTTCCCCGACCGGCCGAGAAAAAGTGTACAGGGTCCGAAGGGGTGCTCGCGCACGCCTTTTCGCGGGGCCCCGTGAGGGGCCTCCCGGCGGCCTCTACTGCGCGGGCAGCACGTGCTTGGCGGCGATGGACTTCGCGGTGTCGGAGTCCGGGCCGGGCTGCGGCACAAAGACCGCCTCGCGGTAGTAGCGCAGCTCCGCGATCGACTCGCGGATGTCGGCTAGGGCGCGGTGGTTGCCGTTCTTCTCCGGGCTGTTGAAGTAGGCCCGCGGGTACCAGCGCCGGGCCAGCTCCTTGATGGAGGAGACGTCGACGATGCGGTAGTGGAGGTAGTCCTCCAGCGTCGGCATGTCACGCAGCAGGAAGCCGCGGTCCGTGCCGACCGAGTTGCCGCACAGCGGGGCCTTGCCCGGCTCCTTCACGTGCTCCCGCACATACGCCAGGACCTGCTCCTCGGCGTCCCGGAGCGTCGTGCCGTCCGCCAGCTGGGCGAGCAGCCCGGACGCGGTGTGCATCTGGCGCACCACCTCCGGCATCGTCTCCAGCGCGGAGTCCGGCGGACGGATGACGATGTCCACGCCCTCGCCCAGCACGTTCAGCTCGGAGTCGGTGACGAGGGCGGCCACCTCGATGAGCGCGTCGTCGGACAGCGAGAGGCCGGTCATCTCGCAGTCGATCCACACCATACGGTCGTTCATGTGTCTCACCTTACGGGGCGCCGGGGCGCCCTGAGGAGTGGCCGCGGCACCCCCGGCGACGCGTACGGCCCGGCGCCCCCGGGGTGTCCGGGGGCGCCGGGCCGTGGCGGCGGATCCGTGTCACATACCGGTGCGCTGCCCCGGCAGGCTGGCCAGCGGGACCGCTCCCGCGTGCGCCGCGCGACGGGACTGGATCGGGACGGGACTGTCCGGGTGGAGGCCCGGCGGCGGTCCCGGCGGCGGGACGAGCTGCGTGGACGGACCCGACAGGGCGGCGGCCGTGACCGGCGCGACCTCGGCGGGTTCCGTGCGCTCGCTCTGCGGTCTGCGCGCCCGGTACGCCGCCCGGTACGCGGCCGGGGACGAGCCGAGCTGGCGGCGGAAGTGCCCGCGCAGCGCGACGGGGGAGCGGAAGCCGCAGCGGCCCGCCACCTCGTCCACCGAATAGTCCGACGTCTCCAGCAGCCGCTGCGCCTGGAGCACCCGCTGGGTGATCAGCCACTGCAGCGGGGCCGAACCCGTCAGCGAGCGGAAGCGGCGGTCGAAGGTGCGGCGGCTCATGTAGGCGCGTGCCGCCAGCGTCTCCACGTCGAACTGCTCGTGGAGATGCTCCAGCGCCCAGGCGACGACCTCGGCCAGCGGGTCGGCGCCGATCTCTTCGGGTAAAGACCTGTCGAGATAGCGCTCCTGGCCGCCGCTGCGGCGCGGCGGGACCACCAGCCGGCGGGCCAGCGCGCCCGCCGCCTCGTTGCCGTGGTCCGTGCGCACGATGTGGAGACAGAGGTCGATCCCGGCCGCCGTGCCCGCCGACGTCAGCACGTCGCCGTCGTCGACGAACAGTTCTCTGGGATCGACATGCACCGACGGATAGCGCTTGGCCAGCGTCGGCGCGTACATCCAGTGGGTGGTCGCGGGCCGGCCGTCCAGCAGGCCGGCCGCCGCGAGCACGAACGCCC
Organism: Streptomyces sp. NPDC093094; assembly: GCF_044754345.1. Taxonomy (NCBI): domain Bacteria; kingdom Bacillati; phylum Actinomycetota; class Actinomycetes; order Kitasatosporales; family Streptomycetaceae; genus Streptomyces; species Streptomyces sp. NPDC093094. The sequence continues at coordinate 499,095 of NZ_JBIVOX010000002.1, read as the reverse complement.
CGGTGCACAGTCCTACGATGCGGGCCCCTTCTTCGTGCGCCCGGCGCAGCGCGTCGAGCGCCTCCGCCGGCGGCGGGGAGGTGATCGACCGCCAGGCGGGCACGACGACGGTGCCTGCCCGCGAGATCGCCTCCAAGCCGTGCGGCGCGGTGAGTTCCAGGCCCCCTGTGGTCCGCAGCGGGCCGTCCTCTCCCGCGCAGACCAGCAGCCGGTAGCGCGGTACGCCGGCGTCCTGGCGGTCGATGCCGAACACCGACAGCGGGATGGAACTCTCGAAGATGGGGCCGCCGCTGAACAGCAGCACCGCGACGATCTCCTTGCGGCGTCGCCCGGACAGTTTCCGGGCTGCGGCGTCCGCGGTGGCAGTGGAGTCGTGGCTCATACTGCTAAGCCCCCCTCGGTGGTCGCGGCTCCTCGGTTGTGTCGCTCCTGCACGTTTCCCCTCGGTCCTGCACGAGTCCCCCGCCGTAAGACAAATCAAGATCGAATCTACTGCGTCACGCCGTACCTCGGTGACCAGTCTCGGCACCCGGCACATTGTCGACATGGCAACTTGGCGTAAAGCATTCGATCACGAAGGGTTGCACTCGCGGGCCGCGTAGGGAAGTGCGCCTCGTCGCGGTGGCCAATCCACGTAGGGTGCGCGAGGCACCGGAGACCCTTTCCGTGCAGGTCGAACGGTGGTTGGGGGGTGTTCGGACAGGGGGTTGGACGGCTTTGGGAAGTTGGCTGAAAAGAGGTGGGCGGGGGTGCGAAAACCGGTCAGTCAACCGGTGAATTCTCGCCCGCCCGGCGGCCCTGGCGATGTGACACCGTGCCACCGGGCGAGTGCCCACCGTGCTGTCGCGGCGCCTCGCCCGGCTCCGGGCGGCCCGTCCGTTCCCCGGCCCGGCGCTCGGAACGGCGCAGCAGGACCCGGCACGCGGCGGTGACCGCCGCGAGACCGGAGGCGGCGCCGGCGGCCCCCGCGAGCGAGGTGCCGTACCCGACGAGGACCACCGGGACGAGGACGCAGCTGAAGGCCGCCCAGCGGACCACGGCGGTCGAGGACTCCTGGGCCGCGCCGGGTGGGGGTGTGCGGGACGAGTGCATCGGGTGCTCCCTGTGCTCCCTGTGCGGTGGATCACCCCGGTCAACGCCCGTCCGGCCGGTGGGTCACTGCCTGTCCCGCCGTGCGGGGGACCGGTCGGCCGCACGCCGTCCGCCCGGCCGCCCGTCGGCCGCCCGCACGAAAATTACTTGAATCCTGACCGAAGCACCTGTACAGGCCAGCAACCGTTGCGTTACGGGCGCCCCCTCGTGCATGCTCCCTGGAACCCCGTGCGGTTCGCACGGGATCTGGGCTAAGGAGGCGTGCCGCCGTACCCTTGGGGGTATGGGGTCGGGAAGATGTTTCCCGGACACAGCTCCGCCGCACACTTCGTCCCCACCCACACAAGGATCACGACGCCGAGACAGCCATGGCCGGTCACGAATTCTTCGAACCCGCGGACCGCAAGCGGCCCGTCGCCGATCCCACGGCGGCCGAGCCCCTGGCGGCGGAAGAGTCACGCCATCCCTGCGACCCCGCCTTCAAGCACGGCGTGGTCGTCGGCTTCGACGGCTCGACCTCCAGTGAGCGTGCCCTCGCGTACGCCATCGGCATGGCCCACCGCTCCGGTTCGGGCCTGATCATCGTCCATGTCGCCAACCGGCTGCCGACCACGGTGTGGGCGGGCTGCGAGCCCCCCGTCTTCGTGGACGTGCCGGACCACCGCACCGAGGTGCTCGGCCTGGAGCTCGCCTGCGCCGAATACCTCGCCGAGGTGCCGTGGATCCTCGTCGAGCGCGGTGGTGACATCTGCCACGAACTCGAAGAGGTCGGCCGGGAGTACGAGGCCGACGCGATCGTCGTCGGCTCCACCCACGGCATCGTGGGGCGTATTTTCGGCTCCGTCGCCGGACGGCTCGCCAAGCGGGCCAAGCGGCCGGTCATCGTCATCCCGTAACTCACTTCCGTCCCAGGTGAGATGCGGCGTACGCCGGCTCAACTCCCTTTGTGCAGCGTGCGGGTCAATTCGCGCGCAGAGGTGTTTGTGCCCTTGTGAAGGGCATATATCGGTCACCGTACAACTGCACATGCATGAAGGGAGCCCGCCGTGGACAACGACGTCTCTGCGGGAGGCACCACCACCGCCGCCGGCCGACTCGCCCTGGGGACGACCCTCCTGGCCTTCGGGCTGGGATCCACCGGTGTGATCGACGACGTGACGGCGGCCGACGCCGTATCCATCGCCCACTACGTCGGCGGCGTCGCGCTGTTCGTCGCCGGCCTGTTCGCCTTCCGGGACCGGGACACCGGCACCGGCACGGCCTTCTCGGTCCTCGGTGCGCTGTGGTTCACCTGGGCCGTCACCGAAGCGGGTTCCGCGAACGCGGCGGGGCTGTTCTATCTGCTGTTCGCCCTCGTGGTGCTCTCGCTCGCGGTCGCCGGCGGGGACCGGCTCTCGCAGGGCACGTACGGGCTGTTCCTGGTCGGGCTGGTGCTGACGGCCGTCGGCGTCCTCGCCGACAGCGAGAGGCTCGCCGAGGCGGGCGGCTGGTTCGCCGTCGCGGCGGGCGCGGTGGCGTGGTACGCGGCGACGGCGGCTCTCGCGCACTGGCCGACCGCGCTTCCCGGGCGCGCTGCGGGCCGGGGTGTGACGGCCGCCGGCTGAGGTCAGCGCGGGGCCGCGGCGCTCGCCCCGGCCCCTGTGGAGACGGCCCCCCACGTATCGGTGGCGTACGTGGGGGGCCGTTCTGTCCGTCCTGTCCGTGCCGGAGCGTCATGGCTCGTCGCGCGGTTCCCCGCGCCCCTGGGGCCTGTCCGGCAGCGGGGTTCCCTACTCCACGGTGACCGACTTGGCCAGGTTGCGCGGCTTGTCGATGTCCCGGCCGAGGGCCAGGGCCGTGTGGTACGCGAGGAGCTGGAGCGGGATGCCCATGAGGATCGGGTCCAGCTCGTCCTCGTTCTTGGGCACGAGGATCGTCTGGTCGGCCTTCTCCTGCTCCTGGTGGGCGACCGCCATGATCTTGCCGCTGCGGGCCTTGATCTCCTCCATCGCGGCCCGGTTCTTCTCCAGCAGGTCGTCGTCGGGGACGATGGCGACCGTCGGGAGGGCGGGCTCGATGAGGGCGAGCGGGCCGTGCTTGAGCTCGGAGGCGGGGTACGCCTCGGCGTGGATGTAGGAGACCTCCTTGAGCTTCAGGGACGCCTCGCGGGCGACCGGGTAGCCCCGGACGCGGCCGATGAAGAGCATCGAGCGGGCGTCGGCGTACGCCTTGGCCAGCTGCTCGATCTCCGCCTCCTGCTCCAGGATCTCGGCGATCTGGGCGGGCAGCTTGCGCAGGCCCTCGATGATCCGCTTGCCGTCCCGGACGGACAGGTCACGGGTGCGGCCGAGGTGCAGGGCCAGCAGCGCGAAGGACACGCAGGTGTTGGTGAAGCACTTGGTCGACACGACGCAGACCTCGGGGCCGGCGTGCACGTAGATGCCGCCGTCGGCCTCGCGGGCGATCGCCGAACCGACGACGTTGACGATGCCGAGGACGCGGGCGCCCTTGCGCTTCAGCTCCTGCACGGCCGCCAGCACGTCGTACGTCTCACCGGACTGCGACACGGCGATGTACAGGGTGTCGGGGTCCACGACCGCGTTGCGGTAGCGGAACTCCGAGGCCGGCTCGGCGTCGGCGGGGATGCGGGCCAGCTCCTCGATCATCTGGGCGCCGATCATGCCCGCGTGGTACGAGGTGCCGCAGCCGAGGATCTTCACACGGCGGATGCGGCGGGCCTCCCGGGCGTCCAGGTTCAGGCCGCCGAGGTGCACGGTGGAGAAGCGGTCGTCGATGCGGCCGCGCAGCACGCGGTCCACCGCCTCGGCCTGCTCGTGGATCTCCTTGTGCATGTACGTGTCGTGGCCGCCCATGTCGTAGGAGGCGGCCTCCCACTCCACGGTGGTGGGCTCGGACGTGGTCCGGGTGCCCTCGGTGGTGTAGGTGCGGAAGTCGTCGGCCTTCAGCGTGGCCATCTCGCCGTCGTCGAGGGTGACGATCTGGCGGGTGTGGGCGACCAGGGCGGCGATGTCCGAGGCGACGAACATCTCCTTCTCGCCGATGCCGAGGACGACCGGCGAGCCGTTGCGGGCGACGACGATGCGGTCCGGGAAGTCGGCGTGCATCACGGCGATGCCGTAGGTGCCCTCGATGACCCGGAGGGTCTCGCGGACCTTGTCCTCCAGCTTCTCGCCCTGCGCGCGGGAGATGAGGTGGACCAGCACCTCGGTGTCGGTCTCGGAGAGGAACTCGACGCCGTCCGCCTCCAGCTTGCGGCGCAGGTCGGAGGCGTTGTCGATGATGCCGTTGTGGACGACGGCGACCTTGCCCTCGGCGTCCAGGTGCGGGTGGGCGTTCTCGTCGGACGGGGCGCCGTGGGTGGCCCAGCGGGTGTGGGCGATACCGGTCGTGCCCTTGAAGCGCGCCGGGACCTTGGCCTCCAGGTCGCGCACCCGGCCCTTGGCCTTGACCATCTTCAGGCCGGCCGACCTCGGGGAGGACACGACGATGCCCGCCGAGTCGTAGCCGCGGTACTCCAGGCGCTGCAGACCCTCCAGGAGGAGGGGGGCGACGTCACGCTTGCCGATGTATCCGACGATTCCGCACATACAGAGGTATTCCTAGCCGTAGACGATCCGGCGGAGCTGCCGGAGCGTGAGCTCCGGCGGTGCCACCGCCCTGTACTTCAGGTCCGCCTCGATCCGTTCGAAGATCTCCGCGTTCAGCAGGCCCTGGGCCTGGAGCTCGCGGTGGCGGCGTCGGACGAACTCCGCGGTCGTCTCGTCGAAGTAGGCGAGTACGTCCTGGATCACCCGCAGCGCCTCGCCCCGGTTGAGGGGGGTGGAGCGCGTCAGATGATCGACCAGTTCGTCGTGCACCCGTAGATCCTGGATGAGGGGAACGCCTTACGCAACAATCTTGCCCGATTTCGGGCAGGCAGGCGCGACGGGTGACCTTTTTTGTCACATTCGCTTCAGGATCGCCTGCTTCGCCAGGGAGAACTCCTCGTCCGTCAGCACCCCGTCGCGACGCAGCTCGCCCAGCTCGCGCAGCCGCCGCAGCAGGGCGTCGTGATCGTCCTCGGCGGCGGCCGGGAGCGCCGCGCGGGACTCCGGCGGCGCGGACGGCGGATCGTCCACGGGTGCGGCCGGGTGCGGCAGACGGGCCTGTACGGCGGCCGCCACCAGCGCCATCAGCGGGTCCTTCCTGAAGCCCCACAGCTCGACCGCGTTCGGGTCGTACTTCGGCGGGGCCTTGGTGGGGGAGTGGCGCAGGGCGAAGCGCAGATGGCCGTTCTCCAGGCCGACGGCCGGCTGCCACTCCACCGCCGCGATGTCGGAGACCGGGATCGTCCGGGTGCCGGAGGACGCCTTGGCGTCCTCCGTCTTCCAGTTCCACTCCAGGCGCACGTGCTCGCCGTCGAAGGCGGCCGTGCCGTCCCCGGCGGACGCCGACAGCGGGACGGCCGGCCCCGGCAGCAGATAGCGGTCCACCGGCGCGGACGGCACCTCGTCCAGCAGCAGCGCGTTGCGCACCTCGTCCGTGACGTACTCGGCGACGCCGTAGCGGTCGGACTCGACGAGCAGCTGGTACGGGTCGTGGGACTCGGTGAGCCGGCCGCCCGTCGCCTGGAGCAGCGGGTCGGCGCCCTCCCGCAGCCGCAGCCTCAACCGCCCGTTCCTCCTGCCCTGTTCGAACGAGATCCCCGCCAACGCGTGCAGCGGGACGACGAGTTCACCCAGTTCCCGGCGCAGCAGGCCGACACCCTTGTCCCGTCCGGGCGTCAGGCGCAGCACGTCGCCGTCGAAGATCCACGTCCCGTCCCTCTGGATGATTTCCGCCATGCGGGGGATTGTTCCACCCGTCTCGCGAGAGAGTTGGTCCGTACCTGTCGGAGCTCGACGGAGAGACCTTTCGTGGGTACGGAGGAATCGTTCGTGAGACAGCACCACAGAACACTGCGCCTGCTCGGGGCCCTGCTGCTCGCCGCCGTGGCGGGCACGTCCGCCACCGGGGCGGCGCCCGCCGGGCGCACCGCCGCCCCCACCCCGCTCGACCAGGTGATCCCGGCGCCGGTCTCGGTGGAGCCGGGCGGAGCGCCGTACCGCCTCACCGACCGCTCACGGATCCGGGTGACGGACTCCCGCGGGGCGCGCGAGGCCGGCGAGTACCTCGCGGGCCTCCTGCGGCCCTCCACCGGCTATCGGCTGCCGGTCGTGACCGGCGGCGGGGGCGACATCCGGCTGCGGATCGTGAAGGGAGCCTTCCCCGCCGAGGGCTACCGGCTCGACAGCGGACCGAAGCGGCTCACCATCAGCGCGGGCACCCCGGCCGGTCTGTTCCACGGTGTCCAGACCCTGCGTCAGCTGCTGCCCGCCGCGGTCGAGAGGGACTCCCGGCAGCCCGGCCCCTGGACGGTCGCGGGCGGCACCGTCACCGATGCCCCGCGCTATGCCTGGCGCGGCGCCATGCTGGACGTCTCCCGGCACTTCTTCACCGTCGCCCAGGTCGAGCGGTACATCGACCAGCTGGCCCTCTACAAGATCAACAAGCTGCATCTGCACCTCAGCGACGACCAGGGCTGGCGCATCGCGATCGACTCCTGGCCGCGCCTGGCCCCCTACGGCGGCTCGACCCAGGTCGGCGGCGGCCCCGGCGGCTTCTACACCAAGGCCGACTACCGGCGGATCGTCCGGTACGCCGCCTCCCGCCATCTGGAGGTCGTCCCCGAGATCGACATGCCCGGCCACACCAACGCCGCCCTCGCCTCCTACGCCGAGCTGAACTGCGACGGCGTCGCGCCCCCGCTGTACACCGGCATCGAGGTCGGCTTCAGCTCGCTGTGCGCGGGCAAGGACATCACCTACGACTTCGTGGACGACGTCGTGCGCGAGCTGGCCGCCCTCACCCCGGGCCGGTACCTCCACATAGGCGGCGACGAGGCGCACTCCACGAGCCACGCGGACTATGTGCGGTTCATGGAGCGGGTGCAGCCGGTCGTCGCGAAGTACGGCAAGAGCGTGGTCGGCTGGCACCAGCTGACCGGGGCGACTCCGGCGCCGGGCGCCCTCGCCCAGTACTGGGGGCTGGACGGCACGGGCGCCGCGGAGAAGGAGCGGGTGGCCGCGGCCGCGCGCGCCGGCACCGGGCTGGTCCTCTCCCCGGCCGACCGGGTCTACCTCGACATGAAGTACGACGCGTCCACCCCGCTCGGGCTGTCCTGGGCGGGCTACGTCGACGTCCGGCGCTCCTACGACTGGGACCCGGGCGCCTATCTGCCGGGCGTGCCCGCCTCGGTGGTCAAGGGCGTGGAGGCGCCGCTGTGGTCGGAGACCCTGCTGACGTCCGCGCACATCGAGTACATGGCGTTCCCGCGGCTGCCCGGCGTCGCCGAGCTGGGCTGGTCGCCGGCCGCCACCCACGACTGGGACGGCTACCGGGTGCGGCTCGCGGCGCAGGCCCCGCGCTGGGACGCCCTCGGCATCGGCTACCACCGGGCCCCGCAGGTGCCGTGGCCGGCCCGGTGACCGGATGAATCCGGCGGGCGCCCCGGAGGACCGTCTCCGGGGCGCCCGCGCGTGAGGGGAGCCCGTCAGAACCCGGCGAGGGGGTTCCGCAGCGTGCCGACCAGCTGGAGCGCGGCCGACGGGTCCGCCAGGTCCACCATCTGCCGGTTGTCGCGCAGCTGGAGGCGGTTGAGGCAGGACAGGGTGAACTCGGGGGCGAACATGTCGTACTGGCGGAACTTGTCGGCCAGTCCGGGGTTCGCCTCCTGGTACTCGCGGGTGACCCCGGCGACCGTGCGCCAGAAGACGTCCTCGTCGACGGCCCCCTCGTCGGCGAGGTTCGCGGCGAGGAAGCGGAAGAAGCAGTCGAAGACGTCCGTGAACACCGACAGCAGCTTCTGGTCGTCCGGGACCTCCACCCGGATCCGGGCGACCTCGGGCGGCAGCACCGCGTCCGGGTCCATGACCACGATCTCCTCGGCGATGTCCTTGTAGACCGCGCGCTGCACGGCGCCGTCCCTCAGGACCAGGATCGTGTTCTCGCCGTGCGGCATGTACGCCAGGTCGTAGGCGTAGAAGCTGTGCAGCAGCGGCACGTAGTACGCCCGCAGATAGCCGCGCAGCCAGTCCTCGGCCGTCAGCCCCGAGCGCTCGATCAGCGCGGCCGCGAAGCCGCGGCCCTCGTGGTCGACGTGCAGCAGCGCGGCCATCGTGGCGAGGGACTCGCCGTCCTGGAGGGAGGCCACGGGGCTCTCCCGCCACAGCGCGGCCAGCATCTTGCGGTACGGCGAGTAGCGGTCGGTCGCCCGCTCGTACTCCAGGTGCCGGTAGCCGACGGCCGCCCGCTCACGGATGATCGACAGGCCCGTGGACCTCAGCACCGGGTCGCTCTCGATCAGCTGGGCCAGCCAGTCGTTGATGGCCGGGGTGGCCTCCATGTAGGCGGCCGACAGCCCGCGCATGAAGCCCATGTTGATGACGGACAGGGCCGTCTTCACATAGTGCTTCTCGGGCTGCGAGGAGTTGAAGAAGGTCCGGATGGACTGCTGGGCCAGGTACTCGTCCTCGCCCTCGCCCAGGCACACCAGATGGCGGCGGGCGACCTCGGCGGCGAAGGTGACGGACAGCTTGTTCCACCACTGCCAGGGGTGGACGGGGATGAGCAGGTAGTCGGCCGGGTCCAGGCCCTGGTCCGACAGCTGCCGGCCGAACCGCTCGACCGTGGCCTCGCCCAGTTCCTGCCGGACGAAGGTCTCGTACGCGATGCCGACGCCGGCCGTGAACGCGGCCCGTGAGCGGTGGGCGGCCAGCCACACCAGACGGACCGGGCTCGCGGTCTCCGGCGCGTACGCCAGGTACTCGTGGACGCCGAAGCCGAGCCGGCCGTTGTTGGCGACGAAGCAGGGGTGGCCCTCGGTCATCCCCGTCTCGATGGCCTGGAACCCGCTGTCCACGAGGTCGGCGACCGGGATCTGCGGCTTGGTGAGCTTGTAGCAGGTGCCGGAGAGGGTGGAGGAGATCTCCTCCAGGTAGACCGGCAGGATCTCGTCGCTCAGACCCAGGGAGTCCTTGAACTCGATGAAGAAGTCCAGGGCCGCGAGGGGGAGTTCCGCCCCGTCGCGGTGCCGGGTGATCGAGCCGGCCTCCACCTGCCAGTGGTCCAGGGCACGGCGGACGGCGGCGAAGCGGTAGCCCGTCAGCCCGTCGTCGCTGCGGACGGTGTACGTGTCCCCGTCCTGCTCGGGCATGAGCAGCCGCTCGTGGGCGAACTCGGCGAGCGCCTTGCGGATCAGCAGCCGGTTGGCGAGGTCCCAGCGCTCGGGGGTGAGGTGGGCGACGGCGTCGGCGGGGCTCATGCGGCCACCGCCGTCGCGGCGAGGAACTGCTCACGGGTGCAGAAGCTCAGCAGGGCCCGCTTCTCCGGCTTGTCGATCTCCCGCTCGGGCAGGAACCCGACGGCCTCGTTGAGCGTGTGCACCGCCTTGTTGTCCACGTCCGGCTCGACGACCACGCGCTCGACGGCCGGGTCCTCGAAGAGACGGGCCATCACCGCGGTGATCACGGCCCGGGTGAACCCGCGCACGGGCGTGTCCGTCGGCGGGGTCAGGAAGTGCATGCCGATGTCGCCGGGCCGCGGCTCGTACAGCCCGGTCAGCTCGCGGTGGCGGGGGTCGTAGTACTCCATCAGGAAGGCGGGCACGCCGTCGCGGAGCCCGAGCAGGGCGTGGTGGTGCTTGTCCGCCGCGATCTCCATGTAGGCACGCTCGACGTCCTCCAGGCGGGCGTCCTGCATCATCCAGAACGCGGCCTTGGGGTGGGTGACCCAGGCGTGCAGCAGCTCGGCGTCCCGCAGGGGGTCGAGGGGGCGGAACGTGAAGGTCATGTCGCTCATACGGCGAACTCCTGGAAGGCGATCGACTTCTCGACCGGGTAGTACTCGGAGCCGAGCAGCTCCTTGATGATGCAGCTGTTGCGGTACGCGCCCATGCCCAGGTCCGGGGACGTGATGCTGTGGGTGTGCACGCCGGCGTTCTGCAGGAAGATGCCGCGGCCGGTGACGTCGACGGCGTAGTTGCGGGCGACGTCGTAGCGGCCGTGACCGTCGAAGCGGATGCGGTCGCGGACCGGCTCCAGGAAGGCGGGCTCCCGGTAGTGGTAGCCGGTGGCCAGGACCAGGCCCTCGGTGTCGATCTCGTAGTCCTTGCCCTGCTCGTCCTGGCGCAGGCCCAGGCGGTAGCGGCCGTCCTCCCAGGAGGCGCTGTGCAGGGTGGAGTTGGTGAGCAGCCGGGTGGGGACCGGGCGGTCGCCGCTCTCGACGTGCTTCTGGTAGAGCAGGTCGAATACGGAGTCGATCAGATCTCCGTTGATGCCCTTGAACAGGCCCTTCTGCTGCTTCTCCAGCCGGTAGCGGGTGTCCTCGGGCAGCGCGCGGAAGTAGTCGATGTAGTCCGGGGACGTCATCTCCAGGGTCAGCTTGGTGTACTCCAGCGGGAAGAACCGCGGGGAGCGGGTGACCCAGTTGAGCTGGTAGCCGTGGACGTCGATCTCGGAGAGCAGCTCGTGGTAGATCTCCGCGGCGCTCTGGCCGCTGCCGACGATCGTGATCGACTTCTTGCCCGTCAGCTCCGCCTTGCGGTGCATGTACTGCGCGTTGTGGAAGAAGTCGCCGCCCAGGTCCCGGCACGCCTCGGGGACGAAGGGGACCGTGCCGGTGCCGAGGACGAGGCGGCGGCCGCGGTAGGTCTCGCCGCCGGCGGTCCGCACCACGTACAGCTCGTCCTCGTACGTCACCTCGGTGACGGTCGTGGAGAAGCGGATGCTGCTCAGCTTGCCGGCCGCCCAGCGGCAGTAGTCGTCGTACTCGACCCGCAGGGGGTAGAAGTTCTCGCGGATGTAGAACGAGTACAGCCGCCCCTTCTCCTTGAGGTAGTTCAGGAAGGAGTAGGGGGAGGTCGGGTCGGCGAGCGTGACCAGGTCCGACATGAACGGCGTCTGCAGGTGGGCGCCGTCGAGGAACATGCCGGCGTGCCACTCGAAGTCGGGCTTGGACTCCAGGAAGACGCCGTCGAGTTCGGCGATCGGTTCGGTCAGACAGGCCAGGCCGAGGTTGAAGGGGCCGAGCCCGATGCCCACGAAGTCGTAGGTCTTGTTCGTGGATTCAGCAAGCGCGGTCAAGGGACTCTCCCAGGTACTGCTCGGCGTGGCCGGCGATCAGGTCGAGGACGGCGGCGATGTCGGACGCCTGCGTCTCGGGGTTGAGCAGGGTGAACTTCAGGTAGTGGCGGCCGCCGACCTTGGTGCCCGCGACGATCGCGTCACCGGAGGCGAACAGGGCCTTGCGGGCGTGGAGGTTGGCGCGGTCGATCTCGGCCGGGTCGGTGACGGCGGCCGGGATGTAGCGGAAGACCAGGGTGGACAGCGACGGCTCCACGACGACGTCGTAGCGCGGGTCGGCGGCCAGCAGCTTCCAGCCCTCCTCGGCCAGGTCGCAGACCTCGTCGAAGAGCTGCCCGATGCCGTCGGCGCCCATCACGCGCAGGGTCACCCACAGCTTGAGCGCGTCGAAGCGGCGCGTGGTCTGGAGGGACTTGTCGACCTGGTTGGGGATACGTTCCTGCACGGCGCGGCGCGGGTTGAGGTACTCCGCGTGGTAGGTGGCGTGGCGCAGGGTGGCCGCGTCGCGGACCAGCAGCGCGGAGGAGCTGACCGGCTGGAAGAAGGACTTGTGGTAGTCCACCGTGACCGAGTCGGCGCGCTCGATGCCGTCGAGCAGGGCGCGGCGCCGGAGCGAGGCGAGCAGTCCGCAGCCGTAGGCGGCGTCGACGTGCATCCAGGTGCCGAACTGCTCGCACAGCTCGGCGATCTCGGGCAGCGGGTCGATGGAGCCGAAGTCGGTGGTGCCCGCGGTGGCGACGACGGCCATGGGGATGAGGCCGGCCTCACGGCAGCGCTCCAGCTCGTGGGCGAGCGCGACCGTCTGCATGCGCTTGTCGTGGTCGACGGGGACGGAGACGACCGCGTCCTGGCCGAGACCCAGCAGTTTGGCGGACTTCTTGACGCTGAAGTGGCTGACCTCGGAGGCGAAGATGCGCAGTTTCGCCAGGGAGTCGGTCTTGGCCTCCTCGCGGGCGAGCAGCAGCGCCTGGAGGTTGGACTGCGAGCCGCCGGAGGTGAACACGCCGTCGGCGGCGGGGCCGAGGCCGATGCGCTCGGCGGTCCAGTCGACCAGCCTGCGCTCGATGAGGGTGCCGCCGGCCGACTGGTCCCAGGTGTCCAGGGAGGAGTTGACGGCGGACAGGACGGCCTCGCCGAGCACGGCCGGGATGACGACCGGGCAGTTGAGGTGCGCGAGGTAGCGGGGGTGGTGGAAGTAGACCGCGTCCCGGAGGTAGACGTCCTCCAGCTCGTCCAGGACGGCCGTGGTGTCGTGCAGCGGCCGGTCCAGGTCGATCCGCTCGATGCGGGGTGCGAGCTCGTCGGCCGTCACGCCGGTGAACGGACGGTCGGTGGTGGCGAGTTTGGCCGCCACCCGCTCGACTCCTTCGGTCACGGAGCGGCGGTACTGCTCCGCGGTCGTGTCATTGAGCAGGTGCGAGCGCATGCGGGGGGCCTCCGGGTGGGGATGGACCGTGAGGGAATCCGTGAGGATTTCGCGACAGAAAGCGAAGAGGGGCGGACCCCGTCTTCAAACTTAGGTTAGCCTAACCTAATTTGAAGGATCAGTAGTCCACCCCTCAAGTGACTGCCGTCACTTCGGTCGCAGCCGTGACTGCCCTGCCGGGAAGGGCAGTTCACTCCTGCGGCTGCTCGCGCAACTGCTCCTCGGTCAGCCCGCGCCGCCAGTAGCCCACGAACGTGACCTGCCGGCGGTCGACGCCGCGCTCGCCCACGAAGTGCCGGCGCAGCTCCTTCATGCGGCCGGCCTCGCCCGCGAGCCACACGTACGGCTTGCGGGCGGACGGGAGCCCGGCGGCCCTGATCGCGTCCAGGGCCGGGAAGGCCCCTTCGGCGGAGCTCTCGTCGCGCACCAGCCAGGTCACCTCCGCGTCGGCCGCGGTGACGACGTCCTGGACGTCCCCGGCGTGCGGGACCTCCACCCAGGCACGCACCGGGAGTCCGGCCGGCAGGCTCTCCAGGCTGGCCAGCAGGGCCGGCAGGGCGGTCTCGTCGCCCCACATCAGCACCAGGTCGGTGCCCTCGGCCGGGCGGAACCGGATGGCGCGGTTGTCGGCGACGGCGGGCCCGATCAGCACCACCTCGGCACCGGGCTTCGCGTCGGCGGCCCAGCGCGAGGCGGGCCCCGCGGCCACGGCGGCACCGGGCTCCACGCCGTGCAGCACGAAGTCGATGTCGATCTCGTCCGGGTCCCGCCGCAGTGCCCGCAGCGTGTACGACCGCATCACGGCCCGTACGTCGTCGGGCAGTTCACGCCATGCCTGGTACCAGTTCTCGCCCTCCTCGAAGGGCACCGCCGGCTTGCTCCGCCCCTCGGCGGGGAGGAACAGCGACAGCGACTGGTCGCGCCCGTCGGAGTGGAAGTGCGCGAGGTCGTCACCGGCGAAGGTGACCCGGACGAGGGAGGGGCCGAGCGACTCGGTCCGCACGACCTGAAGAGAGAAGAACCGGAAGGCGAGGGCGTCGGGCGTGGCCATGGAGGCTCCTTGGGGTCGGGTTCCCGAAGGGCGCGGGGAACCGCGCGACCGGCCACAGGCGGCGCGCGGCTCCCCGCGGTGGAAGGAAGGGGTCAGCTGACCTTCTTGGCCTTCTCCAGCGCTCCCGCAAGGTTCTCCACCAGCGCGACGCACTTGTCGTACGACAGGATCGGCTCGGGCGACCGCGCGATGACCTGTCCGGCCTTGACCGCGGGCAGCTTCTTCCACGTGCCCTCGGTGATGTCGGCGGGCTGGATCGTCGAGGAGCGGTCGTCCATCATGATGATGTCCGCCGCGTACTTGTCGACGTTCTCCCAGCTCAGGCCCTCGTACCAGCCGCCGCCCTCGGCCTTCGCCTTCTCCGGCGGCTCGACGAAGTTCACGCCGAGGGCCTTGAAGTACTCCAGGTCCAGCGAGAGGTTGCTGCCGGAGACGTAGAACAGGTCCTGGCTGGCGGAGCCGGCCATCACCTTGATGTTCGGCTTGGCCTTGGCGGCGGCGCGCAGCCGCGCGGACGCCTCCTCGAAGCGCTTCTTCGCACCGGTCACGTCCGCGGAGGTCACGTCGCCGCCGAGGGACTTGGCGAGCTCCAGCATCTTCGCGAGGGAGACGTCGAGCTTGCGGTCGTAGGCGGAGATCGCCACGCTCGGGGCGAGCTTGGCGATCTTGTCCGCGGACTCCTCCGGGACGTACCAGAGGCCGCCGGCGGCGTCGAAGGTGGTGGTGACGAGGACCTCGGGGGCGAGGGCCGCGTACTGCTCGACGTTGAACTGGCCCCAGACGTTGCCGAGGATCTTCACCTTGGTGATGTCCATGTCGCCCGCCTGGACGTCCGGCTTGCCGTCCTGCGTCTTGGTCGGGCCGAAGACGCCCTTGACCGCGATGCCGTAGTCGTGGAGGGCCGCGGCGACACCGGTGAAGGCGACGATGTTCGCCGGGACCTTGTCCAGCTTCACGGTCGTGCCGCGGTCGTCCTTGAACGTCCAGGGGCCCGAAGCCTTGGCGGACGCCTTGGTGTCCGAGCCACCGCTTTTCGCGTCGTCGTCGCCGCAGGCGGCGAGGACGGCGCCGAGGCCGAGGGCGCCACCGGCGGCCAGGATGCCGCGGCGGGTGAGGTGGGTGGCACGGGCGTTGGGCATGGGTGACTGCTTTCGGACAGGGCGGAGGGCCCGAAGGACGATTCGAGGGTAGGTTAGCCTAACCTCAGATCTTGTCCAGAGGGCGGGCCCTCCCCCGATCGCCTCCCGGTCCTTGGGCGATCAGCCCGTGAGCCCCAACTCCCTTGCGATCAGCATCCTTTGGACCTCGCTCGTGCCCTCGCCGATCTCCAGGATCTTGGAGTCGCGCCACATGCGGGCCACGGGGTACTCGTTCATGAAGCCGTAGCCGCCGTGGATCTGTGTGGCGTCACGGGCGTTGTCCACCGCGACGGTCGAGGAGTGCAGCTTGGCGAGTGCCGCCTCCTTCTTGAACGGGGCGCCGGTCACCAGGCGGACGGCCGCGTCGCGCCAGGCGAGGCGGGCCGTGTGGGCCTTCATCTCCATGTCGGCGATCTTGAACTGGATCGCCTGGTTGGCGCCGATCGGACGGCCGAACGCGTGCCGCTGTCCGGCGTACTTCACCGACTCGTCCACACAGCCCTGCGCCAGACCCGTCGCCAGGGCCGCGATGGCGATCCGGCCCTCGTCCAGGATGCGCAGGAACTGGGCGTAGCCGCGGCCCTCCTCGCCCAGCAGGTTCGCCGCGGGCACCCGGACGTCCTGGAAGGACAGCTCACGGGTGTCCGAGGCGTTCCAGCCGACCTTCGAGTACGGGGCCGCCACCGTGAAGCCCGGGGTGCCCGACGGGACGATGATCGCCGAGATCAGCGGCCTGCCGTCCGGCTTGCGGCCGGTGACCGCGGTGACCGTCACCAGACCGGTGATGTCGGTACCGGAGTTGGTGATGAAGCACTTCGTGCCGTTGATCACCCATTCGTCCGTCTCCGGGTCCAGCCGGGCCGTCGTACGGGTCGCGCCCGCGTCCGAGCCGCCGTCCGGCTCCGTCAGGCCGAACGCGCCGAGCACTTCGCCCGCGCACAGCCTCGGCAGCCACTCCCGCTTCTGCTCCTCGGTGCCGAACAGATGGATCGGCATCGCGCCCAGCGAGACGCCCGCCTCCAGGGTGATGGCGACCGAGGAGTCGACCCGGGCCAGCTCCTCCAGGGCCACGCCGAGGGCGAGGTAGTCGCCGCCCATGCCGCCGTGCTCCTCGGGGAACGGCAGCCCGAACAGGCCCATCCGGCCCATCTCGCGCACGATCTCGTAGGGGAACTCGTGCCGCTCGTAGAAGTCGCCGATCTTCGGCGCCACCACGTCGTGCGCGAACTCCTCGACGGTACGGCGGAGTTCTTCCAGTTCGGGGGTCAGACGGTAGTCCATGACGTTCACTGCTCCTGGTGGGAGAGGGCTCGGACGGTGCGGGACGGGCTGGGTCGGCCCAGTTGTCCGGCCATCCACGCGCTGGTGGCGACGAGGCGGCCGAGGTCGACCCCGGTGTCGATGCCGAGGCCCTGCAGCATCCACACGAGGTCTTCGGTGGCGAGGTTTCCGGTGGCGGACTTCGCGTACGGGCAGCCGCCCAGACCGCCGGCCGAGGCGTCGACGGTGCTCACGCCGTGCACGAGGGCCGCGTAGGTGTTGGCGAGCGCCTGGCCGTAGGTGTCGTGGAAGTGCACGCCCAGCCGGTCCGTGGCGACGCCCGCCGCGTCCAGCGCGCGCAGCAGCGCGGTGACCTGGCCCGGGGTCGCGACCCCGATCGTGTCGCCGAGGCTCAGCTCGTCGCAGCCCATGTCCATGAGCGCCTTGCACACCCGGACGACCTGGGAGGCCGGGACGGGGCCCTCCCAGGGGTCGCCGAAGCACATCGACAGATAGCCGCGCACATGGCCGCCCTCCGCCTTCGCCCGCGCGACCACCGGCGCGAACATGGCGAGCGCCTCGTCGACCGTGCGGTTGAGATTTGCCTTCGCGAACGACTCGGTGGCGCTGGCGAACACGGCGACGCGCCGGGCGCCGAGGGCCAGGGCGCGCTCCAGACCGCGCTCGTTGGGCACGAGCACGGGCAGCTCGACGCCTTCGAGGCCGCCGAGCAGCGGGTACAGCCGCTCGGCGTCCGCGAGCTGGGGCACCCACTTGGGGTGCACGAAGCTCGTCGCCTCGATCGTGGTCAGGCCCGCGTCGGCGAGGCGGCGCACGAACTCCGCCTTGACGTCGGTCGGGACGGTCGCCTTCTCGTTCTGCAGGCCGTCGCGCGCGCCCACCTCGTGGATCCGCACCCGCGCGGGCAGGCCCGGCGCGGGAACGGCCATGGGAAGCCCCTGCACGGTCATTCCGTCTCCTCCTCGACGGGGGCGATCACGGCCAGCACCTGGTCCATCGCGACCGTGGTGCCGGGGGTGACGTCCAGTTCGGTGACGGTGCCGGCGTGCGGGGCGGAGATGACGTGCTCCATCTTCATCGCCTCCACCACCAGCAGGCTCTGGCCGGCCGTCACCTCGTCGCCCACCGCGACCTTCACGACCGTGACCGTGCCGGGCATGGGCGCGGTCAGCGAGTCGCCGCCCGCGTGGGCCGCCCGGTCCAGCGACGCGGCGACCGGGTCGTGGTCGCGCACGTGCCAGGCGTCGCCGTCGCGCCCGATCCAGTCGCCGGCGCGGTGGAAGGTGTGCCGGACGCCGTCCAGGGTCACGGAGACCTCGCCGGGGGCGACCGTGTGGGCGCCGCGCGGGGTGTACCGCAGCGGCTCGGTCACCCGCAGGGAGAAGGCGACCGGCTGCGGCTCGCCGCCCAGCCGCCAGCCGCTCGGCACCGAGAACGGGTCGGTCCAGCCCGTGACGGCGGGCTTCAGCGCCTCCAGGCGCACCGCGGCGGCGGCCTCGTAGACCTCCTCGGGCACGTCGCCGGCCACCAGGTCGTCGACGACGCGCTCGACCAGGCCCGTGTCCAGCTCGCCCGCGACGACCGCCGGGTGCGCCAGCAGCCGCCGCAGGAACCCGGCGTTGGTCTGCACCCCCAGCGTGACCGTCTCCGCGAGAGCCGCCCGCAGCTTGCGCAGCGCCGTCGCACGGTCGGGGCCGTACGCGATCACCTTGGACAGCATCGGGTCGTACAGGCTGCCCACCTCGGTGCCCTCGCTGAGCCCGGAGTCGGTGCGCACGCCCTCGCCCTGCGGCTCGCGCAGCCTGAGCACCCGGCCGCCGGAGGGCAGGAACCCGCGCGCGGGGTCCTCCGCGCAGATCCGGGCCTCGACCGCGTGCCCGGTCAGCCGGACGTCCTCCTGCGTGAAGCCGAGCCGCTCACCGGCCGCCACCCGCAGCTGCCACTCCACCAGGTCCAGCCCCGTGATCAGCTCGGTGACCGGGTGCTCCACCTGGAGACGGGTGTTCATCTCCATGAAGTAGTACGAGGACGGATCGCCGCCCGGCACGATGAACTCCACCGTGCCCGCGCCCCGGTAGCCGCAGGAGCGGGCCGCCTGGACCGCGGCCTCGCCCATCGCCGCGCGGGTGGCCTCGTCCAGCAGGACCGAGGGCGCCTCCTCGATGATCTTCTGGTGGCGGCGCTGGAGGGAGCACTCGCGCTCGCCCAGGTGCACCACGTTGCCGTGGCCGTCGGCCAGGACCTGGATCTCGATGTGCCGGGGCCGGTCGACCCAGCGCTCGACGAGGAGCGTGTCGTCGCCGAAGGAGGCACGGGCCTCACGGCGGGCGGCCGCGATCTCCTCGTCCAGCACGGCCAGGTCCCGCACCAGCCGCATGCCCTTGCCGCCGCCGCCCGCGCTGGGCTTGAGCAGCACGGGCGCGCCCAGCTTCCGGGCGGCCTCGGCCAGTTCCGGGTCACGGCCGCCGGGCACGACCGGCACCCCGGCCGCCTGCACGGTCTCCTTGGCGCGGATCTTGTCGCCCATCAGGGAGATGGCGTCCGCGGGCGGACCGATGAACACCAGGCCCGCCTCGGCGCAGGCGCGCGCGAAGCCCGCGTTCTCCGCGAGGAAGCCGTAGCCCGGGTGCACGGCCCGGGCGCCGGTGCGGGCGGCGGCCTCCAGCAGCCGCTCGACCGACAGATAGCTCTCGGCCGCCGGTGCCGGGCCGATCCGTACGGCGGTGTCGGCCTCCCGGACGTGCCGCGCGTCGGCGTCGGCGTCGGAGAAGACGGCCACCGAGCGCACACCCAGCGCGCGGAGCGTGCGGATGACGCGGACCGCGATCTCGCCCCGGTTGGCGACAAGCACTGTGTCAAACATGGGTCCTCACATCCGGAAGACGCCGAACTGGGGGTCTCCCAGCGGGGCGTTCGCGCAGGCGGTCAGTGCCAGGCCCAGCACCTGCCGGGTCTCCAGGGGGTCGATGACCCCGTCGTCCCACAGGCGGGCGGTCGCGTAGTAGGCGTTGCCCTGCCGCTCGTACTGCTCGCGGACGGGCGCCTTGAACGCCTCTTCCTCCTCCGGCGGCCAGGACTCGCCGCGGCCCTCCAGCTGGTCCCGCTTGACGGTGGCGAGGACCGAGGCGGCCTGCTCGCCGCCCATCACGGAGATCTTGGCGTTGGGCCACATCCACAGGAAGCGGGGGGAGTAGGCCCGGCCGCACATGGAGTAGTTGCCGGCGCCGTACGAGCCGCCGACCACCACGGTCAGCTTCGGCACGCGTGTGCACGCGACGGCCGTGACCATCTTGGCGCCGTGCTTGGCGATGCCGCCCGCCTCGTAGTCCCGGCCGACCATGAAGCCCGAGATGTTCTGGAGGAACAGCAGCGGGATCCCGCGCTGGTCGCACAGCTCGATGAAGTGCGCGCCCTTCTGGGCGGACTCGGCGAACAGGATGCCGTTGTTGCCGATGATCCCGACCGGGTGGCCGTGGATCCGGGCGAAGCCGGTGACCAGGGTCTGCCCGAACTCGGCCTTGAACTCCTGGAAGCGGGAGCCGTCCGTGATGCGGGCGATGATCTCGCGGACGTCGTAGGGGGTGCGGGAGTCGACCGGGACGGCGCCGTACAGCCCGTACGGGTCGGCCTTCGGCTCCACCGACGGCCGTACCTGCCAGGGCAGGGCCCCGCGCGCCGGGAGCGTGGCGACGATGTTGCGCACGATCCGCAGCGCGTGGGCGTCGTCCTCCGCGAGGTGGTCGGTGACGCCGGAGACGCGGGAGTGCACCTCGCCGCCGCCCAGCTCCTCCGCCGTGACGACCTCGCCGGTGGCGGCCTTCACCAGCGGGGGACCGCCGAGGAAGATCGTGCCCTGGTTGCGCACGATCACCGCCTCGTCGCTCATCGCGGGCACGTACGCGCCGCCCGCCGTGCACGAGCCGAGCACCGCCGCGATCTGCGGGATGCCCGCGCCCGACATCCGGGCCTGGTTGTAGAAGATCCGCCCGAAGTGCTCGCGGTCGGGGAACACCTCGTCCTGCATGGGCAGGAAGGCGCCGCCGGAGTCGACCAGGTACACGCACGGCAGGCGGTTCTCCAGGGCCACCTCCTGGGCGCGCAGGTGCTTCTTCACGGTCATCGGGTAGTACGTGCCGCCCTTGACGGTGGCGTCGTTGGCGACGACCACGCACTCACGGCCGGAGACCCGCCCGATGCCGGCGATCACCCCGGCGGCCGGTGCCTGTCCGTCGTACATCCCGTCGGCCGCGAGGGGAGCCAGCTCCAGGAACGGCGAGCCGGGGTCCAGCAGGGTGTCCACCCGGTCGCGCGGCAGCAGTTTGCCGCGCGCGGTGTGCCGTGCCCGCGCCTTCTCGCCGCCGCCCAGGCGGGCCGCGGCGAGCTTGTCACGCAGCTCCCCGGCCAGCGCCCGGTGGGCCTCCTCGTTGGCCCGAAAGGCCTCCGACGCGGGATCGACCGCGCTCTGAAGCTCCGGTGCCTCATCCATCCTGCGGAACCCCTCACCTTGTTAATGAGCGTTAACGCATTTCCTCCAGGTTAACGAGCGCTAACCTCCCTGTCTAGAATTGCTTTCATGGCCACCAGAACCGACGCCCCGACCCGCCGTGAGCAGATCCTCAAGGAGGCCGCCCGGCTGTTCGCCGAGCGCGGCTTCCACGGTGTCGGCGTGGACGAGATAGGCGCCGCGGTCGGCATCAGCGGCCCCGGCCTCTACCGCCACTTCCCGGGCAAGGACGCGATGCTCGCGGAGCTGCTGGTCGGCATCAGCGGCCGCCTCCTGACCGGCGCGAAGCTCCGGGTCGCCGAGGCCGACGGCGTCCCCGCGGGCGGGCTGCTGGACTCCCTGATCGAGGGACACATCGACTTCGCCCTCGACGACCGGCCTCTGATCACCCTGCACGACCGTGAGCTGGACCGCCTCCGGGACAGCGACCGCAAGCTGGTGCGCCAGCTCCAGCGGCAGTACGTCGAGCTGTGGGTGCAGGTCGTCCGCGAGGTCTACCCGGACCTCACCGAGCCCGCCGCCCGCTCGGCCGTCCACTCCGTCTTCGGTCTCCTCAACTCCACCCCCCACCTCGGCCGCGCCGGTTCCCTGCCGGGCCGGGTCGCCACGGCGGAGCTGCTGCACCGGATGGCGCGGGGGGCGTTCGGCGCGGCGGCCGGCGCGGAGTGATCCCGGCGCGCGGCGCGGGCGTGACGAGCGTTACGGAGGGGTAACCCTGGACGGGCCCCCTACCGGCCGGTACGGTTGAGTGAGCAAGCGCTTAGACATGTGACCGCGGAGGTGGCGGCGTGCGCCGTACGGTGTTCAACGAGGATCACGAGGCTTTCCGGGAGACCCTCCGGGCCTTCATCGAGGCCGAGGTCGTCCCGGTGTACGACGAGTGGTTCGCCGCCGGCCAGGCGCCGCGCGAGTTCTACTACAAGCTCGCCGAGCTCGGCGTCTTCGGCATCCGGGTCGACGAGGAGTACGGCGGCGCCGGCATCGACTCGTACAAGTTCGAGGCCGTCCTGTACGAGGAGACCGCCCGCGCGGGTGTCAACTTCGGCGGCTCCGGCGTGCACGTGCTGCTCGGCCTGCCCTACATCAAGCTGCTCGCCGACGACGAGCAGAAGAAGCGTTTCCTGCCGAAGTTCGTCTCCGGCGAGGAGATGTGGGCGATCGCGATGACCGAGCCGGGCACCGGCTCCGACCTCGCGGGCATGAAGACCACCGCCAAGCTCTCCGAGGACGGCACGCACTACGTCCTCAACGGCGCCAAGACCTTCATCACCGGCGGCGTCCACGCCGACCGCATGATCGTCTGCGCCCGCACCTCCGCGCCCACCGCCGAGGACCGCCGCCACGGCATCTCCCTCTTCGTCGTCGACACCAAGGCCGAGGGCTACTCCGTCGGCCGCAAGCTCGACAAGCTGGGCCTGAAGACCTCCGACACCGCCGAGCTGGCCTTCGTCGACGTCAAGGTCCCGGTCGAGGACCTCCTCGGCGAGGAGAACAAGGGCTTCTACTACCTCGGCCACAACCTCGCCTCCGAGCGCTGGGGCATCGCCTTCGGCGCCTACGCGCAGGCCAAGGCCGCTGTCCGGTTCGCCAAGGAGTACGTCCAGCAGCGCACCGTCTTCGGCCAGACCGTCGCCTCCTTCCAGAACACCAAGTTCGAGCTGGCCGCCTGCCAGGCCGAGGTGGACGCGGCCGAGGCCGTCGCCGACCGCGCGACCGAGGCCCTCGACGCCGGTGAGCTGACCCCCGCCGAGGCCGCCTCCGCGAAGCTGTTCTGCACCGAGGTCGCCCACCGCGTGATCGACCGCTGCCTCCAGCTGCACGGCGGCTACGGCTTCATGAACGAGTACCCGATCGCTCGCCTGTACGCCGACAACCGCGTCAACCGCATCTACGGCGGCACCAGCGAGATCATGAAGTCGATCATCGCCAAGGACATGGGCCTGTAGGACCGGGCATCGCCTCCGGCGATCGCTGGCCTATACAACTGACTTCATGAGCCAGGCACTCCAGGATCTCCTCGATCTGCTCGACCTCGAACAGATCGAGGAGAACATCTTCCGCGGCCAGTCCCGGTCCGCCGTCGTCCCGCGGGTCTTCGGCGGGCAGGTGGCGGCCCAGGCGCTGGTCGCCGCGGGCCGCACGGTGCCCGCGGACCGTCCCGCCCACTCGCTCCACGCGTACTTCCTGCGCATGGGCGACCCGGGCGCCCCCATCGTCTACAACGTCGAGCGTCTCCGCGACGGCCGCTCCTTCACCACCCGCCGGGTGGTCGCGGTCCAGCACGGCCGGCCGATCTTCTCCCTGTCCGCGTCCTTCCAGACGTACGAGGAGGGCCTGGACCACCAGGCGCCCATGCCGGCCTCGCCCGACCCGGCGACCCTGCCCACCTCACAGGAACGGCTGCGCGGCTACGGCCACCTCGACCCCCAGGTCGTCGAGCGTTTCCTGGAGGCACGCGAGGCGATCGACCTGCGCTACGTCGACGAGCCGCCGTACGGGCAGTACGGCACGCCCCGCGAGCCGCACTCCCAGGTGTGGTTCCGCACCAGCGGCAAGCTCGCCGACGACCCGCTGCTGCACGTGGTCCTCGCCACCTATGTCTCCGACATGACCCTGCTCGACTCGGTGCTGCTCGCGCACGGCCGGGGCGGCTGGGCCGTCGGTGACGTCGTGGGCGCCTCCCTGGACCACGCGATGTGGTTCCACCGCCCTTTCCGCGCCGACGAATGGCTCCTGTACGACCAGGAGTCCCCGTCCGCGTACGGCGGCCGCGGCCTCGGCCAGGCCCGCATCTACACCCAGGACGGCCGCCTGGCCGTCTCGGTGATCCAGGAGGGCGTGGTGCGCGTGCCCCGGTGAGAGCCGGGGCACGGCGGGAGCGGCGGACGCACACCCCGGCGGCGGCGGGCCGGCGCCGGGGCCGTGACTCAGGCCAGCCCCGCCTCCGACAGCAGATACGCCGTCATCGGGTCGTAGTGGCGCGGGCTGACCACATGGTCGTCGAGCGGGACCGTCACCTGGACGGTGCCCTCCGCCTCGGCGACGAACAGGGCCGGGTCGTTGCAGTCGGCGTAGCCGACGGAGTCCACGCCGTGCTGTCCCGCGTAGCCCGCCCAGCCGTGGTCGGCGACCACCAGGTCGGGCGGCGCGCCGCCGGCCCGCTCCAGGCCGGTGAGGATGGCCTTCATCGGCTCTCCCGAGTGGGTGTGCCAGAGCGTGGCGCCGTGCTCCAGGACCGCCACGTCGGCGAACTGCATCACATAGCCCTCGTCCGTCTGGAGCCCGTCCGGGATGACGACGATGTCGCAGCCGGCCGCGCGCAGGGCGGAGGCGGTCGCGCGGTGCACATCGAGCAGACCGCCCGGGTGGCCGGTCGCGAACAGCACCCGCTGCCGGTCCTCGGCCGCCTTGCGCAGCCGGCCCGCGAGCCGCTCCAGCGCGTCCACCGTCAGCTCCGGGTCGATGGTGTCCTGCCCGTACCGGTACTCCGGGTCGTCGTTGACACCGCAGCGCTCCGCCATCACCGCGAGCACGTCCTGCTCGTCGGTCCAGCGCTCCCCGAGCTCCAGGCCGAGCCAGTAGTGGCGGTTGCCGTTCGCCAGCTGGCGGTAGTGGGAGAGGTTGTTCTCGCGCGGGGTGGCGACGTCGCCCGCGATACGGGTTCTGACGAGGTGTTCGACGAGCTCGGCGCGGCTGGGTGTCCCTGGTATCGGCATGAAACCCATTGTGAGGCAGACCTCCCGGCCGGTTCCCGCCGTCCCGCACGCTGGGACGTGCATCACTTTCCGATCAAGCAACCGCCGCACTCCCGTTCACCTCACCCCTCCCGCAGCGCGAACCACAGCTCCATCCGTACGTCGGGGTCGTCCAGGTCCGCCTCCAGCAGGGCCGCGCAGCGGGCGACGCGCTGACGGACGGTGTTGCGGTGCACGGACAGGGCGACCGCGGTGCGGTCCCAACTGCCGTGCAGGGACAGCCAGGTGCGCAGGGTCTCCCGCAGGGCGGCGCCGTCCCCGAGCGGGGCGAGCAGCACGGCGGCGTGCGTCTCGGCCTCCGCCCGGGGCACCAGGTCGGCGAGCGCGGGACGGCCGCCGTGCCGGACCAGGGCCGTCCGCGTGGCCCGGGCCCGGGCCAGGGCGCGTCCCGCCTGGACGTCGGCGGCCGGCCACCGCGCCGGTTCGACGGCCGCGCTGACGCCGAGGGTCCAGCCCTGCTGCGGGCCGGGCTCACGGCCACCCGGCAGCAGCACCCGTACGGCGTCGTCCGCCAGGTCGACCAGCGGGGAGCCCAGCGCCGCCCCGAGCGCGGACGCGGCGACCGGGTCGGGGGCGGCCGGGCCGTCCGGGCGGGCGTGCACCACGTGCCACGGCCCGGCGCCGAGCAGCGCGGCCACGTCGGCGGGCGCCGAGCCGAGCAGCAGCCGTACGAGGGCCGAGGAGCGGGCCGCGCCGGCGCCGCTCCGGTGCTCGCCGGTCAGCAGGGACAGCAGGACGGCCGCGACCGAGGCGATGGTGTGGTCGCCGGAGTCGCGGCGGGGCGCCGCCACGCCCAGCACGAAGCCCTGTCCGGCGCCGAGGGCGTAGGCGGTGAGGTGGACCCCGGCGACACTGTCACTGGCACTCGCGGAGGCCCGCGCGACGACGGCCCCCGCCAGCTCCGCCAGCGCGGCGTCGACACCCCGCACCGCCCCGGCCTCTGCGTCCCGCGCCGCCCTCGGGGACGTGGCCGCCCCGGCCGGTCGCGTCTCCGTGCCTTGCGCCGTCCCCGTCGGCCCTGCGTCCGCTTCCGGAGACGCCTTCGCCGCCCCGGCCCCCGGTCCGTACGCCGCCCCGGCCGGTCGCGCTTCCATGGCTTCCGCCGTCCCGGCCGGTCGCGTCTCCGTGCCTTCCGCCGTCCCCGTCGGCCCTGCGTCCGCTTCCGGAGACGCCTTCGCCGCCCCGGCCCCCGGTCCGTACGCCGCCCCGGCCGGTCGCGCTTCCATGGCTTCCGCCGTCCCGGCCGGTCGCGTCTCCGTGCCTTGCGCCGTCCCCGTCGGCCCTGCGTCCGCTTCCGGAGGCGCCTTCGCCGGCCCGGCCGGCCCGGCTTCTGCGTCCCGCGCCGCCCTCGTGGGCGTGGCCGCCCCGGCCGGTCCGTTCGGCCCGGTCTCCGCGTTTTTCGTGGTCCCGGTGGTCCCGGTGGTCCTGGGTGTCCCGGGCGGTCCGGCCGTCCCGGGTGGTCCGCTCCCGGGCGCTCCCGCGGGCCCGGCGTGCGCTCCCGGTGCGGCGGCCTCGCCCCGGGGTGTCCGGCCCGCCGTCGCGATCTCGGCGCCCTCCGGCCCGTACAGCACCGCGCGGCCGCCGACCCGCCGGGCGAGCCGGCGCAGCACCGACGGGACGGGGTCGGTGCGGGCCGCGGCGGCGGCCAGGGACTGCTGGGCCTCGGTGACCCGGCGCAGCTCCGCCGTACGGGCCTGCGCCATCAGCTGCCACACGGCCCGGGCGACCCCGGAGAACGTGGTCTGCGGCGGCACCTCCAGCAGCGGCAGCCCGTGGGCCTCGCAGGCGTCGGCCAGCGCGCGGGGGACCCGGTCGTGCACGGGCGCGAGCCCGAAACCGAGGGCAGCGCCGCCCGCGGCGACGATCCGGGAGACGTAGCCGTCGAAGTAGTCCCCCGGACCGGTGTCCGCACCGGCCCGCTCGGGGATGTGGACCCCGGCCGTCAGCAGCAGCTCGCCGCCCAGCAGATACGGGAACGGGTCGGCCATCTCCGAGGTGTGCGCCCAGCGGACGGCGACCCCGGCCGCCGCCGGCCCGGCGATCTGGCGCAGGGCGAGGTCCTCCCGGGCCAGGAGCGAGGCGAGGCGCACCGGAGGAGTCGGAGGGAAGGCCGGATCCGGCATGGTGTGCAGTTCCTCCATCCCGCAGGGCTCGAATGGATAAAAGGTACACTTCGCAGCAGCCCTCCGCCCCCCTACTGTCGAGCGCGCGAAGACAGGGCCCCGCACCCGCTCCGCCCCGGTACCGGACCCGGACCGCCAGTAGAGTCGTATGACAAGCAGTGCATACGCGACGAAGCGTAGGAAAGAAGGCATTCCACCATGAGCAGCAACGAGACGCCCCGCGGCCCTGTCGACTCGTCCCGCATCCCGCGGTACGCCGGCCCCGCGACCTTCGCGCGGCTGCCCCGCCTCGACGAGGTCGGCCGCGCCGATGTCGCCGTGGTCGGCGTGCCGTTCGACTCCGGTGTCTCGTACCGGCCGGGTGCCCGCTTCGGCGGCAACGCCATCCGTGAGGCGTCGCGCCTGCTGCGCCCCTACAACCCGGCCCAGGACGCCTCGCCCTTCGCCCTCGCCCAGGTCGCGGACGGCGGCGACATCGCCGTGAACCCGTTCAACATCCACGAGGCCGTGGAGACCGTCGAGGCCGCGGCGGACGAGCTGCTCGGCACGGGCGCCCGTCTGATGACCCTCGGCGGCGACCACACCATCGCGCTTCCGCTGCTGCGCTCGATGGCGAAGAAGCACGGCCCGGTGGCGCTGCTGCACTTCGACGCCCACCTGGACACCTGGGACACCTACTTCGGCGCCGAGTACACCCACGGCACGCCGTTCCGCCGCGCGGTGGAGGAGGGCATCCTCGACACCGAGGCGCTCTCCCACGTCGGCACGCGCGGCCCGCTGTACGGCAAGCAGGACCTCACCGACGACGAGAAGATGGGCTTCGGCATCGTCACCTCCGCGGACATCTACCGCCGCGGCGCCGACGAGGTCGCCGACCAGCTGCGCCAGCGCATCGGCGACCGCCCGCTGTACATCTCCATCGACATCGACTGCCTGGACCCGGCCCACGCGCCCGGCACGGGCACGCCGGAGGCCGGCGGCATGACCTCCCGGGAGCTTCTGGAGATCCTGCGCGGTCTGGCATCGTGCAACCTGGTCTCCGCGGACGTCGTCGAGGTGGCCCCCGCGTACGACCACGCGGAGATCACGTCGGTGGCGGCCTCGCACACGGCCTACGAGCTCACCACCATCATGTCCCGCCAGATTGCCGAGGCTCGCTCGAAGTGACTCACGACCACGACCAGGTGCTCCGCCCGACGCCGGCCCAGACGCAGGCCGCGCTGAGCCCGCCCCCCGGCCGAACCGGCGGGGACCTGGTCGTGGAGACGCTGGCCGGGCTCGGTGCCACCACCGTGTTCGGCCTGCCCGGACAGCATGCCCTGGGGCTGTTCGACGCGGTGCGCCGCTCGGACCTGCGGTACGTCGGTCTGCGCACGGAGAACAACGCCGGGTTCGCGGCCGACGCCTACGGCCGGATCACCGGTGAGGCCGCCCCGCTGCTGCTGTCCACGGGCCCGGGCGCGCTGATGTCCCTGGCCGCCCTGCACGAGGCGGCGGCCGCCTCCGCGCCGGTCCTGGCGATCAGCAGCCAGATCCCGGTCGCGGGCCTGGGCGGCGGCCGCCACGGCTATCTGCACGAACTCCCGGACCAGGCGGCCTCGTTCCGCGGTGTGGTCAAGTCCGTCCACACCGTCCGCACCCCGTCCCAGATCCCGTCCGCCGTCGCGGCCGCCTGGAAGTCGGCGCTGACCGCGCCGCACGGGCCGGTGTGGGTGGAGATCCCGCAGGACGTGCTGCTGGCGCCGACCGCACTGCCGGTGGTGACCGGGGTGGACGCGACGCCGGAGGATCTGCCGCCGCGCCCCGAGCTGACCGCGGTGGCCGCCGACCTGCTGTCGAACGCGGTCCGCCCGGCGGTCGTCGCGGGCGGCGGTGTCGTACGGGCCGACGCCTCGGGCAAGCTGAAGCTGCTGGCCGAGCGGCTCCGGGCGCCGGTGGTGACCACGCCCGGCGGCAAGGGCGCCTTCCCCTGGACGCACCCGCTCTCCCTCCGGTCCTGGCTGGAGGACCGTCACACGACCGACTTCCTGGAGGACGCGGACGTCCTGCTGGTCGTCGGCTCGGGCCTCGGTGAACTGTCCTCGAACTACCACACGTTCGAGCCCCGCGGCCGGGTGATCCAGATCGAGGCCGACCTCGGCAAGCTGGAGTCCAACCACCCGGCCCTCGGCATCCACGCCGACGCCCGCCTCGCCCTCCAGGCCCTGCTGGAGACGGTGGAGCGACGCGAGGACGACACCGCGCCCGAGCGCGTACGGGAGCTGCTGGCCCGGGTGCGTGAGCGCATCGACGCCCAGGAACTGACCCTGGAGCAGCAGGTGCTGGCCTCGGTCCGCGGCGCGCTGCCCGCCGACTCCCCGTCCTTCTGGGACATGACGATCCTGGCCTACTGGGCGTGGTCGGCCTTCGACGCCAAGGGCCCCAACCGCATGCACTCCGCCCAGGGCGCGGGCGGCCTCGGCTACGGCTTCCCGGCGGCCCTCGGCGCGGCCGTGGCCGACCCGACCCGCCCGGTCCTGGCGGTGTCCGGCGACGGAGGCGCGCTCTACTCGATCGCCGAGCTGGCGACCGCGAGGCAGCACGACCTTCCGGTGACGTGGCTGATCGTCGACGACGGCGGCTACGGCATCCTGCGCGAGTACATGACGGACTCCTTCGGCGCGGCCACGGGCACGGAGCTGGCCCGTCCCGACTTCGCCGCCCTCGCGGAGTCCTTCGGTGTGCCCGGCGTCCGCACGACCCCGCAGACCCTGGAGGCGGACCTGTCGAAGGCACTGGCCGCGCCGGGACCGTCGGTGGTCGTCCTCCCGGCGGTGCTGCGGATGTTCGCGCCCACGCACCTGGGCTGAGACGGCCCGGGCCGGGCACCGGCCGCGACGGATCCTTCCTCCGGGAGCGGCCGGCCGAGCGGACGTGGGTGTGTGCGGGCGGGCTGCCGGCCGAGCGGACGTGACCGCCCTTGCCGGGCACCCGGTCGCGGGCGGTGTGGACCCGAGGCCAACGAACTGTGGACGGAATGCCTACCGGGTGGCGCCGCACACGGGGCATTCTCGGTCGAACGCCGGCCCGAAGGCCCCGGCTGTGTCTGCGGCCCCCTCCGCCCCTCGGGCCGGATCGCCGTCTCACCCATGTCCGGCCGACGCACCGGCCGCCCCACCGGTCACGCGACATGCTTCAGGGAAGGAACCCTCGATGTCCATGCCGACGCTGTCACGCGTCCTGGCCCCGGCCGCCGTTCCCGCCGCCGTCCTTGCGGCCGCTCCACGGGCATCGGCGAAGGGCCGTACTTCCGCAGGCCGCACCAGGGTCGTGACGCGGTGGACCGCGCCGGGGTGACGGCCGTCATGTCCTCTTCCTCTCCCGCTCCCGTGCCCCTGCTGCTCGGCATCGTCACCGCCGCCGTGACCGCCTTCGGCCTCGTCGGATACGGCTTCTCGGAGATCGGCAGGAGCGGCCGGGGGGCCCTGGCGCGCGGTGCCGCCGCGCTCGTCGGAGCCCTCGCCGCGGTCGCCTACACCTGGGGCCTGGTGTCGCTCTTCCTCGACGAGAGCGGTACCGCCCATGTCTGCCAGGACGCGAACCCTTCGCTGTACGGGCAGGTGAGCGGCTACAGCGTGTCCTACCTGCCGCCCTCCCTCGACTGCCACCTGTCGTCGGGCGGTTCCTACGCGGCGGCCGTCCCCGGCTTCCTCACGCCCGTGATGACGGGCTGCGCGGTGATCGCGGTGACGCTCGCCCTGATCGCCGTCGCCGAACGCGGCCGCCCGACCGGATCGGGGACCCCGAGCACCCCGGGATGAGGAACGGAGTACTGCCGCTCCCGGCTCCCCGCGGATGCCCGCACCGACGCATCTGAGCCGAAGTGGCCTGAATATTGCTGTAGTTGTCGCGGTTCCCTCGTCTACGATCAGGCCGGATTCTGATCATGACCAAGGGGGAGACTCATGCGTTTCAAGAAGATCGGCACGGTCCTGCTCGGCCTCGCCGCCTGCACCGCACTCATGAGCGGCACGGCCGAGGCCGCCACGCCGCTCCAGCGGTGTCAGGCGGTCAACGTGCCCATCGGCCTGAACTTCTGCATCTTCTACAACTCCGACTTCGGGGGCGACATGGTCGCCCTCAACGCCAACGTGGCCAACTTCGCCGGCTGGACGTGGAACAACGGCGAGCCGGTGAAGAACAACGCGGCCAGCGCCTACAACTACACCGAGCGGTGCGGGCGGCTGTACTACAACAGCAACTACGCGGGGGCGTCGGACACCGTCGCCGCCGGGTCCAGCATGCGGCGGCTGTACAACACGTACAACAACAACGCCTCGTTCCGCTGGTGCAGCTGAGCGGTCGAGCGGTCGGGCGTCCGGGCGGCTGACGCCGCACGGCGGGCCACCCCCGGAGCAGGGCGTCCGGGGGTGGCCCTGCTGTTTCACCAGATCGCCTCGACCCACTCCGGGTGGTCGATGAACGGGTTGCGGTTGTGCTGGTAGGTGTCGTAGACGACCTGGTTGCGCCGCTCCTCGAAGGCGTCCGGCGGGTCCTCCTCGTTCCACGCCTTCAGCACGGAGAGGCGGCCGTGGTACGGGGTGCCGCCGGTGTTCACCGCGTCCTTGGGCTCCAGGTTCGGCCAGCCGTCGTCACCCTCGTAGCGGACGGCCATGTAGAGGATCATGCGGGCCACGTCGCCCTTGACGGCGTCGCGCGGCTCGAAGGAGTCGGAGTCGACCAGGCTGCCGCCGCTGTTGGTGAAGCTGCTGCCGCCGTTGTCGAAGTCCAGGTTGCCGCGCCGGGCGTTGACGGCGACGTCCTCGGGCCGGATGTGGTGCAGGTCGGTGCCGGGGCCGGCGGAGGTGCCGAAGTCGCCGTGGGACTGGGCCCACACGTGCTCGCGGTTCCAGTTGCCGGTGCTGCCGCCGTTGAGGGACTTGCTGCGGGAGATGCCCGAGTACAGCAGCCTCACGTTGCTGCTGTTGTTCGGGTCCTGGTCGGTGACCTTCAGGGCCTCCCACAGCGCCGCGTACGACAGCTTCGACTGGCTGCTGATGATCGTGTGCAGGGAGGACTTCAGGCTGGTGCCGGTCTTGCCGACCGCGTTCTTGTAGTACGTCGCGTCGTACGCGGTCGTCGTCGCCGCGGCGGGGGTCGCGGTGAGCGTGGGGGCGGTGAGGCCGGCCAGCAGGGCGGCGGTGGCGAGGGCCACCGGCCTCCAGTGGCGGGCGCGTGAAGACGGCATGTGGGGTCCGATCTACGCGAGTTGATGGAGCGGCAGACCGGAGAGTGACATGGACATGTACTCAAACGGGTGAACGAACGGTGTCGGTTGAATGACGGACGAGTCGCGGCCGGACTTCCGCGGTTCTTCCGGTCGGAAGTGTGCAACTATCCGTCAGTTCCATGAGTCAACAGGGCATGACTCATCGCAGACGTGCAAGAGTGCTCACCGGCGTGCTGGGCGCCGGGCTTCTCATACCCTTCGCCGCCTCACCCGCGGCCGCAGCCACCCCGACCGTCAGCTGCACCTCGGCGAAGGCCGGGCTGGCGGCCGAGCTGAAGAAGGACATCCAGGCCGCCGTGAACGCCCGCGGCGGCACGATCGCCGTCGGCGTCTACGACCGCAGCACGAAGACCGTCTGCACCCTGCGCCCGACCACGCGGTTCGACTCGGCCAGCGTCGTCAAGGCGACCGTCCTCGGCGCCCTGCTGTACGAGTCGCAGAAGCAGGGCCGCGGGCTCACCACCCGTGAGATGACCCTGGCCCGGGCCATGATCACCAAGTCGGACAACGCCTCCACCACCACCCTGTGGAACCAGCTCGGCGTCACGAAGATCAAGCGGTTCCTGACCGCCGCCGGCATGACGCACACCGTCCCCGACCCGACCGGCCACTGGGGCCTCACCCAGATCACCGTCACCGACGAGCAGAAGCTGATGAAGCTGCTCACCGCGCCCGGGACCGTCCTCAGCGACGCCCGCCGCGCCTACGCCCTGAAGCTGATGCGCGAGGTCGTTCCCTCGCAGCGCTGGGGCACCCCCTACGGCGCCCCCTCCACCGTCACCAAGGCCCTGAAGAACGGCTGGCTGCAGCGCACCTACGACCACCGCTGGCGCGTGCACAGCGTCGGTGCCTTCAAGGGCAACGGCCACGACTACTTCATCAGTGTGCTCACCCTCAACGGCAGCGGCAGCACGATGCAGTACGGCATCAACACGATCCAGGGCATCGCCAAGGTCGTCCACCGCGACCTGCACGCGAGCTGACGCTTCACGAGGCGGTCTCCCGCACGTCACCGGCCCGCCCTACGGTGACGTCCATGCGCACCGGAACCGTACTCGCGACCCTGACCGCGACCCTGGCGGCGGCCGGCTGCCTGACCGCCGCCGGGCCCGCCGCATCCGCACAGGACCACGCCTGTTCGCCGTACGCCGCCGTCGAGGGCTTCTCCGACGCCCTCGACAAGACGACGTACGAGGGCACCTTCGTCGGCAACCTCTCCGCCCTCGCCGCCGGCCGGGACGGCACCCTCGCCGCCGTCTCCGACCGCTCGGCCCTGTTCACGCTCGACGCGCGGACCCTGCGGCCCCGGGCCGTCGTCCCGCTCGCCGACGAGCAGGGCGGGGCGCTGGACTCCGAGGGGCTCGTCGCGGACCGGGACGGCACCCATCTGGTCTCGTCCGAGACCGAGCCCGCCGTGCGCCGCCACGGCCCCGACGGGGCGGTCCTCGACCGCCTCCCGGTGCCGAAGGCCCTGCGGGTCGCCCCGGCCGGACGTGCCCGCGCCAACCAGACCTTCGAGGGGCTCACGCTCCGGCCCGGCGGGCGCACCCTGACCGCCGCCATGGAGTACGCGATCACCGGCGACGCGGACGGCGTCGTGCGGTTCCAGACCTGGACGCGGGACGGACGGGGCTTCCGCCTCTCCGCCCAGTACGGCTACCGCGCCGACACCGGTCTCGGTGTCCCCGAGATCCAGGCCCTGGCCGACGGCCGCCTCCTCGTCCTCGAACGCGGCTTCACCGCCGGGGTCGGCAACACCGTCCGGCTCTACCTCGCCGACCCCCGCCGCGCCACCGACACCGGCGGCGTCGAGACGCTGACCGGCCGGGACGGCGTCCGCCTGGCCCGCAAGAAGCTCCTGGCCGACCTGGTGGACTGCCCGTCACTCGGAGCGACCGCCAGGCAGCCCCAGCCGAATCCGCTGCTGGACAACATCGAGGCGATGACGGTCACCGGGCACGCGGGGAAGAGCCTGCGTGTGCTCCTGGCCAGCGACGACAACCAGAACGCGGCGCAGATCACCCGCTTCTACCGGCTGCGGGTCCGCATCTGATTGTTGCGGAGGGATGAAATCCGCTTCCGTCCGTGTTGGTGCCTTCCGGAAGATCAGGACGACTGGAGGGCACCGGCGTGGAACCGCAGCGGGGATGGGCACGGAGACTGGCGGCGTACGCCTGGCGGTATCCGAAGGACGTCGTCCTCGCCCTGGCCTCGTCCCTGCTGGGCATGGCCGTCATGGCGGTCGTCCCGCTGATCACCAAGGTGATCATCGACGACGTCATCGGGGGCCGCACCCGTGACATGGCCCCCTGGGCCACCGCCCTGATCGGCGCGGCCCTCCTCGTCTACGCCGCCACCTACGTCCGCCGCTACTACGGCGGCCGCCTCGCCCTCGACGTCCAGCACGACCTGCGCACGGAGATGTTCGGGACGATCACCCGGCTCGACGGCCGCCGCCAGGACGAGCTGTCCACCGGCCAGGTCGTCGGCCGCGCCACCAGCGACCTCCAGCTGATCCAGGGCCTGCTCTTCATGCTGCCGATGACCATCGGCAACTTCGCCCTCTTCGTGATCTCCCTGATCGTGATGGCGTGGCTGTCCCTCCCGCTCACCCTGGTCGCGCTCGCCGTCGCGCCCGCCCTGTGGCTGATCGCCCGCCGCAGCCGCTCCCGGCTCCACCCCGCCACCTGGTACGCCCAGGCCCAGGCCGCCGCCGTGGCCGGGGTGGTCGACGGGGCCGTCAGCGGTGTGCGCGTGGTCAAGGGCTTCGGCCAGGAGGAACAGGAGACCGGCAAGCTCAGGGAGGTCGGCCGCAGGCTGTTCGCCGGCCGGCTGCGCACCATCCGCCTGAACAGCCGCTACACCCCCGCGCTCCAGGCCGTCCCCGCGCTCGGCCAGGTCGCCATGCTCGCCCTCGGCGGCTGGCTCGCCGTGCGCGGCGGCATCACCCTCGGCACCTTCGTCGCCTTCTCCGCCTACCTCGCCCAGCTCGTCGGCCCGGTCCGCATGCTCGCCATGGTGCTCACCGTGGCCCAGCAGGCCCGCGCCGGCACCGAGCGCGTCCTGGAGCTGATCGACACCGAGCCGTCCCTCACCGACGGCACGGTGGAACTGCCCGCCGACGCCCCCGCGACCGTCGAGTTCGACGACGTGTCCTTCGGCTACGACACCGACCGCCCGGTCCTCGACGGACTGAGCTTCGAGATCCGCTCCGGCGAGACCCTCGCCGTCGTCGGCTCCTCCGGCTCCGGGAAGTCCACCGTCTCCCTGCTGCTGCCGCGCTTCTACGACGTCACCCACGGCGCCGTCCTCGTCGGCGGCCACGACGTGCGCGAGCTGACCCAGGACTCCCTGCGCGCCGCCGTCGGGCTGGTGCCGGAGGACTCCTTCCTCTTCTCCGACACCGTCCGCGCCAACATCGCCTACGGCCGTCCCGACGCCACCGACGAGCAGATCGAGGCCGCCGCCCGCGCCGCCCAGGCGGACCGTTTCATCAGCGAGCTGCCCGACGGCTACGGCACCAAGGTCGGCGAGCACGGCCTCACCCTCTCCGGCGGCCAGCGCCAGCGCGTCGCCCTCGCCCGGGCGATCCTCACCGACCCCCGGCTGCTCGTCCTGGACGACGCCACCTCCGCCGTCGACGCCCGCGTCGAGCACGAGATCCACGAGGCGCTCAAGGAGGTCATGCGGGGCCGCACCACCCTGCTGATCGCCCACCGCCGCTCCACCCTCAACCTCGCCGACCGCATCGCCGTCCTCGACGGCGGCCGCCTCGCCGACCTCGGCACCCACGAGGAGCTCCAGGAACGCTCCGCCCTCTACCGCCGTCTGCTCACCGACCCCGACGAGCTCGGCGGCGTCTCCCCGGGCCACACCCCGCCCGCCGCACCCGCCGAGGACACCTCCGTCCGCGACGAGCTGGACGCCGAGTTCGACGCCGAGCGCGGCATCACCCCCAGGCTGTGGGCGGGCGAGCGCGCCCCCCGCGACGCGGCGCTGTCCGGCACCCCCGCCACCCCGGAGCTGCTCGCCCAGGTCGAGGCGCTGCCCCCGGCCACCGACACCCCCGACGTCGACGAGGCGCGCGCGGTGCGCCCCGAGGTCCACTACGGCCTGCGCCGGCTGCTCGGCGGGTTCGGCCTGCCCCTGCTGATCAGCCTCGGCCTGGTCGCCCTCGACGCCGGCATGGGCCTGCTGCTGCCGGTCCTGATCCGGCACGGCATCGACAGCGGCGTCACCGAGGCCGCGCTCGGCGCGGTCTGGGCGGCGTCTCTGCTGGGGCTGCTCGCCGTCCTGGTCCAGTGGGCCGCGCAGACCGGCGAGACCCGGATGACCGGCCGCACCGGCGAGCGGGTGCTGTACGCGCTGCGGCTGAAGATCTTCGCCCAGCTCCAGCGGCTCGGCCTCGACTACTACGAGCGTGAGCTGACCGGCCGGATCATGACCCGGATGACCACCGACGTGGACGCCCTGTCGACGTTCCTGCAGACCGGCCTGGTCACCGCGTTCGTCTCGGTCGTCACCTTCTTCGGCATCATGGTCGCCCTGCTGGTGATCGACCTCCAGCTCGCCCTCGTCGTCTTCGCGACCCTGCCGCCCCTGATCGTGGCCACCTTCTTCTTCCGCCGCGCGAGCGTGAAGGCGTACGAGCTGGCCCGTGAGCGGGTGTCGGTGGTCAACGCCGAACTCCAGGAGACCGTCGCCGGGCTGCGGATCGTGCAGGCGTTCCGGCGCGAGCACGACGGCGCACGGCACTTCGCCGAGCGCAGCGACAGCTACCGCGAGGCACGGATCCGCGGCCAGTGGCTGATCTCCGTCTACTTCCCGTTCGTGCAGCTGCTGTCCGCGGCCGCCGCGGCCGGTGTGCTGATCGCGGGCTCCGGCCGGGTCTCCGAGGCCACGCTGACCACGGGTGCGCTGGTGGCGTACCTGCTCTACATCGACCTGTTCTTCGCGCCGGTCCAGCAGCTCTCCCAGGTCTTCGACGGCTACCAGCAGGCGTCCGTCTCCCTCGGCCGCATCCAGGAGCTGCTGCGGGAGCCGACCTCCACCGGGGCGGCGGACGAGCCGCGCGAGGTGCCCTCGCTGCGGGGCGACATCGCCTTCGAGGACGTGCACTTCGCGTACGGCGCCGAGGAGGAGGCCCTCACCGGCATCGACCTGCGCATCCCGGCCGGGCAGACCGTCGCGTTCGTCGGCGAGACCGGCGCGGGCAAGTCGACGCTGGTCAAGCTGGTCGCCCGGTTCTACGACCCGACCGGCGGCCGGGTCACCGTCGACGGCGCCGATCTGCGCGACCTCGACCTCACCTCCTACCGGCACCGGCTCGGCGTCGTCCCGCAGGAGGCGTACCTCTTCCCCGGCACGGTCCGCGACGCCATCGCCTACGGCCGGCCCGACGCGACCGACGCCGAGGTGGAGGCCGCCGCGCACGCGGTCGGCGCCCACGAGATGATCGCCACCCTGGAGGGCGGCTACCTCCACGAGGTCGCCGAGCGCGGCCGCAACCTCTCCGCGGGCCAGCGCCAGCTGATCGCACTGGCCC
This sequence comes from Streptomyces sp. NPDC093094, assembly GCF_044754345.1. Classification (NCBI taxonomy): domain Bacteria; kingdom Bacillati; phylum Actinomycetota; class Actinomycetes; order Kitasatosporales; family Streptomycetaceae; genus Streptomyces; species Streptomyces sp. NPDC093094. The sequence continues at coordinate 461,750 of NZ_JBIVOX010000002.1, read as the reverse complement.
GCGCCGAGCTGGTCGACCCCGACGTCCTGCTGCTCGACGAGGCCACCGCCGCGCTCGACCTGGCCACCGAGGCCCAGGTCAACCAGGCCACCGACCGGCTCGCGGGCCGCCGTACGACGCTGGTCGTCGCCCACCGGCTGTCCACCGCCGCCCGCGCGGACCGGGTCGTGGTGATGGACCACGGCCGGGTCGCCGAGGACGGCACGCACGACGAGCTGCTGGCACTGGGCGGACGGTACGCCGCGCTGTGGGCCACCTTCGTGGGAGAGCCGGTCCCGGCGACGAGCTGAGACGGCCGGCCGTGCAACCATCCGGCACATGTCCGGCGTCCGTACATCAGTACGGAAGAACCCGTGGCGCGGGAGGGGCGGCAGTGGACAGGGGTGGCAGGAGCGCGATACGCCGACGACTCGCGCTCTGCATGGCCGTGCTGACCGCGTCCGGACTGTTCGCGCTCGGCGCGCCCGGCCCGGCCCAGGCGGCCGCGGCGCAGAACTGTGCCGGACGCAAGGTGCGCACGCTGTCGTTCTCCACCGGCTCCGTGCACGTCTACCGGAGCGGCGGCATGGTCTGCGCCGTCACCCACGCCCGGCATCCCGGACCGCAGCGCTGGATGACGGTGAGCGTGCAGGCCCGCGGCTTCCGGCCCGCCCACAAGGAGGGCATGCGCTCGCGCCTCGTCGGCCCCGTGCGCACCTACGCCGGACAGCGCTGCGTCTGGGTGAAGGGCTCGCGCGGGAACGGATCGGTGAGTTCCGGCTGGATCCTGTGCTGACGCGGTAAAAGTTCGCTCAACGTCCCCTGGTGTGAACGGTGTTGCTCCGATAGCTTCCGGCGCACATCTGTTTCCCAGGGAGGGTGCATGCGCAAGGCGCTCAGATGGCTGCTCGCGCTCACCGTGCTCATCGGCACGCTGAGCACGGCCGGGGCGGCCACCGCCGCCCAGCCGGAGGCCACCGGAACCGGCGACATCAAGGACCGGCTCCTCTCCGTACCGGGCATGAGCCTGATCGAGGAGAAGCCGTACCCCGGCTACCGCTTCTTCGTCCTCAACTACACCCAGCCGGTCGACCACCGGAACCCGAAGGCGGGCACGTTCCAGCAGCGGATCACCGTCCTCCACAAGGACGCCGGCCGCCCGACGGTCTTCTACACCGGCGGCTACAGCGTCTCCACGACCCCCAGCCGCCGTGAGCCGACCCAGATCGTCGACGGCAACCAGGTCTCCATGGAGTACCGCTACTTCACCCCGTCCCGGCCGGCCCCGGCCGACTGGAGCAAGCTGGACATCTGGCAGGCCGCCAGCGACCAGCACCGCATCTTCAAGGCGCTCAAGCCGCTCTACGACAAGAAGTGGATCTCCACCGGCGGCTCCAAGGGCGGTATGACCGCCACGTACTACGAGCGCTTCTACCCGCGCGACATGGACGGCGTGGTCGCCTACGTCGCCCCCAACGACGTGGTCAACAAGGAGGACTCCGCCTACGACCGCTTCTTCACGGCCGTCGGCACCGAGGAGTGCCGCGACCGGCTGAACGCGGTGCAGCGCGAGGCCCTCGTACGCCGTGAGCCGCTGGAGAAGAAGTACGAGGCGTACGCCGCCGAGAACGGCTACACCTTCAAGACCATCGGCAGCCTCGACCGCGCCTACGAGGCCGTCGTCCTCGACTACGTCTGGGGCTTCTGGCAGTACAGCCTGCTCACCGACTGCGGGACGATCCCCGCGGACGCGGCGAAGGCCACCGACGAGGAGATCTGGACCTCGATCGACACGATCTCCGGGTTCTCCTTCTACACCGACCAGGGCCTGGAGCCGTACACGCCGTACTACTACCAGGCGGGCACCCAGCTCGGCGCGCCCACCATCCACTTCCCGCACATCGAGCGGAAGTACGTCCGCTACGGCTACCAGCCGCCGCGCAACTTCGTCCCCCGGGACATCCCGATGTCCTTCCAGCCGTGGGCGATGCGGGACGTCGACACCTGGGTGCGCCACCACGCGCACCACATGATGTTCGTCTACGGCCAGAACGACCCGTGGGGCGCGGAGCGCTTCCGCCTCGGCGCGGGCGCCCGTGACTCCTACGTCTTCACGGCTCCCGGCGCCAACCACGGCGCCCGTGTGGCCGGCCTGACCGACGGCGAGAAGAACCTGGCCACCGCCAGGATCCTCCAGTGGGCGGGGCTGTCCTCCGCCGCCGTGTCGAAGGCCGAGCCGCTCGCCAGGTTCGACGCGAAGCTGGACCGCCGCATGCCCGAGCGGGGCCTGCGGCCGTAACGGCCGGGCAGCTTCACCGCGCTGTGCCGGCGGCGGGCCGCGGTGGCCCGCCGCCGGTGTTCCTCACACCGGCCGGGCGCAGCCCACCGGGTCCCCGCCGCCCAGCTGGACGTAGAGCGCGGTCGAAGCCGGGCAGTCGGCGCGACGCCGGACCGCCGCCGTCACCTCGAACTCGGGCGCCCGTCCGCCCTTCCCGTCGCACCGCGTCTCGCGGACCTGGCCGCCGCCGGAGGAGTAGACGCAGTCGCCGACGACGGTACGGGGGCCGCCTCCGGCGCCCGGGTCGCCGGGGTGGGGCGGCTGGAGACCGCGCATGCAGGCGTAGCCCCGCGGGCTGATGTGCAGCACGAAGTCGGTGGTGCCCGGGCAGGGCGGCCCCCCGCCGGCCCGGCCGCCGTGCCGCGCCACGACCCGCGCGGCCGCCCGCTCGCCCGCGCAGGACACCTCCGTGAAGTGCGTCGTGCCGAACGAGCTGCACTCGCCGACCGCGAGGAACTCCGCGCCGTACCCGGCGGGCCGGGGCGACGGCGCGGACGCGCGGGCGCCGCCGGACCCGGGAAAGCCCTGGCAGCCCGTCAGCAGCACGCCGCACAGCAGCAGCACCGGCGCGCACCGCACCCGCACGGACCGTCCTGCACGCATCGCCATCCCCCCACCCCCGTCCAGCGTGGCCCGCGGAGACGGACGCACGCCAGACGCGCAAGGGCGCTTTGCGCCTTATGGCGGTTGTGCGCCGGCCATACAGCGTACGCGGCGTACGCCCGGGGCGGGGCGGGTATGCCGAGGAACCGGCCGGTGCACCGGCGAACGGCCTCAGGGCCTGTCCGACCGTTCCCGTCTGCCGCGCGACGCCGTGCACGCGCTCTCGCCGCACCGGCCCCGGACCCGGGTGCGTCCGGTACGAGGGCCTGGAGCCGGCACGCCGAGAGCACGCACCTGACGGCGCGCGGCCGCCCTTCGGGCGACGACGCGCATGGTCGGACAGGCCCTAGTACGTCAGCCCGTGGCCGATGGGATACAGGACCTTCGCCGGGTCGTCCGCGCGCTGCACCGGCACGGGCAGCTTCCCGCGCGGCCTCGCCGCTCCGGCGATCACCCGGGCGGCCGCGCGCAGTTCGACGTCGGTCCAGGAGTACGCCGCCAGGTACGCGCGCACACCGGGCAGGTGCGCCACGTCGTACGGGTTGCGCTCGGCGACCGCCACGACCGGCAGGCCCGTCGCCAGCAGCCGTTCCACCAGGACCTTCTGGCTGCTGGTCGCCGAGACGTTGTAGGTCCCGACCACCACCGCGTCCGCCGCGCCGGCCGCCGCGACCGCGCGGTCGATCACCGCGGCCGAGGGGGCCGTCCCGGTGGACATCACCGTCGTGGTGAAACCCAGTTCGCCCAGCGCCGCGCCGAGGACACCGGTGGGCGGCCCGGTGGTGCCCGACGGGGAGGCCAGGTCGGCGCCGAGCACCAGGACCCTGCCGTGCGACCCGGGGGAGAGGGGCAGCAGGCCGCCCTCGTTGACCAGCAGGGTCGTGGTGCGCTCGGCGATCCGGTCGGCGGCGGCCAGATTCGCCCCGTTGCCGACGGCCCGGTCCGTGCCGGACGGCCGGACGTACGGCTCGTCCAGCAGCCCCAGCTTCGCCTTCAGCCGCAGCACCCGCAGGACCGACTCCTCCAGCCGTTCCTCCGTCAGCTCCCCGTCCTGCACGGCCTTCAGCACCGCGTTCCACGCCACGTCCAGCTTCGGCGGGTTCAGCAGCTGGTCGACGCCCGCCTTCAGCGCCAGCACCGGGACCCGGTCGTCGCCGTACTTCTGCCGTACGCCCGCCATGTCCAGGGCGTCGGTGACCACGACCCCGTCGTAGCCCAGCTCCTCGCGCAGGATGCCGGTGAGGATCGGGCGGGACAGCGTGGCCGGGTCGCCGGAGTCGTCCAGCGCGGGGACCAGGATGTGCGCGGTCATGATGGAGTCGATGCCGGCCTCGATCGCGGCCCGGAAGGGCGGGGCGTCCAGCGTCTCCCACTGCTCCCGGGTGTGCCTGATGGTCGGGAAGCCGTAGTGGCTGTCGACCTCGGTGTCGCCGTGTCCGGGGAAGTGCTTCGCCGTCGCCGCGACCCGGGAGTGCTGGTACCCGTCCACCTCGGCGGCCACCAGCCGGGACACCGCCGCGGGGTCCGCGCCGAAGGACCGTACGCCGATCACCGGGTTGGCCGGGTTGACGTTGACGTCGGCGACCGGCGAGTAGTCCTGCCGGATGCCCATCGCGCGCAGCTCCTTGCCCGCGATCCGGCCCAGCGTGCGCGCGTCCGTGCGCGAGCCGCCCGCGCCGACCGCCATCGCGCCGGGGAACAGCGTGGCGGGCTTGCCGACCCGGCAGACGATGCCGTGCTCCTGGTCGGTGGAGATCAGCAGGGGCAGACCGCGCGGCAGGTCCAGCGACGCCCGCTGGATGCCGTTGGACAGCCCGGCGATCTGCCGCGGGTCGCGCGTGTTGTGCGCCCACACGAAGTAGATGACGCCGCCGAGGCGGTACTTCGCGATCAGCTCGGCGGCCGTGCCGACGCCGAACTCCCGGAGGTTGGCGTCCCGGTCGGCCTGGTCGGGGTCCGTGGCGGAGTGGCCGTGGACACGGGAGACGAACAGCTGGCCGACCTTCTCCTCCAGGGTCATCCGGGAGATCAGGGCGCGCAGCTTCCTGTGGCCGAGGGCGTCGGCCGCCCGGGCGTCGGTGCCGACCGTGAGGGCCGCGGTGACGCCCGCGCCGGCGGCGAGGACCGTGCGTCTGGAGGGTTTCGCGGTGCTTTCCGTGCTGGTGTCGTGCACGTGCGCTCCTTCCGGAGGGCTGCAAGTGGTCCGCTGAAAAAAACTTCCGAGGAGTCACCAATATCCGGGAAGTTTCTGCCGGTCAAGGGAGTGCACAGTAACCGAGAAGGGACCGCCGCCGACGCTTTGGAGGGGGGCGCGCCGACGGCGGTGGGCCACCGGCCGCGGTACGGCGGAGAGGGTGACCGGCCTCGCCGCCGACGGCGGGCCCGGCACCGCACCGGGTGACTCCCCGGCGGCTGCCGCTCGGACGGAGGCGGCCGGCCCGGGGTTCCCGGCCGCCCCGAAGCCGGAACCGTCCGGGCCGGTGGCCTCGGTGCCGGTCGGCGGTGTGGCGCTGATGTCGCTCGCCCCGGCCCGCGGCGCCGCGCCGGTCCACCCCGTGGACGTCCCGGCACCCGGGGCGGCCGTCGGCCGATCATGAGCGCATGCCCGTAGCCGACATCCCCGGATCCAAGTCCATCACCGCCCGCGCGCTCTTCCTCGCGGCCGCCGCCGACGGTGTCACGACCCTCGTACGGCCGTTGCGCTCCGACGACACCGAGGGCTTCGCCGAGGGACTGGCCCGGCTCGGCTACCGCGTCGGCCGCACCCCGGGCACCTGGCAGATCGACGGCCGCCCCGAGGGCCCGGCCGTCCCCGAGGCCGACGTCTACTGCCGCGACGGCGCCACCACCGCCCGCTTCCTGCCCGCCCTGGCGGCGGCCGGCCACGGCACCTACCGCTTCGACGCCTCGCCCCAGATGCGCCGCCGCCCCCTGCTGCCGCTCACCCGCGCCCTGCGCGACCTGGGCGTGGACGTGACGCACGAGGAGAAGGAGGGCCACCACCCCCTCACCGTCCGGGCGTCCGGCGTCGAGGGCGGCGAGGTGGTCCTGGACGCGGGCCAGTCCAGCCAGTACCTGACCGCCCTGCTGCTGCTCGGCCCGCTGACCCGCACGGGTCTGCGCATCCGGGTCACGGACCTGGTGTCCGTGCCGTACGTCGAGATCACGACGGCCATGATGCGGGCGTTCGGCGCACGGGTGACCAGGGACGGCGACGTCTTCGCCGTCGAGGGCGGCGGCTACCGCGCCACGACGTACGAGGTGGAGCCCGACGCCTCGACGGCGAGCTACTTCTTCGCGGCGGCCGCCCTGACCGGCGGCGAGGTCACCGTCCCGGGCCTCGGCCGCGACGCGCTCCAGGGCGACCTGCGGTTCGTGGAGGTGCTGGCGCGGATGGGCGCGCACGTGGAGGTCGGGGCCGGGGCGACGACGGTCCGCGGCACGGGCGTGCTGCGCGGCGTCACCGTCAACATGAGGGACATCTCCGACACGATGCCGACCCTCGCCGCCATCGCCCCCTACGCCGCCGGCCCGGTCCGCATCGAGGACGTCGCCAACACCCGGGTGAAGGAGTGCGACCGTCTGGAGGCGTGCGCGGAGAACCTGCGGCGGCTCGGCGTGGAGGTGGCGACGGGCGAGGACTGGATCGAGGTGCGGCCGGGGCGCGGCGGCGAGGCCGGGTCCGCGCTCGCCGCCGGCACCCGGATCAGGACGTACGGCGACCACCGCATGGTCATGTCCTTCGCGGTGACGGGTCTGCGCACCCCCGGAATCTCGTTCGACGACCCGGGCTGTGTCCGCAAGACTTTCCCGGACTTCCACGAGGCGTTCGCGCGGCTGAGAGAGGACCTGGGACGACGATGACGTTCACCCTGGAGGGGCCCGTCCTGGAGGGCGGCCTGGTCCGCCTGGAACCGCTGGCCCACCGGCACGCCGCCGAACTGGCCGAGGCGGCGGAGGAGGACCGCTCGGCCTACTCCTTCACCTGGGTGCCCCGCGCGGCCGAGACCGGCGCGTACGTCGACGCCCAGCTGGCCCGGGCGGCGACGGGCCTGGTCGCGCCCTACGCCCAGATCTCCCTGGCGACCGGCCGGGCCGTCGGCGCGACGGCCTACCTGGAACCCCGCGCCTGGCGCGGTGAGGACCGCCTGGACGCCGTCGAGGTCGGCTTCACCTGGCTCGCCTCCTCCGCCCAGGGCACCGGCCTGAACACCGAGTCCAAGTTCCTGCTGTTCCGTCACGCCTTCGAGCAGTGGCGGGTCTCCCGGCTCGACCTCAAGACCGACGCCCGCAACGCCCGCTCCCGCGCCGCCATCGGGAAGACCGGCGCCCGCTTCGAGGGCGTCCTGCGCAACTGGTCGCGCTCCTGGGCCCCGGGCGAGGACGGTCTGCTCCGTGACTCGGCGGTCTTCTCCGTCACCGAGGACGAGTGGCCGGCATGCCGGGAGCGGCTGGAGGCGAGACTGCGGCGCTGACGGGGCCGCCTCCTCACGCCGAGTCGTTGAGCAGCCGGCCCAGGTGGTCGTGGCCTTCGGCGAGGAGGTCGGGGAGCGGCCGGACGGCGTCGTACCAGCGCTTCTCGTACTCCCAGCACAGCCAGCCGTCCCAGTTGTGCCGGGAGAGCACGTCGACGCAGTCGGTGAGGGGCAGGATGCCCGCGCCGAGGGGGAGCGGGGTGGTGTCGTCGGCGGAGGCGATGTCCTTGACCTGGACGTAGCCGAGATAGGGGCCGAGGGCGGCGAAGGACTCGGAGGGCTGCTCGCCGCCGAGCCAGGTGTGCATCACGTCCCACAGGGCGCCCGCGTTGCGGTGGCCGACCAGGCCGAGGACGCGCAGGGCGTCCGCGCCGCGGCGGTGCGAGTCGTGGGTCTCCAGCAGGATGCGCACGCCGGCGTCCGCGGCGTGCTCGGCGGCCGTGCCCAGCCGGCGCGCGGCCGTGGCGTCGGCCTCCTCGACGGGCTGGCCGACGTCCGCGCCGGGGAACACCCGGACGTGGCCCGCACCGAGGTCGTGCGCCAGGTCCACCAGCTCGCGCAGCTCGGTGATCACCGGTTCGTCGGGGCCCGGCGAGGCCACCTGCGTGTATCCGGCGACGGCGAGCGGCTCGATGCCGGACGCCTCGAACTGTGCGGCCACCGCGGTGCGTTCGGCCCGGCCGAGGCCGGGGTGGACGGGCTCCTCCGGATGGGCGCGCAGCTCCACACCGTGGAAGCCGTGCGCGGAGGCGAGCCGCAGGACGTCGGACAGGGGCATACCGGGAACGCCGAGCGTGGAGAAGGCCAGCTTCATGCTTGCGACCTTAACCGCGTCGGCCCCGCAGCGCCGCCGAACGGCCGGCCCGGGATCCGGTCGCGGCGCCCCGTGTCGGCTTCGCGGTGCTGTCGAACGGCCGGCCCGGGATCCGGTCGCCACGCCCCGAGTCCGCCGCACGGCGGACGTCCACCGGCGTGCCCGTGGCCGCCCTGCTTGAGGACACCGGCGAGACACCGGCCCGTACGGGAACCTGCCGCCGCCTGCCGCGGCAGGGCACCATCCCGGCAGCGGCGGACGTCCACCGGCATGTCTGTGGCCGCCCTGCTTGAGAACACCGGCGAGACACCGGCGAGACACCGGCCCGTACGGGAACCTGCCGCCGCCTGCCGCGGCAGGGCACCATCCCGGCAGCGGCGGACGTCCACCGGCATGTCTGTGGCCGCCCTGCTTGAGAACACCGGCGAGGACACCGGCGAGACACCGGCCCGTACGGGAACCTGCCGCCGCCCCTGCGGAGGATCGTCCTGCCGCGGCCGGGCACCACCCCGGCAGCCCCGGGGTCCTCGTCCTCCCGCGGATCGCGGATCGCGGATCGCGGTGACGGCGCCCGCGACCGGGACGCGGCTGCCGTCGCCCGGGTCAGGCCGGTGTCCGCCGGGGTCCAGGGGCGCTGTACCCGCGGATCGCGTTCGTCCGGCCGGGGCCGGGGCGTCCCCGCCCGCGGGGGAGGGCTCCCGGCCCGCTCCGGCCACGCCGACGACCTCCGGGGACGCGCAGGGGCGCGTCCGTCCACCCGCCGTGCGCGAATCCGCCGTCGCCCGTCGCCCGTCGCCCGTCGCCCGTCGCCCGTCGCCCGTCGCCCGTCGTCCTCGTGCGAAGGAACCTCACACCCCCACCGGCGGCTGCCCCTGCGTCCACACCGCCTGCACCGCGAGCCGCCCGAACCGCCAGCCGTCCTCGGTGCGGCGCAGGTCGCCCTCCCAGCGGCCGCCGACCATGAAGACCGACTCGTCGGCGTGGACGTGGGTCATCAGGGCGTTCCAGGAGGCGGTGGCCCGGTCCCCGTCCACCTCGGTCAGGATCCCCGAGGCGATGTGCTGGGTGCGGACGTACCGCCCGAGCGCCACCTCGGAGTTCCGCACGGCCGCCTCCCCCGTGCTGACGCCGAGCGGTGTCTCCATCCGCGCGTCCGCGGTGACGTAGGCCCGCATCAGGCCGGGCGTGAACGGGCGGGTGTCCAGGACGCGGAACATGCGGTGGACCAGGGTCTCGATCTCTGTGTGCGTGCTCATGGGCGCCAGCCTTCGCCCTCAACCGGACTTGAGGTCAAGGGTGTTGGGCGTCGTGACCGGCGCGGGAATTCGCTTGCCCCGCCGCCCGGGCCGTGGTCCGGTGGCCGCATGACCTCATTGATCCGTCACGTGACCCTGGACTGCGCCGATCCCTACTCCCTCGCCGTGTGGTGGGCGGAGACCCTGGGCGGCACGCTCGGCGCGGACGATTCCCCCGGTGACCCCGAGGCGCTGGTGTCCACCCCGGCGGTCGACGTGCTCTTCGTCCGCGTGGACGACCCCCGGTCCGTGAAGAACCGGATCCACTTCGACCTCCAGCCCCAGGACCGCACCCGCGACGAGGAGGTCGACCGTCTGCTCGCCCTCGGCGCGGCCCTCCACGGCGACCACCGCCGCCCCGACGGCAGCGGCTGGGTCACCCTGACCGACCCCGAGGGCAACGAGTTCTGCGTGGAACGCAGCGCCGGAGAGCGGGCACGACAGGCATAGAACGGCCCGGCATGGAACGGCCCTGAGCGGGACGGCCCGGCGGGCTCAGCCCTTCGGCACCCCGGTCGAGTCGCGCACCATCAGCTCGCCCCGCACGGTCGCGATCCCGCCCGGCGGGGGCTCCTCGCGGCCCATGGCGATGCGCCCGGCCCGTGCCCCCGCCTCGGCGAGCGGCAGCCGTACGGTCGTCAGGGACGGCACCGCGTCCACGCTGAAGGGCAGATCGTCGAAGCCGGCGACCGAGACGTCCTCGGGGATCCGCAGCCCCGACTCCCGCAGCGCCGCGCACGCGCCCAGCGCGACGGAGTCGTTCGCGGCGACGACGGCCGTCAGGCCGGGGTCCCTGCGCAGCAGTTCGAGCGTGGCGTCGTAGCCGGACTGGCGGTCGTAGCGGCCGTGGACCGTCCAGGCGGGATCCTCCTCGATCCCGGCGGCCGACAGCGCGGCACGGTGGCCCTCCAGCCGGTGCCGGGTGGTGGTGCGCTCCTCGGGGCCGGCGATGTAGCCGAGCCGGCGGTGGCCGAGGTCGACGAGGTGCTCGGTCAGCCGCCGCGCGCCGCCGCGGTTGTCGAAGGCCAGCGCGACGGCCTGGGTGTCGTCGGCCGGCGGGCGCCCGCACAGCACGACCCGTGTCCCGGCGTCCGCGAGCTTGCGCAGCTTCGCCGCCACGGCCGCCGCGTGCGGCGCGTTCTCCACGGCCCCGCCGGTCAGCACCACGGCCGCGGCCCGCTGCCGCTGGAGCAGGGTCAGATAGGTCAGCTCCCGCTCGGGAGACCCTCCGGTGTTGCAGACGACGGCCAGCCGCTCGCCGCCCGCCCGGCCGCCGGGACCGCCGATCTCCGACTGGATCGCCCCGGCCATGATCCCGAAGAACGGGTCGGCGATGTCGTTGACGAGTATGCCGACCAGGTCGGAGGTGGCGGCGGCGAGCGCGCTCGCGGGGCCGTTGAGGACGTAGTCCAGCTCGTCCACCGCCCGGAGCACCCGCTCACGGGTGGAGGCGGCGACGGGATAGTTGCCGTTCAGCACGCGCGACACCGTCGCGGGCGAGACCTGGGCGCGGGCCGCCACGTCCGCCAGGGTCACCGTCATCTCGTAGTCCTCCGGTCGCGCATTCGTCGTACGTCGTCGTACACGTGCCTGCGGGGGCAGCGGTTGCACGCCGACCTTACGACCCACGCCCCCCGTCGTTCGCCCCCTCGAACAAGCCGAGGTGACCGCGGCCTTGTCCGGCCGCTGATCAGAGGCTAGCTTCTTTCCACATAGAAAGCGCTTGCTGCACGGGCTCGCCGGCGAGATCGACGGTCCGTACGCCGCCGACGAAGGGAACGACGTGACACGCAAGACGGTGCGTATCGCCATGAACGGCGTGACCGGGCGCATGGGTTACCGCCAGCACCTGGTCCGCTCCCTCCTCGCCCTCCGCGACCAGGGCGGGCTCGACCTCGGCGACGGCACCGTGCTGTGGCCCGAGCCCGTCCTGGTCGGCCGCCGCGAGCACGCGCTGAGGGCGCTTGCCGAGCGGCACGGTCTGGACCCGCGGAACATCTCCACCGACCTCGACGCGGTCCTCGCCGACGACACGGTCGGCATCTACTTCGACGCGCAGGTCACCTCCGCCCGCGAGGAGGCGATCAGGAAGGCGATCGCCGCGGGCAAGCACGTCTACACGGAGAAGCCCACCGCGACCGGCCTCGACGGCGCCCTCGCCCTGGCCCGGCTCGCCCGGGAGGCCGGGATCAAGCACGGCGTCGTCCAGGACAAGCTGTTCCTGCCGGGCCTGCGGAAGCTGAAGCGGCTGATCGACGGCGGCTTCTTCGGGCGGATCCTGTCGGTGCGCGGCGAGTTCGGCTACTGGGTCTTCGAGGGCGACTGGCAGGAGGCCCAGCGTCCGAGCTGGAACTACCGCTCCGAGGACGGCGGCGGCATCGTCGTGGACATGTTCCCGCACTGGGAGTACGTCCTGCACGAGCTGTTCGGCCGCGTCACCTCCGTGCAGGCGCTGACCGCCACGCACGTCCACCGGCGCTGGGACGAGCACGGCAAGCCCTACGACGCCACCGCCGACGACGCCGCGTACGGCATCTTCGAGCTGGAGGGCGGCGCCGTCGCCCAGATCAACTCCTCCTGGACGGTGCGTGTCCACCGCGACGAGCTGGTGGAGTTCCAGGTCGACGGCACCGAGGGCTCGGCCGTCGCGGGTCTGCGCACCTGCCGCGTCCAGCACCGGTCCGCCACCCCCAAGCCGGTCTGGAACCCCGACCTCCCCGCCACCGAGGTCTTCCGCGACCAGTGGCAGGAGATCCCCGACAACGGGGACTTCGACAACGGCTTCAAGACGCAGTGGGAGCTGTTCCTGCGCCACGTCCACGCCGACGCCCCCTACCACTGGGACCTGTCGGCCGGCGCCCGCGGCGTCCAGCTCGCCGAACTGGGCCTGCGCTCCTCGGCCGAGGGCCGCCGCCTGGAGGTCCCGGAGATCGTGCTGTGAGCATCCGGCTGCCCGACGGCGCGGGGGGCCTGCGCACCTACGAGCCCCGCACCGAGCCCCTGACCGTGCGCTCCGGCGCGCCCCTGACCTCCCGCACGGTCTTCTCGGCCGCGCACGTCGTCGCCGACCCCCGTGCCGACGTCTCTCCCGACGCGCCCGCCGTGATCGACTGGGACGCCACTCTCGCCTTCCGCCGCCATCTGTGGTCCCACGGGCTCGGCGTGGCCGAGGCGATGGACACCGCCCAGCGCGGCATGGGCCTGGACTGGGCGGGCGCCGCCGAGCTGATCCGCCGCAGCGCCGCCGAGGCGAGGGCGGTCGGCGGCCGCATCGCCTGCGGGGTGGGCACCGACCAGCTCGCCGCGGGGTCCCTCGCCCGGATCCGCGCGGCCTACGAGGAGCAGCTCGCGGTCGTCGAGGAGAGCGGGGCCCAGGCGATCCTGATGGCCTCCCGCGCCCTCGCCGCCGCCGCGTCCGGACCCGAGGACTATCTGGAGGTCTACGGCCACCTGCTGCGCCAGGCCGCCGAGCCGGTGATCCTGCACTGGCTGGGCCCGATGTTCGACCCGGCCCTGGAGGGCTACTGGGGCTCGGCCGACCTCGACACGGCGACCGGGACGTTCCTGGAGGTCGTCGCCGCCCACCCGGACAAGGTCGACGGCATCAAGGTGTCGCTGCTGGACGCCGGGCGCGAGGTCGCCCTGCGCCGCCGGCTGCCGCAGGGCGTGCGCTGCTACACCGGCGACGACTTCCACTACCCCGAGCTGATCGCGGGCGACGAGAAGGGGTTCAGTCACGCCCTGCTCGGCGTCTTCGACCCGCTGGGCCCGCTCGCGGCGGAGGCGGTCCGCGTCCTGGACACCGGCGACACGGCGGGCTTCCGCGGTCTGCTGGACCCCACGGTCGAGCTGTCCCGGCATCTCTTCCGGGCCCCGACCCGCTTCTACAAGACAGGGGTCGTGTTCCTCGCCTGGCTGGCCGGCCACCAGAGCCACTTCACCATGGTCGGCGGCCTCCAGTCGGCCCGCTCCCTGCCCCATCTGGCCCGCGCCTACGCGCTCGCCGACGGACTCGGACTGTTCCCCGACCCGAAACTCGCCGAGGAGCGGATGAAGGGCCTGTTGTACATGTACGGAGTCGAGCAGTGAGCGATCTCGCGCGGTTCAGCATCAACCAGATGACGGTCAAGCAGCTGTCGATGCCCGAACTCGTCGGCGCCTGCCTGGACCTGGGCATCGACAACGTCGGCCTGTGGCGCGAGCCCGTCCAGGAGTACGGCCTCGACGCGACGGCGAGACTCGTCAGGGAGGCCGGTCTGACCGTCACGACCCTGTGCCGGGGCGGCTTCCTCACGGCGATCGAGCCCGAGGTGCAGTCCCGCGCCCTGGACGACAACCGCCGCGCGGTGGACGAGGCGGCGGCCCTCGGCACGGACACGCTCGTCCTGGTCTGCGGCGGACTGCCCGCCGGGTCCACGGACCTGCGCGGCGCCCGGGAACGTATCGCCGGCGCCCTGGCCGAGTTGGGCCCGTACGCCGAACAGCGCGGCGTCCGCCTCGCCATCGAGCCGCTGCACCCCATGTACGCGGCCGACCGCTGTGTGGTCTCCACCCTCGCGCAGGCCCTCGACCTGGCGGAGAGGTTCCCCGCGGCGCAGGTGGGCGTCGCCGTGGACACGTACCACATCTGGTGGGACGACACCGCGCCCCGGCAGATCGCCCGCGCGGGCGCGTCCGGCCGTATCCACACCTTCCAGCTCGCCGACTGGACGACCCCGCTGCCGCGGGGCGTGCTGACCGGCCGGGGGCAGATCGGGGACGGCTCGATCGACATGCGGGAGTGGCTCGGCCACGTGGAGAAGGCCGGGTACACCGGGGCGATCGAGGTCGAGCTGTTCAACGACGGGCTCTGGGCGCGCGACGGCCGCGAGGTCCTGGCGGAGACGGCCGAGCGCTTCGTACGGCATGTGGCCGGCTGAACGGGCGGTGGTCGGTGTGACCGCGCAGGGCGGCCACCCCGCCGGAAGCGCGAGCGGTGTGGCCGCCCCCGTGGACCGGGCGCGTTCACGGGAGGAACGGAGGGTTCAGCCGTGTTCGTGCCGCCGGACGACGACGGAACCACCGACCACCCTCCGGGATCACCACTTGATGGCGTTCACCGTGCTGTTGTAGGCGTCGGCGGACCGGACGGTGAACTCGACGTTGGCGGCGCGGTCGACGAACGTCTGGCCCGGCTGCCAGGCCGCCATGTCCAGGGTGCCGCACCCGGACGGCGGGGCCGCGGCGTTCGGGTTGGGCACCACCCGGATCGGTCCCTGGCCGCTGGCCACGGAGGTGTCGACCTTGTAGATGAGCACGCCGGACGAGCAGAGGTCGGAGTCGTTGTAGACCTTTCTGCGGGCCTCGGCGACGTAGGCGGTGGTCGGGCCGGTCTGGACCACGAGCAGCTTGGTTCCGCCGGTGTACTCCACCCCGTTCAGGGTGGCGGTGTTCTGGGTTCTGGGCTGCCACACGCACACGACCTGTTCGTCGGTGGTCCAGCCGAACTTCCAGGAGGTCCAGCCGAAGTACTGCGGGGCCCGGCCGCCCAGGTAGCCCATGAGGTCCCAGCCGCTGGTGTACTGGTGGGAATCGCCGCTGAAGGCGTACAGATCCGGTGCTCCGAAGGCGTGCGCGGTCTCGTGGGCGGCCACCTTGTGCCCCCAGTGCCACATGTCCGTGCCGAACGTCACCGCCCAGCGGATCCTGGTGCCGTTGACGACGGGGAGAGCCGAGGGTGTCCCGAACCAGGCGGTGGAGCGGGACACCTGGGAATGCGCGGTCGAGACGATATAGAACATGTCGTACCCGGACAGGTCGGCGCCGCCGCCCGCCGCGGCCTTCAGCGCGTCTGTCACATACCGCGAGTGCTGCTGGTAGGTGGGCGAGGGGAAGCCGTAGGTGCCGGAGGCGGACGGCATCCGCACCCACCGGTTCAACGTCGTACGCATGTTCAGCCAGGTCTTGCCGTACGAGGCGTCCCACACCCAGTTGGCTGCCGGGGACAGGAGGTTGTAGTAGTCCGCGACATCACCGGCACCGGCCATGTCGGGGAAGTCCACGTACACGACACCGATCTTCTTGGTGCCGAGGGGATTCAGGAACTGGGTGTAGTCGGTGTTCTGGCCCTCGTCGACGGCGTTTCCCCGTCCCCGCAGCGCGCAGGGCGAGGTGCTCCCGTTGACGGCCTGGGCGCGCTCGGCGGGAACGACGGCGAGGACGGCCAGCATCACGAACGCCAGGAGAGGGGGCAGGGCAAGCGGCCGCCGCGTGCGGCGGATCGAGAAGCGCATGGTGCACCTGTTCTGGAATGGGGGAATCGGAGCCGGGGCACCGTCGCGACCGGCGGCAGTCCGCACCACGGTCGCCTCCGGCGATGCGCCAAGATTCCGGCCCACGTTGCCATCGGCACGGGCAGCATGATCGTGTCGGAGGAATATTCACCCGAAGGTGCCCGCGGTGGTGTTCGCGGCGGGGCCGGTGCGGTCCCGGGCGCCGGGTTCAGCGGACCCGGTCGCCCCCGTCGGTCTCCGAACTGCCGCGGGCGGCCGCGTCCAGGACCGTGCCGAGGTCACGGACGAAGGCCGCCCGCTCCAGGAAGGTGAACCGGCGCACGATCGCCGAGGTCAGCACGATCCGGGTGCCGTCGGCCCGGGTGAGGGACACAGTGCACTCCCGGCGTGCCGCCAGCCAGGCGACCAGGCTCCCGGCGAACGCCTCGGTGACCGCGCCCGGTTCGAGCACCGCGAGCAGCACCTGCGGACGTGTCTCGCCCGCGCCGGGCGGCAGGACGAGCGAGCTGTCGGCGCGGACCCGGCCGCGCAGGGCCGGCTCGGTCGCCAGCCGGCGCCACAGCTCATGGACGCCGGTCCCGCTCGCGCGGCTCTCCACGGTGATCCCCACACGCATGCTCATCACCCCGTACGGTGGCGCGCGCCGCCCCCGGAGAGATCCACGGGCGCCGCACACCGGCTTCCCCCCTGCTTCCCCCGGCGTACGGGGAAGAAGTGGTGCGGAAAAAAAGCATGGCCGCGCGGGGCGGCGTAGTTCATTGGCCGTGACTGCACGGATCTTGTCGATTTCTGCACGTTCCTGTGCTGTCACGGGTGGTGACGGTAGTCCCTGGGGGACACGCCGTACGCCCGCCGGAACTGCCGGCTGAACGCCGCCGGGTCCCGGAACCCCCAGCGTGCGGCGAGGGCGGCTATGGGCCGGGACCGCAGCCCCGGATCGGCGAGGTCGCGGCGGCAGTGCTCCAGCCGGCGATGGCGGATCCAGGCGGCCGGGGTGGCGCCTCCCTCCGCGAACAGCTGGTGCAGATGGCGTACGGAGACGCCGTGCGCGGCGGCGACGCTGGCCGGCGACAGCGACGGGTCCCCGAGGTTGCGGTCGATGAAGTCCAGGGCCCGGGTGTGCAGCGCCCGGCGCCGTGACTCCGGGCTCATCGCGTCCTCGGCCTCCAGGGCGTGGCCGAGCACGGAGGTCAGCAGGGCGGTGGTCACCCCGCCCAGGGTCGCGGCGTCGGCCTCCTCGAACTCCCCGGCCCGCGCCGTGAGATCGGCGAGCCAGCGGTGCAGTGCCCCGCCGATGCCCCGGCCGACCGGGATCGGCACCGCCAGGACCTTGCGTAAGGTCCTCGGCGGCAGGGACAGCAGCGACCGGGGGAGGGTGACGACCACGCAGGTGGAGTGGGTGCCGGTGCCGGACGGGACGAACCGGGCCTCGTAGGGCAGGCTGCTGTCGACGACGACCAGGTCGCCCGGACCGAAGGCGCTCTGCCGTCCGTTGTGCGCGATCCGGCCCGTGCCGGTGTACGGGCAGACGATCTGGTAGACCTCCGGGTCGGACCGCCGGATGGCACGCGGTGTGCGCACCGACTCCAGGTCGGGGAAGGCCAGCCGGGCGACCTGCACCTCGCCCAGCGTCAGCACCCGCATCACGGCCCGGAAGTCGTCGTCGCGCTCGCTGCGCAGCAGGTTCGGCGTGTGGGTGCGCGACACGATGTCGTGCCACAGCTCCCAGCGCTCGGCAGCCGGCACGACATCGGTCCGGTACTCGTTCACCAGCATGGACACGCCCCCAACGCGTACCGCACGGCTACCGCTTGAGCATGCAACATCCTAGGGAGTAGCCCCCCGGAAAGAGGCCCGGAAAATTTTCCTCACCCCTGTGCAACCCTCCGCCGCACTCGTGTGTCATACACGGCGTCAGAACCCTTGGGGGGATCCGGGGGGATCCGGAATCGACGGGGTTCTGGCAGGGGAGGGAACCCTGAGGGGCGTGCGCCGGGCTCTGGTCCGGCACACGCCCCTCATGCGTGCCCGGGCGTGCTCGCCACAGGCGTCACCCACGTCTCGCTCCGTGACTCCAAGACCCCCGTCACCGGCACCCTCACCTTCCCCCGCTCCGTCTTCGCCCGGTTTCTCCAGGAGCTCAAGGCGTAGGGCGCTGTCAGCGGTCACGGGTAACGTCGGGGCATGTCCAACGACACGGCGAATCCGGCGGGCGAGCGGCGGCTCGCCGTCCTCGAAGGCGTCCTGGAGAGGATCACGTACGCCAACGAGGACAACGGCTACACGGTCGCCCGCGTGGACACCGGCAGAGGTGCCGGTGATCTGCTGACGGTCGTCGGGGCGCTGCTCGGCGCGCAGGTGGGGGAGTCCCTGCGGATGGAGGGCCGCTGGGGCAGCCACCCGCAGTACGGCAAGCAGTTCACGGTGGAGAACTACACCACCATGCTGCCCGCCACGGTGCAGGGCATCCGCCGCTACCTCGGCTCCGGCCTGGTCAAGGGCATCGGGCCGGTGTTCGCCGACCGGATCACGCAGCACTTCGGCGTGGACACGCTGAGGATCATCGAGGAGGAGCCCAAGAGGCTGATCGAGGTCCCGGGGCTCGGGCCGAAGCGGACGAAGAAGATCGCGGACGCCTGGGAGGAGCAGAAGGCGATCAAGGAGGTCATGCTCTTCCTCCAGACGGTCGAGGTCTCCACCTCCATCGCCGTCCGGATCTACAAGAAGTACGGCGACGCCTCGATCTCCGTCGTGAAGAACCACCCCTATCGCCTCGCCGCGGACGTCTGGGGCATCGGCTTCCTCACCGCCGACAAGATCGCCCAGTCGGTCGGCATCCCGCACGACAGCCCGGAGCGGGTGAAGGCCGGCCTCCAGTACGCGCTGTCGCAGTCCGCCGACCAGGGCAACTGCTACCTCCCCGAGGAGCGGCTGATCGCGGACGCGGTCAAGCTGCTCCAGGTCGACACGGGCCTGGTCATCGAGTGCCTCGCGGAGCTGGCCGAGCCGGACGAGGAGGGCGGCGACCCCGGTGTCGTGCGGGAGAAGGTCCCCGGGTCCGACCCCGGGGCCGGACCCGTCGCCGCGATCTACCTCGTCCCCTTCCATCGCGCCGAACTGTCCCTCTCCGCCCAGCTGCTGCGGCTCCTGCGCACGGACGAGGACCGCATGCCCGGCTTCCGGTCGGTGGACTGGCCGAAGGCGCTCGGCTGGCTGAGGACCCGCACGGGGGCCGAGCTGGCGCCCGAGCAGGAGGCCGCCGTCAAGCTGGCGTTGACGGAGAAGGTGGCCGTGCTCACCGGCGGGCCGGGCTGCGGCAAGTCGTTCACCGTGCGGTCGGTCGTGGAGCTGGCGCGCGCCAGGAAGGCGAAGGTGCTGCTCGCGGCCCCCACGGGCCGGGCCGCCAAGCGGCTGGCCGAACTGACCGGCGCCGAGGCGTCCACGGTCCACCGGCTGCTCGAACTCAAGCCGGGCGGCGACGCGGCGTACGACAGGGACCGGCCGCTGGACGCCGACCTCGTCGTGGTGGACGAGGCGTCGATGCTCGACCTGCTGCTGGCCAACAAGCTCGTCAAGGCCGTGCCGCCCGGCGCCCATCTGCTGTTCGTCGGCGACGTGGACCAGCTGCCCAGCGTCGGCGCGGGGGAGGTCCTCAGGGACCTCCTGGCCGACGGCGGCCCGGTCCCCGCGGTGCGGCTCACGCGCGTGTTCCGGCAGGCGCAGCAGTCGGGCGTCGTGACCAACGCCCACCGGATCAACGCCGGACAGCATCCGCTGACCGACGGCATGAAGGACTTCTTCCTGTTCGTCGAGGACGACACCGAGGAGGCCGGCCGGCTCACCGTGGACGTGGCGGCACGGCGGATCCCGGCCAGGTTCGGGCTGGACCCGCGCCGGGACGTGCAGGTGCTGGCGCCGATGCACCGGGGCCCCGCGGGCGCGGGCACGCTCAACGGGCTGCTCCAGCAGGCCATCACCCCGGGGCGGCCGGACCTGGCCGAGAAGCGGTTCGGCGGGCGTGTCTTCCGGGTGGGGGACAAGGTCACCCAGGTCCGCAACAATTACGAGAAGGGAAGCAACGGTGTCTTCAACGGCACCGTGGGCGTGGTCACCTCGCTCGATCCGGTCGACCAGCGGCTCATGGTGCTGACGGACGAGGACGAGGAGGTCCCCTACGAGTTCGACGAACTGGACGAGCTGGCCCACGCGTACGCCGTGACCATCCACCGCTCGCAGGGCAGTGAGTATCCCGCCGTGGTGATCCCGGTCACCACGGGCGCGTGGATGATGCTCCAGCGGAACCTGCTGTACACGGCGGTGACCCGGGCCAAACAGCTGGTCGTCCTCGTCGGTTCGCGCAGGGCGATAGGCCAGGCGGTGCGCACGGTGTCGGCGGGACGGCGTTGCACGGCACTGGACTTCCGGCTCGCGGGCGGCTGAGCGGGGCGACCGCTCACGGGCCCTTCCGGCGCCCGGTGAGAACCGCCCGGACCACCGCAGAACCACGCTCTGTCCGCCATGCGACGAAAAATGATCGATCAAACGAGTCGGGTAGGTCACAGAGCACTTCCCGTGGCCCGGCGGACGGGGCAGGATGGGCAAGTTGGCGGCACTGAGTGCCGCCGATAAGCCCAATGGTCGACCCCGAGTGCACTCTCCTGCGCCAAATGGGGGATGGTAGAGACAGTCAGGGCACCTCGAAGATGAGGCACAAGTCGGTGAGGGAAGACGTGAGCGACAACTCTGTAGTACTGCGGTACAACGGCGACGAGTACACCTACCCGGTGATCGACAGCACTGTCGGGGACAAGGGCTTCGACATCGGGAAGCTGCGTGCCCAGACCGGACTCGTGACGCTGGACAGCGGGTACGGCAACACTGCTGCGTACAAATCCGGCGTCACCTACCTGGACGGTGAAGCGGGGATTCTGCGGTACCGCGGCTACCCGATCGAGCAGCTCGCGGAGCGCTCCACCTTCCTGGAGGTGGCCTACCTGCTGATCAACGGCGAGCTGCCGACGGTCGACCAGCTCACCGCGTTCAAGAACGAGATCACGCAGCACACCCTGCTGCACGAGGACGTCAAGAACTTCTACCGCGGCTTCCCGCGGGACGCGCACCCGATGGCGATGCTGTCCTCGGTGGTCTCGGCGCTGTCCACGTTCTACCAGGACAGCCACAACCCCTTCGACGAGAAGCAGCGCGACCTCTCCACGGTCCGCCTCCTCGCCAAGCTTCCGACGATCGCGGCGTACGCCTACAAGAAGTCGGTGGGCCACCCGTTCGTCTACCCGCGCAACGACCTCGGCTACGTCGAGAACTTCCTGCGCATGACCTTCTCGGTCCCGGCCCAGGACTACGAGCTCGACCCCGTGGTCGTCTCGGCCCTGGACAAGCTGCTGATCCTGCACGCGGACCACGAGCAGAACTGTTCGACGTCGACGGTCCGTCTGGTCGGCTCGTCGCAGGCGAACATGTTCGCGTCGATCTCGGCCGGCATCTCCGCCCTCTGGGGCCCGCTGCACGGCGGCGCCAACCAGTCCGTCCTGGAGATGCTGGAGGGCATCCAGGCGAACGGCGGCGACGTCGACACCTTCATCCGCAAGGTGAAGAACAAGGAGGACGGCGTCCGCCTGATGGGCTTCGGCCACCGGGTCTACAAGAACTTCGACCCGCGCGCCAAGATCATCAAGGCCGCCGCGCACGACGTCCTGTCGGCCCTCGGCAAGTCCGACGAGCTGCTGGACATCGCGCTGAAGCTGGAGGAGCACGCGCTCGCCGACGACTACTTCGTCCAGCGCAACCTCTACCCGAACGTCGACTTCTACACCGGTCTGATCTACCGGGCCATGGGCTTCCCGACCGAGATGTTCACGGTCCTGTTCGCCCTCGGCCGCCTTCCGGGCTGGATCGCCCAGTGGCACGAGATGATCAAGGAGCCGGGCTCCCGCATCGGCCGCCCGCGCCAGATCTACACGGGCATCGTCGAGCGCGACTTCGTCCCGGTCGAGGAGCGCTGACCTCTGCCGGTGAGGGGCGCCGTCTCCGGCGCCCCGTCGCTTCCGCCGAGCCGCAGCACACCGGACCCCGCCCCGTTCCCCGGGCGCGGGGTCTCGTCGTGTCCGGGGTCGAGGAGGCCGTGCCCGGGGTTGAGAGGCGGGAAAGCAGAAGGCGCCCCGGCGCCGGTCCCCCCACGGGCCGACGACCAGGGCGCCTTCCCATGTCCCGGTGCGGATTCCCCCCACGGGATCCGGCCGGGCGCTCAGAGGAGACAGCGCCTGAATTCGCTGTCGAGCGGTACGAGCAGAACTGCCCGCCCCGCCCTGCGGGGCTGCGGTCTGCCGGGACATGCACGCTGGGAGGGCCGCTCAAAGCTTCCCGGTGTGCGTGCCCCGGCAACGCAAACTCTGAGGAAGTCCCCCAAGACGACCTCAGACCGTCGGGTCGGCGCCCCCCAAGACGCCTACCGACATCGCCAACTTAGACCTTCGAACCCCTTCGATGGTTACGTTCACATCACTGTGATCTGCGTCTCTTGCAAATGTCCCAAGAGGCATGTTTTAGGAACGCCGCCTCCCCCGTAAGGGAGATGCGCGAGACTTGTGAAGAGCTTATGTGAGGGGCGCCCCGGACTCCAGAGGGACCCCCGCTTTCGATGCTGCACGGAACGTCCGCAGCCGAAGACTGTTGGTGACGACGAATACGGACGAGAAGGCCATCGCGGCACCCGCGATCATCGGATTCAGCAGTCCGGCGGCGGCCAGCGGCAGCGCGGCCACGTTGTAGCCGAAGGCCCAGACGAGGTTCCCCTTGATCGTGGCGAGGGTGCGCCGGGCGAGCCGGATCGCGTCCGCGGCCACCCGGAGGTCCCCGCGCACCAGCGTCAGGTCACCGGCCTCGATCGCCGCGTCGGTCCCGGTGCCCATCGCCAGACCCAGGTCGGCCGCGGCCAGCGCGGCGGCGTCGTTCACGCCGTCGCCGACCATGGCGACCACGTGCCCCTCGGCCTGGAGCCGCCGCACGGCGTCCACCTTGTCCTCGGGGAGCACCTCGGCGACCACCCGGTCGATGCCGACCTCACGGGCGACGGCCTCGGCGACCGCCCGGTTGTCCCCGGTGAGCAGCACCGGCGTCAGTCCGAGGGCCCGCAGCCCGCGCACCGCCTCGGCGCTGGTGTCCTTCACCGCGTCGGCGACGGAGAGGACGCCGCGGGCCGTTCCGTCCCAGCCGGCCGGCACCGCCGTACGCCCGGCGCTGCGGGCCTCCCGCAGTGCGCGGGCCACGTCGTCCGGCACGGCGTCGAAGAGCCGCCCCACCGTCACCTCGCGGCCCTCCACGCGTCCGCGCACACCCCGTCCGGGGACGTTCTCGAACCGCTCGACCGCGGGCAGCGGCCCCACGCGTTCCTCCGCCGCCGACGCGATCGCCCGGGCGACGGGGTGCTCGGAGGCGTGCTCCAGGGCGCCCGCGAGCCGCAGCAGCTCCTTCTCGTCGGTGCCGTCGGCGGCGTACACCTCGTGCAGGGTCATCCGGCCGGTGGTGACCGTCCCGGTCTTGTCGAGCACGACCGTGTCGACCCGGCGCGTGGACTCCAGCACCTCGGGGCCCTTGATGAGGATGCCGAGCTGCGCGCCCCGGCCGGTGCCCACCAGCAGGGCGGTCGGTGTGGCGAGCCCCAGCGCGCACGGGCAGGCGATGATCAGCACCGCGACGGCGGCGGTGAAGGCGGCGACGGTGTCGCCCGTGGCGCCGAGCCATCCCCCGAAGGTGGCGGCGGCGATCAGCAGGACGACGGGCACGAACACGGCCGCGACCCGGTCGGCCAGCCGCTGCACCTGCGCCTTGCCGCTCTGCGCCTCCTCCACCAGCCGCGCCATCTGCGCGAGCCGGGTGCCGGAGCCCACGCGCGTGGCCCGTACGACGAGCCGGCCGCCGCTGTTGACGGTCGCCCCGGTCACGGTGTCCCCGGGGCCCACGTCCACCGGCACGGACTCCCCGGTGAGCATCGAGGCGTCGACGGCGCCGGTGCCCTCGGTGACGACGCCGTCGGTGGCGATCTTCTCCCCGGGCCGCACGACGAACAGGTCGCCGACGCCCAGCCCGGCGACGGGCACCCGCACCTCGCGGCCCTCGCGCAGCACGGCCACGTCCTTGGCGCCCAGCTCCAGCAGGGCCCGCAGGGCGGCTCCGGCACGCCGCTTGGCGCGGGCCTCCAGGAAGCGGCCCAGCAGGAGGAAGGCGGTGACTCCGGCGGCGACCTCCAGATAGAGGGTGGAGGAGGCGTCGGCGCGGGAGACGGTGAGCGCGAAGCCGTGCCGCATGCCGGGCATGCCCGCGTCGCCCAGGAAGAGCGCCCACAGGGACCAGCCGAACGCGGCGAGGGTGCCCAGCGACACCAGGGTGTCCATGGTGGAGGAGCCGTGCCGGACGTTGGTCCAGGCCGCCCGGTGGAAGGGCAGTCCGCCCCAGACGACGACGGGCGCGGCGAGGGTGAGGGACAGCCACTGCCAGTTGTCGAACTGGAGGGCGGGCACCATCGCGAGCAGCACCACGGGCGCGGCGAGCAGCGCGCAGACGGTCAGCCGCCGGCGCAGGGCGGCGAGTTCGGGATCCTGCCCGGGCCCGCCCCCGCCCCCGCCCTCGTCCTCGGTCCGCGGCTCCGGGGGCGCGGGCTCCTCGGCGGTGTAGCCGGTCCGCACCACGGTCGCGATCAGGTCGGCGACCTCGGTGCCGGGCGGGCAGCTGATCCGGGCCTTCTCGGTGGCGTAGTTGACCGTGGCGGTCACGCCCTCCATGCGGTTGAGCTTCTTCTCGACGCGGGCCGCGCAGGCGGCGCAGGTCATCCCGCCGATCAGCAGTTCGACCGTGGCCTCGGCCGGGGGTGCCTGGGGGGTGCTGGTCATCGCCGTACTCCAGAAAAACGGTCCGGGCCGTACCGGGCCAGTATCGGCGGCCGGTACGGCCCGTGGGGCACAGGGGTGGGGATCAGACGCGGCCGACCAGTTCGTAGCCGGCCTCGTCGACGGCGGCGCGCACGGCCTCCTCGTCGAGCGGGGCGGCGGAGACGACGGTGACCTCGCCGGCGGCGGCGACGGCCTTCACCGAGGTGACGCCGGCGAGCTGGGAGAGCTCGCCGGAGACGGCGCCCTCGCAGTGGCCGCAGCTCATACCGCTGACCTTGTAGACGGCGGTGACGGTGTCGGTCTGGGCGGTCATGTCGTTACTCCTCGTCGAGGCGTATGGGGCTGTCGGGGCCCCGGGGGGACCCGCACTCCTCACACTATACCCCTAGGGGGTATTCCGCCAAGGCGGTGCCCGGCGCGTCGGCGGGTGCGGGGGCCGGCGTTCCCGTGGAGGAGGCGGAGAGGCGTCCTGGGGCCGGACCTGCTGGTCACCGGGAGGATCGGCCCGGACGCCGCACCGAGGCGCTCGCGCGGCTCGGCACGGCGGCGGGGACGGGCGTGACGGTCATCGAGCCGTGGCGCTGAGCGCGGCCCACTCCCGGTCCAGCATGGCCATGATCACCTCGTCGGTCCACGCGCCGTCCCGCAGGGCGACCTCGCGGCGGACTCCCTCGACGGTGAAGCCGACCTTCTCGTAGACGTGCAGGGCCCGGAGGTTGTGCCCGTAGGCCACCAGCTCGATGCGGTGCAGGCCCAGCCGCTCGAAACCGTGGCCGACGATCAGCCGCATCGCCTCCGTGCCGAGCCCCCGGCCGCGGCCGCGCGGTCCGATCAGGGTGCGGAAGGTGCAGCTGCGGGTGCGCGGGTCCCACTCGTTGAGGACCACCTCGCCGACGACCTCGCCGCTCGTACGGTCGGTGACGGCCAGATCCAGCCGGTCGTCCTGCTCGGCGCGGGTGGCGTACCAGGAGCGGGTCCGCTCCAGGTCCAGGTCGGTACCGGGCTCGTAGGTGAAGCGGACGACCTCGGGATCGCCGATGATCTCCCACATCGTGTCCGCGTCGGCCGCGGTGAACGGCCGCAGGATCGTCCGGGTGCCGGTCAGCACCGGCTTGGTCGAGAAGTCCATGCACGGCACTGTGCCCCACCCGCCGGGTGGGGCACAGCCCGTTTTCCGCGAGGTCAGTCGGCCCGGCGCCCCCGGTTGCCCGGCCGGGAGGCGACCCAGGCGCGCACCGTGTCGGCGTACCAGTAGGGCTTGCCCGCCTCCACGTGGTCGGGCGGCGGCAGCAGCCCGTGCTTGCGGTAGGAGCGCACGGTGTCGGGCTGGACCCGGATGTGCGCCGCGATCTCCTTGTAGGACCACAGCCGTCGGTCGGTCATGACTCGCACCTCCCTGCGCCGCGCCGCGGCGCGGCCGGGGGGTGGCCGCAGGGGGAGCCGGGCGCTTGCTGGCGATCACCCAGCCTGTGCCCCGTGAGCGACACAGAGTTACCGAGGGGAGGCGGCTGTGTGCCTTGTGTGACGAAGGGTCCACGTATACGTGACATGTGTGACAAGAGGGTGGCGTTCGTGACAGAAGTGATGCATGGGAGAACATGCGCGGACGCGCCCCCGCCCGGCTCCGTGACGCGCCCCCGGCTCCGCGACGCGCCCCCCGGCTCCGTGACGCGCCCCGGGTCGGACCCGTCAGGCCCCGCACGACCTCAGGAAGGCGCGGGTGCGCCGGGCGATCGGCAGCGGCCGGTCCGGCTCGCAGGGGTACATGTCCTGCTCGACGATCGCGAACAGGTCCACGTCCAGCTTCCCCGCCGCCTCCAGCACGGGACCCAGCGCGGGCACCCCGGTCGGCGGCTCGCACATCACGCCCCTGGCCACGGCGGGGCCGAACGGGATCTCCCGCTCCCGCACCTCGGCGAGGATCTCCGGGTCGACCTGCTTGAGGTGCAGATAGCCGATGCGCTCGCCGTAGGTCTCGATGAGCCGGACGCTGTCGCCGCCGCAGTAGGCGTAGTGCCCCGTGTCCAGACACAGGGACACCAGTGAGGGGTCGGTGCCGTCGAGGAGGCGGACCACGTTCTCCTCGGTGTCGATGTGGGTGTCGGCGTGCGGGTGCACCACGATCCGCAGCCCGTAGCGCTCGCGCACCTCACGGCCGAGGCGTTCGGTCAGGGAGGTGAGGCTGCGCCACTGCTCCGGCGTGAGCGTGCTCGGCTCCAGCACCTCGCCGGTCTTGTCGTCGCGCCAGAAGGACGGGATGACCACCAGGTGCCGGGCGCCCATCGCCTGCGCCAGTGCCGCGTTGTCGGCGACGTGCGCCCAGGTCTTCTCCCAGACGGCCTCGCCGTGGTGCAGGCCCGTGAAGACCGTGCCGGCCGACACCTTCAGGCCGCGCCGCGCGGTCTCCTCGGCGAGGACGGCCGCGTCGGTCGGCAGATACCCGTACGGGCCCAGCTCGATCCACTCGTAGCCGGCCGCGGCGACCTCGTCGAGGAAACGCCGCCAGGGCACCTGACGGGGGTCGTCGGGGAACCACACGCCCCAGGAGTCGGGCGCCGAACCGATACGGATGCGGGACAGTGGGGACTGAGGCGACAGCGACGTCATGGCCGCCAGCGTGCGGGGGCGGGCAAAGGGTGTCAAGGACTGGTCCGAATGTCCGGACAAAACATTGACAGGCCCGCCCCGACGGGTCTAGAAACCGGAACAAGTACGGAGAGGGACGGTCCGGCGGCGCGAGGGAAGGCGACGGCGTGAGGGGAAGGCGATGGCGTACGACCTGATCACCATGGGACGGCTCGGGGTGGACCTGTACCCGCTCCAGGCGGGCGTCCCGCTGGCGCAGGTGACGGCCTTCGGCAAGTTCCTCGGCGGCTCCGCGGCCAACGTCGCCGTCGCCGCCGCGCGCCTGGGCCGCCGCACCGCGCTGATCAGCCGGACCGGCGACGACCCCTTCGGGGAGTATCTCCACCAGGCACTGGGCGAGTTCGGGGTCGACGACCGCTGGGTGACCCCGGTGCCCGCCCTGCCGACACCGGTCACCTTCTGCGAGATCTTCCCGCCCGACGACTTCCCGCTCTACTTCTACCGCCACCCCAAGGCCCCCGACCTGGAGATCCACGCGCACGACCTCGACCTCGACGCGGTGCGCGCGGCCCGTGTCTTCTGGGTCACCGGGACCGGTCTGAGCGAGGAGCCGAGCCGTACGGCGACCCTCGCGGCGCTCGCCCACCGCGCCGGGGCCGGCCCGACCGTGTTCGACCTGGACTGGCGTCCGATGTTCTGGCACGGCGGCCCCGACGCCGCCCGCCCCTTCTACGCCGAGGCCCTGCGGCACGCCACGGTCGCCGTCGGCAACCTGGACGAGGTGGAGGTCGCCACCGGGGTCCGCGAACCCCACGCCGCGGCACGGGCACTGCTGGACGCGGGCGTCCGGCTCGCGGTCGTCAAGCAGGGCCCCAAGGGCGTCCTCGCGGTGAGCGCCGACGGAGAGTCCGCCGAGGTCCCGCCGCTCCCGGTCGAGGTCCTCAACGGCCTCGGCGCCGGGGACGCGTTCGGCGGCTCCCTGTGCCACGGCCTGCTGGCGGGCCGGGACCTGGAGACCGTCGTGCGCCACGCCAACGCCGCCGGCGCGATCGTCGCCTCCCGCCTGGAATGCTCCTCGGCCATGCCGACCGCCGCCGAGGTGGAGGCGGCGCTCGGGGCGGGAGCGGTGCGATGAGGGGCGGCCGGGTGACCGGTGCGCGCACCCCCCGGGCCACCACCCCCGACCCCCCGCCCCCGCCCGAACGGACCCCCGCCCCGGACGAGCCACCTGGCGCCGGTCGGGGCGCGGCCCCGGGGGAGGGGCCTGGTGTCGGAAGGGCTGCCGTCCCGGGGGAGGCGCCTGGCATCGAGCGGGCCCCCGCCCCGGAGAAGGCACCCGGCATCGAGCGGGCTGCCGCCCCGGAGAAGGCGCCTGACACCAGCCGGACCACCGCCCCGGGGGAGGCGCCCGGTGTCGGCGGTGCCGTCTCCTCGGAGGGGCTGTCCGGTTCCGGCCGGGTTGCCGCGGGGGAGGGGCCTGGCGTCGGGCGGGCCGCCGTTCCAGGGGAGCCGTCCGGCGTCGAGCGGGCTGTTCCCCCGGGGGAGGCGCCCGGCGCCGGGCGGGCTGCCGTCTCGAAGGAGGCACCCGGTGGTGGGTGGGGTGGCGGCTCGGGACGGCGGTCCTCGGTCGGTCTTGCCGCGGAGCTGCCGGACGTCGATGTCGCCGAACTCGTGCGGCTGCGGGCCCATCACCCCGTGGCCGTCGCCGAGGCCGCCGCACGCCGGCCGCGCCGGCCCCTGCTCGGCGAGGGCGGGCGGCTGATGATCGTCGCCGCCGACCACCCGGCCCGCGGTGCGCTCGGCGCCGGGGAGCGCGGCCTGGCGATGGCCAACCGGGCCGATCTGCTGGCCCGGCTGTGCCTGGCGCTGTCCCGGCCCGGCGTGGACGGGGTGCTCGCCGCGGCCGACGTCCTGGACGACCTGCTGCTGCTCGGCGCCCTCGACCACAAGGTCGTCCTGGGCTCGATGAACCGCGGCGGCCTCCAGGGCGCCCGCTTCGAGCTGGACGACCGGTTCACCGGCCACCGCCCCGAGGACATCCAGCGCCTCGGCTTCGACGCGGGAAAGCTGCTGCTGCGCATCGACTACGAGGACCCGGGCTCGCTCACCACCCTGGAGTCCGCGGCCCGCGCCGTCGACGCCATGGCCGCCCGCCGACTCCCGGTGTTCGTCGAGCCGTTCATCAGCCGACGCGGCGCGGACGGACAGCTGCGCAACGATCTGTCCGCCGACGCCGTCACCCGGTCCCTCGCCATCGCCTCGGGCCTGGGCGGCAGTTCGGCCTACACCTGGCTGAAGGTGCCCGTCACCGACGACCCCGACGACATGGCCCGGGTCATGGAGACCACGACCCTGCCGGCCGTGCTGCTCGGCGGGGACGTGGCGGGCTCCGCGAAGGAGCAGGCCGGGGCGTACGAGAACTGGCGTCGCGCGCTCAGGCTGCCCACCGTGCGCGGCCTGGTGGTGGGCCGCTCGCTGCTGTACCCGGCGGACGGCGACGTGGCCGCCGCCGTGGACACCGCCGTAGGACTGCTGTGAGGCCCGCATGAGCAAGGAGCTGCACATTCCCCGGGGCGCAGGGGCGCAGGGCGCGTACGCCCTCGACATCGGCCCCGAGCGGGCCGGCTGGACCTACAGCAGTCTGCGGGTGGTCGAGCTGGAGGCGGGCGGCACACACACGTTCACCACCGGTGAGAGCGAGTGGATCGTGCTTCCGCTCCACGGCGGCTGTAGCGTGCACATAGCGGACGAAGTTATCCAACTCCTGGGCAGGGAAAGCGTGTTCGCGTCGGCCACCGACTTCGCGTACGCGCCCCGTCAGACCCGGGTCCAGATCGCCTCCGGCGCGGGAGGCCGCTTCGCCCTGGCAGGAGCGAAGTGCGAGCGTCGACTCCCCGCCCGCTACGGCCCCGCGCCGGAGGTACCCGTCGAGCACCGCGGCAGCGGCACCTGCGCCCGGCAGGTGCGGGGCTTCGCCGCAGCCGACGCCTTCGCGTGCGACCGGCTCATCGCCGTCGAGGTGATCACACCGGGCGGCAACTGGTCGTCGTACCCGCCGCACAAGCACGACGAGCACCGGCCGGGCGAGGAGGCGGAGCTGGAGGAGATCTACTACTTCGAGATCGACGGCCCGCACGGCTTCGGCTACCAGCGCGTGTCCCCCTCGCGCGAGGGCGGGGCGGACGTCCTCGCCGAGGTCCGCTCCGGCGACGCCGTCCTCGTCCCCGACGGCTGGCACGGCCCGTCGGTCGCCCAGCCCGGCCACGCCATGTACTACCTGAACGTCATGGCGGGCCCCGGCGAGACACGGGAGTGGCGGATCCGCTTCCACCCGGACCACACGGAGGGGTACCGATGACCGTCAGGCTCACCGTCGCACAGGCGCTGGTCCGCTTCCTCGCCGCCCAGCACACCGAGCGCGACGGCGAACGCCGCCGGCTGATCGCCGCGACCTGGGGCGTCTTCGGCCACGGCAACGTCGCCGGGATCGGCCAGGCGCTCGTCGAGCACGCCGACGTCATGCCGTTCCACCAGGGCCGCAACGAGCAGGCCATGGTGCACGCGGCCGTCGGGTACGCCCGCCAGTCCAACCGGCTGTCCACCCACGCGGTGACCACGTCCATCGGCCCCGGCGCCACCAACCTGGTCACCGGTGCCGCCCTCGCCACGGTCAACCACCTGCCGGTCCTGCTGCTGCCCGGCGACATCTTCGCCACCCGCCCCGCCGACCCGGTCCTCCAGCAGCTGGAGGTGCCGTACGCGGGCGACGTGTCGGTCAACGACTGCCTGCGTCCGGTGTCGAGGTACTTCGACCGCGTCCACCGGCCCGAGGCCCTGATTCCCAGCCTGCTCCAGGCCGTGCGGGTGCTGACCGACCCCGTCGACACCGGTGCGGTCACCCTGGCCCTGCCGCAGGACGTCCAGGCGGAGGCGTACGACTGGCCCGAGGAACTGTTCGCCGAGCGGACCTGGGCCGTACGGCGCCCGGGGGCCGACCCCGCCGAGCTGGCCCAGGCCGTCCGCGCGGTCCGCTCCGCGCGCCGGCCCCTGCTGATCGCGGGCGGCGGGGTCCGCCACAGCCGCGCCGAGCGGGCCCTCGCCGAGTTCGCCTCGGCCACCGGCATCCCGGTCGCCTCCACCCAGTCCGGCAAGGGCTCCCTGCCCCACGACCACCCCCAGGACGTCGGCGGCGTCGGCCACACCGGCACCGCCACCGCCGCCGCGCTGGCCCGCACCGCCGACCTGGTGATCGGCGTGGGCACGCGCTACACCGACTTCACCACCGCCTCGGGGACCCTGTTCGCCGACGAGGGCGTCCGCTTCCTCAACCTCAACATCGCCCCCTTCGACGGACACAAGCTCTCCGGCCTCCCGCTCGTCGCGGACGCCCGCAGCGGCCTGGAGGAACTCGGCGAGGCGCTGGCGATGCACGGCCACCGGGTGAGCGACGCCCATGTCGCCGCGTACACCGCGGGCAAGGCGGACTGGGAGCGCCGCGTCGACGCCGCCTTCGCCGCCGGCCCCGACGCGGTCCCCACCCAGCCGCAGGTGCTGGGCGCCCTGGACGCCGTCGTCGACGCCACCGACATCGTGATCAACGCCGCCGGCTCGCTCCCCGGCGACCTGCACAAGCTCTGGCGGGCCCGGTCCGCCGACCAGTACCACCTGGAGTACGGCTACTCCTGCATGGGCTACGAGATCCCCGCGGCCATCGGGGTGAAGCTGGCCGCGCCCCACCGGCCGGTGTGGGCCCTCGTCGGCGACGGCACGTATCTGATGATGCCGACAGAGATCGTCACGGCCGTGCAGGAGGGCATCGCGATCAAGATCCTGCTCGTGCAGAACCACGGCTACGCCTCCATCGGCGGCCTGTCGGAGGCGGTGGGAGCCGAGCGGTTCGGCACCGCCTACCGCTTCCGCGCCGACGACGGCACCTTCAGCGCGGCCCCGCTCCCGGTGGACCTGGCGGCCAACGCCGCCAGCCTCGGCATGCGGGTGCTGCGCGCGAGGACCGTGTCCGACCTGCGGATCGCCCTCGCCGAGGCCCGGGCCGCCGACACTCCCACATGTGTCTACGTCGAGACCGAAACGGCAGACACAGTGTCGGGCGCGCCGCCCGCGCCGGCCTGGTGGGATGTTCCTGTGGCCGAGACCGCGACCCGCCCGTCCGCGGTGAAGGCCCGCGAGGAGTACGACCGGCACGTCTCCACCCGACGCCGCCATCTGTGAAGGAGCACTGGGCATGACGAAGATCGTCAACCACTGGATCGGCGGCAAGTCCGTCGAAGGCGCGTCGGGCAGTTTCGGGCCGGTCACCGACCCGGCCACCGGCGCGGTCACCACCAAGGTCGCCTTCGCCTCGGTCGACGAGGTCGACGCCGCGGTCCAGGCCGCCAAGGAGGCATACGCGACCTGGGGCCAGTCCTCGCTGGCCCAGCGCACCACCGTCCTCTTCCGCTTCCGCGCCCTGCTGGACGCCCACCGCGACGAGATCGCCGAGCTGATCACCGCCGAGCACGGCAAGGTGCACTCCGACGCCCTCGGCGAGGTGGCCCGCGGCCTGGAGATCGTCGATCTGGCGTGCGGCATCAACGTGCAGCTCAAGGGCGAACTGTCCACCCAGGTCGCCAGCCGGGTCGACGTGGCGGCGATCCGCCAGCCGCTCGGCGTGGTCGCCGGCATCACCCCGTTCAACTTCCCGGCGATGGTGCCGATGTGGATGTTCCCCATCGCCATCGCCTGCGGCAACACCTTCGTGCTCAAGCCGAGCGAGAAGGACCCCTCGGCGTCCGTCCGCATCGCCGAGCTGCTCGCCGAGGCGGGCCTGCCGGACGGTGTCTTCAACGTCGTCCACGGCGACAAGGCGGCCGTCGACCGGCTGCTGGAGCACCCGGACGTCAAGGCGGTGTCGTTCGTCGGCTCCACCCCGATCGCCCGCCACATCCACACCACCGCCTCCGCGAACGGCAAGCGGGTCCAGGCCCTCGGCGGCGCCAAGAACCACATGCTGGTCCTCCCGGACGCCGACCTGGACGCGGCCGCGGACGCCGCCGTGTCGGCCGCGTACGGCTCGGCGGGCGAGCGCTGCATGGCCATCTCGGCCGTCGTCGCGGTCGGCGCGATCGGCGACACGCTGGTGGAGAAGATCCGTGAGCGTGCCGAGAAGATCAAGATCGGCCCCGGGAACGACCCGGCGTCCGAGATGGGCCCGCTGATCACCGCCGCCCACCGCGACAAGGTCGCCTCCTACGTCTCCGGTGCCGCCGCCGAGGGCTCGGAGGTCGTGCTGGACGGCACCGGCCACACCGTCGAGGGCTTCGAGGACGGCCACTGGATCGGCATCTCCCTGCTCGACAAGGTGCCCACCTCCGCCAAGGCGTACCAGGACGAGATCTTCGGCCCGGTGCTGTGCGTGCTGCGCGTGGACACCTACGAGGAGGGCGTGGCGCTGATCAACGCCTCGCCGTTCGGCAACGGCACCGCGATCTTCACCCGGGACGGCGGCGCGGCCCGCCGCTTCCAGCTGGAGATCGAGGCGGGCATGGTCGGCGTGAACGTGCCGATCCCGGTCCCGGTCGGCTACCACTCCTTCGGCGGCTGGAAGGACTCGCTCTTCGGCGACCACCACGTCTACGGCAACGACGGCACGCACTTCTACACCCGCGGCAAGGTCGTCACCACCCGCTGGCCGGACCCCTCCGAGGCCCCGACGGGCGTCGACCTGGGCTTCCCGCGCAACCACTGAGGCCCCTCACGAGCCCGGACACCCAGGTGTCCGGGCTCAGCCCTGCTGCATCTCCTTCATCTGCTCGGTGATGTCGCCGGTCTGCGCGGCGGGCGGAGCCTTCACCGCGGCCGTCGCGCCGAACTTCTTGAAGTCCATGGTCACGCTGGCTCTGCCCATGTCCTGCTTCAGCCGCACCGGCAGGTCGTCCTCGCCCACCCAGATGTCCATGACGACGCTGTCGACGCCGCCCGTCATCGCGTTGAACGGGTTGTCCTCGCCGCTGTAGGCGTCCGCGAACTTGCCCAGCTCCTTCTGGCCCAGCTCGGCGCGGTAGTGCACGGTGGACTTCCCGTCGACGGTCTCCTCGCCGAGGTCGGAGACGTCGTTCGCGTACTTCAGGCTGCGCATGGAGGCGGCCGGGCTGCCCGTGCCGGCGCTGCCGTCGAGGGCCTCGGCCCCCTTCTCGCCGAACACCGCCGACGCGTCGATCTTCATCCACTCCTTGCCCGCCAGCGGGCCGGAGGGCTGCGGGTCCACGTCGTAGTAGTAGGCGCCGTCCACGAAGAGCATGCGGGTCGTCGGCGCGTCCTGGAGCGTCTGCATCTGGACGGCCGCGGTGTCCATCTCGACGTCGAAGGCGTAGCCGTCGCCCCAGGAGTACGTGCCGTCCATGCTGACCGGCGTGCCCGTGCCGATGTCGGCGGTCAGGTCGACCTGTGCCGAGCCGACCTCCTCCGTCCGGTCCGTCGCCCGGGCCAGCGCGGCCATGATCATTTCTGTTCCGTCGACCGCGTCGGCGGCCTTCCGCGCGCTGTCCGCCCCGCACGCCGAGGTCGTCACGAGCGCGACCGCCGTGACCCCCACCCAGACAGCCGTGTGCCGCAGCTTCATGTGTTCCCACCCCGTACCTGTGTGTCAGTTGTGAACGGCGAATGTATCGAAGCCCACTGACAACCCCGTGGACAAACGGATTTGCTCAGGTGAACTCCCAGGTCATGACGGTGCAGGTGCCCTCCTCGGTTCCGCCCGCGCTGCGGTACGCCGCCAGGGCCACGTCGTTGCCGGTGTCCACCAGCACCCACTGCCCGTGGCAGCCGCGCTCGCGGGCGAGTGCGGCGAGCCGCTCCACCAGGGCCCGCCCGACGCCCCGGCGCCGGTGGGCCTCGGCGACACCCAGCTCGTACAGGAACATCTCGGTGCCCTTGTCGGGGTGGACCGTCTCCACCCCGCTGACGAAACCGGCGGGCTCCCCCTCGGCGTAGGCGAGGAGGAGATGGTGGCCGGCGGCGGCGAGGAACCGCTCCGCGAACCCGGGACGCACCGGAGCATCGAAGAGGTGTTCGGCCGCCAGCAGTTCGGCGACCGAGGTGGCGCGGCGAATCTCCATGGGCCTTCGTACCACGGCCGCGGTACACGGGGCAGGGCCCGTACGCCCGTGGGAGGTCGGGTAGTCAGACCGGAGTCTGTTCCGGCTTCCGGTGGCGGCCCGTACCGTTGGCGCATGGATCTTCGAGTGCGCGGGCGGAGGCTGCTGCGGCGTCCGCGGCGGCTGGCGTCCGCGGTGGCCGCCGTCGTCGTGCTCGCCGGCGCGGGCACCTGGACGGCCGTCGCCTCCGACGACGCGCCCCGGGTGAACCGCACCGACCAGGTGCTGCCCCTGGCGGACGGAGTGCGCGTCGACACGTCGTACTTCACGTCCGCGACGGCCGGCCGCCGCCCCGCGGTGCTGCTCGCGCACGGCTTCGGCGGCAGCAAGGACAGCGTCCGCGAGCAGGCCGAGGCACTCGCCCGCGACGGCTACGCGGTCCTCACCTGGTCCGCGCGCGGCTTCGGCAGGTCGACGGGAAGGATCGGGCTGAACGCCCCCGGGGGCGAGGTCGCCGACGTCTCACGGCTGATCGACTGGCTCGCCGGGCGGCCCCAGGTCCGGCTCGACAAGGCGGGCGACCCGCGCGTGGGCGTCACCGGCGCCTCCTACGGCGGCGCGGCCGCCCTGCTGGCCGCCGGGCACGACGACCGCGTCGACGCCGTCGCCCCGGCGATCACCTACTGGAACCTCGCCGACGCCCTGTTCCCCGACGGCGTCTTCAAGAAGCTGTGGGCGGGCATCTTCGTCAACACCGGCGGCGGCTGCAAGGCGTTCGAGCCACGGCTGTGCGCGATGTACGAGCGGGTCGCCGAGTCGGGCGTCCCCGACGCCGAGGCCCGCGCGTTGCTGGAGGCACGCTCCCCGTCCGCCGTCGCCGGCCGCATCGACGTGCCGACCCTCCTGGTGCAGGGCCAGTCGGACTCCCTCTTCCCGCTGGGCCACGCGGACGCGGCGGCCCGGGCGATCCGGGCGAACGGCGCCCCGGCCGCCGTCGACTGGATCGCCGGCGGCCACGACGGCGGCGACCTGGAGGAGGACCGCGTCCGCTCCCGGGTCACGGCCTGGTTCGACCGCTACCTCAAGGACGACGAGGGCGCCGGCACCGGACCCGCCTTCCGCGTCAGCCGCACCGGAGGCATCGACTCCACCGACGGCACCGCCCAGCTGCGCGGCGCGAGCGCGGACACCTACCCGGGCCTGCGCTCCGCCCCGCGCGAGATCGCGCTGAGCGGACGCGAGCAGACCTTCGCCAACCCGGCCGGCGCCAGCCCGCCCGCCGTGTCCGCCCTGCCCGGCCTCGGCACCGGCGGCGGCCTCGCCCAGCTGTCCTCGCTCGGCGTCGGCGTCTCCCTCGACTTCCCCGGCCAGTACGCCCGCTTCGACTCGGCGCCCGTCGGCGAGGACCTGCACATCACCGGCTCGCCCACCGTCGCCGTGCGGGTCGCCTCCAGCAGCGCGGACACCGTCCTGTTCGCCAAGGTCTACGACGTCGGGCCCGACGGCCGGCAGCAGGTGCTGCCGGCCCAGCTGGTGGCCCCGGTCCGCGTGGACGGCACAAGAAGCGGCGAGACCGCCCCCGACGACCCGGCCGCCGCCCCCGGCGACCCGGCCGCCGCCCCCGGCCGGGACACCGGCCCCGGTACGGACACCGGCCCCGGTACGGACACCGGCCCCGGTACGGACACCGGCCCCGGTACGGACACCGGCCCCGGCCGGGACACCGGCCCCGGTACGGACACCGCTCCCGGTACGGACACCGCCCCCGGCGGCACAGACTCCGCCCCCGGCGGCCGAAACTCCGCCCCCGGCGGCCGGGACACCGGCTCCGGTACGGACACCGGCTCCGGTACGGACACCGGCTCCGGTACGGACACCGGCTCCGGTACGGACGGCGAGACCGCCCCCGGCGGCACGACCGTCGCCTCCGACGGCACAGACTCCGCCCCCGGCCGGGACACCGGCTCCGGTACGGACGGCGAGACCACGCCCGGCGGCACGGACGTCGCCCCCGGCCGGGACGCCGCCCCCCGCACGGACGGCGAGACCGTCCCCGGCGGCACGGACGCCGGCTCCGGTACGGACGGCAGGGCCGTCACCGGCGGCAAGGACGTCACGCTGACCCTCCCGGCGATCGACCACGAGGTCGAGAAGGGCCACCGGCTGCGTCTCGTCCTCGCCTCCACCGACCTCGGCTACGCCTCCCCGGCGGCCCCCGCGACCTACACCGTCTCCCTGCGCGGCGGCCTGTCCGTGCCGACCGCGCCCCGCGTGGAGACCGCCGCCGCGCCGCTGCCCGGCTGGGTGTGGTGGCTGCCCGCCGCAGGCGCGGTCACGGCCCTCGTCCTGCTGCTCGGCGCCCGCCGCCGCACCCTCACCCCCGCGCCCGATCCCGGGCTGGCCGAGGTGCCGCTCCAGATCACCGGCCTGAGCAAGAAGTACGCCAGGGGCGACCGCTACAGCGTGCGCGAGCTGTCCTTCCGTGTGGAGAAGGGCCAGGTCCTCGGCCTGCTCGGGCCGAACGGCGCGGGCAAGACCACCACCCTGCGCATGCTCATGGGTCTCATCCGGCCCGACGCCGGTGAGATCCGTGTCTTCGGCCACGCGATCCGCCCCGGCGCGCCCGTGCTCTCCCGGGTCGGCGCGTTCGTCGAGGGCGCCGGCTTCCTGCCGCATCTGTCGGGCCGGGAGAACCTGGAGCTGTACTGGCGTGCCACGGGCCGCCCGCCCGAGGACGCCCGCATGGAGGAGGCCCTGGAGATCGCCGGGCTCGGCGACGCGCTCGCCCGCGCGGTGCGCACCTACTCCCAGGGCATGCGCCAGCGGCTCGCCATCGCCCAGGCCATGCTGGGTCTGCCCGACCTGCTGATCCTGGACGAGCCGACCAACGGCCTGGACCCGCCCCAGATCCGCGAGATGCGCGAGGTGATGATCCGCTACGCGGCGGCCGGCCGCACCGTGATCGTCTCCAGCCATCTCCTCGCCGAGGTGGAGCAGTCCTGCACCCACCTGGTGGTGATGGACCGCGGCCGTCTGGTGCAGGCCGGCCCGGTCGGCGAGATCACCGGCAACGGCGACACGCTGCTGGTCGGCACGCCCGCGCCCCTGGAGGAGGCGGTCGTGGACAAGGTCGCCGCACTGCCCGGCGTGGCCACCGCCACCCGCACCGAGGAGGGCCTGCTGGTCCGGCTGGACAGCGAGGACACCGACGGCACCCCGCAGCGCCTGGTCGCCGAGCTGGTGCGGCTGGACGTGCCCGTGACCTCGGTCGGCCCGCACCGCCGCCTGGAGGACGCCTTCCTCACCCTGATCGGAGGTACCGCATGAGCACGCTCACCGAGACGGCCTCCGGCTACCGGCCGGCCCGCACTCTGCCCCTGCGCGTGGAGCTGGTCCGCCAGCTGCGCCGCCGCCGCACCCTGGTCATGGGCGCGGTCCTCGCCGCCCTGCCGTTCGTGCTGGTAGTCGCCTTCGCCATCGGCGGAGAGCCCGGCGCCCGCAACGGCCGGGTGACCCTGCTGGACACGGCCACCGCGTCCGGTGCCAACTTCGCCGCGGTCAACCTGTTCGTGTCGGCGGGGTTCCTGCTGGTCATCCCCGTGGCCCTGTTCTGCGGGGACACGGTGGCGAGCGAGGCCGGCTGGTCGTCCCTGCGCTATCTGCTCGCGGCTCCCGTCCCCCGGGCACGCCTGCTGTGGTCCAAGCTGGCCGTCGCGCTGGGCATGAGCCTCGCGGCGATGGTCCTGCTGCCGGTCGTCGCCCTCGTCGTCGGCACCGCCGCCTACGGCTGGGGGCCGCTGGAGATCCCGACCGGCGGCGAGCTGGACGCGGCGACCGCGGCGCAGCGGCTCGTGGTGGTCGTGGCCTACCTCTTCGTGTCCCAGCTGGTCACCGCCGGGCTCGCGTTCTGGCTGTCGACCCGGACCGACGCCCCGCTGGGCGCGGTGGGCGGCGCGGTCGGCCTGACCATCGTCGGCAATGTGCTGGACGCGGTGACCGCCCTCGGCGACTGGCGCCACTTCCTGCCCGCGCACTGGCAGTTCGCCTGGGCCGACGCCGTCCAGCCCCGGATGGAGTGGTCCGGCATGATCCAGGGCGCCGCGCTGTCGGTAACGTACGCCCTGGTGCTGTTCGCGCTGGCCTTCCGCGGTTTCGCCCGCAAGGACATCGTCTCCTAGGTCACCGGCAGATCACCCGGTGGTCTCGGCGGGCCCTCGCCGTGCCCGCTTCGAGACCCATCCGCAATGCTCCGTCACGCACGTTCCGGGCCCCCGCGCCGTCACAGTCGCAGAAGACCGGGGCGTCAACTGACGGAGGGGGCACGGCAGATGGAGCACGACAGGACGACGGGGCGGCGGCCGGGTACGGCGGGAGCCCGGCGGACGGGCCCGCCGCGACGGCGGATCGGCGGTGCGCTGGCCGCCCTGGCGGCGGCCGGCGGTCTGCTGCTCACCGGCTGCGGCGCGGCCGACTCCGCCCGCAGCAGCGACGGCTCGAAGGCCGAGGGCTTCCCGGCGCCCGCGCCGCGGCAGCCCACGGGCGACGAGCGTGACCTGTGGGACGACACCGAGCGCGCGCCCGACCTGCTGTCCACCTTCGCGCTCGACGTGGACACCGCCTCCTACGGCTACACCCGCCGCGTCCTCGCCGAGGGCCGCGCTCCCGACCCGTCGCAGGTGCGGCCCGAGGAGTTCGTCAACAGCTTCCGCCAGGAGTACGAACGCCCCGACGGCGACGGCTTCACGGTCACCGTCGACGGCGCCCGCACCGGCGAGGACGACTGGTCGCTGGTCCGGGTGGGCCTCGCCACCCGTCTGCCCGAGGGGGAGGGCGAACGTCCGCCCGCCGCGCTCACCTTCGTCGTCGACGTCTCCGGCTCGATGGCGGAGCCCGGCCGGCTGGACCTCGCCAGGAAGTCCCTCGGCGTGATGACGGACCGGCTGCGCGACGACGACTCCGTCGCCCTGGTCACCTTCTCCGACGAGGCCGAGACCGTGCTGCCGATGACCCGGCTCGGCGGCAACCGCGAAGAGGTCCACGCGGCCGTCGACAGCCTGGAGGTCCGGGGGTCCACCAACCTCGGCGCGGGCGTGCAGAGCGGCTACGCCACCGCCGAGGAGGGCCTGCGCGAGGGCGCGACCAACCGGGTCGTGCTCGTCTCCGACGCCCTCGCCAACACCGGCGACACGGACGCCGACAGCATCCTGGAGAAGATCGCCGGAGCCCGCCGGGAGCACGGCATCACCCTCTTCGGCGTCGGGGTCGGCAGCGACTACGGCGACGCCCTGATGGAGCGCCTCGCCGACCGCGGCGACGGCCACACGGTGTACGTCTCGGACACGGAAGAGGCCCGCGAGGTGTTCTGCGAGCAGCTCCCGCGCCATGTCGACCTCACCGCCCGCGACGCCAAGGCCCAGGTCGCCTTCGACCCGGCGACGGTGAAGGAGTTCCGCCTGGTCGGCTACGACAACCGGGCCGTCGCCGACGAGGACTTCCGCGACGACCGGGTCGACGGCGGCGAGGTCGGCCCCGGCCACACCGTGACCGCGCTGTACGCGGTGCGCACCGCGCCGGGCGCCTCGGGCCACCTGGCCACGGCCACCGTCCGCTGGCTGGACCCGAGGACGCGCACCCCGCACGAGCGCGCGGGGCAGCTGGAGACGGCCTCGCTGCACCGCTCGGTGCGGGCCGCCGCGCCGCGCTTCCAGGTGACGGTGGCCGCCGCGTACTTCGCGGACGCGCTGCGCTCCTCCGGCGACTCCGGCCGCTTCCGGCCCCTGCCGGGCGCGGCGGACCTCACCCGGCTGTCCGAGGTCACCGAGGAACTGGCCGGCCGCACCGACGACCCGGCGGTCGAGCAGCTCGCCGAGGCCGTCCGGCAGGCGGACCGGCTGATGTGAACGGCCGCCGCCGCGCCCGGACCGAGCTGGTCCGGGACGGGACGGGGGCGGTGCGCGAGGCCCGCACCGCCCCGCTGGCCGCGCCGGGCGAGGGCAGCATCGCGGACGTCCCGTACGTCAACGCGGCCGAGGCACCCGACGCCGTGGTGCTGCGCCGCCGTGAGCGGGGCGGCCGGCGGCCGGTCACCGCCGCCGTGTTCGCCCGGGAGGTCACGGCCGCCGCCAAGGGGCTCGTCGCGGCGGGCCTGGAGCCCGGCGGACGGGGCGCGGTGATGTCCCGCACCCGCTACGAGTGGACGGTCCTGGACTTCGCGGTCTGGGCGGCCGGCGGCATGCTCACCCCGTCGCTGAAGGTGAGACGGCAGGCGGTGCTGCGGGCGTACGCCGAGCAGATCGAGCAGCTCTACGGCGGCTGAGCGCGGACACGCGGACGGCGGGCCACCGATGGATCCGGTGGCCCGCCGTGATGAAGCGGCGGGGTGACTCAGCCGTTCTGCACGCCGTTGCCGGACAGGGCCGAGATGTCGTCCAGGATGTGCGACAGCGGCTCGTCGCCCTTGGCCTGGGTGGAGTTCTCGACGCACTGCTGGTTCTGCGGGGCCGACAGGATCGGCACGTCCTGGGCGATGCCGAGGGCCAGGGCGCCGAGGATTCCCTGGGCGTTGAGCTTCGCCGGCAGGCCGACGCAGGGCTTGTTCAGCGAGCCCTGGACCAGCGAGAGCTGCGGGCTCATGTCGCCGAACGTGGCCGAGTTGCCGAACTCCTGCGAGGCTCCGTTGCCGCTGGCGGACTGGGTGCCGTCACCGTCCCCGATGGCCAGGGCCTGAGGGGCGGCCGTGGCCGAGATACCGGCGACGGCGGCGGCGAGAGCCGCGGTGGCCCACAGCTTCTTCATGTTCTTTCCCTTCGAGAAGCGGACTCCGGATGAGGAGTTGCGTGATCGTCAACTGCACGCGTGCGGCGCGGGTTGCGGAAATTGGCCCGATCGGCGCAGCGCATTCGGATCATGGGACGAACGCCCCCGAGGACGGGTCAGGCGCAGGCGAGCGCACTGCCGCGCACCGCGGGAGCCGGTGCGAAGCCGGGCGGGTCCTGGGGCCGGGGGTCGGTGCCGGGGGCGACCAGCGGCTGGTCCCGGCGCAGATCGTCGAACATCCGGGCGGCCTTGTCGCGGTCCCACTTGAGTGTCGAGCCGATCCCCGGCAGGTCCGGGTTGAACCCGGCGACGGGCACGGTCGTGAACTCCGTCGCCGAGGCGGGCACCCGGTTCAGCTCGGCCGCGAGCTCCAGCAGATCCAAGGCCGCGAAGCCCTGCTCCACGCGCCCGGACCCCAGCAGGGTCCGCACCACGCGTCCCATCGCGTCGGGGTCGGTCAGCCGTCCGTCCGCCTGGAGCCCGCGCAGCGCCGCCACCAGGAACCGGTGCTGGCGCTGGATCCGCCCGAGGTCGGCGCTGGTGTCCACCTTCCGGGACCGTACGTACTGGAGCGACTGCCCGCCGTTCAGCCGGTACGTGCCGGGGGCCAGGCTGAGCTTGGTGGCCGGGTCGTCCAGCCGGCGCGCGGTGCACACCTCGACCCCGCCGACCTGTTCGACGGTGTCCATGAACCGGCGGAAGTCCACCTGGAGATAGCTGTCGATCTCCATGCCGGTCATCGACTCGACGGTGGCGAGGGCCAGCTCCGGCCCGCCCTCCTCGTACGCGGCATTGATCTTCGCGGGGTGGAGCGGGACGTTCTTGCCCGTCACGGGGTCGCGGTGTGCGGGGATCTGGGCGAGTGAGTCACGCGGGAGGCTGACGACGCTGACCCGGTCCCGGCGCGCGGAGACGTGCACCAGCATCAGTACGTCCGTGCAGCCGCAGGCGATGCCGCCGGCGTGGAACTTGTTCTTCTCGGCCGCGGTGATGGTGTCCCGGCCGTCGGTGCCCATCAGCAGGAAGTTCATGGCGCGCGGAGCCTGCCGCTCCGGCAGCGCGGCGCCGCCGATCAGGCCCGCCGTCGCGGCCAGGGCGAGTGCGGGGACGGCGACCCGGAGGCTTCTCTTGATCGTCACGCGGGGGAACGTAGGCGAACGGGCCGCCGGGAATCCGGCGGCCCGCTGGCCGGGACCGTGAAATACAGCCCCTGGGCTCAATGGAAGAACCCGTTCGCCTCGTGCGACGTCAGCTGTTGCCCGCGCCGTTGCCCGCGAGGACCGAGATGTCGTCCAGGATGTGCGACAGCGGCTCGTCGCCCTTGGCCTGGGTGGAGTTCTCGACGCACTGCTGGTTCTGCGGGGCCGACAGGATCGGCACGTCCTGCAGGACACCGACGGCCCCGAGGCCGACGAGGCCCTGGAGGTTGGCCTTGGCCGGCAGGCCGATGCAGGGCTTGTTCAGCGAGCCCTGGATGAGCGCCATCTGCGGGCTCATGTTGCCGTAGGTCGCCGAGTTGCCGAACGACTGCGAGGCACCGTTGCCGCTGGCGGACTGGGTGCCGTCGTTGTTGCCGATCGCCATGGCCGGCGAGGCGGCGCCGACAACGGAGGCGGCGACCGCGGCGGTGGCCAGAACCTTCTTGATCACTAGCTAGTCCCTTCTGG
This sequence comes from Streptomyces sp. NPDC093094, assembly GCF_044754345.1. Classification (NCBI taxonomy): domain Bacteria; kingdom Bacillati; phylum Actinomycetota; class Actinomycetes; order Kitasatosporales; family Streptomycetaceae; genus Streptomyces; species Streptomyces sp. NPDC093094. The sequence goes on along the minus strand of NZ_JBIVOX010000002.1, from coordinate 417,909 downwards.
AGAAACCCCGTCCACCGGAGCGCCCTGACAACATGCCGCGGACCCGCTTGGTTGCCCCCATTCACTCCGATGGCCCAATCCGTGCTCGATCGATCCTTACGGGTGAATGGCCGCAACCAATCCCGCGGCACCGGGTTGATGCGGGAGCAGGCACCCGCTGAAGGGTCGGCAGAAACCGGCATGGTGGGTCAGGAAAGGAAAGCGAAATGCTGAAGAAGGCAATGGCCGTCGCGGCGGTCGCCGCGTCCGTCGTCGGTGCGTCGGCGGCGGCCGCCCCCCAGGCGCTTGCCATCGGTGACGGCGACGGCACCCAGTCCGCCAGCGGCAACGGCGCGACGTCCGCGTTCGGCAACCAGGTGACCAAGGGCGACATGAGCCCCCAGGCCACCCTGGTGCAGGGCTCCGTCAACAAGCTGTGCGCGGGTGTCCCCGTGAAGGCGAACCTCCAGGGCCTCGTGGGCATCCTCGCCGCCGTCGGCGTGGCCCAGGACGTGCCGGTCCTGTCCGCGGCGCAGAACCAGCAGTGCGCCGAGAACTCCACCCAGGCCAAGGGTGACGAGCCGCTGTCGCACATCCTCAGCGACATCTCGGCCCTGTCCGGGAACGGCGTGCAGAACGGCTGACCGGATGTCAGGGGCCGCCCGGGAAAAGGCGCTTGGACCGCCTCCTCCCGGGCGGCCCCGTCGGCTTCAAAACTGCCTCTCGATGAATTTCCTCCGCTCAGGCGAAGCGTTTCCTCACTTGCGAATGCTCGGTGTCGATTCTCTGAAGTCGTTCGAGTGAATTCCCCCGCGACTCGCGTTCATTAGTTTCTTCCGCTGTCTATCCCTCGTTCTACAGCCTGCCGGTCATGGTGCGGGCCACCACAGTTGAGCTCGCTCGGCTTCGGCCGTCATCAGGGCATGACCGCAGAGAAGGGAAAGTCCATGAAGAAGACCGCTGCCGTCGTCGCGGGCGTGATCCTGGCTCTCGGCGGGGCCGCTCCGGCCTTCGCCGACGCCGACGCCGCGGGTGCGGCCGTCGGTTCGCCGGGTGTCCTCTCGGGCAACGTCGTCCAGGTGCCGATCAACATCCCGATCAACGTCTGCGGCAACTCGATCAACGTGGTCGCACTGCTGAACCCGGCCTTCGGCAACGTCTGCCTCAACCGCTGACCTCGTCGAGTCACTCGACCGCGCGGCTGCGCACGGCCGGCCCCGGACCGTTTCCCAACAGCGTCCCGGGGCCGGCCTTTCCCATCTTCATCGAGCAGGAAGACAACGAGAGTGCGACAGACCCTGAGTAGGGGGATGGTCGCGGCCGCTGCCGCGACGAGCATCCTGTCTCTGTGCGGCAGCCCCGCGCTCGCCGACTACACGTCCGGCGGGGCCGCCACCGGTTCACCCGGGACGACTGCCTCCGCCCAGGGGCGGAGCTCGGACTCGTCCGGCTCCGAGGCCGGAGACCGGGCGCGCATGACGGCCGACCTCCCGGCCGCACTGTGCAGGAACGCCTTCGACGCGATCGGCGCGGGCAACGGCGCCTTCGACCACGCCTGCGACGAGCACGGCGACGAGCGCGGCGACGAGCGCGGCGACAAGCACAGCGACGACGAGCACGGCGGCTACGGCCACGGCGACGAGCACAGCGACGACGGCCACGGCGACGACGGGTACGGGGGGCCGCCGGACGACGGCTACGGCGAGACCCCGGACGACGGTTACGGGGAGACCCCGACCCCGGACGACGGTTACGGCGAGACCCCGGACGACGGTTACGGGGAGACCCCGACCCCGGACGACGGCTACGGGGAGACCCCGGACGACGGTTACGGCGAGACCCCGGACGACGGTTACGGGGAGACCCCGACCCCGGACGACGGCTACGGGGAGACCCCGGACGGCGGCTACGGCGAGACGCCGGGCGGTGGCTATGGGGAGACCCCCGGCGGTGGTTACGGGGAGACCCCCGGTGGTTATGGGGAGACCCCGGGCGGTGGCTACGGCGAGACGCCGGGCGGTGGCTATGGGGAGACCCCCGGCGGTGGCTACGGCGAGACCCCGACCCACCCGCCGACGAAGCCCCCGACCAAGCCGCCCACCAAGCCTCCGACGAAGCCGCCCACGACTCCGCCCACCAAGCCTCCGACGACCCCGCCCACCAAGCCGCCGACCCACCCGCCGCACCTGCCCGACACCGGTGCGGAGGCGATGATCGCCGCTTCGGGTGTCAGCGCCGCGCTGATCGTCGCCGGCGCGGTCCTCTACCGACGGGGCCGGTCCGCCTCCCGCCGGTGATCCCCGGGGTGCCCGTCACCCCGACCGCATCCCGCGCCCCGGGTGACGACCTCGCCTCGTCACCCGGGGCGCCTGTGCGTGCGTCCGCCCGTCCCGCTCCCCCGCACGGACGAGCGGGGCACCCGGACGCCGTAGTGACGCTGGCGCGACACCCGTTCGTATGACTGAGTGTCAGTGATTCGTCCGACAGTGGAGAAGTGAGAGCGGAGAGAGGAGCAAGGCATGGCCCCACAGCAACGTCGGTCCCCGTCCCGGCGACTGGCGCTGGTCGTGGCGACGGTCGCGGCATCGGCCGTCCTGGCGTCCGGTCCCGGTTTCGCCGCGGGACTGGGAGTGGTCGTGGTCGCCGATCCTCCCGCTCCCACGCCGACGTCCCCGGCGTCAGCGGCGAACCAGCCGGCCGTGTCCCCCGGAGCGGCGACGTCCCCGGACCCCCTGCCCCCGATGCCGTCGGCACCGGCCGTACCCGCGCCGCCGGACGGGTCCACGCCGCCCGCCGCGCCACGAGGGTCCGCGTTCGGCGCCTACCTCGACTACGGTCCCCGCGGCGTGACCCGGATGGCCGAGCTGAGCGACTGGCTGGACGGCGCCGACCTGCGCGTCGGCCACACCTATCTGCCCGGCGACCGCTGGAGCAACATCGAGGGACGGCCCGGTTTCCTGGACGTGTGGGCCGACTGGCGCACCGGGCGGGCCGACCGGATGTTCGTCCTCAACGTCCCCATGCTGGAGCGCAACGAGGAGCGTGTCTCCGACGCCGAGGTGCGCACCCTGCTGCGGCGCGGCGCGGCCGGGGAGTTCGACCACCACTTCCGGGCGCTGGCCGAGCGGCTGGTCGGGCTGAACGTGCCCGACACGGTGCTGGTGCTCGGCTGGGAGATGAACGGCATCACCTACACCCACCGCTGCGGGCCGGACCCGCAGGCGTGGAAGGCGTACTGGAACAGGATCGTCACCGCCATGCGGTCCGTGCCGGGCCAGAGGTTCCGGTTCGACTTCACCCCGAGCCGCGGCCGGGACGCCGTTCCCTGGACCGAGTGCTACCCCGGCGACGACACCGTCGACATCGTCGGGATGGACTCCTACGACCAGCCGGAGGGACTGTCGTTCGACCAGCAGGTGAAGGAGCCGTACGGCCTCCGGGCGCACGTCGACTTCGCGAGGGCCCACGGCAAGGAGATCTCGTATCCCGAATGGGGGCTGTTCCGCAACGGCGACAACGCCGAGTACATGCGGCGGATGCTCGCCTGGATGGACGAGCACCGGCCGCTCTACAACACGCTGACGGACTACTGCCCGCACGGCGTGTGGCAGTGCTCGCAGAACCCGAAGGCGTCGCAGGTGTACCGGTCGATGCTCTCGGGCCGTGGACAGGAACCGGCTCCCGGGCCGACGACGCCCGGGCCCGGCCCGGAGCCGGCGCCGCCCACGCCGTCGGCCGAGCCCCCGCAGCCGGCCGAGCCCCCGCAGCCGCCGGCGGACTGCTCGCCGCTGGAACTGGGCGACTGGGTGGAGAACTGGCTCGGCGGGAGGCTGTGCATGAAGTCCGACTGGTGGTCGCGGGTGGGCTGACCTTCGCTCGCCGGCGTGGCGGCGGGGCCGTTCAGGACCTGCCGCCGGGCTCGCGCTCCCGGCGGCGCAGCACCTCCCCGGCCCGCCGGCGGGCCGCCGCCTCCGCCAGGGCGGCCCCGAGCAGCGGGGCGGTGCGCCGCCGGGCGAGCAGCAGCCGCTGGTTGACGACCGGCTCGGGCCGCCAGTGATGCTTGTACGGTTCGTTTCCGCGCAGCAGGCTCAGCGTGCCCCGGCCACCGTCGCGAGTGTGCTCGGCGCACGCGTCGAGCAGCATCACCGCCACGTCCGCCTTGTGCTCGCGCAGCCTCGGATGGGCGCCGTAGAGGTAGCCGCCGGCCAGCCGCGGGGACATCAGGGTCAGGTCGACCGCGACCACGTCGTCGTCGAGGCGGAACTCGGTGACGACCGCGTCCCCGGAGCGCACCATCGGCACGACCGAGCGGGTCAGGTGCTCACCGAAGCGGGGCCGCAGATGCTCGCCGGTCACCTTGCGGTCCTGCCACTGGAGCCGGTGCAGCTCCAGGAGCCTGCGCAGCGCCGCGTCCACGCCGTCGGGGCGGACGACCGTGCGCCGGACGCCGAGGGAGCGCAGCTTGCGCTGCTTGGCGCGGACCCGCTGCTGGGCCTTGGCCGAGGGCAGCCGGGCGACCAGCTCGTCCATGGGCAGGGCGGGCAGCTCCAGGCAGACGGAGTCGCCCACGCGGCGGCGCGGACCGCTCCAGCGGTCGTAGATCCGTTCGGCGGCCGCGCCCGGTCGCACCTCGCGGAAGTCGATCAGCGCGGTGCGGGCGGCCGCCGTGAGGCGGTCGGTGAGCGCGTCGGCCGCGCCGTCGGCGTGCTCGTCGTCCAGCAGGACGTCGCCGTAGTCGGAGATCGCGCCGCCGAGCGGCACCAGCGCGGGCAGCGGACGGCGTACGGCCGTGAGCGGGGCGACGGCGACGACCTCGCCGGCGCGGCGCACCACGACCAGACGCAGCCGGCCGGGCCGCCCGTACGACAGCCACCACGAGTGCAGCCAGGAGTGGCTCTGGAAGGGCGTCGCCGTCGTGCAGCGCCGGTACAGGCGGGCCCAGGCGGGGGCCAGTTCCGTGAAGGCGGCGGCGTCGGTGACGAGTTCCGTGGTGTACGGGGCGTTCACAGCGTGCCGCGGGTCTCGACGGCGACGGCCGGGCCGGGCAGGGACGCGGCAGGCGTCCCGGGCTGTCCGGGGCGGCGGGGCCGGACCAGCAGCAGCATGCCGCCGAGCAGGCCGCCCGCGGCGGTGCCGACCAGGCCGGTGAGCGCGGGGGACGCCGAGGACGGCGCGGCGGGCTCGACGGCGCGGGCGAACTGCCGGAGCCGGACATGGGTGGACTTCACGCTGTCGTCGGCGTGCCGGGTCAGCGCGCGGGAGACGGCGTTGGCCATGTCGGCGGCCACGTCGGGGCGCGAGGAGGTGGCGGTGACGGCGACCATCGGGGCGTCCGGCGAGGTCGCCGTCGACACGTTCGACCTCAGTGTCCGGGCCGGCACGCCCGCCCACACCTGCGCGTCCCCGAGCACCGCGAGCTGGGTGGCGACCCTGCCGTACGCCTGGGCGAAGCCGAGCGCCGCGGCCGGGTCGGACCCTTCGGCGGGCACGGCGACGACATAGCTGGTCGCGGTGTACACCGGGGTCTTCAGGGCGCCGTACGTGCCGCCCAGCACACCGCCGGCGAGGACACCGGCCGCGACCAGGCTCCAGGGCGGCAGGGCCCTGACGCGGGCCAGCGGGCGGGCCGCGCGGTGCTGCGCGGTGGTCTTGTCGGTCATGAGGAGCTCACTCCCTGAGGTGACGAGGACGTGGAGGGGGCGACCGCTGCCGCGTACACGTCCATGAGCCGGGCGGCGCTGCGGGTGATGTCGTAGTGGCGGGCCGCCTCGGGAACGGCGCGGGGCACGGCCCCGGCCGCGCGGGTGGCGGCGACGGCCCGGGCGAACTCCGCGGGGCCGCCGACGATCCGCCGGGCACCGGCCGCGGCCTGCGCGGGCAGGTCCTCGACGGCGGGGCAGGAGGCGTAGAGGACGGGCAGCCCGGCGGCGAGGGCCTCCACGACGGCGAGCCCGAACGCCTCCTCGGGGGACGGCGAGGCCAGCAGGTCCATGGCGGAGGTCAGGGCGGGCAGGTCGGGGCCGGGCGAGCCGTCGGGAAGGTAGGGGCGCTCCCCGGTGAACAGGACCCGGTCGGCGACCCCGGCCTCGTGGGCGATGCGGCGCAGCACGTTCTCCTCCGGGCCGCCGCCCACCAGCAGCAGCCAGTGGTCGCCGGGCAGCAGGGCGAGGGTGTGCACGAGGACGTCGAAGCGCTTGCCGGTGGTGAGGCGGCCGACACCGCCGACGACATAGGCGTCCTCGGGCAGGCCGAGGCGCTGGCGGGTGCGGTGGCGCTGGAGCGGGTCGAAGCGGAAACGGGCCAGGTCGATGCCGTTGGGGACGACCTCGATGCGCGGCGCGGGCACGCCCCAGCGGCGGAGACGGTCGGCGACGGTGGGGGAGACGGCGACGGTGGAGCGGCCCAGGCGCTCGGTGGCCAGGTAGAGGCCGCGCACCCCCCGGGTGAGCCTGCGGCCCTCCATCTGGGAGTCGCCCAGGGAGTGCTCGGTGGCGACGATCGCGGTCACGCCGGCGAGCCGGGCGGCGAGGCGTCCGTAGACGCAGGCCCGGTAGAGGTGGGTGTGGACGAGGCCGTAGCCGCCGGCGCGGACCAGGCGGACCAGCCGGGGCAGGGCCGCCAGGTCGCGGTTGCCGTTCATGCCGAGATGGGTCACCCGCACCCCGTCCGCGGTGAGACCGTCGGCGACCGGGCCGGGGTTGGTGAGCGTCACGACGTCGCAGTCCACGGGCAGATGCCGCAGCAGCAGCCGCAGTTGCTGCTCCGCGCCGCCCACACCGAGCCCGGTGATCACATGCAGTGCCTTCACCTCGGTCCCCCTCCTACGGGTCGGCGGCGCAGCCTGTGCAGCCGGTGCTTGAGATAGAGCCGTACGGCGGTGTCGCGCTGCCCGATGTGGACGCGGGGCAGGGCGAAGGGCCCGGTGAGCGGGCCGGGGTCGATGGCGCAGGCGTAGGTGTATCCGGCTCCGGCGACGGCGGCGACGGCGCGGGCGTCGACGAAGCCGTACGGATAGCAGAACCCGGAGACCGGAGCGCCGGTCAGCTTCGAGAGCAGTGCTCTGCTCTCACGGACCTCCGCCTCCAGGACGGGGGCCGGCACCTCGGTGAGGTCGAGGTGGGCCAGGCCGTGCGAGCCGATCTCCACGCCCTGAGCGGCGGCACGCCGGATGCCGTCCGCGGTCAGCAGCGGCTTGCGCGGGCCCAGCGGGTCCCAGGCGTTCTCGCCGCCGAGACGGCCGGCCAGGACGAACAGCGTGGCGTTGCAGCGATGGCGGCGCAGCACCGGCAGGGCGGCGGTGACGAAGTCGGCGTAGCCGTCGTCGAAGGTCAGACCGACCAGGCCGTCGGCCCGGCCCCGGGCCCGGGCGGCGAGCAGCTCGCGGACGGAGACACCGGTCAGGCCGCGCCGGCGCAGCCAGGCCAGCTGTCCGTCCAGCCGGTCGGGGGTGACGGTGATGCGATAGGGGTCGTCGGCGCAGTCGTCCACCGAGTGGTACATCGCCACCCAGGGGGCCGGGGTCCGCGTCGGTGGTCTGTCGAGGTCAACGGTTACGGCCATACGGGAGCCTTCGGGTCGCGGAACGTACGGATCGGAGTGCGGATGCGATGCCCTGGGCGTCCAGCGCCCAGCCCAGCAGGACGAAGACGGCGGTGACGGTGGCGCCGCCCGAGGCGAGCGCCGCGAGCGGGTCCTGGAAGCGGCTCGCGACGAACGCGCCGGCGAGGACGGCGGCCGACGCCGCGCGCACCGGACGGCTCAGTTCGCGCAGCACCGGGCCGACCCGGACGGGGACACTGCGGCGGCGCATGCCGGCCAGCAGCAGCACGGCGGTGACGGTGATGCCCGCCGCGTTGGCGGCGGCGATGCCCAGCACGCCGAAGGGGCCGGTCGCGGCGGCACCGATCCAGGAGGTGGCGACGATGCCGAGCGCCATCGCGCCGACCGGGTACCAGCTGGGCCGGGCCGCGGAGAAGTAGGACCGGACCAGGACACCGACCAGGGTCTGGCCGAGCAGTCCGAGCGCGTACACCCGCATCACGGCCGCGGTGGCCTCGGTGTCCTGCGCGGTGAACGCGCCCCGCTGGAAGAGGAGTTCGACGATCTGCGGGGCGCAGGCGACGACCCCGGCCGTGCCGAGCAGCACCACGCACGCGGCCAGCGCCAGATCGCGCTCCACCCGGACACGGGCCCGCTCGGTGTCGCCGTCGGCCAGCGCGCGGGCGACGACCGGGAAGGTGACCGTGCACAGCATCAGCGACAGCACCATCGGCATCTGCGCCACCTTCTGGGCGTAGTTGAGGTGCGAGATGGCGCCGGAGGGCAGGCCGGAGGCGAGGAAGCGCTCGATGAGGACCTGGGACTGCCGGCACAGCGCGAACAGCAGCACGGCCGCGATCAGCGCGAGGCGCACCGGGCGGCCGTTCTCCCGCGGATCGCCCTCGGGCGCCTTGGTCCGGTGGCGCAACTGCCTGACCAGAGAGGGGAGTTGCACGGCGAGCATCAGACAGCCGCCCGCCGCCACGCCCAGCGCCGCCGAGCGCACCCCCCAGCGGTCGCCGAGGAGGAACATGCCGCTGATGATCCCCACGTTGTAGGCGACGTAGATCGCGGCCGGGGCGAGGAAGCGGCGATGGGCGCGCAGGGCCGCACTGCAGTACCCGGCGAGCCCGAAGCTGATCACGCAGGTCGCGGTGAGGCGGGTGCAGTCCACGGCGAGGCCGGGATCGGGCAGGCCGGGCGCGAGGACCTCGACGAGGTACGGCGCGGTCAGCACGGTCAGGCCGCCGGCGGCGACGAGCGCCAGGACGAGCCCGGGCAGCGTGCTCGTGACCAGCGCCCGCACCGGGTCCCCGGCGCCGCCCCGGGCCCGCCGGGCCAGGGCCACGCTGAAGGCGGGGACGAGCGCGAACGCCAGGCCGTCCTCGATCAGCAGCGTCGCGGCGAACTCCGGCACGGTCCAGGCGACGAGGAAGGCGTCCGTGTCGCTGCCCGCCCCGAACAGCTGGGCCAGCGCCTGGTCGCGGACCAGGCCGAGGAGGGCCCCGGCCATGGACAGGGCCGCGGTGAGCAGGGCGGCCCGGGCGAGGAACCGGCCGGAGGAGGAGAGCTCGGCGGCCTCCTCGGCCTGCGGGGCGGACCGGGCCGCCGGTACGGTCGCCGCGCCCTGGGGGCGGGGCGGCCGGGGCGGCCGGGGTGACGCGGCGGACCGGGGCCACCGGGACGACCGGGACGACCGGTGCGACCGGGAGGGCCGGGGCGGCCGGGGGGACTCGGGGGGCCGGGAGGGATCGGGAGACGGGGAGGGGCCGGCGGACCGGGAGGACTCGGGCGGCCGGGGCGGCCGGGGGGACTCGGGGGGCCGGGAGGGATCGGGAGACGGGGAGGGGCCGGCGGACCGGGAGGACTCGGGCGGCCGGGGGGACTCGGGGGGCCGGGGGGACTCGGGCGGCCGGGAGGAATCGGGGGGCTGGGAGGGCTGGGAGGGCTGGGAGGGCGTCACCGTCATCGCGCCGCGGCCTCCGCCCCGGTGGCCTCGCGCCCGCGCGGCGGCCCGCCGCCCGGGGCCGCGGCCTCCCGCGCGCCGACCAGAGCCCACCAGGCCGCGAGGCCGAGGCAGACGGCGGTCAGCACCGTGGAGGGGCCGCCGATGTCGGCGTACACGAAGTCGGTGAGCTGCCACACCAGCAGTCCGCAGGACACCAGAGCGCAGTCCGTGGCGGGGCCGGGGCCTGTGCCGGTGCGGCGTGTCTGCCGCAGGCCGCGCAGGGCGCACACCAGCAGGGCCAGCCAGCTCCCGGCGAGGCAGACCAGTCCGATCAGGCCCTGTTCGGCGAGGACCAGCAGGTACATGTTGTGCGGGGACAGCAGAGGCTGGACACGGAAGGCCGAGCCCGCGCCCTCGGTGTCGCTGCCGGCGGACAGCGCCAGCGAGGCATGGCTGTCGCGGTGCTCGGGGAAGCCCTTGAGGCCGACGCCGGTCAGCGGGTGCTCGCGCCACATGGAGCCGGCCGCGGCCCACATGGTGTACCGGTCGGTGACGGACTGGTCGGGGGCGTCGGCGACCTGGGTGATGCTGGCGATGCGCTCCTGGAGCAGGGCCGTTCCGATGCCGAACCCGCCGACCAGCAGCACACCCGCCGCGAGCACGACCGCGGCCGTCGTCAGGGCCCGCCGCATCCCGGCCAGGCACAGCTGCGCCGTGCAGGCCACGGCCGTGGCGATCCAGGCGCCCCGGCTGAAGGACAGCGCGAGCGGCACCAGCAGCGCGAGGGCGCACACGACGGCGACGGCCCGCTGCCGCGGGGCGGAGCGTCCGAGGGCGAGACCGAGCGCGCACATCAGGCCGAACGCCACCACGGTCGCCATGCCCATCACGTCCTGCGCGCCGAACGTGCCCACGGCCCGGATCGGCTCGCCCTGGTACGAGGCGCCGGTCGCGGTGACGTACTGATGGACGCCGACCGCCCCCTCCCAGCCGGCCAGGCCGACGAACGACCAGGCCAGCAGCCGGAAGTCGGTCCGGTCCCGGACCAGCAGCACGACCGCGGCCGGGACCAGCACGAACACCTGGAGACAGCGGCCGAAGCCGGTCAGCGCGGCTCCCGGCGAGGACGCGCCGGCCGCGGCCAGCGCGAGCCCGGCCACCGGCAGTGCCAGCACCACCGCGGCGGTGCGGCTCAGCGGGCGCCGCCGCTGCCGCAGCAGCCGCAGCACGCAGAAGCCGACCACCAGTGCCGACAGCGCGTCGGCCGGGCCCGCGCCGCCGTCCCCGCCGGGGGCGGCCGGCAGACCGAGCAGGGCGACCACGGCCACCACCGGCCACACCGGCGACGGGGCCCGGCGGGCGGTCAGCGGCAGGGCGAGGGTCATCGGGTCAGCTCCCCGTCGGACGCACGAGCGCGGCCGCGGTACGCAGCAGGATGCAGATGTCCTGCCACAGCGACCAGTTGTCGATGTACGCGTTGTCGAAGCGGGCCCGGTCCTCGATGGAGGTGTCGCCGCGCAGCCCGTTGGTCTGGGCGAGGCCGGTGATCCCGGTGCGCATGCGGTGACGGGCCGCGTAGCCGGGATGGGTCCGGCTGAACTGGCCGACGAAGAAGGGGCGTTCGGGACGCGGGCCGACCAGGCTCATGTCGCCGCGGAAGACGTTCCACAGCTGGAGCAGCTCGTCCAGGGAGGTGCGGCGCAGGAAGCGGCAGAACCACGGCATGTCCCGCTGGCCCGCCACGCTCCAGCGGGTCGCCGACTCGTGCTCGTCGGCCGGGCGGTGGGTGCGCAGCTTCAGCAGCGTGAAGGGGCGTCCGTCCTTGCCGATGCGCACCTGGCGGAAGACCACCCCGGGTCCGTCGATGAACCGCAGCACTGTCGCGAAGGCGAGCAGCAGCGGGCTGACCGCGAGCAGCAGCACCCCGGAGGCGACCACGTCGAGCAGTCGCTTGCCGATGCTGCCGCGCTGCCGCGAGCCGATCCGCAGCCTGCGGCAGGCGAACCCGGCCAGCAGTTCGGGGGCTTCGTGGGAGGGCGAGTCGGCGTCCAGCTCCCACACCTCGCACCCGGACTCGGCGAGCGCCCGCAGCAGCGGCGCCTGCTGCACCCGCGCCGAGGGGTGCACGACGAGGACGTCGCGTACGGCGTTCTGGATCAGGGCCCGCTGCACCTCGGAGCCGTTGGTCAGCACCGGCAGCCCGTCGGTGTCGTCGGGGCGCGCGGCCACGACGCCGACCGGCCGCACCCCGCAGTCCGGGTGGCGCAGCACGGCGGCGGCCACCCGCTGCGCGGTCGCCGCGGGGCCGACCACGAGCGCGGAGCGCGGGCGGCGCAGCAGCGCGACACGGCGCCGCCGGTGCACGAACGCCCGTCCGCAGACGGCGGCGGCGCACTGCACCGCGACACCGGTGGCGAGGGTGCGGGCGGACAGCGCGGTGTGCGGGGAGTGCGCCGCGAGCAGCGCGGCCAGCCCCAGCCAGGCCACCGTGACCCGGCCGCACACGGCGGGCAGTTCGTCGAGGACGCCCTGCACACGGTGGGGCCGGCGGGGGCGCAGCAGCACCGCCGCGGCCACCAGCAGGGCCACCAGGACCGGGCGGCGGTGGGTGAGCGCCAGCGCGCCGGCCAGCGCGGCGGTGCCGTCGGCGAGGAGCAGCGGCAGGGGCGACAGGGGGCGGGCCCGGCGTCTGCGGACGGGGAAGTGGAAACCGGCGGCGCGGCCGCGCGGCGGCAGCACCGACAGGGGCGAGGACCGGTGGTCGCGCGACGGTGCGCCGGGTGTGGGGAAGGTGCTTTCCGCGGTCACGAGTGGATGGACTCCCTGTACTCGGTGGGCGCGACGCGCGCCGCAGGCCATGCGCCGCCCAGCAGCTCGCGGTAGACGCCCTCGACCGCCCCGGCGGTGTGCCGTACGTCGTGCGCGGCCAGGACGTGCCGGCGCCCCAGGTCGCCGAGCGACTCGCGCGCGTGCCGGTCCAGCAGCAGGCCGCCGAGGGCGGCGGCGAGCGCCGCGGGGTCGCCCGGGGGCACCAGACAGCGGGGTGCGAGGTCCGGCGGGAGGCTCTCGCGGGCGCCGTCCACGTCCGTCAGGACCACCGGCCGTCCGCAGGCCATCGCCTCCAGCGGCGCCAGTGCCATGCCCTCCCAGCGCGAGGGCAGGACCACCAGATCGGCGGCCCGGTACCAGGGCAGGGTGTCGCCGACGGCGCCCGCGAACAGCACCGACTCCGGTGCCGAGGAGGCCAGTCGCCGCCGGTCGGGCCCGTCCCCGACGAGCACGAGCCGGGCACCGGGCACCCGCCGCGCCACCTCGCCCCACGCCCGGAGCAGCACGTCCTGCCCCTTCTGCGGGCACAGCCGCCCCACGCACACCACGAGCGGCGCCCCGGGCCCGATCCCGGGCAGCGGGACGGCCCGTACGGTGTCCCGGGCGGCCGGACGGAAGACCTCGGGGTCGACGCCGTTCGGTACGACGCTCCACCGCGCGGCGATCCCGGCGCGCACCCCCCGCTCCCGCTCGGCGGCGCTCACGCACACCGTCCGGTGGGCCCAACGGGCCGCGAGACGCTCCCACTTGAGGGCGAGCGCCGCGGTGGTGCCGCCGACCGCCTCGAACGACCAGGCGTGCGGCTGGAACACGGTCGGGATCCGCCCGCGCACCGCGAGCCGGCCGGCCAGCCCCGCCTTCGCGCTGTGCGCGTGCACCAGTTCGGGCCGTACCTCCGCGACCAGGCGGGCGAGGGAGCGCACCTCGCGGGCCAGCGAGGCCCCGGGGGAACGGCCTGCGGCCCAGTGCCGGACCTCGGCGCCGGCGGCCGCGAGCCCGTCGGCGAACGGGCCGCCGGGGCAGGCGACGGTCAGGTGCGCACCCGCCGCCACCTGGGCGCGGACCAGCTGGACGACCACGCGGGCGACCCCGCCGTCCACGGGCTGGGTGATGTGGAGGACCCGCGGCGGAGGGTCGTGTGATGACTGGTGCATGCGCGGCTTTCCTCGCTCACGGGTGACGCTGGGAACGTGCGGGAACGCGCTTCAGTGCAGGGCTTTGACGGTGACGAAGAGCACGCCGGCCCATGCCGCGTCCCGTGAGGGAACGAGCCGGAAGGCCGGCTGGTCACCGCCGCGCCGAGGACCCCTGCCCGGTTCGAACACCTTCACGGCGCGTCCGGGCGTGCGCGCGCGGTCGTCGCGGGATGCGCGCGTGTACGCCGGCACGCGCGCCCCCTGTGCGCCGGTGACGGCCGGATGTGCGGCACGGAGCTGCAGGAAACCCTGAGGAGTGCACATGACCGGCCGACCCTTTCGTGCGATTTGCTTGCTGTAGGGGTGCGTCGGGAGGTCCGCAACTCTAGCCGCTATCCGTACTAATCGTCACAATCCGGGTATGTGTGTCGGAATGGTGGCCCGGAGTCTCGGTGACATCACCCCATTGGCGGCACAACTCACCGGCGTGCCGTGCGTTTTCACAGCGCCGGGCATCCCCGCCCGGATGTTTGCGTCAACCCCCAAGGAGCATTTCTCCATGTCGCGTATCGCGAAGGGCCTGGTCCTGACCTCCGCCGCCGTCGCGGCCGTCGCCGGCGGCGCCGGTGTCGCCGCCGCGGACTCCGAGGCCGCGGGCGGCGCCGCCCACTCCCCGGGTGTGCTGTCGGGCAACGTCGCCCAGGTTCCGGTTCACGTGCCGGTCAATGTCTGCGGCAACACCGTGGACATCATCGGCCTGCTGAACCCGGCCTTCGGCAACACCTGCGTCAACGACTGACGTCGCGACGCGTCCAGCGCGGCCGGCCGCTCTTCCCCCGGGGAGGAGCGGCCGGTTCGTCGTTCCGGGGCGGGGCGGGGAGGGGCGGTGCGGGGCGGGGAGAGGCGGGGCGGGGAGGGGCGGTGCGGTTCAGGACGGGGCGGTGCGGTGCGGAAATTCTTCCGTCCACGGGGTTTCCGGCCCGGTGCTGATTCGTTGTGCACGGCGTCAGAATTCCCGCTGGCGACACGCGCCGGAACCAGACGGTGCGCGTCGTCGAAGAAAGGAACACGATGAAGTCCCTGAAGGCTGCCGCTGTCGTCGCAGGTTCCCTGGCCCTCGCCGGTGCCGCCGCTCCCGCGTTCGCCCACAGCACCGCCGACCTCACGCCCACCAGCCTCAACGGCGCCGTGAACACCCTCACCAGCGGCAATCTCCAGCCCGCCGACGTGATGCCGCTCCAGCACCAGTCGGACGCGCTCAACACCGAGAACAAGGACTCCGTGCTGAACACCGTCAAGGGTGCGACCACCGCCCTGAACGCGGGCGGCGGTCTGCTCGGCGGCCTGCCGCTCCAGGGCTGACGCCTTTCCCCGCCGATTCCGAGGAGATCGAGGATTCCGCCGATTCCGAGGAATTCGAGGAGAACGCCGGGGGAACCGGTTCCGTGCATCCGCCGCGAGGGTGCGGAATCGGCTTCCGGACCGGTCCGCGGCGGCTCTGTTCGAGGCTGTTTCCCTCGTTCGTGTGGAGCACGCGGAAAGGGTCCCCCGGGCGGGTGAGAACGCGCCGGGCGGCGTTCGGACCCGCCGATATGGTCGCGCGGTGACCACAACCCCCAGCACAGCCTTCCGCCCCGCCGGTTTCGGCACGCTCGTCGTGATGACCTGGAGCGGTGAGTCCCCCGACGGCGGCGACATGCCCTACCTGCTCGCCTACACCCTCGGTGACGGACCCGACGGCCCCGAGGCGACCAGCGCCGCCGTCGAGCGGCTGCTCGCCGACCGGAACCTGCCCGTGGGCGGCGACGTCGTCGACGGCACTGCCCAGCCGAGCCTGCCCGTCAGCCTCCTCGTCGAGGCCGGCCAGGCCGTCCTCACCATGCCGCCCCTGACCGCCCAGTGCCCGGCGCCCCCGGAGTGGCTCGCCGCCGTCGGTGAACGCGGCTACGCCTACCTGGTGTTCACCACCCGGCCCTGGCCCGAGGCCGAGCCGGGCAAGCCGGTCGAGCCCGAGGCGCTGGCCGCGTTCGCGGGCGCCGACGCCACCCTGACCGCCGCCGCGCACATCGTCCTGCCCGCGCGCAGCCTGCGCGCCTGACCGGCGTGAGCGCCACCGCGGGACCGCGGGCGGGCGGCTCCGCGGGCAGCTCCCGTGCCTTCGCCCTGCTGCTGGTGATCGCCGGAGCGGCGGGGCTGCTGGCCTCCTGGGTCATCACCCTCGACAAGTTCAAGCTCCTGGAGGATCCCGGCTTCACCCCGGGATGCAGCCTGAACCCGGTCGTGTCCTGCGGCAGCGTCATGGAGAGCGACCAGGCCGAGGCATTCGGGTTCCCCAACCCGATGCTCGGTCTGGTCACCTACGCCGTCGTCGTCTGCGTCGGAGCCGGCCTGCTCGCGGGCGCCGCCTTTCCCCGCTGGTACTGGCTGACCTTTCTCGCGGGCTGTCTGTTCGGCGTCGGCTTCGTCACCTGGCTCCAGTTCCAGTCGCTGTACCGGATCAACGCGCTGTGTCTGTGGTGCTGTCTGGCGTGGATCGCCACCGTCGTCCTGTTCTGGTACGTCCTCTCGTTCACCGTCCGCCGGGGTCTCCTGCCCGCGCCGGGCCGGGCGAGGGCCTTCCTCGACGAGTTCACCTGGGTTCCGCCGGTGCTGCATCTGGGGGTGATCGGCATGCTGGTGCTGACGCGCTGGTGGGACTTCTGGACAAGCTGATCAGTCGTACTACTAAGGCTGCCGGGGGAATTGTCGGCTGTCGGCGCGCCCGGAGTCGTTACGAGGTACGGACGTTGGAAAGCCCACCCGGAAAGGGACCGTGCCTGACATGAAGCCGACCACCAGAGGAACCCTCGCCGCCGTTCTCGCCGGAGTGGCGGCCGCCGTCGGCGCCGCCGCGACTCCCGCCGCCGCGGCCGGCACGGTCCCCGTCCCCGTGCCGCTGGAGGGCGCCGAGAGCTCCCTGGGCCTGGAGCTGCCCGAGGTCGGCGGGGAGGTGCCCGTGCCGATGCCGGGCGATCCGGCGGGGCCGCGGCACGTGGAGGGCCGGCTGCTGCCCGAGCGGGCCGTGCCGCAACTGCCGGTCAGCGGCGGACTGCCCGGCCTCGGCCTGCACGCGCCGCTGCCGCACGTCCTCGGTGAGGGCTTCGACCACCTCGCCGTCGACGCCCCCGCGTCCGGCCTGCGGACCCTGGCCCCCGGCCTGACCCTGGACGCCCCGCTGACCCCGCCGAACCCGGACGCCTTCGGTCTGCCCGGCCTCAAGCTGCCCGAGGCCGGCGTCCTCACCCCGGTCCTCCAGACCGTCCCGGGAGCGGACCTGGGCCTGGACGACGGCAGGTAACCCGTACGGGCACGGCCGTACGAGCCAGGTCGTACGGGTACGGCCGTACGGATACGGCCGTGCCGGCGCGGACGGACGGCGGCGGAGAGTCCACGGGGGAAGGGGCGGGCGACGGCGGCTGTGCACCGGGGTCCGGACGGAGTGCCCGGTCCGGGCCCGCGGGGTCGGCGGGCCGTTCCTCGGAGGGGCGTACCGACGGTGACCGGTCGGGGTCGCCGGCGGTTAGCCGGTACGGAAGCGAGCGGACCGAACCGGACGAGGAGAACGCGATGGTCGTTGATGTCGGCGGAGTGGCGGTCGGGCCGGACCAGGGACCCACGAGACCCGTGGGCCCGCCCGGTCCCGCACCGGCGAGCGGCACGCGCCGCGACGTGATGCGCGGGCTGCTCGCCTCGGCGGGCGCCCTGGCGCTCGCCCCGGTGGTCGCGGCCTCCCGGCCCGTGCACCGGGAGCGGCCGGACGACGCCCGCCCCGGCGGCGAGGCGTTCGACGAGGTCTACCAGGGCCATCACATCCGGGGCGTCAGGAACCTGCCCGGGCGCACCTTCGGCGACGGCGAGTGGCATGTCACCGTCGACGGCCGCCCGCTGCACCTGATGCGCCGCGCGGACGGCACCTGGTTGACCATGGTCGACCACTACGCGTCCTACCCCACCCCGCTGGAGGCCGCCCGCGCGGCGGTCGACGAACTCGGCCCGGTCCAGAAGCTGCGCGAGGCGGCGGGCCGCTCCGCCGGCACGGGGCACCACACCCATGAGGGGGGACACCATGGCGTACGTCCGTAAGGACGTCAGCACCCTGACGAGCACCGAGCGGCGCCGGTTCGTCAAGGCGATGCTGGAGATCAAACGGCGCGGCGAGTACGACGAGTTCGTGCGGATGCACATCGAGCACTACGTCGCCGACGGGGAGGGCGGACTGCGCACGGCCCACATGACGCCGTCCTTCCTGCCCTGGCACCGCCAGTTCCTGATCGAGCTGGAGAAGGCGCTGCGGCGCGTCGACGCGTCGGTGTCGCTGCCGTACTGGGACTGGACGCGCGACCGCACGGCGTCGTCGGCGCCCTGGACGGCCGACCTGCTCGGCGGCAACGGCCGCAGCCGGGACCGGCAGGTGACGACGGGGCCGTTCGCCTACCGGACGGGCAACTGGACGCTCAAGGAGGGTGTGACCGACGGGAAGTTCCTCACCCGCGACCTGGGCCGCGCTCGCGACCCGATCGCCCTGCCCACCAGGAGCGATCTGGAGGGGGCGCTGAGCGACCCGGTGTACGACGTCTCGCCCTGGGACTCCACGGCCGCGCGGGGTTTCCGCAACAAGCTGGAGGGCTGGGGGAGCGGCCGGGGCAGTGCCGCCTGGCGCACCCACAACCGGGTGCACCGCTGGGTCGGCGGGGCGATGGTCGGCGGGGCCTCCGTCAACGACCCGGTGTTCTGGCTGCATCACGCCTTCGTCGACCTCCAGTGGCAGCGCTGGCAGCGACGGCACAGCGTGCACCGTTATCTGCCGGCCCGCCCGCCGGCCGCGGGCCACGCCCAGCACGGACGGGTCGTCGCCCGCAACCAGAAGCTGCCGCCATGGAACCTGACGCCGGACCAGCTGGAGGACGTCAGCCGGATCTACCGGTACGCGTGAGGCGTGCCGGGACGGACGAGAGCCCCGGCGCTCGGAGTGCCGGGGCTCTCGTGTGTGCGCGGGCGTCAGCCGCCGTAGCCGCCGTTGTGGTGGTGGTGACCGTCGATGTTGGCGCAGGTGTTGCCGAACGCCGGGTTGAGCAGGCCGACCACGTTGACCGTGTTGCCGCACAGGTTGACCGGGACGTGCACGGGGACCTGGACGAGGTTGCCCGACAGCACACCCGGCGAACCGACGGCCTCGCCCTGGGCGCCCGAGTCCGCCAGGGCCATGCCGGCGCCGCCGAGGACCACGGCACCCGTGCCGAGAGCGACTCCGGCCGCCTTAGCGATGCGAGACATCACGTTCTCCTTCTTGACTCGATGAGCGCGACGACGGGGCTCGCCGCCGCACTTCCCGTTCAACGCGGGCGGTGTGGGCGGGTCACGGCGCAGAAGGATGGATCACTCGTTCTGAACAGAGTCCGGGGTGGCGGGGCGGGAGCGGGCCGCGAAATTCGCTCCGTCGCGGCGAAAGCCCTCGACTAGCCTCGCGGGATGACGACGACGAGTGCACGGACGGCACCGGACGTGACCGGGGCCCGGCTTGCCGGGCTGCTGGCGGAGGAGAGCCGGGCGCGGGCCTTCGCGGCCGTGGTGCTCGGGGCGGCGAGCCCCGAGGAGGTCGCGGAGCGGGCCGGGCTGACCGCGAAGGGGGCCGCGGGCGCGCTGCTGCGGCTGTGCGAACAGGGCGCGGTGACGACCGGCGAGGACGGCGCCCTCGGCGTCGGCTACGGCCTCTTCCGCGAACTGGCCCGCGTGGGACGCCCCGAGCCCGCCGCCGCCCCGCGGACGGGCGACGACCGCACCGACATGGTCCTGCGCACCTTCGTGCGCGACGGACGGCTGCTCAGGCTGCCCGCCCAGTGGGGCCGCAAGAAACTGGTCCTGCGGTACATCGCCGAGCAGACCTTCGTCCCGGACGTCGACTACCCGGAGCGCGTGGTCGACGGCAAACTCCGCGCCTGGTGCGAGAACGGGGACGTCGACCATGTGACGCTACGGCGATATCTGGTCGATCTTCAGCACCTGGACCGCAGCGAGGGCGTCTACAGGCGCTCGGCCTGAGCGCGACGCGCATCCGGCCGGAAAAGAACAGGACCAGCGTTTCCGCTGGTCGGATGTGGTGGGCGCCCCCGGCAGGACTCGAACCTGCGGCCAAGCGCTTAGAAGGCGCCTGCTCTATCCACTGAGCTACGGGGGCCGGTGCGGTGGCCTCTGTCCGGGGGCCCCGGCGGGGCTGATCCCTGACATCGCCGGGGACAAGGATAGGGCTCCCCGATCCATGTCCCTGTCGCCTCGCCTCCGTGGCTCGATGTGGAGGTTCGGTGAAGCGGTCCTGATAATCGCAGGCAGTTACGAATCGTGCATCGCTTTTGACGTCCGGCGCCACTGGTGTTGTGCACTCGTTATGCCTGGCCTCGGCCGATGTCCCGGTCGCACCTTCCGTCCCTTGTGTCCTGTCGGCGCGCAGAGATGCCTATATGCTTCAGAATTCCCCTGAAATTGGGCATTCTTCGCATGTGGTGACCTTGGACGTACGGCCTCAACTGCTCGACGCACTTTCCGCGCTGCGCGACCGTGTCGCCGCCGCACGCTTCCCGCTGCCCCTGGCGGGGGCCCCACGCGCGCGTGCCAACCGCGACGACCTGCTCGCGCAGCTGGACGACTATCTGGTGCCCAGGCTCAGAGATCCCGAAGCACCCCTGCTGGCCGTCGTGGGCGGATCCACCGGGGCGGGCAAGTCGACCCTCGTCAACTCCCTGGTGGGGCGCCGCGTCAGCGAGGCCGGAGTGCTGCGGCCGACCACCCGCACACCGGTGCTGGTGTGCCATCCGGAGGATCACCACTGGTTCAGCGGGATGCGCGTGCTGCCCGACCTCACCCGTATGTGGGTGCCCCAGCAGGAGCCGGGCGACGACCTGCTGCTGCCCGGCGGGCATCCCGCGCGCGTGCTGCGCGTCGAGACCGCGGACACCCTCCCGCGCGGCCTGGCCCTGCTGGACGCGCCCGACGTCGACTCCCTCGTCGCCGACAACCGGGTCCTGGCCGCCGAGCTGATCTGCGCGGCCGACATCTGGATCATGGTCACCACGGCCACCCGCTACGCCGACGCCGTGCCCTGGCACCTGCTGCGCACCGCCAAGGAGTACGACGCCACGCTGGTGACCGTGCTCGACCGGGTGCCCCATCAGGTCGTCTCCGAGGTGTCCCGGCAGTACGGCGCCCTGCTCACCAAGGCGGGCCTCGGCGAGGTGCCCCGCTTCACCGTCCCCGAGCTGCCCGAGTCGGCCTGGGGCGGCGGGCTGCTGCCCGCCACCGCGGTGGCCCAGCTGCGCACCTGGCTCGTGCACCACACCCAGGACGCCGCCGCCCGCGAGCACGCCATGGCCCGCACGGCGTACGGCGTCCTCGACTCGCTCAGGTCCCGCATGCCCGAGCTGGCCGGTGCCGCCGCCGCGCAGCACGCGGCCGCGCTCCGGCTCACCGCGGCCGTCGAGACGGCCTACGACAGCGAGCACGCGCGCGTGCGCGGCCGGCTGCAGTCGGGAGCGGTCCTCGCCGGCGGCGCGCTGAAGCGGTGGCGGGCCTTCCCCCTCGACTGCACCGCGCGGGAGCTGGTGGACGCCCTCGTCGACAGCCTGAGCGCCCTGCTGCTGTGCGCCGTCACCGCCGCCGACGAACGCGTCGACGACACCTGGCGGCGCGAACCCGCCGCGCTCGCTCCCGAGCTCCAGTCCCGCGACCCGGAGCTGGAGGGCGCCGAGCACCGCATCGGCCTGGCCGTACGGCGCTGGCGGCGCGAGCTGGAGGAGTACGCCGAGGAGGAGGTCCGCGAGCTCGACCGGGGGCAGGCCCCCGACCCCGAGGCGATCGCCGCACTGGTCGCCGTCGTGCTGCTCGGCGGCCGCCGGGCGCGCTCCGCGGGCGAGGGCCTCGCCGAACGGCTCGGGGCGCACGGGGCGCTGCGGCTGCGGGACCGGGGCGGCCGGCTGCTCGCCGAGTCCGTCGACCGTGTGCTGCACACCGAACGCGAGCGGCGTCTCGCCCCCCTCGACGGGCTCGACGTCCACCCCGGGCCCCAGGCCGAGCTCATCGCCGCGCTGTCCGTACTGCAGAAGGAGAGGTGACCGGTGACCGCCGTCACTGACCAGGATCACGAGCGTGACCACACGGGGAACCGGCAGAGCGCGCGGGCCGCGGAGGACACCGGCGCGGTGACGGGCTCCGGGGATTTCCGGGATTCCAGGGATTCCGGAGGTTCCAGGGATTCCGGAGGTTCCAGGGATTCCGGGGAACGCGGGGGTCTCGTGGGTTCTGGGGGTTCTGGGGGTTCTGCGGGGTCCATGGGTTCCGCCGCCTCCGGGGGTTCCTCGGGCGGGGACGGGCGGCTGTCCGGCGGTGCCGCCGCCGAGGCGTCCGATGCCTCCGCCCCGTCCGCCCCGCTCGTAGGCCCCGCGGAGCCGTCCGGGGACGGGCGCGCGCCCGTGGACGGTGCCGTGGCGTCACGTCGTACGGGCGGCGAAGCGGGCGACGGCCACGGCCACGGCGACGACGCCGGTCGGGGTGAGGACGCGGGTGCCTGGGACGACGGGCTGATCGCGCGGCGGGTGAACGAGGGCGAGCAGGCGGCCGCGACGGCGGAGAGCCGGACGGCCGTCCCGCAGACCGCGGCCCCGCTGGCCTACGACGGGGCACTGCGGTCGCGGCTGGACGCCCTGCGCGAGCTGGTGGGACTCTCCCGCGCCCGGCTCGACAGCCGCACGCTCGCCGAGGCGGGCCGGGTCCTGGACGAGGCGGCGGCACGGCGCAGGCTCTCCGGAGAGCACACGGTCGTGGCCATCGCGGGTGCCACCGGCAGCGGCAAGTCCCAGCTGTTCAACGCGCTCGCCGGGGTGACCATCTCGGAGACCGGGGTGCGCAGGCCCACCACGTCCGCGCCCATCGCGTGCAGCTGGAGCGACGGGGCGGGGGCCCTCATCGACCGTCTCGGCATCCCGGGGCGCCTGCGCCGGAGGCCGGTGCAGAGCCCGGAGGCGGAGGCCCAGCTGCACGGGCTCGTCCTGGTGGACCTGCCCGACCTCGACTCGGCGGCCGTGCAGCACCGTGAGCAGGCCGAGCGGGTCCTGGCGCTGGTGGACGCCGTCGTCTGGGTCGTGGACCCGGAGAAGTACGCCGACGCGGTCCTGCACGAGCGCTATCTGCGGCCGATGGCCGGACACGCGGAGGTCATGTTCGTCGTCCTCAACCAGGTCGACCGGCTGCCCGGCGAGGCCACCGAGCAGGTCCTCGACGATCTGCGCAGACTGCTGGACGAGGACGGGATCGCCCTCGGCGAGTACGGCGAACCCGGCGCGCACGTGCTCGCGCTGTCCGCGCTGACCGGGGACGGGCTCGGTGAACTGCGCGAGTCGCTCGGCCGGTTCGTCGCCGAGCGCGGCGCCCCCGCCCGGCGGGTCGCGGCCGATCTGGACGCGGCCGCGGCCGGACTGCGGCCCGTGTACGCCACCGGCCGGACGGCCGGGCTCAGCGAGGAGGCGCGCGAGGAGTTCGCCGCCCGGCTCGCCGACGCCGTGGGCGCGGGGGCGGCGGGCGAGGCGGCCGAGCGCGCCTGGCTGCGCAACGCCAACCGGGCGTGCGGGACGCCCTGGCTGCGGCTGTGGCGCTGGTACCAGGGCCGGATCGAATCCCCCACGGGACGGCTGTCGTTGCGCGACCAGGCCGACGAGGAGGCCACCGCCCGGCAGCGCGTGGAGCAGGCGGTGCGGATCGTGGCCGACCGGGCCGCGGCCGGGCTGCCCGCGGCGTGGGCGCAGGCCGTCCGGGAGGCGGCGGCGCGGGGTGCCCACGGGCTGCCCGAGGCGCTCGACGAACTCGGTGCCCGGGCGGCCCTGCCGACGGGCCGGCCGCCGCGCCCCGGCTGGTGGCCGGTGGCCGTGCTGGCCCAGGCCGCGATGACGATCCTCCAGGTCGTCGGCGGGCTGTGGCTGCTCGGCCAGATCATCGGCGTGATGTCCCCGAACCTGGGGGTGCCGGTGCTGCTGATGGTGCTCGGCATCGTCGGGGGCCCGCTGGTGGAGTGGGGCTGCCGGATGGCCGCCCGGGGACCCGCCCGGCGCTACGGGCAGGACGCGGAACGCCGTCTGCGGGAGGCGGCCGCGGGGTGCGGGAGGGCGCGGGTGCTGGACCCGGTGGCGGCCGAGCTGCTGCGGTACCGGGAGGTGCGGGAGCAGTACGGGAGGGTGCTGGGGGTGGGGGTGGGCTGACGCCCGGGGCGCCGACGCCCGGGGTGCCGGGCGGACGGGTGCCGGGCGGACGGGTGCCGGGTGGACGGGGGTGTGACCAGGGGTCTCGCGCGAACAGGCGTGAGGCCCCTTTCCGGATCGGGAGCCCCTTGTCCCGGGTCGGGGCGTTCGCGGGCGACCCCGTGGGCGACCCCGTGGGGCCGGGCGGGTCGCCCGAGCGGGTGGCGGGGTTCTCCACAGGGCGCTCGACGGTCCACAGGGCGCGGTGCGGACGGACGGGGCGCGGCAGTCTGGGCGCAGCCGTACGGGGCGGGCCCGTACGGGAGTCCGCCCGGCGGTCGAGGCCGGGCACGGGAGGGGTTCGCGATGAACGAGACGATGATCTGCGCGGTCGGCCGGGTGGCGACGCAGCCGGTGTACCGGGAGCTGGCGGCGGGCGCGTCGGCGCGGTTCCGGCTGGCGGTGACCGCGCGCTACTGGGACCGCGAGAAGAGCGCGTGGACGGACGGGCACACCAACTTCTTCACGGTGTGGGCCAACCGCCAGCTGGCCACCAACGCCGCCGCCTCGCTGGGCGTGGGCGACCCCGTCGTCGTCCAGGGCCGGCTGAAGGTGCGCCAGGACGTGCGGGACGGGCAGAACTGGACGTCCGCCGACATCGACGCGGTGGCGATCGGCCACGACCTGGCACGGGGCACGTCGGCCTTCCGGCGGGGCGGCGCCAGGGCGGAGGCGGGCGAGTCCGGCGGGGACCGGCAGGGGCCGGAGCCCGACTGGGAGACGCCGACGGGTGACACGGCGGCCGCGTCGGCCGGGGCCGACGGCGGGCCGGAGCCTCAACCGGATCCCGGCACGGCATCGGTGACGTGACATCAGGCCGACGGGGGAGAAGCTGTGGCCGGCCGGGGAACTCGCGGTGAAGGAACCGGTGGATTTGTCGATGAGCCCTGCTCGCGGGCCGGTTCGGGCGATAACGATTGCGATTCGGATCGATCATCCGACGATATGACGGGGCGGGTGCGGTGTGCCGCCTCCCTAGGATGCCGGGGTAACTCTCGGGGCTTCTGGTGCTGCTGGTGGGTCCCCGTCCGGCCTGATCCGTCGCAACCGGTCCTGCTCGAAGGGGAATCGTGTGATGACTTCGCTCTCCGTGCCGGTCGCGGTGACCGCCCGTCGGCGGGGCCCGGCACGCCTGGCCGCCACGACGCTGGCGTCCGGGCTCGTCGTGGCCGCTGTGCTGGCCGGTGCGGGTCCGGCCGCCGCCGACTCGGGGGCGCGCGAGCAGGGCGGGGCGGTCGCCACCATGGACGGCCTGGAGACCTACGGCACGGCCGTCGTCCACGCCGAGGGCGGGGACCAGGAGGTCCCGGCGGGCCTGTTCGAGATGTCCGTCGAGGGCGGCGGCACCCTGCAGACGTACTGCGTCGACCTGTACAGCCCGGCGCAGCGGGAGGCCCGGTACCGCGAGACGTCCTGGAGCGGCACCTCGCTGGGCGGCAACAAGGACGCCGGACGGATCGGCTGGATCCTGCGGAACTCCTATCCGCAGGTGAACGACCTTGCGGCGCTGGCCCGCCGGGCGGGCATCAGCGGTGGCCTGACCGAGCAGGACGCGGCGGCGGGCACCCAGGTGGCGATCTGGCGCTGGTCCGACGGGGCCGACGTGGAGGCGCTCGACCCGCAGGCCGAACGCCTCGCCGACTACCTCCAGAAGAGCGCCCGCTCCCTGCCGGAGCCCCGCGCCTCGCTGACCCTGGAGCCGCCCGCGGTCTCCGGGCACCCCGGCGAGCTGCTCGGCCCGGTGACCGTGCGGACCAACGCGCAGGGTGTGACGCTGACGCCGCCGGCGGAGGCGGTGGCGAGCGGGGTGCGGATCGTCGGCAAGGACGGCAAGGACGTCACCGAGGCCGGAAACGGCACCCAGCTGTTCTTCGACGTGCCCGAGGACGCGGCGGACGGCTCCGCCGAGCTGACCGTGCAGGCGTCCACCACCGTCCCGGTCGGGCGGGCCTTCGCCGCCGACAGCCGCAGCCAGACGCAGATCCTGGCCGGCTCCAGCGAGTCGACCGTGTCGGCCACGGCGAGCGCGGTCTGGGCGCGGTCCGGGGCGATACCGGCGCTCTCGGCGCGGGAGAACTGCGCCGAGGACGCGGTGGACATCGCCGTGCGGAACCCGGGCGACGAGCCGTTCGTCTTCGAGCTGCTGGGCATCGAGCACAGCATCCCCGCCGGGGCCTCGCAGACGGTGACCGTCCCGCTCCGGGAGGACCAGGCGTACGACTTCACGATCACGGCCCCGAGCGGCCCGGCCTGGCGTTTCACCGGTGTCCTCGACTGCCGCACCAAGGGCGACACCACGGCCGACGAGCGCCCCCAGCTGATGACCGGCCCGAGCCCGGCCACCGTCGGCGGCGTCCCGGCCGACGTCAACCTCGCCGAGACGGGCGGTTCCGACACCACGCCCCTGATCGGCGGCGCGGCCATCGCCCTGGTCCTGATCGGCGGCACGGTTCTTCTCCTGCTCCGCGACCGCCACCCCGCCCCCCGCGACTGACGCCGTCCCCTGCCCGCGGCACGGCGGGGCCGGTGCCCCGGGTCACCAGGGCGGCAGGGCGCGGAGCCGGTCGGCCGGCTGCGAGAAGCCGGTGTCCCGGAGACCTTCGGCCGGGTCCGTGCGGTGGAGCAGGGCCGGGCCGGGGTGGGCGGCTGCGACCCGCTGACGGTCCATGGCACCGATCCCGTCGTCCACCCGGACGAACGGCCGCCCGCCCGGCCGGCCGCCCGGCCGCCCGCTCGACCGGCGGGCGGGTCTTCCGGTGCAGGCCGTGCGGACCTTCCCCGGCTTCGGTGTCCGGCCACCGCAGGACGGGCAGCTCCGGGAGCCCGAGGCGGGGGGCGATGATCTCGTTCGCCTCGTCCTGCCAGGTCGCGGCCCGTACGAGGTCGCAGCCCAGAGCCAGAAGACGTGCCCCGATGCCCGGGTCCAGCCGTGCCGGCAGAGGGTTCCCGTGATCGCCGGCCGCCGGGACGCGGTCCGCCGACGGCGACCCGAGCTACCCGAGCTACCCGAGCGGCACGAGCGGCACGAGCGGACCGTCGACGTCGAGGAAGAGAAGAGGCCGCTTCGCCGCCCTGATCATGGCTGCACGGCGGCCCGGTTCGGTGCCGCCCGGGATGCACCTTTCGCCGGCTGCGGGAAAGCGCAGGTCACAGCCCCCCAGCCATACGTATTTCCCCCCAGGGGTAGCCGTCCGGCAAGATGGGGTGTATCTGCCCACTGCCAGATTTCAAGCTGCCGGACGGTTTCCTTTGGCTGAGTACATCTACACCATGCGCAAGACGCGCAAGGCACACGGCGACAAGGTCATCCTTGACGACGTAACCCTGAGCTTCCTGCCCGGCGCGAAGATCGGTGTGGTCGGACCGAACGGTGCCGGTAAGTCCACCGTTCTGAAGATCATGGCGGGGCTGGAGCAGCCCTCCAACGGCGATGCCTTCCTGTCGCCCGGGTACAGCGTGGGGATGCTCCTCCAGGAGCCTCCGCTCGACGAGTCCAAGACCGTTCTCGAGAACGTCCAGGACGGCGCCGCCGAGGTCATGGGCAAGCTCAAGCGCTTCAACGAGGTCGCCGAGCTGATGGCGACCGACTACTCGGACGCGCTCATGGACGAGATGGGCAAGCTCCAGGAGGACCTCGACCACGCCAACGCGTGGGACCTGGACACCCAGCTGGAGCAGGCCATGGACGCCCTGGGCTGCCCGCCCGGCGACTGGCCGGTCACCAACCTCTCCGGTGGTGAGCGCCGCCGCGTGGCCCTGTGCAAGCTCCTGCTGGAGGCCCCCGACCTGCTGCTGCTCGACGAGCCCACCAACCACCTGGACGCCGAGTCCGTGCAGTGGCTGGAGCAGCACCTGGCCAAGTACCCCGGCACCGTCGTCGCGGTCACCCACGACCGGTACTTCCTCGACAACGTCGCCCAGTGGATCCTGGAGCTCGACCGCGGCCGCGCCATTCCGTACGAGGGCAACTACTCCACGTACCTCGACAACAAGGCATCCCGCCTGAAGGTCGAGGGCCAGAAGGACGCCAAGCGCGCCAAGCGGCTCAAGGAAGAGCTGGAGTGGGTGCGGTCCAACGCCAAGGGGCGTCAGGCCAAGTCCAAGGCGCGTCTCGCGCGCTACGAGGAGATGGCGGCCGAGGCCGACAAGATGCGGAAGCTGGACTTCGAGGAGATCCAGATCCCGCCGGGCCCGCGTCTGGGCTCCATCGTCGTCGAGGTCAACAACCTCTCCAAGGCATTCGGCGACAAGGTCCTCATCGACGACTTGAGCTTCACGCTGCCGCGCAACGGCATCGTGGGCGTCATCGGCCCGAACGGCGCCGGCAAGACCACCCTGTTCAAGATGATCCAGGGTCTGGAGACCCCCGACTCCGGCTCCATCAAGGTCGGCGAGACCGTCAAGATCTCGTACGTCGACCAGAGCCGCGAGAACATCGACCCGAAGAAGACGCTGTGGGCCGTCGTCTCCGACGAGCTGGACTACATCAACGTCGGCCAGGTCGAGATGCCGAGCCGCGCGTACGTCTCCGCCTTCGGGTTCAAGGGCCCGGACCAGCAGAAGCCGGCCGGTGTGCTCTCCGGCGGTGAGCGCAACCGCCTGAACCTCGCGCTGACCCTCAAGCAGGGCGGCAACCTGCTGCTCCTCGACGAGCCCACCAACGACCTCGACGTCGAGACGCTGTCCTCGCTCGAGAACGCGCTGCTGGAGTTCCCGGGTGCGGCCGTGGTCGTCTCCCACGACCGCTGGTTCCTGGACCGGGTCGCGACCCACATCCTCGCGTACGAGGGTGAGTCCAAGTGGTTCTGGTTCGAGGGCAACTTCGAGTCGTACGAGAAGAACAAGATCGAGCGGCTCGGCCCGGACGCGGCGCGCCCGCACCGCGCCACCTACAAGAAGCTGACCCGGGGCTGATCTCTTGCGCCACCTCTACCGCTGCCCGCTGCGCTGGGCGGACATGGACGCGTACGGCCACGTCAACAACGTGGTGTTCCTGCGCTACCTGGAGGAAGCCCGTATCGACTTCCTCTTCCGCCCGGAGAAGGACTTCAAGCAGGGGTCCGTGGTGGCACGCCACGAGATCGACTACAAACGGCAGCTCGTCCACCGGCAGACGCCCGTGGACATCGAGCTGTGGGTCACCGAGATCAGAGCGGCGTCCTTCACCCTCTCCTACGAGGTGAAGGACGGCGACCTGGTCTACGTGCGCGCCGCGACGGTCATCGTGCCGTTCGACTTCGAGGCCCAGCGCCCCCGCCGGATCACCGCGGAGGAACGCGCGTTCCTCCTGGAGTACACGGACGACGCCGGGGCCGACGCCGGGGCCGAGGAGGAGGCCGTCGCCGCATGACGGTGCTCCAGCTGGCCGACGAGGGGGAGGCGGCGGATCTCGCGGCCTTCCTCTCCCGGCTGCTCCACTACGACCGTGCGGCCGCGGTGCGTCTCCAGGCGGCCGGCACGGCCCTGGCCGTCTTCGGGCGGCCGCCGTCCTTCGAGGTGCTCGCGATCCGCGCGGTGCGCCTGGCCAAGCCGTACGAGGACGGCCTGGAGGTCACGCTCGACATCACCGTCTCCGCCGGTGAACTCCTCGACGGCGTCCGGGAGTCGGCGGCCACGGCCGCCGTCCCGGCCGCGGTGACCGGGCCGCCGTGGGCCGGGGTGCTGCCGCCGCGCGGCGGCTGGAAGCCCGAACCGGGCCTGCCCGCCACGGACGCGCTGCGGGCCATGGTGGCCGCGGCGGTGGCCGAGTTCCGCTCCCGCACGGAGGAACTCGCGCCGCAGAGCCGTACGCGCGCCGAACTCGACCGGATCGGCCGGGAGATCTGGTCGCGGACCGTCGGGGAGACGGGGCTGCCGGTGCGTGCCGTGCACGCCGCGCAGTCGCTGGGCTTCCTGCGGGGCGCGGACCCCGTGCTGTTCTCGTCCGGCGCGTGGCTGCGGCTGCGCACCCCCTTCGGCTCCGTCGCCGTACGGCGCGCGGGAGCCGGTGCGCTCGGGCTCAGCGTGCGCTGACCGGCGCCCGACGGGTCCGGGCCCCGGTCCGGCCGGTCGTGCGGCGGGGACCTCAGTCCGCCGAGTCGTCCGGCCACACCCCGATGTGGTCCTCCTCCAGTTCCAGGGCGACCCGGTCGCGCATGCCCAGGCTCCTGGTGTACTCGGCCGGGAGCTGGAGCCGGCCCGCGCGGTCGAGCATGGCGTACTCGCGGGCGACGACGGTCTCGTGGCCGGTCTCCTCGTCGATGCGGCTGCGGCGCAGCACCTCGGTGGAGGTGCGGCCGTCGCGGATGGCGACCGTGCGGCGGACCTCGGTGGCGACGGCCTGGTCGTGGGTGACGATGACGACGGTCGTGCCGAGCTGCTCGTTCGCGGTGCGGAAGGCGCCGAAGACCTGCTCGGCGGTCTGGGAGTCCAGTTCGCCGGTGGGTTCGTCGGCCAGCAGGACCGCCGGGTCGTTGGCGAGGGCCACCGCGATCGCGCAGCGCTGCTGCTGGCCGCCGGACATCTGGTGGGGGCGGCGGTCGCGGCAGTCGGCGATCCGGAGCAGATCCAGCAGTTCCAGGGCGCGTCCGGTCCGGTCCCTGCGGCGGCGCCGGGAGCCGGACAGCCGCATGGGCAGCAGCACGTTCTGCGCGGCCGTCAGATACGGCAGGAGGTTGCGGGAGGTCTGCTGCCACACGAAGCCGACGACCTCGCGGCGGTAGGCGAGGCGGTCCCCGGCCGTCATGGCGAGCAGATCGCGCCCCGCGACCCGGGCCGCGCCCGCGGTGGGGGTGTCCAGGCCGGCCAGGACGTTCATCAGCGTGGACTTGCCGCTGCCGGAGGCGCCCACCAGGGCGATCAGCTCGCCCTCACGGACCAGCAGGTCGAGTCCCTGCAGGGCCTGCACCTCGACGCCGTCCGTGGTGAAGATGCGCACCAGCCGGTCGCAGGTGATCAGCGCGTCGTGCCCGAAGGCGGGGGTGGCGCGGGCGGCGGTGGCCCGCCGGGCCAGCTCGGCGAGCGTCGGATCCGTCGTCATCATGTCCCTTCCGGTCATCGGCTGTCTCCCGCCCTCAGTTCCGTCACCGATCCGCGGCGCCCCGTCCACCATGCCTGGGCCGCCGCCACGCCCACCGTCACCAGCAGCACCGCGACCGCGGGGACGGCCAGGGACACCGCGTCCGTGCGGAGTTCCGCGGGGATCGGCGCGGAGGGGGCGGAGGACAGGGCGAGGACCGTCAGGTCGACGCCGGGCGCGAGCAGCCGGATCGTGGCCCAGCCGGTGAGCACCCCGCCGAGCGCGGCGAGCACGGCCTGCGGCAGGGACTCCAGGACCAGCAGCCGGCGGCCCTGGGCGCGGGTGAGGCCCATCGTGCGCAGCCGGGCGAGCAGCGCACGGCGTTCGGGGGCCGAGCGCAGCAGCGACAGCAGCAGGGTGAGGACGGCGTAGCCGGATCCGGCGGCGACCGCGGCGGCGTAGACGCGTTCGGCCCCCGACTGCACGGGCGAGTCGACCCAGCGTCCCCGCTCCTCGGAGCGCAGCCGGACGTCAGCGCGGGGTTCCGCCGCCCGGCGCAGCGCGGCCCCGTCCACGCCGCCGGTCAGCAGCAGCACGGTCGGCCGGGCCGCCTCGGGGCTGAGTCCGGCGCGGTCCACGACCAGGAAGTCGGTGCCGCCCAGGGCCGGGGTGCGGTCCCGGACGAGGGCGATGCGGACGGTGACGATCGTGCCGTCCTGCATCCGCACCGGGAAGGGCCCGGTCCCGTAGGACTCGGCGACGCCGGGAGAGGCCAACGCCGGCAGCGGGGCGTTCCCCGCGGCGGGCCGGCGCAACTGCCCCGCGGGGAAGGCGCCGAGGCCGGTGCGGCCGGCGAGGGCGGCGTAGGAGGCCGGGTCGACGCCCGCCACCGGCAGGGTCTGCTGGCGGCCGCGGGGCCGGGCCTGGTAGGCGATGCTCAGCTCGGTCACCCGGTCCGCGCCCGCCGTGCGGCGGACCTGCGCGGGCACCGAGGCGGGCAGGCCCTCGACGGCCTCGACGCGGGCGTCGGCGCCCACCGCGAGCAGCGCGGCGGCGTCACGGGCCTCGCGCACGCCGGCCAGGACCGAGCCGCCGAACGCGGCCGTGGTCAGCGCGGTCGACAGCGCCAGCAGCGGCAGCACCGCGGAGGCGGAGCCGCGGCCCGCGCGGGCCAGCGACAGATGCCCGACCGCGCCCCGCAGCCGGGCGGCCGGGCGGGCCAGGAACCGCAGCGGCAGCGGATGGAGGCGGACCAGCACCAGGGCGGCGATCACGGCGACCAGCACCGGCGCGGCGGACATCAGTTGGTCCCCGCCGGCGTCCTCGCCGGACAGACCGCGCCGGCGCAGTGTCTCCACGGCGCCCGCCGCCAGCACCACGAGGGTCAGTTCGGCGACGGTACGGCGCCGGGAGGGCCGTACGGCGGTCACGTCGGTCCGTACGGTGTGCACGCCGACGGTGGCGTGGGCGGCCGCGGCGCGCAGCGGCAGGGCGAGGCAGGCGACCGCCGTGACCGCGAGGGCGGCGGCCGCCGCGGGGGCGAGACGGGCGCCGGGCAGCGCGAGGACGGCGGTGCCCAGGCCGGCGGCGGCCGCGGGCAGCGCCACGGTCGTGGTCTCGCCGAGCAGCCGCAGGGCCAGACCGGTCAGGGAGGCGCCGCGGGCGCGCAGCAGGGCGAGTTCGTGGCGGCGGCGGTCCGCGGCGAGGCCGCCCGCCGTCACCAGGACGACCAGCGCGACCGTGCCCGCGCCGAACGCGGCGACCGCGATCAGCGGGGTGATGCTGTCGCGCAGCCCCTCGTAGGCGCCGAGGATCTCGTCGAGGTCGGTGGACGCCTCGGTGCGGTCGTCGGTGTACGAGCGGACCTCGCTCAGGGACGGGCCGGCCTCCAGCGAGGCCACCGCGGACCTCAGCCGGTCCAGGTCGTGGCTGTGCAGGGCGTCCGGGTCGGGAGCCGGCTGCCAGTAGCGGACCGGGTCTCCGGCGGTGCCGAGGAGCGCCGGGCCGGCTTCGGGGGCGAGCAGCAGGGCGCCGAGCCAGTAGGCGCTGTGGTCGGGGTCGTCGGGGACGTAGATCAGCGCGGGGGTGCGCAGGACCGGCTGGGTCGACCAGTAGGCGCCGGACGGTTCGCGCGGGGTGAGGACGCCGGTGATCCGTACGGCCAGGGGCCGCCCCGGGCGGGGGACGTGGATGACCGAACCGACCCGGATGCGCAGGTGCTTCGCGGTCTCCGCGGTGACCGCCGCCTCCACCTCGGCGGTCCCGGCGGTCACCGAGCCGGCCGCGGCGCGCGGCAGCCGGCCCTCGGCCGTACGGGAGTGGCGGGCCAGCGCGTTCTGGGCGACGAGCGTGACATGCGCGGGCAGTCCGCTCGGCCGGGCGAGGAAGGTGTCGGGGACCTCCATGTGCGTGTCGGTGCGCACCCCGTACGAGGACTGCTCGGGATCGGCGGCGAACGGGGCGTGGAGGGCGTCGAGGACGGCGGACTGGCCGGCCGCGAGCCGCGCGGGCCGCATCGCGCTCTCGCGGTCGCCCTGGGGCAGCTGGGACCCGGGCGGCGGCGCGTACAGCCTGAAGGTGGTGCGGTCGGGCCGGGCGTCGGCGACGGCCCGGCGCAGACCGGCGTCCTGGTGGCGGTCGAGGGCGCGCGGGAACGCGGCGGCCAGGCACGCGGTCAGCGCGACCAGCACGGCCAGCGCCCACGCGGCGCCGGGCGCGGCCCGCAGCCGGGTGCGCACCCAGGGCACCTGTACGGCTTCGTCCGGACGCAACGTCACTCGCCTCCCTGCCGCAGCGCCGTCGCGGGGTCCGCCCGGCGCAGCGCGAGTACGGCCGTCACCAGCAGCGGGGTGAGGACCACCGCCGCGAGCAGGAGCGCCACCCGGCCGGGCGGAAGCTCCACGAGCAGTTCGGGGACCGGGCGGGTGGCCTGCGAGGTGAGCACGATCAGCGGGATCACCGCCCGGGTCAGGACCGCGCCGAGCGCCGTGCCCGCGACCAGCCCGAGCCCGACGAGGACGCCCTGCTCGGCGGCGATCGTGCGGGCCAGTCCGCGCCGGCCCGCGCCGAGCGCGCGCAGCACGGCGAACTCGGCGTCCCGCTCCCGCAGCGATCCGGCCGCGCTCACCGCGAATCCGACCGCGGCCAGCGCCGCCGCCACGAGGGCCGCGGCGGCGAACGCGGCGCCCGGTCCGGCGCCGAAGGGGTCGTCGCGCAGCTGCCCGGCGAGTTCCTCGCGCACCACCACCTGGGCGGGGTCCATGTCGGGCCGGGCCCGCAGCGCGGCCGCCGTCCCGTGGGGCGCGTCCGTGGCGAGCCACCACTCGGTGGGGACGACGCCGGGGGTCCGGGCGGCCTGGAGGACCCGGTTGACCGCCCGCAGGTCGACCAGGACCGCTCCGCCCGTGTGGTCGTCGGGGGTGGTCGGCAGGGCCCGGACGGAGGCCACGATCGTGACGGGGAGGGTCCGGCCGCCGAAGGCGAGGCCGACGCGGTCGCCGGTGTGCGCTCCGGTGGAGTCGAGGTAGCTGTCGGTGGCGACGGCGGCGATGCGGGGCGTGGGAGGCTGCCGGGCCTGCAGTCGGACGGTCACCGCCGAGGGGACGATGTAGCCGTCGTCCGGGAGGTGGCCGGTGCCGTACTCGACGGTCGGCGGCCGCCGCGAGGTGATCTTCGGTTGGGTGGGGTTGGCCAGGGAGCCCGGCACGGCCTCCACGCCGTCGACCCCGGCTCGCGCGCTCCAGGAGGCGGGCAGTTCCAGGCGCCGTTCCGTGCCGTCGCCGGTCCGCGCGGTCAGCTCCCGTACGGTGACGCGGTGCCGCTCGCTGACGCCGTACGGCTGGGACATCGTCAGCTGTACGCCGGTGAGCAGCAGCGTGCCGCGGACGCCGGGCAGGTCGAGGGTCAGGACGCGGGCGCGGCCGTCGGAGGCGAGGGTGCCGGCCGGGAGGTCGTGGGGGGTGCCGTGGCCGTCCTCCAGGGTGACCGTCACATCGGCGGTCGTACCGGCCCTCGGGGCGGAGTCCAGGGCCAGGGACAGCCGCAGCCGGGTGGTGCCCGGGGGGATCCGGGTGCCGGCCGTGGTGCCCTTGGGGCCGAGCCGGGACAGCAGCGGGCGCACCGGTTCGGAGGCGAGGTCGGGGCGCAGCAGCACCGCGTCCGCGGCGTGCGCGGTGTCCAGCGCCAGCACGGTCGCCGTACGGTTGCCGGACAGCGACTGGGTGGTGCGGACGGCGGGGGCGACGGCGTCGACGCCGGGGACGGCCGCGTACTCCTCGGTGCGGCCGAGCCCGGCGTCCCCGGCGGCCAGCACACGGACCGGCGCACCGGCGCGGAAGTCGGCCTGGTCGTCCTGCGAGCGCTCCCACGAGGCGCCCTGGCCGAGCGCCAGCATGCCCAGTGCGATGGCGAGGACGAGCAGCAGCACGGGGCCCGCGCCGCGCATCGGGCGGCGGCTGAGCTGCCAGCCTGCCAGGGCCGCGGCGAGGCCCCGCCCGCCGGCCGCGCGGTGTTCGGCGAGCCGGGCCAGCGGCGGCAGCAGACGCAGCGTCAGCACCGTGCCCGCGAGCAGCGCGAGGGCGGGAGCGGCCACCAGCAGCGGGTCGACGCCGAGGGTGCCGGAGGCGTCGTCGGTGACCGCGCCCGAGTCCTGCCGGTCCAGCTGCCGGTAGGCGACGGCGGCCACCACCAGCAGGGCCACGTCCGCGCCCGCGCGCAGCGGGGCGGGCAGCGCACGGGCCCGGCCGGGCCGCAGCCCCTGCGAGGTCAGCGCGGGCAGCGTCACCGCGAGGGCGCAGCCGAGGGCCGTGCCGCCCGCGACCAGCCGGACGCCGAGCATGCCGTCGCCGGGGATCTCCAGGTGCAGGCCGATCCGGGCGAGCGCGCCCTGTCCGGCGAGCAGCCGGGTCAGCGATCCGGCGAGCAGCGGCGCGGCCACCACGGCGGGCAGCGCCAGCAGCAGCGCCTCCAGGGCGGCGTGGGCCGCGATCCGGGCACGGGAGGCGCCGCGGGCCCGCAGCAGCCGGGTCTCGCCCGCGCGTTCGCTGCTCAGCAGCCGCGCCACCAGCAGCAGCGCGTACAGGGCGAGCAGCACCAGCAGCAGGGCGACGATCAGCAGGGTGGAGCGGGAGACGAGCAGGGAGCGTTCCACCCGGTCCAGGACGGCGGGCAGCTCGGTGGTCGCGGCGGTGGCGCCGCGCAGCGCGGGTACCTCGCGCAGGGAGCCGCTGTGGGTGGCGGCCGACTCGCGCAGGGCGCCGATCCGGCCGGCGGTCAGCGCGGAGAAGTCGGGCGAGGCGACCCAGCCGGTGGCGCCCTCGCTCACCCGGCCGCCGGCCAGGACGTCCGGGGCAGCCAGCAGCGGCCCGTACGTGGTGAAGCCGCCCTGCTTGACCCCGCGGCCGCCGAGGTCGTCCAGTTCCCAGTACGGGTCCGCCGTGTCCGAGGGCCGGTAGACACCGGTGACACGGACGCGGGCGGCGGGGCCGTCGAGCCGGTCGGTGAGGGTGAGGCGCTCGCCGGCCCGCAGCCCCAGGCGTTCGGCCGCGGTCTGCGGCACGGCCACCTCGATCGTGCCGTCGCCGGTCGGCTTCGGCAGCCGCCCGGACACCAGCCGCACCTGTGCCGTCTCCAGCGCGGCGAAGTACGCCAGATCCGGGTTCTCCTGCGCGTCGTGCCCGCCGGGCAGGGCGTAGGAGCCGGAGCGGTGGAGGGTGCGCACGCTCGCGGGGAAGCCGTCGAAGGTGCGCCGGGCCCCGTCGCGTACGGCGGTGTCGGCGGCGGTGCGGTCCGCACGTGGCACGTCCGCCTTGACGATCAGGGCGGTGTCGGCGGAGTTGCGGGGATCGGCCAGGGCGTGCCGCAGGGCGGCGTCGCCGATCGCGCCCGAGTAGGCGGTGAGGGTCGCCAGGACGGCGGTGGTCAGCAGGACGGTGAGCAGCGCGGCGGCCAGCAGAAGCCGGTGCG
Source organism: Streptomyces sp. NPDC093094 (assembly GCF_044754345.1). NCBI lineage: Bacteria > Bacillati > Actinomycetota > Actinomycetes > Kitasatosporales > Streptomycetaceae > Streptomyces > Streptomyces sp. NPDC093094. Next base: position 381,201 of record NZ_JBIVOX010000002.1, on the reverse strand, counting down.
CCCGCGCACGCAGCAGCACGAATCCCGCAGCCCCCGTGAACCCCGTCACCCGGCCCCCCCGCCGTCGAGTCACTCCTGTTGTCCGGACCTTCGGGCGATGCTGTCAGAGCGTGACGGCGGGGGTAAGCGCCTGTAGATCAGGTTTGACCGGATCGTGACCGGAAATCGGCGTTCCGTGACCGGAATTCGGGATTCTGTGCTGCCGAGTGTGCGGTGGAGCGGATCAGTCGGCGGTGTTCACCATCGACGCGGCCGCGTACTCCAGGTAGTTCCACAGCGTGTGCTCGTGCTCCTCGGACAGGCCCAGCCCGTCCACGGCCGCCCGCATGTGCCTCAGCCACGCGTCGTGCGCGGCGCGGTCGACCTTGAAAGGGGCGTGCCGCATCCGCAGCCGGGGGTGGCCGCGGTTCTCGCTGTACGTCGTGGGACCGCCCCAGTACTGCATGAGGAACAGCGCCATGCGCTCCTCGGCCGGACCCAGGTCCTCCGGGTACATGGGCCGCAGCAGCGGATCCTCGGCGACTCCCTCGTAGAACCGGTGGACCAGGCGGCGGAAGGTCTCCTCCCCGCCGACCTGCTCGTAGAAGGTCTGCTCCTGAAGCGTGCCGCGCCTAATCTCTCTCACGCCCTCCATGCTCTCAGACGGCACGGCCGAGGACCCGAGGCTTAGGACCCCTCCCCGAAGGCTCCTCCGGCCCCCTCCGGGCCCCCGGGTCCCGCCCGGCCCCGGACCCTCCGGACCTGCGGTGCTCGCCGGGCGGCGGGATGCGCAGGACAGTGGAGCCATGGGCACTGGCGACCGGCGACCGGAGGATCCCGCCGCTGCCGCGCGGACGGAGCTGGTGCGGGAGATCGAGCGCGGCGGGGCCTGGGCCGCGGACCCGGTGTGGCGGGAGGTGTTCCTCGCGGTCCCGCGGCATCTGTTCGTGCCCTACTACTACGTCACCGTCGCGGGCGGCTTCGAACGGCGCTGGGCCGAGCATCCCGACCCCGCGGCGCGCGCACGCTGGCTGCGCGGCGCGTACGCCGACGTTCCGCTGGCCACCCGGCTGCGCGACGGCGAACTGGTCTCCTCCAGCAGCCAGCCCTCCCTCATGGCGGCGATGCTCGCCGAACTCGGGGTGCGCGACGGCGACCGGGTGCTGGAGATCGGCGCCGGCACCGGCTACAACGCCGCCCTGCTGGCACACCGGCTCGGCGACGACCGGCTCGTCACCACCGTCGACCTGGACCCGGAGATCACCGAGTCCGCGCGTCGGCACCTGGCCGCCGCCGGGTACCACCCCCGGGTCGTCACCGGGGACGGGGCACGCGGGGTGCCGCAACGGGCGCCCTTCGACCGGATCCTCGCCACCTGCGCCCTGCCGACCGTTCCGCGCGTGTGGCTGGCGCAGTGCCGGCCCGGCGGGCGGGTGCTGACGCCCCTCGCCACCGGACTGGTCGCGCTGGACGTGAGCGGTGCGGCGCACGCCGAAGGGGGCTTCCTGGACACCCCCGCGTACTTCGTGCCGCTGCGCGGCGGGACGCGGCCCGTCCCGCCGGGGCCCGCCGTGCCGGCCGGGGTGCCCCGGCGGGGCAGGCAGCACGACCTGTTCCGCTTCCTGCTGGCACTCACCCGGGAGAGCCTCGACCCACGGGAGGCGTACGCCCTGTGGGAGCGGGAGGGCAGACCGGGACGGCGGCGCTACGGCATCACCGTCACCGGCGACCGCGCCTGGGCGTGGCTGGACGACCCGGCGGGCCCCTACGCGTGGCCCCTGCCGGGGAGTCCCTAGGGCTGTGGCCGGAGAGGCCCGCCGGAAGGCTCGCGGCGTCCGGTGCCGGGGGTACCCCCACGCCTTTCGGGCAGTGGGGGAGCATCGCGAGGCGGAGCATCACCCGCGCACCGGATGTACTCGGGTGATGCGACGACGCGGCATGGGGGTACCCCCGGCCCAAGGCCGGGGGAGTGCCGTGCCGCGTCGTCGCGAGCCGGTGAACCTCTCCGGTCACGGCACCGGCGGCCCGGCCCGCCGGGTCGCTCAGCCCCGGCGGACCGTGATGGTCGTCCAGGCGCCGACGTGCACCCGGTCGCCGTCCTGGAGCGGCACCGGCACGAACGGCTGGATCGGCTCCTCGGAACCGTTCACCGTGGTGCCGTTGGTCGAGTTCTGGTCGACGACCGCCCAGCCGCCGTCCGGCTGCTGGACCAGGACGGCGTGCTGGTGCGAGACGCCCGGGTCCTCCGGCGGCACCGACAGGTCGATGTCGGGCGTCTCGCCGGTGGAGTGGCGGCGACGGCCGATGGTGAGCTGGTTGCCGGTCAGCGTGCGCTGCTGCTCCGGCGAGTACGCGGGCAGGTTCAGTCCCGCGGCCTCGGGGCCGGAGCGGTGCATCATCGCCATGAAGTACTCGCGGTCCGGGCCGATCGTCGCCGTCCACGTCGCCGGCCGCTGAGGGACGGGCGGCGCCGTGTGAGCGGGGCCGGGCTGCGGGTAGCCGTAGCCGCCCTGCGGAGCGCCCGGACCTCCCGGGCCGGCCGGGCCCGCGGACGAGGGCGGGGAGAGCAGCCAGTCGTCGGCGGCCGGGACGCCGCCCTGCCGGGGGTGGCCGGTCTCCTGCGGGAACGCCGGGGGAGGCGGGGGGCCGGGCTGGAACGCCTGCGGGGCACCGGGAGCACCGTGCCCGCCACCGGGCGCACCCGGACCGCCCGGACCCGGGCCGGGACCGCCCGGGCCGCCGTGGCCCGCGCCCGGACCGCCCGGACCGAAGCCCTGACCCGGGCCGCCGGGACCGAAGCCCGGAGCGCCCGGACCGCCCGGCGTCGGGCCCGGCGGGGGCGGGACGGGGCGGGACGGTTCGGCGCCGAAGGGCGGACCCGGCGGGATCGGCTCGGCGGGGCGGTTCATCTGCGACGGCCGCGAACCCTGGTAGTCGAAGGAGTCGGTGCCGCCGTACGACGGCCCCGCGGGCGGCCGCTGGAACGGCGCGCCCGGACCGCCGGCCGGCGGCCGCGGGGCGGCCGGGGTGTACGAGGTCGCCGTGTTGGTGAGGAAGTTCCAGCGGCACTCCTCGCAGAACGGAGCGCCGCCCTCACGCGGCGTACGGCACTGCGGGCACAGCTCCGGCTCGCGGTCCGGGAACCCGGACAGGTGCGGGGCGGGCCCGCCGCCGGGGCCGGGAGGCTGCGGGAAGCCGTAGCCACCGGTCGCCGGGGGCGGCGGCGGGGGCGGCGGCGGAGGCACGGCACCGGCCATGCGGTGACCGCAGACCTCGCACCAGTCGTCGGAACCCGACTGGTGTCCGTTCGGGCAGGTCGGCATGTCGGCGCGTCCCTCTCTCCTGCGGTGTACTACCGGGGTCGTACTGCGTCATTTCTTTACACGAACAGTCTTTGTGGACCGGGTCTCGAGGGTCATCTCGTCGGCCTCCGCGACCTTCGCCTTCAGTCGCACAGTACCTGTCGCCGCGTCGACCACGTCCACCACCTTCGAAAGGAGTTTCGCAGTATCGGCATTCCCCGAGGCGCTCGCGAGCTGAACGGCACGGCCCAGTTTGGCCGTTGCTCCGTCGAAATCGCCCGCTTTGCGAGCGTCCAGGCCCTGCTGGATGACCTGGGCCAGCTCCGCCTGCCCGGTGTAGTGGGCGACCTGGGGGTTGATCGACGTCGAGGCGGCCATGTCGTCGGTCCACACGGCCCGGACGAGACCCTGCGCGCCCAGGTTCCGGACGCTGCCGTCGGGCTGCGGGACCACCAGGGACGCCCGCGCGGCCAGCATCTCCTGGCCGAGGTTCGCCGCCGGGACCTCGACGCACACGTGGTAGTCCCGGGACTCGTCCCCCCAGGAGCCGGTGGGGTAGTCCCCCGCACGCGGCCCCGCCTCGGTGCGCCGGTCCGTCAACTCCTCGACCGTGGGCGCCACTTGCTTGACGAACCTGATGGTCGTGCCGACCGGGGTCCACAGCCTGAGGGCGACGTCCGCGACCTCCTTGCCCATGGCCGTCTCCATCATCCCCGTGAAGTCGGCGGCGAGCCCGGCCGGGTCCGCGACGATGTCGGCCGTGCCGAGCAGCGCCGAGGCGATCGCTGTGACCTCTTTCACTTCCCAGTCGGTGCCCACACCCCGCGCGTCACAGGTGAAACGCCCGGCGCACGCGTCCAGCGCGGCGCGCAGGTCCTCGGGTGACTCGTGTTCATTGCGGCCGTCGGTGAGCAGGATCCCGTGCCGGATGGCGACGTCCGCCGAGGACAGCAGACGGTCGGCGAGCCGCAGCCAGGTGCCGATGGCGGTGCCGCCGCCCGCGGCGAGCCGGCGCAGCGCCTGCTTGGCCTGCTCACGGGTGGTGGCGTCGGCGACGGCGAGCCGGCCGCCGCCGGGGTAGACCTCCCGGGCGACGTGCGTGCCGTCGATCACCGCGAAGTGCACGCCGTCGCGCAGCGTGTCGATCGCGGCGGCCGTCGCGTCGCGGGCGTTGCGCATCTTGGTCGGCGGGTAGTCCATCGAGCCCGAGCAGTCGACCATGAGCGCCACCGCCGCGGACGGGCTCCGCCCCGGGGTGAAGACATGGGGCGCGGCGACCGCGCCGCCGATCGTCCCGCCGCCCGTGGCGGTGACGGTGACGATCGCGTTGACCTCCCGGCCGCCCTCCGGCAGGTACTCGTTCTGGTACACGTCCACCGAGAACTGCGGCACGTTCGACTTCGAGAAATTGGCCATGCCTGGTGACTTCCCCCTCGACGCTCCCGCCGTGGCGGGGCGATGACTGTGGGCGGACCGGTCCCCTCCGGTCCGCCGCTGCTTCCCCGTTGCGGAGCGCCGGCACTACGGCGCCCTGTGGTGCGGCCTCAGGCCGATCCTGCCCCCTGGGGAGGGACCGGGAACGGCACGACCGCCACTGTTACGTTGTCGTGGCCGCCGCCGTCGAGCGCGTGGCCGACCAGGACCCGGGCGCTGTGCAGCGGGCGTACGGCCGCGTCGAGGGGCAGGGCGTCGGCCATCTCCTCCGCCGCCTCGGCGTAGTTCCACAGCCCGTCGGTGCAGACGATCACCACGCCGGGCCGGTCCGGCTTGAACGACGCGGTGTGCGGCTCCAGTTCGTAGGCGTCGGCGCCGAGCCAGCCGGTGATGGCGTGGGCACGTTCGTCGGCGTACGCCTCGGCCTCGTTCATCAGCCCCGCGGCGACCATCTGCGCCGCCCAGGAGTCGTCCTCGGTGAGCCGGGCCGCGGGCGCGGAACGGTCCAGCGGCACCCAGTAGACGCGGCTGTCGCCGACCCAGCCGACGACCAGCAGGCCGGCGGTGACCACCGTGCCCACCAGGGTGCAGGCCGGGGCGTTCTGGTGCGGGGCGTGCTCCCGGGCCGTCGCGGGCTCCTCGGCGAGGGAGTTCACCGCCCGGGACGCGGCGACGATCGCCTCGTGCATCGCCGTCTGCGGATGCGTGCCCCGCGGCAGGGCGTCCAGCAGGACCTCGCTCGCCGCCTGCGACGCGGCCAGCGACGCCTCGTCGGGGCGGGTGGCCGAGGAGACGCCGTCGCAGACGATCGCCAGCACGGCCGGGGAGCCGTCGGGCAGCGCGGTGCGGCCCACGGCGAACGCGTCCTCGTTGCGGTGGTGGCGCAGACCCCGGTCACTGACGGCGGCCACCGGGCCGCACTCCTGCTCCATGTGGTCGCGCTCGCGCGGCTGCGCGTGCCCGCAGTTCTCGCAGTAGCCGTCGCCGTCCACCCGGCCCGCCCGGCAGGCCACGCACAGCGTCGGCTCGCCGCCCACGTCGTCCGGCTCGGCCACCCGCGGGTCGGGAGCCTGAAGGGGGTACTCGTCCGGCTCGCCGGCGGGACGGTCGAAGCGGACCCCCGCGGCGGGAGCGGCCGGCGCCTGCGCCGGAGGCGGCGGCACGGCCGGCTGCTGCGCGGGAACGGACGAGGACGGCGCCGGGGCGTACGACGGCTGCGCCGCCGGGCCCGGCCCCCCGGTCCCGTCCGGACCCTGCGGACGGCCGGCGGAGGGCAGCGGGCCGCCGCCGGAGTCCGTGCCCGCGAGATCCGCCGGCAGGTGCACCGGCGTCGCGGAGCCCGCGGAGCCCGGCCCCCCGGCCGAGGGCCAGCCCGCGGCGGCGGCCGGCGCGTGCGGCGCGGAACCGTTCATGGTCAGCGTCGGCTGGTCACCGGGCGGTTCGGGCACGGCGGACAGGTCGTGTCCGCACGCGCCGCAGAAACGGTCACCCGGCTCCAGCGGCTCCGCACAGCTCGGACACCTCGACAAGGAGGCATGCTGAGGCATCTGCGACATCAATTACACCCACGTCCGGGGGCGGTAACGGTTGGCACGTTCCACCAGGTCGATCCTCTCCTCGCCGCCCGGCGCCAGCCGGGCCAGCGTGCGGTACGAGCGCTCCAGGCCGAACCTGAGGCCCCGCTCGTCCAGTTCGCTGCCGAGCAGCGTCCGTCCCCCGGAGGCGGGAGGGACAAAACCCTGGCCACCGGAGAGTATCCAGTCCAGGGCACAGCCGAGCACCTCGGCGGACAACTGCTCGCGCCGCGTCGGGTCCAGGCCGTAGGCGTCCAGCGCCTCGACCTGCCGCGCGGCGGCGGTCAGATCGTCCAGGAACGGTACGTCGGCGGCCGTCGCCGTGCGCTGCCGCAGCCGGGCCCGCACGGCCGCGACACGGGCGGCCGTGTAGTGGATGGACGACTCCGGCACCGACTCCAGCGTGGCCACGGCCGCCCCCCGGTCGCCCGTCGCGAGCTGCACCCGCGCCAGCCCGAACGCGGCGCTCACACAACCGGGATCGGTCGTCCACACCAGCCGGTAGTACTCCGCGGCGTTGTCCAGCTGGCCCAGCACCTCCGCGCACAGGCCGAGCGCCAGCTTGGGCGCCGTCTCGCCCGGGAACGCGTCGTAGAGCGCGTCGAAGGCGAGCGCCGCGCCCTCGTGGTCGCCGGTGACCAGGCAGGCCACACCCCGGTACCAGACGACCCGCCAGTCGTCGGGACGCTCCTTCTCGCACCCCGCCAGGGCGTTCAGCGCCGCCGCCGAGTCGCCGTTCTCCAGCCAGGCGCGGATCTGCCGCAGCCGTGTCTCGACCGACGGGGCCGGGGCGGACGCCAGCGCGCCCAGCAGCTCCGTCGGCGCCGTGGCCAGCAGACCGGCCAGGAAACCCGCGTTGGGGTCGGCCGGGTCGATCCGGGGCACGGGCAGCGCGAGCGCCGCGGCGGGAGTGCCGACGGGCTTGACCAGACCGGCCGGCAGGGGGAGCGAACCGTGCGGCGCGGACCCGGCCCCCGCTCCGGAGCGCCGGCCCGGTACGGCCCGGGCCCCCAGCCGCGACACCTCGCCCTCCAGCTTCGGCACCAGCTCCGTCTCCGTCACCCGCACCTCCGGGCCGAACAGGGTCGACAGCGCCGGGCGGCTGCGGCCCGTCTGGAGGGAGACCACCTCACGCAGGACGCCCGTCAGCTGCTCGCTCATCTCCTGCGCGGAGGCGAACCGGCGGGCCGGGTCGGGGTCGGTCGCACGCACCAGCAGCCGGTAGAAGGACTCGTACCGCCGGAACACCTCGATGGTGTCCGGGTCGGGCAGCGAGTCGGCCCAGACGCCGGTGTAGCCCTGGAAGTCGAAGGTGAGCACGGCGAGAGTGCGGCCGACCGTGTACAGGTCGCTGGCCACCGACGGGCCGATGTCGGCGACCTCGGGCGCCTGGTAGCCGACCGTGCCGTAGATCGCCGACTCCTCGTCGTCCATGCGGCGCACCGCGCCCATGTCGATCAGCTTGAGCTGGTCCTCGGTCTGGATGGCGTTGTCGACCTTGAAGTCGCAGTACAGCAGATTGCGGCTGTGCAGATGACCGAGCGCCTCCAGGGCCTCGATGCCGTACGCGCACGCCTGTTCCACCGGCAGCGGGTCGCGCCGGCCGTCGGGCGTGCGGCGGTCGTTGGCGATCTCCTTGAGGGACTTGCCGCCGACGTACTCCATGACGATGTAGCCGTCGAGGGAGCCGGTGCGCTGATCGAGATGCTCGACGAAGTTGTAGATCCGTACGATGTTCGCGTGCTCGATCTCGGCCAGGAAACGCCGTTCGGAGATCGCCGCCGCCATCGCGTCCTGGTCACCGGTGTCCAGCAGGCCCTTGAGGACCACCCACCGGTCGGACACCGCCCGGTCCACCGCCAGATAGACCCAGCCGAGCCCGCCGTGCGCCAGACAGCCCGCGACCTCGTACTGGCCGTGGACCACGTCGCCGGAGCGCAGCTTCGGGACGAAGGAGTACGGGTGGCCGCACTTGGTGCAGAAGCCCTCCGTGCGCCCCGGCCGGTCGCCGCGGGACCGGCCCACCGGCGCCCCGCAGTCCGAGCGCGAGCAGAACCGCTTGCGCTCGGGCACCTCCGGGTTCTCCAGCACCATCACGCGCGGGTCGGGCCGCGGGACCTGCGGCACCTGCACCAGGCCCGCGCCCAGCCGGCCGCGGCCCGAGGAGCCGGAGGCGGAGCCGGAGCTGCGCACCGACACCGAACGGCCCGTGGAGGCACCCGGCAGCGAGCGCGAGAGCCTGCCCGACACCGAGCGCCGCGACTTCGACGACTGCGACGACGTGCGCGAGCCGGTACGGCCGCTGGAACGCGAACCGGCGCTGCCCGACGAGCCCCTGCCGCCGGACGCCCCCGTCGGGGCCGAACCGGCCGTGCCGCCGGACGACACCACCGGCGCCAGACCGCAGGTGTCGCAGTACAGCTCCCCGCCGCCCACGTCCTCGTACGAACCGTCGCAGCCCGGCCGCTGGCAGCTCCCCTGTGCCTCACTCATGATTCCCCCCTACCCTCTGCGGTCCTCGGGCCCGCCCTGCCCGGGCACCCGCGGGGCGCCCAGCAGTTCGGCCGCCGCGTGCTGATAGCGCAGCACGGCCTGCTCGGCGACCCGCAGGTCGCACGGCGCGCTCCACAGCATCCGCCGCGCGGCGTCGTACCGCTCGACCAGCAGCGGGTCCTCCGCGAAGCCGTGCCGGGCGACCTTCGCCTTGTACGCGTCGAGCCGGCCCCGCAGCTCGGCGCGCACGGCCAGCGGCGCGGTGACCGCCGTCAACGACTCGCGGGCGCGCAGCAGTTCGTCCTCGGCCTTCTGCTCCAGCGACTCCAGCAGCGGCGACAGCCGGTGCCACCGGGCCTGCCGGCGGTACTCGGCGGCCGTGGCCAGCTGCTCCTGGAGCACCGTCGGCGGTCCGCTGACCACCGGCACCTCGGTCGCGGCGATCTTCGCGAGCACCTCCCCGCGCGCGGTCCGCGCCTCGGCCAGGGTGCGGTCGGCGCGCGAGAGCACGTCCCGCAGCCGGATCAGCCGCTGCTCGGCGTCCTGGCGCACGGTGAGCACGGCGTCGATCTCCCGGCGCACCTCCTCCAGGTCGCGCGCCTCACGGTCGTACACGGTGGTGTCCGGGCGGCCGCCGCCCGGCGCGGAACTGCCCTCGGTGCGCACCCAGAAGGCCAGCGGGTCGGACACCACCTGCTCGCGCAGCCGGGTGAGCGTGCGGGTGATGCGCTCCAGGTCGTCGCCGGCCGGGTGCTCGCCGGGGCGCACCCCCACGGAGTGCGCGAGCTGCCGGGTGCGCTGGAGCTCGGCGGCCAGCAGATCGATCCGGGCGGGCAGCGCCGACCAGACGGCGTCGGCGGCGACGATCATGTCGAGCGACCGGGCGTACAGGTCGTTCATCCGGTCGACCAGGCCCGCCAGCGAGAACGCCTCGCTGAGCTTCGCCGGGCCGGGCACGGCGACGGACTCGCCGCGCAGCAGCTCGGTCAGCTCCGCCAGGTCCTCACGGCTGGACCAGCGACGCCGGGAGCGGATCTCCCGCGCGGTGCGCAGGGCGCCGGCGTACGCGTCGAAGTACGACCACAGCAGGCTGATCGAGGCATCTGCCGAGGCCCACCGCTCCTTGGTGACGCCGGTGAGCTCCGCGCCCTCCAGCAGTCTGCGGCCCGCGTGGTCCTGGAGGGCGAGGAGCGAGGTCTCGATCGCCTCGTGCTCCGCGCCGAGCCGCGCCAGCGCACGGTCCACCTCGTCCCGGTCCAGCACCGGCCCGGTGGGTCCCGCGCCCATCGATCACCCCTCGTCGCTGTCGTGTTCCGGCCCATGTCCGCCCGCTGTCCCTCAAGTCCTGCCCGCCGAAGCTCACTTGTACTTCGGCACCGGCGGGGTCGCCGACTCGGAGTCGGCGCCCAGCGTGGGCCGCAGCCACTTGTCGTAGGACGCCCGCCAGCCGTCCGGGTCGGTGCGGTACTGCTCCAGTATCCGGTTGACCCGGCGGACCAGGTCGGTCGCCTTCTGGTTCATCGCCACGCCGTAGTACTCGGTCGTGAAGCGGCGGCCCTTGAGTTCGACCGTCGGGTCCTGGGCGGCCTGACTGGCGGCGAGGGCGCCGTCGGTCACCACGGCGTCCACCTCGCCGAGCTGGAGCCGCACCAGGCAGTCGAGCTGGTTGGGGACGGTGGTGGAGATGTCCGCGGACGCGTCCAGCTTCCCGGCCTTCTTGTCCGCGTCCAGCTTGTCGTGGGCCGTGGAACCGGCGGCCGAGCAGATCCGCCGGCCCGCGAGGGAGCCGTCGTAGCCCTTGACGCCGGAGCTGACCGGCGCGAGGACCTGCTGGCCGGTGAGGAAGTACGGGGCGGAGAACGCCACGTCCTTCAGCCGGGAGCAGGTGATGGTCATGGTGCGCACGACCAGGTCGACCCGGCCGCTCTTGATCGCCGGGACACGCTGGTTGGTGGGGATGGCCTTGAAGCGGATCTTGTCCGGGGAGCCGAGCAGGTCGTCGGCTATCCGGCGGGCCAGGTCGATGTCGAATCCCTCCAACTGCACGGTCCGTGCCGTGCTGTTGGGGTTGCGGTAGCCCCAGCGGAAGCTGTTCTGGTCGACTCCGACCGACAGATAGCCGCGCTGCCTGATCGCCGCGACGGACGCGCCCTCGGCCCCGGACGGGGCGAGGCTCCGGTCCTGGGGGGCCTCGCAGTCCTCGGCCCTGACACGGGTGCCCTCGGCGAGGCCGGGTCCGCCGACGCCGGTGCTGCCGTCGTGCTGCTGCTGGGTGAGCGGCAGCAGCAGCGCGAACACCGCCGCGAGGGCGCACACGAGCGCCATCGCCCCGACACCGCCCCAGCCCCTCAGGCCGGCCCGCAACCGTCGTGCCCGCATCGTCACGCCCCCTCTCACCGGTACTCCGACAGCCTGCGGCCGATGCCGAGCAGGGCACCCGCCGCGCCCAGCACGGCGAGGACGGCGGCGCCGACCGTCAGCCCGGTCATGGCGGCCCGGCCGCCGTCGGCGGCCTGCCGGAACTCGCGCTGCTCGTGCCGGAGGGCCACGTCCAGGTTGTGGTCGACGGCGTCGAAGCACTCACCCGTCGGCTTGTCGGCCGCGGCGCCGATGATCCGGTCCAGCGCGGTCTGGTAGTCGCCCGCGTCGTCGGCGTCCCGGGCCTCCTCGTGCCGGGTCCGCCACTCCTTCATGCTGCCGCCCGCCGCCTCGACCGGCTCGGCGCCGGCCGTGTCGTCGGCGAGGCCCCCGGCCGCGGCGAGCCCGTCGGCGAGGTCCTCCATGGACTCCTCGAAGGCGACGTCGAACTTGTCCCGGAACTCGCCGGGCCGCACCTCGACGGTCTCCGCGCCCCGGTTCACCAGGGTCAGGTTCTCGTTGCCGCGGGCCTTCAGGGACGCGATCCGGGCGTCGTTGAGGACGTTCAGCGAGCGCACGCCGTGGTCGTAGGAGTCGTTCAGGTCCGCGCGGGCCACGCTGTGTCCGGCCACCAGCCACAGCAGCACGACCGCGGTGGCGGCCGAGCCCGCGACCAGGCCGTGGTTCAGGACCCGGTTGGTGCGCAGGTAGTTGCGGCGCTGCGCCCAGCCGAGCGCGCCGAGCGCGGCCAGGCCGACGGCCATCGCGATCCACGGGTACGGCGTGGCGTCCGCGTAGTCGTCGCGCAGGCGTTCGTTCTGCGAGACGTAGAGCTTCTCCGCCTGCGGGAGCATCTTCGTCTGCATCGTGTCGTTGGCGTAGCGCAGATACGCGCCGCCCAGCGGGTAGCCCTGCCGGTTGTTGGCGCGGGCGCGCTCGATCAGGCCCTTGTACTCGGGCAGCAGCCGGTTGAGTTCGGCGATCGTGGCGGCGGCGGGGGAGTCGGGGTCGGAGCTCCCGGCGGCCTGCACCAGGCCGGACGCGGCGGTGCGGATGTCCTTCTCGTAGCGCTCCCGCGACGCCTCGGTCTCCTGGCCGCCGGCCAGGAAGCCGCTGGAGGCCGCGGTGTCGGCGTCGGCGAGCGAGCGGTAGATGTCGGCCGCGGCGGAGCTGAGCGGCTGGCTCTCGTGCAGCACCGCGTCGGCGGCGGCCGCGCGGTCGCTGGTCTGCCAGGCGGTGACGGCGCCGAACGCGACGACCAGGGCGGCGAGGACGGCGCCGATGATGCGCAGCCGGCCCGGCTCGGTGGTCGCGGCGGCGCGCACCCGGTCGACGCCCTCGGCGAACGCGGTACGGCGCGGGGCGGAGGCGGGCCCGGGGCCCGCGGGAGCGCCGGGGCGGCCGGCCGGTCCGGGCTGCGACGGCACGGCCGGGACCGTCGGAGCGGCGGGCCGCCCCGGTGGCGCCGCGCTGCTCTTCGGCGGTTGTGTCACTGCTGACCTCCCCCATGGTCATCCGTCGCCGCAAGTATCGCTGCCGTGGCCGACATTCGCACCGGCCTTGTCTGGATCTTGATCGGATCGCAGCGGGCCGTGCGTCCCCCGGTGCACACGAAGGCGCGGGCGGGGAGGTCCCGACAGCACCGCCTGCCCATGAATACGCCCCGCGCACCGGTTCGGTTCCCCCGAGGCGGGGTGTCCCGCCCGGTGTGCGCGGGGCGTACCCAGGGCGCGCGGCGGGGCGCTCAGGCGAAGTGCTCGCGCAGCCTCCCCAGGGCGTCGGCGGACGCGCCGACGCGGTCCAGGCCCAGCAGGGCCGCGCCCAGCACCGGGCGGGCGGTGACGACGAGCGGCACCGCCTTGGGCGCGCGGGCGGCGAGCAGCGCGCGGACGCGGTCGTCGAGCAGGGGGTGGCGCGCGGCGAGGACGCTGCCGCCGAGGACGACGGGTGTCTCCTCGCCGAGGAGGTCCAGCCGGGTCAGGGCGACGCCGGCCATGGCGACGACCTCGTCGGCGAGCCGGTCGACGAGCGAGCGGGCGACCGGGTCACCGCCGGCGGCGGTCGCGAACAGCACCGGGGTCAGCTCATGGCGCCGGGCCTGGTCGATGTGCTCCAGGTGCAGGGCCTCGATCAGCGCGCCCATGGAGCCGAGGCCGAAGTGCGCGGGCAGGGTGCGCGCGAGGGCGGTGGGGCCGCCGCGGCCGTCCTCCGCGCGTGCGGCGTGGAACAGCGCCTCCTCGGCCAGGCCCCAGCCGCCGCCCCAGTCGCCGGAGATCCGGCCGACCGCGGGGAAACGGGCGGTGCGGCCGTCGGGGCGCATGCCGACGCAGTTGATGCCGGCCCCGCACACCACCGCGACGCCGCGCGGCTCGGCGACCCCGGCGCGCAGGATCGCGAAGGTGTCGTTGCGCACCTCGACGGTGCCGCCCCAGCCGCGCGCGTGCAGCGCCGCCGCCAGTTCCTCCTCCTCGACGGGGAAGTCGGCGTTGGCGAGGCAGGCGGAGACATGGTCCACGCCGCTCGCACCGCAGTCCGCGAAGGCCCGTGCGACCGCGTCGGCGACGTTGTCGACCGCCGCCCGCACACCCACGGCGGGCGGCCGGAACCCGCCGCCGCGGGCGGCGGCCAGCACCTGGCCGCCGGCGGTGAGGACGGCGACGTCGGTCTTGCTGTTGCCCGCGTCGACGGCGAGCACGGCCGCTCTCACGCCCACGCGAGGTGCTCCCGGTTGTGCGCGACCAGCGAGTCGGTGAGCCGCTCGGCGTACGCGTACTGCCCGATCAGCGGATGTGCCAGCAGCGCGCGGAACACCCGCTCGCGGCCCCCGTGCAGGGCCGCCGCCAGCGCGAGGTCCTCGTACGCGCTCACGTTCGCCGTCAGGCCCGCGTACAGCGGGTCCACCGGGGCCACCGGCAGCGGGACCGGGCCCTTGGGGCCGACGGCGGCCTGCACCTCGATCACCGCGTCGTCCGGGAGGAACGGCAGGGTGCCGCGGTTCAGGGTGTTGACCACCTGGTAGGGGCTGCCCCCGCCGCCGAGGAGCGCGGCCGCGAGGTCCACGGCCGCCTCCGAGTAGTAGGCCCCGCCCCGCCGGGCGAGCAGCTCCGGTTTCTCGTCCAGCGCCGGATCTCCGTACATCTCCAGCAACTGCTTCTCCATCGCGGCCACCTCGGCCGCCCGCGAGGGACGGGTGCGCAGTTCCTCCACGACCTCGTCGTGGGCGTAGTAGTAGCGCAGGTAGTACGACGGGACGACGCCGAGCCGGTCCAGCAGCGGGCGCGGCAGCCGCAGATCGGCGGCGACGGCCTCGCCGTGCCGGGCGAGCAGCCGCGGCAGGACGTCCTCGCCCTCGGGGCCGCCGAGGCGCACGCCCGTCTCCCAGGTGAGGTGGTTGAGGCCGACGTGGTCGAGGTGCACCTCGCCCGGCTCGGTCCCCAGCAGCGTGGCGAACTTGCGCTGGAGGCCGATCGCCACGTTGCACAGCCCGACCGCCTTGTGGCCGGCCCGGAGCAGGGCGCGGGTGACGATGCCCACGGGGTTGGTGAAGTCGATGATCCAGGCGTCGGGGTTGGCGCGGCGGACCCGCTCGGCGATGTCCAGGACGACGGGGACGGTGCGCAGGGCCTTGGCGAGGCCGCCCGCGCCGGTGGTCTCCTGGCCCACGCAGCCGCACTCCAGCGGCCAGGTCTCGTCCTGCTCGCGGGCGGCCTGTCCGCCGACGCGCAGTTGCAGCAGCACGGCGTCGGCGCCGTCCACGCCCGCGTCCAGGTCGGCGGTGGTGACGACGCGGCCCGGGTGGCCCTGGCGGGCGAAGATGCGCCGGGCCAGCCCGCCCACCAGTTCCAGGCGTCCGGCGGCCGGGTCGACCAGCACCAGTTCCTCGACCGGCAGGGTGTCGCGCAGCCGGGCGAAGCCGTCGATCAGTTCGGGTGTGTAGGTCGAACCGCCGCCGACCACGGTGAGTTTCACGTGTCTAACCCTTCACTCCGGTGAGCGTGACACCCTCGACGAACGCCCTCTGGGCGAGGAAGAACACGAGGATCACGGGGGCCATGACCAGAACGGTGGCGGCCATGGTCAGGTTCCAGTCGGTGTGGTGCGCGCCCTTGAAGGACTCCAGGCCGTAGGACAGCGTCCAGGCGCCGGGGTTCTCCGAGGCGTAGATCTGCGGGCCGAAGTAGTCGTTCCAGGCGTAGAAGAACTGGAAGAGGGCGACGGCCGCGATGCCCGGCTTCGCCATCGGCAGCACGACCCGCAGCAGGGTGCGCAGCTCGCCGCAGCCGTCCACGCGGGCCGCGTCGAGGTACTCGTCGGGGATCGTGAGCAGGAACTGCCGCAGCAGGAAGACCGAGAACGCGTCGCCGAACGCCATCGGGATCAGCAGCGGCCACAGGGTGCCCGACAGGTCCAGCTGCTTGGCCCAGAACAGGTACATCGGGATGACGACGACCTGCGGCGGCAGCATCATCATCGAGATGACCAGCATCAGCGACAGATTCCGGCCCCGGAAGCGGAACTTGGCGAGCGCGTAGGCGACCGGGACCGACGACACCACCGTCAGCACGGTGCCGAGGCCCGCGTACAGCAGGGTGTTGCGCCACCAGGTCAGAAAGCCGGGGGTGTCGAACACCCGCCGGTAGTTGCCCCATTCCCAGGTGTCGGGGACGAGGTCGCGGCTGAGTGCCTGGCTGTCGCTCATCAGCGAGGTCAGGACCACGAACACGAACGGCAGGGTGAAGAACAGCGCGGCGGCGACCCCGAGGGAGTGCACCGCGATCCACTCCAGGGCGGCCCGGCGGCGTGCGGCGCGCGTCGCCGGCTCCACGGGCGGCGCCGGGGGCCGGACGGCGGGGGTCAGTACCTGGGTCATCGGTCACCTGCCTGGATCAGACCGCCCCGGCGGCGCATCAGCAGCGCGGTGAACGCCATCGACAGCGCGAACAGCACCAGCGCCACCACGCACGCCGACCCGTAGTCGAAGCGCTGGAAGCCGAGGTTGTAGACGAGCTGGGGGAGGGTGAGGGTGGACCTGTCGGGGAAGCCGGGCTCGAACTGGGTGCCGGCGCCCTGGATGACACCGGAGGCGACCTTCCCGGCGACCAGCGGCTGGGTGTAGTACTGCATGGTCTGGATCACGCCGGTGACCACGGCGAACATCACGATCGGGGAGATGTTCGGCAGCGTCACGTACCGGAACCGCTGCCACGCCGAGGCCCCGTCCAGCTCCGCGGCCTCGTACTGCTCCTTCGGTACGTCGAGCAGGGCGGCCATGAAGATCACCATCAGGTCGCCGATGCCCCACAGCGCGAGCAGGGTGAGGGCGGGCTTGGACCAGCCGGGGTCGCCGAACCAGCCGGGTGCCGGCAGGCCGATGTCCTCCAGGAGGGCGTTCACCGGCCCGGTGCCGGGGTTGAGCAGGAAGGCGAAGGCCATCGTGGCGGCGACGGGCGGGGCGAGATAGGGCAGGTAGAACAGGGTGCGGAAGACGCCCGTCCCGGTCCGGACCTTCGTGATCAGCAGGCCGATGCCGAGGCCGAACGCCACCCGCAGGGTCACCATGACCACGACCAGCCACAGGGTGTTGCGCAGGGCGGGCCAGAACAGCGGGTAGTGCTCGAAGACGTAGACCCAGTTCCGTGTCCCGGTCCACACCGGCGGCCGGAAGCCGTCGTAGTGCATGAAGGAGAAGTAGAGGGTGGAGAGCATCGGGTAGGCGAAGAACACCGAGAACCCGATGATCCAGGGCGACATGAAGGCGGCGGTGCGCAGTGCCGCCCGGCGGCGCTTCGCGCCCAGGGTGTGCGTGCTCATGGCTACCTGGCCTGCGCGATGTCCGTGTCGATCTGCTGTGCCGCCTTCTTCAGGCCGGCCCTGAGGTCGGTGACCCTGCCGCTCTCGTAGTCGTAGCCGAGCTGCTGGACGGTCACCAGGTACTGGCCGCCGTTGACGGAGGCGGGCGTGGTGGTGGAGTTCGGGTCGGCGGCGATGTCCAGGAACGTCTTGAAGCGCGGGTCGTACTTCAGCTTCGGGGACTTCAGCGCCTCCAGGGTGGAGGGCACGTTGTGGATGGCGTTGGAGAAGCCCACCACCGCGTCGGTGTCGGTGGTCATGTACTTCACCAGTTCCCAGGCCGCGTTCTGCTTCTTGCCGGTCGCGGCGATCCCGGCGACGGTGCCGGTGATGTAGCCCTTCCCGTACTGGTCGGCCTGGTCGTCGGGGACGGGCAGCGGGGCGACGCCGATCTCGAAGTCGACCCCGGCCTCCTCGGCCATGCCCAGGCGCCATTCGCCGTCGAGCTGCATGGCGACCTGACCGGTGTGGAAGGGGTGCCTGGGGCCCCACTCGTCGCCGAGGCCGGTGCGGTAGGACTCCAGCTTCCGGAAGCCGCCGAGGTCGTCGACGAGCTTCTTCTGGAGTGTGAACCCGGCCTCGAAGGCGGGGTCGCCGGCGAGGTTGGACTTGCCCTCGGCGGTGAAGTAGGCGGGGGAGAACTGCCCGAAGTAGTGCTCGGTGGTGCTCTCCCAGCCGTGGTAGTTCGGCATGAAGCCGAGCTGCTCGTACGTGCCGCCCTTGGGGACCGTCAGCTTCTCGGCCGTCGCGGCGAACTCGGACCAGGTCTTCGGCGGCGCGGTGATCCCGGCCTTCTCGAAGGCCGTCTTGTTGTAGTAGAGGCCGTAGGCGTCGCCGAGCAGCGGGACCGCGCAGCGGTTGCCCTCGAACTGCGTGTACTCGTTCATCGCCTTCGGGAACGTCTTCGCCGGGTCGATGCCGGACTTCTCGAAGAACGGGCCGAGGTCGGCCAGGGCGCCGGAGGAACAGAACCTGCCGACGTTGTTGGTGGTGAACGAGGAGATCACGTCGGGGGCCTTGCTGCCGCCCGCCCGCAGCGCCTGGTTGATCTTGTCGTCCGTCATGCCGCCGACGACGGAGACGTGGATGTTCGGGTGCGCCTTCTCGAAGCCTGCCACCAGGTCCTTGACGGCCTTCACCTCGGAGGGCGCGCTCCAGGCGTGCCAGAAGGTGAGGGTCGTCTCCTGGGAGGGGTCGTCGGAGGCGCCCGCGTCGGGGGAGCCGGTGCAGGCGGTGGCGAGGAGGGCCAGGGAGGCCGAGGCGGCGAGCGCGAGCATGACGTTTCTGGATATTCCGGGCATGGCGAGGCTCCCAAAGGGCGGACGGAGGCAGGGCAGGGGCGAAGAGGTGATCGGGAAGGAGGGGCCGACGGGTCAGCGGGAGGTGTCGAAGACCTCGTCGCGCGTGGTCGCGAGCGCGCTCTCCAGTGCGCCGCGCAGGACGGGGTGCCCGGTCACTTCTCCCACGACCAGGCGCGGCCGGGCAGCGGCCAGTTCGGCCAGTTCCGCCTGGACCAGGCCGCGCAGCACCTCGCCGCCGGCGGTCAGACAGGAGCCGCTGAGCACGACGAGTTCGGGGTCGAGGACCGAGACGAGCGAGGCGAGACCGGTGGCGAGGCGTGTCGCGTAGGTCTCCAGCAGCAGGCGGTGGGGGCCGGTGGCGTGATCGGCGGCGCGGGCGACGAGGGCGGCGGCGACCTCCGCGTACGGACCTGAGGGGATGTCGGTGACGCCCAGCTCCCGGGCCAGCTCCGGTACCGCCTGGGAGCCGGCCAGCTCCTGGTAGCCGCCGCTGTTGGCCCGGGTCACCTGGCGGACCAGGGGCGTGCCCGGCACGGGCAGGAAGCCGACCTCTCCGGCACCGCCCGTCCAGCCGCGGTGGAGCCGTCCGCCGAGGACCAGGGCGGCGCCGAGGCCCTCCTGGTTCCACAGCAGGACGAAGTCCTCGTGCCCGCGGGCCGCACCGCCGCGCTGCTCGGCGACGGCGGCGAGGTTGACGTCGTTCTCGTACTCGACCGGCATCGGCAGCGCGGCGGCGAGTTCGTCGAGCAGCGAGGGGGAGTGCCAGCCGGGCAGATGGGAGGCGTAGCGCAGCCGGCCGGTGGAGGGGTCGAAGGCGCCCGGCGTGCCGATGACGAGCCGGTGGACGTCGTCCCGGGTCAGTCCCGCGGCCTTCACCGCGCCGTCGAGGGCGGTGGTGACCTGCTGGACGACCGGCTGGGCGGGGCGCCGGCCGGGGGTGGCCAGCTCGAACTCGCCCACGGTCCGGCCCGTGATGTCGGCGACGGCGGCGCGGATGCGGTCGGGGCTGACGTCGAGTCCGGCGGCGTGCGCGGCGCCCGGGTCGACGGCGTACAGCTGGGCGCTGGGGCCCGGCCGGCCCTCGCTGGTCCCGCTCACCCGCACCAGCCCGGCGGCCTCCAGCCGCGCCAGCAGCTGCGACGCGGTCGGCTTCGACAGCCCGGTCAGCTTCCCGATCCTCGTCCGCGTCAGCGGCCCGTGCTCCAGCAGCAGGTCCAGGGCGGCCCGGTCGTTCATGGCACGCAGCACGCGCGGGGTACCCGGCGTTCCGGCTGTTCCTGCCATGCTCGCGACACCTGCCTCTCGGAGCCAGCTTCTCACGGCACCGACGGACCGCGGAAGATCACTGTTAGGAAGGTTTCCTATCAGTGGCAGGAACGTAAGGCCGACGTACCGGGCCAGTCAAGAGGCGGCGCCGGGACGCGCGAACGGCCGCGCCGGGACGGACCGGGCGGCGATACCGGGAGGGCACGCGGCGGTGCCGGGACGGGCCGGGCGGCGGCCCAGGACGGACTGGGGGTGGCGCCGGACGGGCCGGGTGGCGGCCCAGGACGGGCTGGGGGGTGGCGCCGGACGGGCCGGGGTGGCGTCGGACAAGGCGGGAGATGGTGCCGGGACGGGCGGGTGATGGCCTTGGACGGGCCGGGCGATGGTCCCGGGAGGGCCCGGGTGGTGGTCCTGGACAGGCCGGGTGGTGGTGTGTGGACGGGCTGCGAGGTGGTGTCTGGACGGGCCGGGTGGCGGCCCAGGACGGGCCGGGGTGGCGCCGGACAGGGCGGGAGGCGGCGCCGGGACGGGCCGGGCGATGGTCCCGGGAGGGCCGGGTGGTGGCCCTTGGCAGGCCGGGCGACAGCGCCGGGACCTGCGGGTGATGGCCCGGACGGGGCGGGAGGCGGTGCCGGGACCTGCGGGTGATGGCCCGGAGGGGACGGGCGGGTGAGGGGGCCGGGCAGGGCGGGAGGCGGTGTCCCGGCCGGGCCGGGACACCGCCTCCCGGCGGGGACGTCCTCTACTACTTCGTCGTGCTCGGGCGCTCCAGCGGGGAGGCCGCCGCCGACTGGGGGGAGGAGGAGTTGGAGAAGGCCGACGGGGCGGACATGCCGGCCGTGGGGTCCTCCTCGTCGATCTCCACCTGGGCGGGCAGACCGCCGATGATGCGGATGCCCTCGCTGTCGAACGCCTGCTTGATGCGCCAGCGCAGTTCGCGCTCGATGGTGAGGGCCTTGCCCGGCATCGTCTTGGCGGAGACCCGGACGACCATGGAGTCGAGCAGGACGCTGTCCAGGCCCAGCACCTCGACGGGGCCCCACAGCAGCTCGTTCCAGGGCTCTTCCTTGCTCATCTTCTCGCCGACCTCGTTCAGCAGGGTCTTCACCCTGTGCAGGTCCTCCGTCGTGCGGACCGTGACGTCGACACCGGCGGTGGCCCAGCCCTGGGAGAGGTTGCCGACCCGCTTGACCTCGCCGTTGCGGACGTACCAGATCTCGCCGTTGACGCCGCGCAGCTTCGTCACGCGCAGGCCCACCTCGACGACCTCGCCGGAGGCGACGCCCGCGTCGATCTGGTCGCCGACGCCGTACTGGTCCTCCAGGATCATGAAGACGCCGGACAGGAAGTCGGTCACCAGGTTGCGTGCGCCGAAGCCGATCGCGACACCCGCGACACCCGCGGAGGCCAGCAGCGGGGCCAGATTGATCTCGAACGTCGACAGGACCATCAGCGCGCCCGTGCCGAGGATCAGGAAGCTCGCCACCGAGCGCAGCACCGAGCCGATCGCCTGCGAACGCTGCCTGCGCCGCTCCACGTTGACCAGCAGCCCGCCGATCGCCGTGCCGTCCACCGCCTGCGCGGTGCGGTTCATCCGGTCTATCAGCTTGGTGATCGCCCGCCGCACGACCACTCTCAGCACCGCCGCGATGACGACGATCAGCAGCACGCGCAGCCCGATCGCCAGCCATGTCGACCAGTTCTGTTCGACCCAGCTCGCGGCCTGGCTCGCGCTCTCCTGGGCGTCCTGGATCGTGGGGACCGCGGGGACCGTCTCCGTCGGTGACGGGGACGGGCTCGCGGCGGCCAGCAGGACGGGCAGGGACGACACGTCGGGTACCTCCAGGTGCAACGGTCCGCCCTCCGGCAGGCGGTCAAGTGGTTCAAGGTCACGAAAAGGTCACCGGAGGGAAGGTCCACCACACTATCGGTGCATCGCGTGTGGATCGTCGCGATGTTCGAGGGAGAAAGAACACTCACCCGGGGATGAACAGGGGGGATGAACCGTTCACGATCCCGGGGACGATTCAGATGTGGTCGAAAACACTCCCAGCCCGTTACCGGGACATGGTGGCGCGTTCACCAGGCATGAGGGGAGACTGACTGCAGATCGTCCCGGCGCGAGCCACGCGCCGCCGGCGTACAAGGAGGCATCCGTGCCGCATGTCCTGGTCCTCAACGCGTCGTACGAGCCCCTCGGCGTCGTACCGCTCCGCCGCGCGCTCGTCCTCGTCCTCGAGAACAAGGCTGTGTCCCTCGAGGAGTCCGGCGCCTTCCTGCACAGCGCAACCGTCACACTCCCCGCACCCAGCGTGGTCCGGCTCAAGCGTTTCGTGCGGGTTCCCTACCGGGGGCCCGTTCCTCTCACCCGCCGTGCGCTGTTCGCACGCGACGGGGGCCGGTGCATGTACTGCGGTGGCGTCGCAACCAGCGTCGACCACGTCATCCCGCGCAGCCGCGGGGGCAAACACGTCTGGGACAACGTGGTGGCGTCCTGCCGCCGCTGCAACCACGTGAAGGCCGACCGTCACCTCGGCGAGATCGGCTGGCGGCTGCGCCACAAACCCGCTCCGCCCACCGGCCTGGCCTGGCGCATCATCGGGACCGGCCATAGGGACCCGCGCTGGCTGCCGTACCTGCAGCCGTACGGCGCGGACGACGCCCTGGCCCGGATCGACGGCATCTCCGCCTGAGGATCCGGGCCTTCGCATTCCCCGGGAGGGGCGTACGGGACCGGGCCCGGGAAGGACCGGGGCGGGCCGGACAGGCCGGGGAGACCCCCGTCCACCCCGGCTCGTCCGGCCCGCCCCGGTGCCGCGGGCCGCTTCGGCACGCGCGGCCGGCCGGCCCCGCTCAGGCGTATCTGAGTTCGGCCGGACGGAGCGAGCGGCGCAGCAGCGGCAGTGAGACCGCCGCGGCCAGAAGGCACACGCCGTACACCGCGACCGGGACCAGCAGAGCCTCCCAGGGCAGCGAGCGGCCGGGGCCGCCGACCAGCGACGCGTAGCCCGTGCCGATCACCATGCCGCCGAGGCCCGCCAGCAGCACCGCGGGCGCCAGCGGCAGCGCGGTCTCCAGCAGCATGGCCCGGCCCAGCGTGCCGTGGGGCACTCCGGCGGCGGCCTGGGCGGCCAGCCCCCGGCGCCGGACGGACACCGACTCCGCGGTGCCCACGGCGAGCGCGCCGAGCATGATCAGCAGGGCCGCGCCGATGGCGGCCGCCGTCAGGTTCAGGCCCGTCATGTAGAAGGACGCGTCCTCCGACAGGTCCGCCCCCGACTCCAGCACCTCGACGAGGGCGTGCCGCACCCCGGCGAACCCGGTGCCGACGACCGTCACCAGCAGCACCGCCGCATGCGTACGGGCCGCCGCCCACGGGTCGTCCCGCAGCCGCTCCGCCGCGATCAGCACGGCCGGGCTGCCGGTGCGCGCCGCGAGCAGCCGTCCGGTCAGCCGGGAGGTCGCCCCGACCAGCCACATCGCGCCCGTGCCGACGGCGAGCACCCCGGCGCACACCATCAGCGGAGCCTGCGCGACGGGCTCGGCCGACAGCAGGGGCGCGACCGCCACCCCGGCCGTGAACAGGGCCGCCGCCAGCAGGAACAGCAGTCCCGGCCGGGCCTGCCGCCGCACCCGGCGCACCTCGCCCAGCGGCGAGGCCACCACCCGGCGCAGCGCGAGCACGCTCACCAGCACCCCCGCCGCCGGCACCGCGACCGCCACCGCCGTGACCCCGGCCCAGGCGAGAGCGGGCGGGTTGTGCCACTGCGTCAGCAGCATGAGCACCGAGAACACCGTCGCCACCGCCGAGCCCACCGCGCACGCCAGCCCCGTCTCGGCCGCCGCGATCCTGCGGACCTGCCAGGGCGAGGCCCCCGCGAGCCGCAGCGCGGCCAGCCGCCGGTCCCGGTGCACGGCGCCGACGCGCGCGCACTGCCCGAGGAACCCGAACACCGGCACCAGCAGCAGAAGCAGCGCGACGATCACGCCCGACCGTTCACCGGGGCGGTCGAGCAGACCACCCCCCACGGACACGTCGTACTGGCCCTCCAGCGTGGCCAGCACCGCGGCCGCCAGCGCGAACCCGGTCGCGAGCAGCGCGCCGGACGCGGTCAGCGCGATCCGCCACCACTCGTGCCGGTCCGACGCGGACACCAGCAGCCGCGCCAGCCGCAGATCGGTCTCCAGCGCCGACCGGCTCCGGCGCATCCGCACCCGCACGCCCCCGTGCCCGCGCCTCACCGCGGCACCGCCGTGTCCGCGCCCTCGGCGACCACCGCGCCGTCGTGCAGCGACACCTCGCGGTCGGCGTACGCCGCCACCGTCGCGTCATGCGTGACCAGCAGGAAGGCCGTGCCCGACTCACGGGCCGTGTGCGTCAGCGCCGTCATCAGCCGCTCCCCGGCGAGGGAGTCCAGCGCACCGGTCGGCTCGTCGGCGAAGACCACCCTCGGACCGGTCACCAGGGCCCGCGCCATCGCCACCCGCTGGGCCTGGCCGCCGCTCATCTCGCCGGGCCGCAGCTCCTCCTGCCCGCGCACCCCGAACCGCTCCAGCCACTCCACGGCCACCGCCCGCGCCTGCCTGCGGCCCTGCCCGGCCAGCAGCAGCGGCAGTGCCACGTTGTCCGCGGCGGTCAGCTCCGGGACGAGCTGCCCGAACTGGAACACCACCCCGAACTCGGTGCGCCGCAGCTCGCTCAGCCGTGCCTCCGGCAGCCGGTCCAGCCGCTCACCGCCGTACGTCACCTCGCCCTCGTCCGGGCGGACGATGCCCGCCAGACAGTGCAGCAGCGTCGACTTGCCGCTGCCGCTCGGGCCGGTGACCGCGAGGATCTCGCCGGCCGCCAGATCCACCGAGGCGCCGCGCAGCGCCCGGGTGGGGCCGTGCGCCTTGACCAGGCCACGGGCCGCCAGCAGCGGGGCGTGGGCGGGACGGTTGTCGGGGCTCATACGGTGTCGACCTCCGCGGTGAGGGAAGCGAGCCGGGCGCCGGTGGTGGTCATCCAGCGCAGATCGGCGTCGAGATGGGTCAGGGCGTAGTCGGCCGACAGCACTGTCGACAGATCCGCGCCGGGGGCGGTCTTGACCGCCGTGAGTTCGCGCATCCGGACCATGTGCGCGGCCCGCTGGTCGCGCAGGTACGCCGCCGGGTCCCCGGCCGTGAGGATCGCGACGACGACCTTGGCGAAGATCTCGTTCACGACGAAGGGCGCGGGCGGGGTGACCTCCGCCGCCCAGCGCGCCAGCTCGTGCGCGCCGGGCCCGGTGGTCCGGTACAGCGTGCGCTCCGGGCCTCCTTCGGATCCGGTGCCCTCGACCTCGGCGAGTCCGTCGCGGACCAGGCGCTGAAGCGTCGTGTACACCTGCCCGTAGGCCAGCGGGCGGGCCTGCGGAAAACGTTCGTCGTGCCGTCGCTTGAGGTCGTAGCCGTGGCTGGGACCCGCGGCGAGCAGCCCGAGCAGGATGTGACGGGTGCTCATGAGGATCATTATGTACTCAGTACATGTACTGAGTACATAGTGGGGGGGGGCGGTGTCGGCGCGAGGCCGGCGCGGGGAGGGGGCGGGGAGGGGGGGGCGACACGCGGTAGTCGTCGTCCGTGACGTCTGCGGTCGTGTCCGCTGGGTAGGGCAAGCGTTAGTCCCATGTCCCGCTATGGACCAAGGAGGCCCCCCGTGGCCGCATCCGCGTACCTTCTGCTCCCGGCCCCGTCCAAACGCCCGGCGGAGCCCACCGCCGAGCCCGTGCGTGTGTTCTCCGCCGAGAGCGTCTGCTCCCAGACCCCGCTGACCAGCGAACCCCCGCTGCCCGACGCCGAACCCCTCACCAGCGAACCGCCGCTCGCCGTCCCGGACGCCCACTCCACGAGGCCGTAGATGACCGCATCCAGCCCGGACCGGCCCCTGGACGAGGAGCTGGCCCGACTCGCCGAACTGCACGGCGTCGCCACCTCCTACCGTCCCTCCCCCGACCGCACGGTGACGGCCTCGCCCGTCGCCGTCACCCGGGCGCTCGCCGCCCTCGGCGTCGACGCGGACACACCGCAGGCCGTACGCGCCGCCCTCGCCGCCCGCGAGCGGGAACGCGCCGCACGGCTGCTCCCGCCGGCCGTGGTCGCCTGGCAGGGCGGCGCCCCGCCCGAGGCCGTCACCGCGCTCCCGCCGGGGACGCGTCTGCGGATCGGGACGGAGGACGGCCGGGAGCGGACGTTCGAGGCACCCGGCGACGCCGGACCGGCCGGGGACGGGCTCGCGGGACTTCCGTGCGGGGTGCACCGGCTGACGGCCGACGCCGCCGACGGGCGTGCCGCCGAGGCGTGGCTGATCGTCGCCCCAGCCCGGCTGACGGCGCCCTCCGGGCGGTCGTACGGCCTGCTCGTGCAGCTCTACTCCCTGCTGTCGCGACGGTCCTGGGGGATGGGCGACCTCGGGGACCTGGAGGAGCTGACCGCCTGGGCCGGGCGGACGCTCGGAGCGGGGTTCGTCCAGGTCAACCCGCTGCACGCGGCCGTGCCCGGTACGCCGACCGACCCCTCGCCCTACCGGCCCTCCTCCCGCCGCTTCCCCGACCCCGTGCATCTGCGCGTCGAGAACGTCCCCGAGTTCGCCCATGTCGAGGACCGTGAGCGGATCGCCGGCCTGCTCGAACGGGCCGCCCGGCTCAGGGAGTCCGTGCTGGACAAGGGCGCGCTGATCGACCGGGACGCCGTGTGGGAGCTCAAGCGCGAGGCCCTGGAACTCGTCCACGCCGTGCCGCTCGGACCCGGACGGGCCGCCGCCTACCGCGACTTCCTGGCCGGGCAGGGGCCCGCCCTGGAGGACCACGCCACCTGGAACGCGCTCGCCGAGGTGTACGGCGGTGACGTGCAGCTGTGGCCCGAGGCGCTGCGGGATCCCCGCTCGGCCGGCACCGCGCGCGCCCGGACCGAACTGCGGGACCGGGTGGACTTCCACACCTGGCTGGCCTGGCTGACGGACACCCAGCTCGTCGCCGCGCAGCGCGTCGCACGCGAGGCGGGGATGGAGGTCGGGATCGTGCACGACCTCGCCGTGGGGGTGCATCCCGGGGGAGCCGACGCCTGGGCGCTCGGGGAGTTCTTCGCCGCCGGCATGTCGGTGGGGGCCCCGCCCGACGCCTTCAACGCCCGCGGCCAGGACTGGGGGCTGCCCCCGTGGCGGCCCGACCGGCTGGCCGCGTCCGGCTACGCGCCCTTCCGGGCCCTGCTCAGAGCCCTCTTCCGGTACGCGGGCGCCCTGCGCATCGACCATGTGATGGGCCTGTTCCGGCTGTGGTGGGTGCCGCAGGGGCTGCCGCCCACCGAGGGCACGTACATCCGCTACGACGCCGAGGCCATGCTCGCGGTGCTCGTGCTGGAGGCGTCCCGCGCGGGCGCGGTGGTCATCGGGGAGGACCTCGGGACCGTCGAGCCGGGTGTGCGGGAGGCGCTGCGCGAACGGGGGGTGCTGGGGACGTCGGTGCTGTGGTTCGAGCGGGACTGGGACGGGGACGGGCTGCCGCTGCCTCCCTCGGCCTGGCGGGCGGACTGTCTGGCCACCGCCACCACGCACGATCTGCCGCCCACCGCCGCCCGCCTCACGGGTGAGCACGTCGAACTCCGCGACCGGCTGGGGCTGCTGGCCCGGCCGCTGGCCGACGAACGGGACGAGGCCGCCACCGACGTCGCCCAGTGGCTGGCGGTGCTCACCCGGCTGGGCCTGCTGGACGGCGGCGGGCCGCAGGGGACCGGAGCCGTCCCGGCGGAGGAGGCAGGGACGGTCCCGGCGGAGGAGGCGGGGACGGTCTCGGCGGAGGAGGCGGGGACGGTCTCGGCGGAGGAGGCGGGGACGGTCTCGTCGGAGGAGGCCGAGGTCCGGGCCGTCCACCGCTTCCTGCTGAGCACACCCGCCCGGCTGGTCGGCGTCTGGCTGCCGGACGGCGTCGGCGACCGGCGCCCGCAGAACCTGCCCGGCACCTGGGACGAGTACCCCAACTGGCGTCTGCCCGTCGCCGACGCGGCGGGGCGGCCGGTGCCCCTGGAGGAACTGGCCGGGTCACAGCGGCTGCGCGCCCTGGCCGAGGTGCTGCGGGAGGGGATCCGGCGGCCGGGGGAGTGAGGGCGGGAGGGGCACGCGACGGGGTCCGGTCCTCATAACGGACCCCCGGGCGCGCGGCCCCGACCGGCGTTCGCTAGTTTGGCACCGTGGACAAGAAGAACGCCCTGCGCGCCGGCGCCCTGGCCGCCGGTACGACGCTGATGATGCTGCTCATGTCGTCCCCCGCGCTCGCGCTGACGCGTGACGACGGTGACGACCCCGGCACGGGCCTGAGCGTCATCGAGACGCTGGGCCTGTTCGTGATCCTCCCGATCGCCATCTTCGCGGCGATCGTGGGCCTCGTGATGGTCCTGGACCGGTCCGCCTACCGGGTCACCAAGCCCAAGGCCAAGGCCCGAGCCTGACCCGACCTGCCACCCGCTCTTCCCGAGGGCGCCGCTCCCGCCGTACGCACGGCAGGGACCGGCGCCCTCGGTCCTTCCCGGCCTCTTGCCGCGGGGCCTCCGGCACCGCCCCCGGCCCCGCCGTGACCGTCGCCGGCACCGCCCCCGCCGTGACCGTCGCCGGCACCGCCCCCGCCGTGACCGTCGCCGGCACCGCCCCCGGCCCCGCCGTGACCGTCGCCGGCTCCGGCTCCGGCCCCGCCGTGACCGTCGTCGGCTCCGGCCCCGCCGTGACCGTCGCCGGCTCCGGCTCCGGCCCCGCCGGCCCGCTCCGCCCTCCCGCTTGCACCGCCTGCCGGCCGTGGAGCGCCGGAGCGCCGGTCGAGCGACCGCCGTACGACGCCGCCGGTGCGGCCGGACGGGTACGTCGTCCGGGCGGGGGGCCGGGCGGCCCCGGAGGAGACCGAGGCCGCTCTCGCCGCCCGCGTGGGCCGAGCGCGGTTCAGGCCGGCTCGCGGACCATGAAGACGTCCACCGGGTCCTCGCTCTCCGTCACGAACCCCGCGCGCTCGTAGAGCCGCCGGGCCGCGCTGCCGCTGAGGACGTTCAGCCGCACGCGCGTGCCCGCGCGGTCGCAGCGGTCCAGCAGGGTGTGCAGGACGGCCGTGCCGACGCCACGGCCGTGCAGGGCGGGGTCGAGGTAGAAGTGCTCCAGCCAGTGGGCGTCGCCGGCCGGGCGCAGGGCCACACAGCCGGCGAAGGCGCCGGCGGCCTCGATCGTCCAGGTGTGCGCGGGCTCGAAGCCGTCGCGCAGCCGCTGCCGGACGCGGTGGTCGTCGTAGCGGCCGAGTCTTTCCAGGTCGGGCCGCATGACCACGGCCCGCAGCTCGGCCACCGCCTCGACGTCCGCCGCCGTGGCCGGCCGCATCTCCCAGTCCGTCACGAGTCCTCCTGATCCCGCTAGTCCCGGCTGTCCTGCGTGCCCGCGAGCAGCTTGCGCAGCAGGCCGGCCAGGCGTTCCGCCTCGGCGTCGTCCAGGGCGGACAGCGCCTCGGTCTGGAGGTCGAGGCCCGCGCCGACCGCCTGGTCGATCAGGGTGAGGCCCTGCTCGGTGAGGGTGACCTGGAGGCCGCGGCGGTCGTGCGGGTCGGGGGAGCGGCGCAGCAGGCCGGCCCGCTCCAGCTTGTCCAGCCGGCCGGTCATGCCGCCGGTGGTGAGCATGAGGGTGGAGGACAGCCGGCGCGGCGAGAGGGTGTAGGGCTCGCCGGCGCGGCGCAGGGTGGCGAGGACGTCGAACTCGCCGCGGGAGATCCCGAACTGTCCGTACCTCTTCTCCATCCGGTCGCCCATGGCACGGGAGAGCCGGTAGATGCGGCCGAAGACCTCCATCGCCCTGGTGTCGAGGTCGGGCCGGACGGCCGCCCACTGGCCGATGATCGCGTCGACCGCGTCCCGGGGACGGTCCTGGGGGTCGGGGTTCGGGTTCATGGCAGGAGTATCCGCTTCCGCTCGGTGGGCTGCAAGAAAGTGGCTCACGAGAAAGTAGATGGGCAGGAAGTTGCTTAGGGGAAAGTAGCTTGACTGAGAGTTGCTTAGAGCTAAGCTACTTTCCGTCAAGTCATTCCGGCGGGTCTCGCGCCGGACCGTCGCAGGGGGCCGACATGCGTCACAAGGACCAGCGCGTACCGGGGGAGTGGGCGCTGCCCGTCGCCGCCGCCGTCAACGGCGTCGGAACGGGCCTGTACATCCCCTTCACCCTGGTGTTCTTCCATCACGTCACCGGGCTGTCCTTCGCCGCCGTCGGCGCGGTCCTCACGATCACCGGGCTGGCCGGGCTCGGCGCGCTCCCGCTGGCCGGGGCGGCGATCGACCGGTACGGCGCCAAGCGGATGCTGTACGCGCTGTACGCGGTGCGGGTGGTGGGCTTCGCGCTGTACCCCTTCGCGGACTCCCCGGCCGCCTTCGCCGCGGTCGCCCTGGTCACCGCGGCCGCCGACCGGGCCTTCCCGGCCGTCAACCAGTCGCTGATCGGCGAGATCGCCCGCGGTGAGGCGCGTGACCGGCTCCAGGCCGCCACGCGCGCGCTCCAGAACGGCGGCAACGGTGCCGGAGCCCTGCTGGCCACCGTGGTCGTCGCCCTCGCGGGCCCGGTCGGCTACACCTACGCGGCCTGGGGCAACGCCCTGACGTTCGCGCTCGCCGCGCTGCTGGTCCGCCCGCTGAAGCCGGTGCGCTCCACCGGGGAGGGCCCCGCGCCCCGGTCCGGTGCCGGCTACCGGCTCGTGCTGGCCGACCGGCCCTTCCTGGTCGTCACCGGCGCCAACTTCCTCAACGCGCTCAACTACTCGGCCCTGTCGGTGCTCTTCCCGCTCTTCATCGTCCAGTGGCTGAACGGCCCCGACGTCCTCACCGGGTCCGCCTTCACCGTCAACACCGTGCTGTGCGCGGCCGCCGGGGTGTACGTCGGCTCCCGCGTCCGGCGGACCGGCGCCCGGCGCACCCGGGCCGCGGCGCTGGGCGGCGCCCTCTTCGCCGCCGCGTTCGCCGCGAACATCGTGCTGGGCACCGTACGGCCCGCCGACGACACCGTGCTGGGTGCCGCGCTGGCGGTGGTGGTCGTCGTCTACACCCTGGGTGAACTGATCCACAGCCCGGCCGCCGAGGTGCTGGCGGTGTCGGCGGCCCCCGAGGCGGTGCGCGGCCGGTACATGGCGGCTTACCAGATGTCCTGGTCGCTGGCGAAGGCCGTGGCGCCCTCGCTGTTCACCGCCCTGCTCGCCCTCGACGGCCGCGCCCCCTGGGCCGTCCTGATCGTCACCTCGGCCGTCGCCGCCGCCCTGCTGGTCCGCGCCGAGCGCCGGCTGCCCGCGGAGGCGGTCCGGCCGGCACCGGTCACGGTCGCCGCCGGCCCCGCGGCGGCGAAGCCCGCCGCCGGTGCCGCCGGTGCCGCCGGTGCCGCCGGTGCCGCCGGTGCCGCCGGTGCCGCCGGTGCCGCACCGGTCACCGTCTGACCCCGACTTCCCGCCGCACAGGAAGGACCACCCGTCATGAAGCGGTCCGCGACCGTTCTGCTCACCGCGCTCGCCCCGGTCTCCTGGGGCACCACCTACGCCGTCACCACCGAGTTCCTGCCCGCCGACCGCCCCCTGTTCACCGGCCTCGTGCGGGCCCTGCCCGCCGGGCTGCTCCTGCTGGCCCTCGCCCGGGTGCTGCCGCGCGGCGCCTGGTGGGGGAAGGCCGCGGTGCTGGGCGCGCTGAACATCGGGGCGTTCTTCCCGCTGCTGTTCCTGTCGGCCTACCGGCTGCCGGGCGGCATGGCCGCGGTCGTCGGGTCGGCCGGCCCGCTGTTCGTGGTCGGGCTCTCGGCGGTGCTGCTCGGGCAGCGGGCCACGCTGCGCGCGGTGCTCGCCGGGATCGCGGCGGCGTCCGGCGTCAGCCTGGTCGTGCTGAAGGCGGCCGGGGCGCTGGATCCCGTCGGTGTGCTGGCGGCCGTCGCCTCGACCGCGTCGATGTCCGCCGGCACGGTGCTCACCAAGAGGTGGGGCCGCCCCGAGGGCGTGGGCCCGCTCGCCCTGACCGGCTGGCAGCTGACCGCCGGCGGCCTGCTCATCGCCCCGCTCGCCCTGTTCGTCGAAGGTGCCCCGCCCGCGCTGGACGGCCCCGCGATCGGCGGCTACCTCTACCTCGCGCTGGGCAACACGGCGGTGTCGTACTGGCTGTGGTTCCGCGGCATCGGCCGGCTGAGCGCCACCCAGGTCACCTTCCTCGGCCCGCTCTCCCCGCTGACCGCCGCGGTCGTCGGCTGGGCGGCGCTCGGCCAGGCGCTCACCCCGGTGCAACTGGCGGGCATGGCACTGGCGTTCGGGGCGACGATCACCGGACAGCTCGGCGCGGGACGGTCCGCGCGCACCCCGCGACCGTCCGGTCCCGCCGGGAAGAACGACCAAAAGCCTCCGGCGGCCATGACGAAGGCCGCGCTGCGGCGGTAGATCCAGCCGGCCGGCATCCGTCCGCGGACTCGCTCCCGCCCCGCTCGGCGGTCCCGCCGCCTCGCGCGGCCCGGCCGACGGCGCGCGGCCCGGCTCCCGCGGTCAGCCGGGCACGAACGCGTACCGGACCCGTGGGGACGCCCCCCGACCATGACGGCGACTCCGGGGCCGCGGCGCACGACCCCGGCACGACGGAGGGCGCCCGGCCCCGGTCGGTGACCGGGGCCGGGCGCCCTCCGAAGGGGTTACGCGGTGGCGGCCGCGTCCGCCGCCTGGGCGCGCAGGGCGCGCTCGACGCCCGAGCGGGACTCCGAGACCAGACGGCGCAGCGCGGCGCCCGGCTCGGCGGACGCCAGCCACGCGTCCGTGCGCTCCAGGGTGTCCTGCGAGACCTGGACCGCCGGGTACAGGCCGACCGCGATCTGCTGGGCCATCTCGTGCGAGCGGGACTCCCACACGTCCTTCACCGAGGCGAAGAAGCGCTCGGTGTAGGGCGCGAGCAGCTCACGCTGGTCGGTCTGCACGAAGCCGGCGATCACCGCCTCCTGCACGGCGTTGGGCAGCTTGTCGGACTCCACGACCGACGCCCAGGCTTCCGCCTTGGCCTCCGCGGTCGGACGCGCGGCACGGGCGGTCGCGGCGTGCCGCTCGCCGGCGGCCGTCCTGTCCCGCTCGTACTCGCCCGCGATCTCCGTCTCGTCGAACCGGCCCACCGCCGCGAGCCGCTGGACGAACGTCCAGCGCAGCTCGGTGTCCACGACCAGGCCCTCGACCGTCTGGGAGCCGTCCAGCAGAGCCTCCAGCAGGTCCAGCTGCTCCGGGGTGCGGGCCGTCGCCGCGAAGGCACGCGCCCAGGCCAGCTGGTGGTCCCCGCCCGGCTCGGCCGAGCGCAGATGGGCCAGCGTGGCGTCCGTCCAGCGGGTCAGCAGCGCCTCCCGGGCGGCCGGGTCCGCGTACAGGTCGATCGCCAGCTTCACCTGGCGGTGCAGCGACTGCACCACACCGATGTCCGACTCCTTGCCGATGCCGGACAGCACCAGGGACAGGTAGTCGCGGGAGGCCAGCTCCGCGTCACGGGTCATGTCCCAGGCCGACGCCCAGCACAGGGCACGCGGCAGGGACGCCTCGAAGTCGCCGAGGTGCTCGGTGACGAAGGCCAGCGACTGCGCGTCCAGGCGGACCTTGGCGTAGGACAGGTCGTCGTCGTTGAGCAGCACGACGGCCGGGCGCGCCCGGCCCACCAGCTCCGCCACCGCGGTCAGTTCGCCGTCCACGTCCAGCTCGACGCGGTCGGTGCGCACCAGCTTGCCCGCCTCGTTCACGTCGTACAGGCCGACCGCGACGCGGTGCGGGCGCAGCACCGGCTCGCCCTGCGCGCCGGCCGGGAGGGCCGGGGCCTCCTGGCGGATCGCGAAGGAGGTGACGACCCCGTCGGCGTCCGTGGAGATCTCCGGGCGCAGGATGTTGATGCCGGCCGTCTCCAGCCACTTCTTCGACCAGGTCTTCAGATCGCGGCCGGAGGTCTCCTCCAGCGCGGTCAGCAGGTCGCTGAGCCGGGTGTTGCCGAACGCGTGGCGCTTGAAGTAGGTCTGCACGCCGGTGAAGAACTCGTCCATGCCGACGTAGGCGACGAGCTGCTTGAGCACCGAGGCGCCCTTGGCGTAGGTGATGCCGTCGAAGTTGACCAGCACGTCGTCCAGGTCACGGATCTCGGCCATGATCGGGTGCGTGGAGGGCAGCTGGTCCTGGCGGTACGCCCACGTCTTCATGGAGTTCGCGAACGTCGTCCACGAGTGCGGCCAGCGCGACTCGGGGTGGTACGCCTGGCAGGCGATGGAGGTGTACGTGGCGAACGACTCGTTCAGCCACAGGTCGTTCCACCACTCCATGGTGACCAGGTCGCCGAACCACATGTGGGCCAGCTCGTGCAGGATGGTCTCCGCGCGCAGCTCGTACGCCGCGTCCGTCACCTTGGAGCGGAAGACGTACTGGTCACGGATGGTCACCGCGCCCGCGTTCTCCATCGCGCCCGCGTTGAACTCCGGCACGAACAGCTGGTCGTACTTCTCGAACGGGTACGCGTAGTCGAACTTCTCCTGGAACCACTCGAAGCCCTGCCGGGTCACCTCGAAGATGGCGTCCGAGTCCAGGTGCTCCGCGAGGGACGGGCGGCAGTAGATGCCCAGCGGCACGCTCTGGCCGTCCTTCTCGTACACGCTGTGCACCGAGTGGTACGGGCCCACGATCAGCGCCGTGATGTACGACGAGATCCGCGGCGTCGGCGCGAAGACCCAGACGTTGTCCGCCGGCTCCGGCGTCGGCGAGTTGGAGACGACCGTCCAGCCCTCGGGCGCCTTCACCGTGAACTGGAAGGTGGCCTTCAGGTCGGGCTGCTCGAAGGACGCGAACACCCGCCGGGCGTCCGGCACCTCGAACTGCGTGTACAGGTACGCCTGGTCGTCGACCGGGTCGACGAAGCGGTGCAGGCCCTCGCCGGTGTTGGTGTAGGCGCAGTCCGCGGCCACCCGCAGGACGTTGCGGCCCCGGAGCAGACCGGGCAGCGCGATCCGGGAGTCCGCGAAGACCTCGGCCGGGTCCAGCACGTCGCCGTTGAGCGTGACCTCGTGGACGGCGGGCGCCACCAGGTCGATGAACGACTCCGCCCCGTCACGGGCGACGTCGAAGCGCACCGTGGTCACGGACCGGTAGGTGCCGCCCTCCTGCGCGCCGGAGAGGTCGAGATCGATCTCGTACGAGTCAACGGTGAGCAGCTCCGCCCGCTGCTGCGCCTCTTCGCGAGTCAGGTTTGTGCCAGGCACGCGGTCATCTCCTCGGTCCACCTCGTATGTGTCGGTCCGGCCATCCTTCCATGCGCGTGGGCCGATCCGGGCTGGCCGAGGCCCGTCCCGGGCGAGGCGAGGGGAAACCCTCTGCCGGGTGAACCGCACAGCCGCCGGCACAGGGACACGGGGAGCACGATGTCCGGATTCCGCCGGTGCGCGAGGCGCCTCGCGGTGACGCTGGGTACATGACGACCTACAGCGCACGGCCCGTGGAGGCATCGGTCCTGAAGGAACTGTGCTCCGCCGACGACGCGGGGCGCGAGACGGTTCCCGTGACGGACGAGGAGGGAGGCGCGCCGCTGCGCTGCTGTCTGCGCAGAAGCCGCCCGGGGGAGCGGATCGCGCTGGTCGCGTACGCCCCGCTGCGGCGCTGGGCGGCGGAGACGGGCGTGGACCCGGGCGCGTACGACGAGCAGGGCCCGGTCTTCGTCCACGCCGGGGAGTGCACGGGTTTCGAGGGCGGGAACCTGCCCTTCACCCAGGCCCGCCGGGTGCTGCGGCGCTACTCCGCCGACGGCCGCATCCTGGGCGGACGGCTCGTGGAGAGCGGCTTCGAGAAGGCCCTCCGGGAAGCGTTCGACGACCCGGCCGTGGCACTGGTCCACGTCCGGGCCGTCGAGTACGGCTGCTTCCTCTACGAGGTCCGCAGACTTTAGGACCTGCGGACCCCCGGGGCCCGACAGCCCCTAGGCGCGGGCCGCCTTCAGTTCGGCGGCGACCAGCTCCGCGATCTGGACGGCGTTCAGCGCGGCGCCCTTGCGGAGGTTGTCGTTGGAGATGAACAGGGCGAGGCCGTGCTCGACGGTCTCGTCCCTGCGGATGCGGCCGACGTACGACGGGTCCTGGCCGGCGGCCTGGAGCGGCGTCGGGATGTCGCTGAGGGCCACACCGGGGGCGCCGCCGAGCAGCTCGGCGGCGCGCTCGGGGCTGATCGGGCGGGCGAAACGGGCGTTGACCTGGAGGGAGTGGCCGGAGAACACCGGCACGCGCACACAGGTGCCGGAGACCTTCAGCTCCGGGATCTCCAGGATCTTGCGGGACTCGTTGCGGAGCTTCTGCTCCTCGTCGGTCTCGTTCAGGCCGTCGTCCACGACCGAGCCCGCGAGGGGGAGGACGTTGAAGGCGATGGGCCGCTTGTAGACACCCGGCTCCGGGAAGTCGACGGCCGCGCCGTCGTGGGTGAGCTTGTCGGCGTCGGCGATCACCTTCAGCGCCTGTCCGTGCAGCTCGGCGACACCGGCCACGCCGGAGCCGGAGACCGCCTGGTAGGTGGCGACGACCAGCGCCTCCAGACCGGCCTCCTCGTGCAGCGGGCGCAGCACGGGCATGGCGGCCATGGTGGTGCAGTTCGGGTTGGCGATGATGCCCTTGGGGCGGTCGGCGATCGCGTGCGGGTTGACCTCGGAGACCACCAGCGGCACCTCGGGGTCCTTGCGCCACGCCGAGGAGTTGTCGATCACGACCGCGCCCTGCGAGGCGACCTTCTCGGCCAGCGCCTTCGAGGTCGCGCCGCCCGCCGAGAAAAGGACGATGTCCAGGCCGGAGTAGTCGGCCGTCGCGGCGTCCTCCACCGTGACACCGTCCAGGACCGTCCCCGCCGAGCGGGCCGAGGCGAACAGGCGCAGCTCGTCGAGGGGGAAGTCCCGCTCCGCGAGGATCCTGCGCATGACCGTGCCGACCTGGCCGGTGGCTCCGACGATTCCTACCTTCACGGGGACTCCTCTGCGTGACGTGCCTGTGTGCGCCCAGACGGCCGGGACTCTTCCATCATGCGGGGGACCGGGGCGTATATGTCCAATCGTTTGCCCGAGGGGTGGACCGCCACTCCTGTCACGGGCGCAGCCCGAGCACCCACTCGCCGTGCGAGCGGACCTGGAGGATCGCGCTCCGGACACGGTACGGGCCGGAAGATCCGGTGATTTTCCGGATCGGGAACAGGTTTTCGTCCAGTTCGTAGATCTGTGTCCCGTCCTTCGTCGAGGCGACCGACAGCTCCGTCTCGGGTCCGGTGTGACGTACGACTCCGTACCAGCCGCCCTCGGTGCGCGCGCCGAGCACGGGGGCCGCGTCGAGGGGGACCGGTTCCAGCCGCCAGGTCGTGTGCTCGGCCGTGGTCACGGTCACGAAGCAGGTCCCGCCCGGGTCCACCCACACCGGCCCCGTCACGGGCCGGCCCCGGCCGACCGTGTCGGCGATCGAGGCCCGCTTGCCGAGGGGGTGGTTCATGGCGTCCGCGGCCAGCGGGTGGATCTTTCCGCGGGTGGACGTCCGCTGGAGCGTCATCAGCGTGGGCGGCCCGGGCCAGCGCAGCACGCTGGAGCCCTGGCCCTCGGCCGGGCCGGTGAGCAGCGGCGCCTCCTCCTCGGGCAGCAGGGTCAGGCTCCACCCGCCCCCGTGCTCCACCCGCAGGGTCTGCTCGGCCTCTCCCCGGGCGAACAGCATGCGCACGCCCCGCACGCCGTGGTGCACGCCGTTGAGCCACTCGTCCTCGTCGCCGTAGGCGTCGATGCCGACCACCGCGAGCATCAGGCGTCTCACCTCGCCCTCGAAGGCGTACCGCACCAGCGCCGGCCGGCCCGGCCGCGGGTTGACCAGGGTGACGGTCTGCGTGCCCCGTCCCGCGTAGACACCGGTCCTGCGGCCCGTCTCCGCGTCGTGGAAGGGCCGTGGGCCCGTCCGCTCGGCGCGGCGGGGCGCGGGGGCCTTCGGTTCCGGCTCCGGCGCGCGGGCGGGCAGCGGGTCGAGGGTGAGGTCCCACTCGTTGACGCCGTGCTCCACGACGAGCAGGAGCGGGCCCTCGGGAATCCGCACGGTCTTCTTGATCCTGCCGTCGCCGGCGTGGAGGTACCGGTCCTTCTTGAGGGGGGTGCTGTCGTCGGCCTTGTAGTAGTTCAGGCTGAACCACTGCTTCTCGCGGTCCCTGACCCGGATCTTCACCTCGGCCTCGGTGCCGCCTCCGTAGGCGAAGACCTCGGGGCCGCGCCCCCGTACCGTCCCGGGGCCGATCCCGCGGGCCGTCGACAGGGGGCGCACGGTGAGCGTCCACTCCCCGTTGCTGCGCACGATCAGCTTCACCGGGCCGCCCTTGCGGGGCGGCACGAACAGGGTGCTGCCGCGCCGGTCGGGCAGATCGTGGCCGAAGACGTGGTCGGCCCGACCGGGCATCTGGACGTAGATCGACTGGTGCCGGCCCTCCGCCACCTGCGCCTCCATGATCACGGGCGCGCACTCCGGCGGGAACGGGATGTCCACCGTGACCATGACCTTCTCGACGCCGGTGTCCGATCCGGCGCCGGAGACCGTGTACGGCTCGAAGTCGAAGAAGCCGGGGCCGTGGAACGGGGACTCCTCCCGGGCGGCGGGCTCTGCGGGAGCCGGTTCCAGGACCGGGGCCGATTCCAGGGTCGGTTCCGGGGCCGGGGCCGGTTCCGCGGCGGGCCGCGCCGCGTCGGACCGGGTCTTCGAGAGCCCGCCCACGGCCCGCTCCGGCACGGCGGGCACGGCGGGCACGGCGGGCACGGCGGGCGCCCCGGCCCCGGCCGGTCCCGAGGGCACTCCCGGCGGGGCCGAGCCGGCCTTCGCCACGCCCGTCAGCGGGACCGGGCCCGAGGACGCCGCCGCCCCGGGGTCCACCCCGAAGTCGGCCGCGAGCCCGGCCGGCCCCGAGTCGTAGCCCTGGCCCACCGCGCGGAACTTCCACGCCCCGTCGCGCCGGTAGAACTCGCCGAGGACGAAGGCCGTCTCGCTGGAGGCGCCGGTCACCGCGTAGTGGGCGGCGACGGTGCCGTCGACGGCGACGGCCCGCACGTGCAGTCCGGATATCTCCCCGAAGGTGCCCCCGTCGCAGGAGCCCGCGATCACCACGCGCCGGACCTCGGGCTCCACGGCCGGCAGATCAAGCTCCAGCCACTCGGTGAACCGGCCCTCGCCCGGACCGGATCCGAGGTGACGCACCGCGCCCGACCGGTGCAGCGGCCTGCGGTGGAGAACGAGGTCGGCGTCGCCCCGTACCCGGCCGGTGGCGTCCAGGAGCAGGGCCGAGGCCGCCACGGACGGAGCCCCGGGGACGGCGTCGCGGCCGACCGCGACTCCCAGGAGAGCGGCGGGGACAGGGGCGTTGGCCCCCTTGGTGAGGTGCGTCATGGGGATCATGCTGACAGCGGGGAGGAAGTGAGGAAAACATTCCGCCGACCGGTCCGAACGTTCCCGCCCCCTCGCGCGTCGTAGAGGAAACGCGGCGAGAAGAGGGGGCGCTGTGCTGCGCAGAAAGGCCCGCCGCGTCCAGGGGGCGGACCACGCTGTGGCCGATCCGCTGGACGCGGCCCAGGAACGCAGGGTGCGAGCCGTGCTCGCGCTCGGCGGGGTGCCGCAGACGGACCTGATGGACGGGGTGCAGCAGGTCCGTCTGCGGCTGCTGGAACGGGCGGCGAGCGGGCGGGAGGCGCCCCGGGACGTGTCCGCGTGGGCGGCCGTGGTGGCTTCCAACCTCGCGATGGACTGGCACCGGGCCAAGCGCCGCCAGGAGCGGCTCGGGGAGCGGCTGGCGTCCCTGCGGCAGACGGACCTCCCCTCCGGCGAGGACACCAGCCTGCTCTCCCTCGCCGTCGCCCGGGGCCTGGACGAACTGCCCGACGCCCAGCGTCAGGTGATCGTCCTGCGCTTCTACGCCGATCTGCCCGTGCGCGGGATCGCCGAGGAACTGGGCATCCCCGAGGGCACGGTCAAGAGCAGGCTGCACACGGCGGTCCGGGCCCTGCGCGCCCGGCTGCACGAGGACGAGGTGGTGTGACGTGTCCGTCGAACATGACGGCTACGACGGCTACGACGGCCACGGGGCCTTCGGAGGCATCGACGGAGAAGGCCCCGATCCGCTGATGGCCGTCATCGCCGGCGAGCAACTGCCGGACGAGGTCCGCGCGGACGCCGCCTTCATGGCCGAACACCGTTCGGCCGAGGCCGATGTGGCGCTGCTGCGCGAGCACCTGGGCCTGATCGGCCATGCCCTCGGCGAACCCGCACCCGAGGCCGCATCCGCATCCGCATCCGTATCCGCATCCGTATCCGAAACCGCACCCGAGCCGGTCCCGGTCCGGGTCCCCGTGCGCCGCCGCCGGCCCTTCGTCCTCGGGGTGCGCGCCGTGGGGGTGGCGTGCGCGGTGGGCGTGTTCTCCCTCCTGGGCTGGCTCGTGGCGGGGTCGGGAGCGGGCGACGGGGCCGCGGACTCCGGCACGGCGAGCAGCGCCGCGGCGGACGAGAAGTCCGGCCCCGGTGCCGCCGAGGACCTCTCCGCCCCCGGGTACGTCGCCTGCGCCCGGCTCATCGCCGAGGGCGACGTGACGGCCGTGGACCCCGTCCCCGGCGCCGCCCGGGACCGGATCACCCTGCGCGTCACCCGCTACCTCAAGCCGGAGCGCGGCGGGCGGCCGGAGGTCACCTTCGTCATGGACCGTGACGTCGACCCCCGTCTGCGCGAGGGCGACCACGCCCTCGTCAGCATCCCGGGGGGTGCCGCCTCGCCGGACATCTGGAGCGTCGGCACGCAGGACGTGGCGAGCAGCCGCGCCTGGATCGGCGAGGCGCTGCCGGAGTCCCGCGACCTCGCCTGCGACCGTCCCTGACGGTGATCGAACGATCCGTGCGGCTCCCGCGTCATAGGAGAAACACGATCGAGAGGAACACGGTGCCGACGAGGAGTCTCGGGGACGCGGACAGCGATCCGCTGGACGCGGTGCAGGCGGACCGGGTCCGTGCCGTACTGGCCCTCGGCGGAGTTCCCCAGGACGACCTCCAGGACGGGCTCCAGCAGGTGCGGCTGAGACTGCTGGAGCGCCGGGCACGGGGCGAGGAACCGCCGCGTGACGTGGGCGCGTGGGCGGCGGCCGTCGCCTCGAACCTCGCCGTGGACTGGCACCGCGGCAGGCACCGGCAGGAACGGGTCAGCGAACGGCTGACCCTGCTGACCGCGCCGGACACGCTGGTCGCCGACGGCCCGGAGAACGGCCTGGTGGCCCTCACGGTCGCCGAGGGCCTCGACGCCCTGCCCGCGGCGCAGCGGCAGGTGCTGGTCCTGCGCTACTACGCCGATCTGTCGGTGCCGCAGATCGCCGAGCAGCTCGGTGTCCCGCTGGGCACGGTCAAGAGCCGGCTCTACGCGGCGGCGAAGTTCCTGCGGCAGCGGCTGTGCGCGGAAGAGACGGTGTGAGGATGGACGAGGACGACGAGCTGATGGCGGTCCTGCTGGGCGAGCCCGCTCGCGGGAAGGACGGAGCGGCCGCCGAGCGGCATGCGGCCGCGGAGCGGGACATGGCCGTCGTGCGGGAGCAGTTGCGGTGGATCGGCGACGGACTGGTCCGCAGCGCCGCCGCGCCCCGGCGACCGGAGCCGCGGGACCGGCGGGAACGGCAGCCGGGGCAGGGGCCGCAGGACCGGCAGCCGGAGCAGGAGCAGCAGGAGCAGCAGGAGCAGCAGCCGGAGCAACAGGAGCAGGGGCAGGAGCAGCCGGAGCGCTCCGGGCGGTCGCGCAGGCGGCGCCGGCTGGGTGCGCTCGTCCTCGCCGCGTCCGTGGCCGTGGCGCTGCTGGGGACCGGGGCGGCGTATCTCGTGGCCCACAACGGGAGCCTGGACGGCGGGGGCGACGCCCTGCTCACCGAGGAGGGGCTGATCGCCTGTTCCCGTGACATCGCCGAGGGCACCGTGGCGGACGTCCGGCGGCTGGGCGGGGGCGACCGGTTCAGGATCGTTCTCGACGTGGAGCGGTCCTACAGACCGGCGGAGAAGAAGGAGCGCCTGGTCTTCACCGACGAGGGGCCCGGTGTCCCGGACTACTACACGACCGGGGCGCGCATGCTGGTCCTGGTGTCCGGCGAGTCCGGCGAGCCGCCGCAGACCTACCGGGCCGGCGACCCCTGGACCGAGGGCGGGTCCGGAACGGGCCGTGACGCCCTCGACCAGGGGCGGCGGACGGTCGAGCGGTCCCTGGCGGGCGCGCGGGACCTCACCTGCTCCGGCACCGGCTGACCCGGGGCCGCGCTTCCCGCGGCCGAAGGACGGGAAAGGGGCGGGCGCCCGTCACGGACGCCCGCCCCCGGTCGTGCCACAGGTGTTACGGCGTGACCTTCTCGATCTTCACCTGGCCGAGGCCCGCGACGGTGCCGCGTGCGTTGACCAGCGAGACCTGGCCGAAGAACGCACGTCCCTCGGGGGCCGCGGCGGCCGCGGTGACCTTGCCCGTGAAGGTCGCCGAGGCGCCCGTGCCGAGCCGGACCGGGTCGGTGGCGTCCACCGAGACCGAGCCGAGCGCGCTGGAGAAGAACACGTCCAGGTAGTCGTACCCGGTGGTGCCGGCCGGGACGGAGTAGCCGTCGACCTCGATGCGGTAGGTGCCCGCCACCGGGTTCTTGACGGAGACGGCCTCCTCCGAGTCACCGTCGGCGGAGCTGGCGACCTTGGTGCCGGCCGCGTCGTAGACGGCCAGGTCCAGGTCGGCGGCGGCGTCGGAGACATTGCCGATGGCGACGTCCAGCGAGGCGGCGCCCGCGGGCACCTCCACCGTGGTGACGTGCAGCTCGCCCTGCTTGATGGCGGGACGCGTGGACTTGGACGAGCCCAGCGGGCCGCCGACCAGCTTGCCGTCGAGGGCGGCGAACTTGTTCGTCACCTTCCAGGAGGCGGGGGCGGGCGTGCCGACCTTGGCCTCGGGAAGGGTCACGGTCTCCGGGTCGAAGGCCGCGCCGAGGACGGCGACGTCCAGCTTGAACGGGTTGTCCAGCAGCGGCGACGTGCGCCGGGACTCGACCTCGATCTCCCAGACGCCCGGCTGCGGGTCGGCGTAGGAACGCACGTCCGGCTTGCAGCCGTTGCCGTCGAGGTAGTTGTTGTAGCAGTACGGGGTGCCGGTGTTGTCCGACGGGACGCCGTAGGGGTGGATGGCGACGAAGCGGGTCTGGCTCTTGCCGGACAGACCGCCGATCGCGACCTCCAGCGCCTTCGCGCCCTCGGGCACCGTCACGAAGTACGACTTGTGGGCGTTGCGCTGGACCGAGGAGGACGCCGAGTAGGTGTGGTTCAGCGGCGCCGAGACCACGACCGTGGACAGGATCTGGCGGTCGATGCCCTCGGTGCGCGGGTCGTCGAGCTCCAGGATGGCGCTCTTGAGACCGGCGGAGCGGGGGGCGGCCTCGACCTTGACGGTGACCGGCTGGTTCAGCGGCAGCCGGATCTCGTCGGAGCCGACGATCCGGAAGGTGCGGTCCGCGTTGTTCTCGAAGTGGAGCTCGTGGCGGATCGCGCGGTCCTCGCCCGTCGTACGGGTCAGGGTGATCTCGTACGTCTTCTTCTGGCCGGCCTTCAGGCCGCCCTCACGGTCGTAGAGACCGGTGCCGAAGCCCGGGGTCTTCAGGAACTGGTCGATCGCGGTGTCGACCGGCGCCTTGACCGTGTACTGGTGGGCGGTGGCGCCGTCCAGGATCGCGTCCCAGGCGTCCGGGATGTTGATCAGACCCGCGCCCTCGGCGTACGCCTGCACACCGGGGATGTGGTCGGCGGTCGAGGTCAGCGCGGTGCGCAGGGTGGCCGGGGTCAGCTCGACGCCCTTGCGCTTGGCGGCGGACAGCAGCAGCGCGGAGGCGCCGGCGGCCTGCGGGGAGGCCATCGAGGTGCCCTGGAGCATGGAGTAGCCGGCCGGGAGCTGGTAGCCCGCCTCGGTGACCGGGCCGCCGGGCAGCCAGGTCTGGGTGGTGTTGATCGAGGCACCCGGGGCGACCAGGGTCGGCGTGAAGCCGCCGTCCTCACGCGGGCCGCGCGAGGAGAAGGGCAGCATGGCGTACCTGGTCTCCACGGCCGAGCCGTAGTTGGCGGCCCAGGTCTCCTTGGAGATGGACGCGCCGACCGAGATGACCTTGTCGGCCAGACCGGGGTCGCCGATGGTGTTGGTGCCGGGGCCGGAGTTGCCCGCGGAGATCACCAGCTGGA
This sequence comes from Streptomyces sp. NPDC093094, assembly GCF_044754345.1. NCBI lineage: Bacteria > Bacillati > Actinomycetota > Actinomycetes > Kitasatosporales > Streptomycetaceae > Streptomyces > Streptomyces sp. NPDC093094. The sequence goes on along the minus strand of NZ_JBIVOX010000002.1, from coordinate 337,403 downwards.
CGCCGTAGGTGTCGATCAGGCGGGTGTACAGCTCGGCGCGGGCGTTGTTGCCGTCGTTGAGCGCCGGCAGACCGCCGATGGACATGTTGACGATGTCGACACCGCGCTTGGTGACGAGGTCGATCATGCCCTCGGTGAGCGCGACGTTGGTGCAGCCGCCGGTCCAGGTGCAGGCGCGCGAGGAGACGATCTTCGCGCCGGGGGCCGCGCCGTTCATCCGGCCGCCGAACAGGCCGTGGGCGGCGGTGATGCCGGCCACGTGGGTGCCGTGCTCGGACTCGATCACGCCGATGTTGACGTAGTCGGCCTTGGCGCCGGCCGCGTTGTAGACGACGTCCTTGCGGATCTCGACCACGAACGGCTGACGCTCGGCGACGTCGGTCGCCGGGTCGTCGGTGCCGAACCAGCCGATCTGGAAGCCGTCCTTGTACGGCTTCATCGCCTCGTCGTCGCTGAAGTCGTTGTTGTTGTCCAGGTCGACCCGCACGGTGCCGGCGGCCGCGTCGTAGAGCACGCCCCAGACGTCGGTGGTGTCGCCGTCGCGGTTGGCGTCGCCCTTGGCGTCGCCGCCCGCGGTGTAGGACTCGCGGAACAGGTTGAACTGGTAGCTGCCCGCCGGGGCCTTCCAGTCGGCGCCCGCGACGGTGAAGGCGGGGCCGCTGACCGGGGTGTTCATCCGGCGCCAGGTGAGGTCCTGGTCGTTGACCGGGTCGGTGGCGGTCACCCAGTCGACGATCTTGCGCTCGCCGGTGGTGGTCTTCTGCAGGGCCGGGTGGCCGAGGTCGACGCCCGAGTCCAGGATGCCGATGGTGACTCCGCGGCCGTCGGCCTTGGGGTGGTCCTCGACGAAGTCGACCGCGCCCGTCTCGAAGGACGGGTTGTACGGGTTCTCGGCCGGGGTCTTCTTCCCCGGGGCCGGGTAGCTGCCCGCCGTCGCGGCGGGGGCGCCCTTGGCCTTGTCGGCGGCAGGCGTCGGGTCGTCCAGCGCGATCTCCTGGCGCAGGTCGATGCCGTGCACGGAGGAGAGCTTGGCCGCGGCGGAGATGGCCGCGTCCGCCTTGGCGGTGGGGACGGTGGCCCGGACGTAGCCGAGCCTGTCGTCGGTGCGGCCGACCAGGCCGCCGTCGAGGGAGTCCAGCTGGCCGGCGACCTGCTCGGTCTGGCCGGGCGCGGTGGCGACCATCAGCGTGACGGTCTTGTCGCCGTCCGCCTTGGCCTCGGCCAGCAGGTCGGCGTCGTCCGAACCGAGCTTGGCCTGGGCGGATTTGACACCGGAGTCGGCGGCGAGCGGGCTCGAGTCGTCGGCGAAGGCCACCGGGATCGGCGCGCACAGCGCGGCCACCAGACCTGCGGCGACGGCTATGCGAGCCGTGCGTCTGGTGGCCGATATCGACTCGCGCCGGGGGGTGTTGGTCATCGGCATCCCTTGCACGTAAAGGACAGAGGAGTCCGGAATGCGGTCCCGGACGGTCGCTCAGCCTTTCGTAAGGGAAGGGCTTTTGGGGAGAGTTGGCCGAACCGAAATGGATGTATGGGGAAAACCCGCTATGCGGTGTGCGGAGGTTGGTCCCCTTAGCTCCCGTTGTGGCCGGAGGCCCTCGTCGCGCGGCCGGTGGCGGGATGCCTCCGTGCGGTCGCCGCCCGTCGTGGCCGCGGGGGATCGGAATATGAGACTCCGGTAAAGGGCGGCCCCTTTTCTTCTTGCCGTGCTCGCGTCAAAACCATAGGATGCGCGCTCAGTTGATCTTGGTGTGTCGGGTCGGTCGGAGGGGCGAACAAATGCCGGAATCACCTGTCCGCAGAGGGAGAGTCTGGGCGGCCGCGCTGGCGGTCCTGGCCGTCGCGGGCGGCGTCGTCGGCGGGGTGGCCATGCTCCCGGCGGAGGCCGGGGGGAGAAAACTCGACAAGCAGCCCGAAGTCGTCGCCCACGCCGTCGAGATCGTGGAGTTCGACAGTGTCGGGCAGATGGCGATGACCTCGGTCGCCGTGGTGCGGGCGAAGGTGACCGCGGTGAACCCGGGGCGCATCGTGGGTGCGGAGGAGACCGCCGAGCCGGGCGAGGAGAGTGCGGCCACCCAGGCCAGGGACGTCACGCTCCAGGTCACCGAGGCGTATTCGCGCAACAACTGGTACAAGTTCCCGAATCCCATCAAGGTCGAGGAATGGGGCTGGGACGCCAGTGGTGACGGCTACCAGGTCAACAACTATTCCTGGAGCGAGGTCGGCAAGGAGTATCTGTTCTTCCTGGCGCGGACGGACGACCCGCTGCGCTGGAACGTGATTTCCACGGAAGGCCGCGCGGAGATCGACGAATGGGGCTTCTTCCACACCTCTGCGGAGCCGGACTCGCCCCTGGCGCAGGACCTCGCGAGCTACGACGCGTTCTCGCTGCCGTTCTACCTCCGGCGCATCTACGACACGAAGAACCCGCCCGAGGATCTGCCCGCCCCCGCGCAGATGCCCGTGGCCGGGCCCACCGGATACGAGAGCGCGCCGATCGCCACGCCGACGGCGGAGCCCACCGACCTGGGCACCGGCGACGGCTCGGAGCCCACGCCCTACCCCTCCTCCGACTGACGAACTCCGGGAGAAGAAGATGCCACGTCTGACACGCTCGTCCTGGACGGCGGTTGCGGGAGTGCTGCTGGCCGCCTCCCTGTCCTCGCCGGCCCACGCCGGTCACGACGACGACGGGTTCGACCCCGACAACCGCAGCCAGGCGGTGAAGGGCTTCAACCTGACCACGAAGGGCCAGGGGGCCATGGAGTGGGGCAAGCAGCAGCTCGAACGCAGCGTCATCACCACGTCCTGGGGCGGCGGCGACATCGAGGTCCACGACTACAAGACCACCGGCGTGGACTGGGCGGGCCAGACCCGCTGCAAGGACTGGAACGCGCTGTTCACGTCCTGCGACGTCCTGACCATCCAGTTCAACACCGCGATGTACCACACCGACTGGGAATGGCTCGTCATGGGCTGCCACGAGTTCGGCCACACCGGTGACCTGGGCCACCGCTCGAAGAGCAACGACACGGACAACAACTCCTGCATGCGCAGCACCGTCGAGACCGCCTACGTCAAGTTCGACTCCCACGACCTGAACGCGATCAAGGCAGGAACGTGATGACACGGCGCACGGGTCTGCGGGTGGCCGTCGCGTCGGTCGTCGCGGTCCTCGGCGTGGGTCTGCTGGGCCACCGGTGGGCGACGGCGGACGACTTCGCCGACGCGAAGGCCCAGGCCGCCTTCTGCGAGGCGGCGAGCCCGCTGGACCTGCAGGTCGGCCACGACCTGACGCTCCACGAGAAGCACCACATCCTGGAGGACGTCCGGGAGGCCGCCCCGGACGGCGTCCGCGGCGACTTCGACACCCTGCTCGACTGGTACGACCACTTCGACCCCGAGGACGAGGAGGACGCCCGCGAGGCGAGCGTCACGGTCGGGGAGTTCATCGAGCGCAGCTGCGAGGAGATCAACATCGGCGGTGTCCGGGCCAAGGACTGACCGGCCGGTACCGGCGTCGCACAGGGACACGGAAAGGAGAGGGCGGACCCCGTGACGGGGTCCGCCCTCTCCTTTCCGTGTCCGGGTCAGTCCTCGCGGCCCTTGGCGTAGTGGCGGGACGCCTTCGCGCGGTTGCCGCACACCGACATCCGGCACCAGCGGCGGGTGCCGTTGCGCGAGGTGTCGAAGAAGTGCAGCACGCAGTTCTCGTGCGCGCAGGCGCGGATGCGGTCCGGGGCGGCGGTGAGCAGCTCCAGATAGTTGCGGGCGGCGAGCCAGGCCGGCCCCCAGGCGGGGTCGGTGAACTCCGCCTGCTCGCCGGGGCCGTCCGCGGTGAGGACGGGCCGGATGCGCCCGTGCGCGAGCACCTCGTCCACGGCCGCGGCGCTCTCGGCGAGGGAGCCGTCCACCGCGGCCCGGATCGCGTCCCTGGCGCGCAGGGTGTGCCGCAGGGTCGCCGCGTCGGCGGTGAAGCGGTCCTGGAGCCCGTTGGCCGTCAGCCACACCGCGAGGCCGTCGGTGCCGTCGAGCAGGTTCTGCAGCACGCCCTCGCGCATCCAGGTGGTGTTCAGCAGATCCAGGGCGAGCGGCTCGCCGGTCAGGGGGCGGGGGTCTGCGGACATCGGAAGGCTCCCTTCGAGCTAACCGCTCAAGAGTACGTGACTGGTTGACACCCTTCGAGCCTAACCTTTAACGTGGCAGTCACAGGTTAGATTCCATGTCGCGGGCCACGTCTCCGCGGCGGAAACCAGTCAGCTGGAGGGGAAGCCATGACCGTCACCGCCCTGCGCACCGGCCACATCGGCCTGAACGTCACCGACCTCGACCGCTCGCTCGCCTTCTACCGGGACGTCCTCGGCTTCGCGGTGCTCGGCGAGGGCAAGGAGGACGACCGGCGGTACGCCTTCCTCGGCGACGGCGAGAAGCTCCTGCTCACCCTCTGGCAGCAGGCGGGCGAGCCCTTCGACGCCGGCCGCGCCGGACTGCACCACCTCGCCTTCGAGGCGGAGTCCGTCGACCGGGTCCGCGCGTACGAGACGGCCCTGAAGACCTACGGCGTCGAGTTCGCCTACGACGGCGTGGTCGCCCACCGGGAGGGCTCCTCCTCGGGCGGCATCTTCTTCCACGACCCGGACGGCACCCGGCTGGAGATCTCCGCGCCGAGCGGCGCCGAGGAGGCCCCCGCGCCCGTCGCGTCCGCCCCGACCTGCGGCTTCTTCTAGAGCCATGGCCCTCTACCACGCCGCCTCGCGCGCCCTTCAGGACCGCCTGGGGGTGCGCGGCCTCGCCGACCACGTCGGCCGCTCCGTCGGGCCCGGCATCAAGCCGGTGGCCGCGGCCTTCCTGGAGCTCCAGCCGCTGCTGATCGCCGGTGCCGCCGACCCGGTGACCGGCGCGGTCTGGGCCTCCCCGCTCACCGGCCCGCCCGGCTTCGTCCGGGCCACCGGCCCGCACAGCGTCTCCGTCGCGGGCCGGCCGCACCCGGACGACCCGCTCGCGACGGCCCTCACCGCCCCCGGCACCCCCGTCGGCACCCTCGCGCTCGATCCGCGCACCCGCCGCCGGATGCGCCTGAACGGCCGGGTCCGCCCCTCGGAGCGCGGCATCGCCGTCGACGCCGACCGTGTCTTCTCCAACTGCCCCAAGTACCTGCGGAGAAGAGACTCCTACGAGATCGTGCCCGGCCGTGCGCCCGGCTCCTCCCGGTCCGGCGCCGAACTGACCGAGGGGCAGCGGGCGTTCGTCGCGGCGGCCGACACCTTCTTCGTGGCCAGCGTGCACGAGGACGGCGCCGACGTCAGCCACCGCGGCGGCGACCCCGGCTTCGTCGAGGTCGTCTCCCCGCGCGAGCTGGCCTGGCGGGACTATCCGGGCAACTCCATGTTCCTCACCCTCGGCAACCTCGCCGCCGACCCGCGTGCGGGCCTGCTCCTGCTGGACTGGACCGAGGGCACGGCGCTGAGGATCACCGGCGAGGCCCGCACCGACATCGCCGCCGACGGCGAGCGCACGGTCCGCTTCACGCTGAAGGAGGTGATCGAGACACCTTCGGCCGTACCCCTGCGCTGGTCCGGGCCCTCCCGCTCCCCGGCCGGCCCGGACCCGGCGCGGTGATCCGGGAGGCTTCGCCGGGTTCTCGCGGAACGGCCCGGCGCCCTCTACGGTGAGACACCGAGTGCTGCCGAAGAAGGGCTGAATCGTGCTCAACCAGGCCCAGACAGGGCAACCTTCGTGACCCGCCGGGAGTTCTTCCCCCCGACCGGACCGACACACCGCCCGCTCCGGCGTGCGGGTGCGAAGGGGGAAACGGACATGACGGTACGAGTACGACGGTCCCGCACGGCACTGTTCGCGGTCACGGCCGCCGCGGTGTCCGCGGCCCTGGCCGGCCCGGCCCTGGCCGCGCCCGCGCCGCAGCACGGGCACAGGGCGGCCTACGAGGCGATGCGCGCCGCGGTGAAGGACGGCGTTCCCGGGGTCACCGCCACCGCGAAGGACGGGCGCGGCACCTGGCGGGCCACCGCGGGCGTCGGCGACCTGCGCACCGGCGCCCCGCGCTCCGTGGCGGACCGCTACCGCGTCGGCAGCATCACCAAGACCTTCGTGGCCACGGTGCTCCTCCAGCTGGAGGCCGAGGGCCGGCTGTCGCTCGACGACAAGGTCGACCGGTGGCTGCCCGGCGTGGTGCGCGGCAACGGCCACGACGGCTCCAGGATCACCGTCCGCCAGCTGCTCAACCACACCAGCGGCGTCTTCGACGTCACCTCCGACGAGGACTTCGCCCGCACCTACTTCGCCAAGGACGGCTTCTTCGCGCACCGCTACGACACCCAGACCCCGGCCGGTCTCGTCGCCGTGGCCATGCGCCACGCGCCCGACTTCACGCCCGGCACCGACTGGAGCTACTCCAACACCAACTACGTCCTCGCCGGGATGATCGTCGAGAAGGTGACGGGCCGCCCCTACGCCGCCGAGGTCCGCGACCGCGTCATCGCGCCCCTGCGGCTGACCGCCACATCGGTCCCCGGCACCCGCGTCACCGTCCCGAAGCCCAGCAGCCGCGCCTACGGCAAGCTGTCCACGCAGACGACCGGACCGACGTACGACGTCACCGCACTCAATCCCTCGCTCGCCTGGTCGGCCGGGGAGATGATCTCCGACTCGGCGGACCTGGGCCGCTTCTACCGGGCCCTGCTCGGCGGACGGCTGCTGCCGCCGGAGCAGCTGAAGGAGATGAAGACCACCGTGAAGATCGAGGGGGCCCCCGGCGCGGGCTACGGCCTCGGTCTGATCGACCGTGAACTCAGCTGCGGCGTCCATGTCTGGGGCCACGGCGGCGGCATCCACGGCTCCGCCTCGGAGGCCGTGACCACCGCCGACGGCCGGCACTCGCTCGCCTTCAACTTCAACAGCGACTGGGCGGGCGACAGCCAGGCCGTGATCGAGGCGGAGTACTGCAAGGACGGGCAGGAGCGGTGACCGGGCGATGACAGCAGGAGGGGCCGCCGGTCGTCCGGCGGCCCCTCCTCTCCCCTCCTGGCGCGGTCCCCGGCACCCCGCTACCGGGGGAGCACCACGACGTACGCGGCCGGATCGCGGTCACCGGACGCCATCAGCGCCGTACGGACCACGGCCGCCTGCTGCTCCGCCGTCTCCCGCAGCTTCCTCGGCGTGATGTGCACGACGGTGATCCCGAGCCGCTCCAGATGCTCGCGCTTGCGGACGTACTCCGACCACATCGCGTCGTCGTCCTGGCGGGGCGCCCGGGTGTCCAGCTCGACCGCGACCGCCTGTTCCGGCCAGTAGGCGTCCACCCCGCCGAGGTGCGGGCCGCCCGGCAGCCGCAGGTCCACGTTCCACGCCGGGTCGGGCAGACCGTGCTCGCGCACCATCCGGTACAGCCGTTCCTCCGTGATGGCCCGCCCCTCCGCCAGCAGCGAGTCCACCGCGTCCACCACGTGCGGCCGGCCCAGCAGCCTGGCCCGGGTCAGCTCGCGCACCACCGAAGCCGCCTCGCAGTGGCCGCCGCGCACCGCCTCCGTCAGCAGCCGCCGGACCGTGACCGCGTCCGAGAGCCCGGCCACCGCGTCCGCCAGCGCCCGCGCCACGGGCGCCACCGGCAGCCCGGTGCGCACGCACGGGGCGGGCAGGGCCGGGGTGCGCACGATGCGGGCGCAGCCCGTCGACCGCAGCCGGCGCAGCCGCGGCACCAGCACCTCGATCCGCTCCAGCGACAGCAGCGGCGGCGCGGCGGCGAAGCCGTGCAGGTTCAGCGCCGCCAGGCCGGTGATCATCGCCTCCGTGTAGCCGGGGCGGTGCGGCTCGTCCGGGCCGGGCTGCGCCGGCACTCCGGCCGGCGGAACCTCCCGCGCCGCGTACAGCAGCACCGCGTGCAGCCGCTCCTCGCTGGTCGGCGGGCCGGGGCGGAGCAGGAACACCCCCGGAAGGATCTGCTGCCAGGGGCCGCCGGCCCGGCACTGCTCGCTCGCCTCTGCGGCCGTGACCCCGTGGGCGCGCAGCTGGGCCGTGCTCAGCACACGGCGGTGCACCTCGGCGAGGTGACGCAGGGGGCGGGGGGAGAGCGGGGTGTTGTGGTTCATGCCGGGGGGATTCCCGTGTCCGGTCCCTCCTTGAACCCCTGTTACACGTCTGTCGACAAACCTGGACAAGCCTGCACTAAAGGACGGGTGTTCGGATGCCGAGTAGACGTGGAAAACCCCTGGTCCCTTCGGGAGGGGCCAGGGGTCACGGGTCCGCTCACCCGGGTTCGGTAACGGTCAGCCGGCCGCGGCGGCGTCGCACGCCTGTCCGCGCAGCGCGCGGGCGAGATCGTCCCGGGACTCCAGCACGAGGCGCCGCAGCGCCGGAGCCGCGTCCTCGTGGGCGGCCAGCCACGCGTCCGTCGCGGCCAGTGTCCCGGCGGAGTCCTGGAGCGAGGGGAACAGCCCCCGCACCACGTCCATGCCGATCTGGATCGACCGCTCGTCCCACACCCGCTCGATCGCCGCGAAGTACTTCTCCACGTACGGCGCCGTCAGATGCCGCTGGGACGCCTGCTCGAACCCCGCGATCGTCGCCTCCACCAGGGCGTTGGACAGCTCGTCCGACTCCACGACCTGCGCCCATGCCTGCGCCTTGACCGCGGCCTGCGGACGCGAGGCCAGGCACCGCACCTGATGCCGCCTGCCCGAGGCGGTGTCGTCCCGTGCGAGCTCCGCGGCCAGCTCCTTCTCCCCGGCCGCCGCGTGCACCGCGAGCGCCTCCAGGAACGCCCACCTCAGCTCCTGGTCGACCTCCAGACCCGGCAGGGACACCGTGCCGTCCAGCAGGGAGGCCAGCAGCTCGAAGGCGGCCGGGACGTCCGCCGTGTGCGCGAAGAACCGCGCCCACGCCAGCTGGTGCTCGCTGCCCGGCTCGGCCGAGTGCAGCTGGACCGAGGCACCCTGGCACAGCTCCCGTCCGGCCTCCTCGCGGTGTTCGGGCGCGACGTAGTGCACCGCCGCCGACTCCGCCCACGCGTGCAGCATCTGGAGCACACCGATGTCGGTCTCCCGGCCCGCGAACTCCAGCACCAGGCCGATGAACTCCCGCGCGGGCAGCAGCGCGTCCCGTGTCATGTTCCACAGCGCCGACCAGCACAGGGCCCGCGCCAGCGGATCGGTCATGTGCCCGAGCCCGCGGCGCAGCGCCGCCAGCGAGGTCTCGTCGAACCGGGTCTTGCAGTACGTCAGGTCGTCGTCGTTGACCAGCACCAGGTCCGGCGCCTCGGCACCCGCCAGCTCCGCCACCACCGTGCGCGGTCCGTCGACGTCCGTCTCGGCCCGCGCGTACCGCTCCAGCACCGGGCCCCCGGGGCCCTCGCTGCGCCGGTACAGACCGATGGCCACCCGGTGCGGCCGCAGCTCGGGGTGCGACTCGGCCGCCTCCTGCACCACGGCCAGCTCGTCGATCCGGCCCTCGGCGGTGAGCAGCACCTGCGGGGTCAGCGAGTTCACCCCGGCCGTCTGGAGCCAGGCGCGCGCCCAGGTGCCCATGTCGCGCCCGCTGGTCTCCTCCAGCGCCGCCAGCAGGTCGCCGAGGCGGGTGTTGCCGTACGCGTGCCGCTTGAAGTAGCGCCGCGCGCCCTCCAGGAACGCGTCCTGGCCGACGTACGCCACGAGCTGCTTGAGCACCGACGCGCCCTTGGCGTACGTGATGCCGTCGAAGTTGAGCTTGGCGTCCTGGAGGTCGCGGATGTCGGCCGTGATCGGGTGCGTGGACGGCAGCTGGTCCGCGCGGTAGGCCCATGCCTTGCGGCGGTTGGCGAAGGTGATCCAGCCGTCGGTGAACCGGGTGGCGCCCACCAGCGAGAAGGAGCCCATGAAGTCCGCGAAGGACTCCTTCAGCCACAGGTCGTCCCACCACTCCATGGTGACCAGGTCGCCGAACCACATGTGCGCCATCTCGTGCAGGATGACGTTGGCCCGCGCCTCGTAGGACGTCTGCGTCACCTTGCCGCGGAAGATGTACTCCTCGCGGAAGGTCACCAGGCCGGGGTTCTCCATCGCGCCGAGGTTGTACTCCGGCACGAACGCCTGGTCGTACTTGCCGAACGGGTACGGGTAGTCGAAGTGGTCGTGGAAGAAGTCCAGGCCCTGCTTGGTCACCAGGAACACGTCGTCCGCGTCGAAGTGCGGCGCGAGACCCTTGCGGCACATCGCGCCGAGCGGGATCTCCAGCGTCGTGCCGTCGTCGAACGTGCGGGTGTAGGAGTCGGTGACGTAGTGGTAGGGCCCCGCCACCACACAGGTGATGTACGTCGAGATCGGCTTGGTCTCGGCGAACCGCCAGACACCGTCCGTCTGCCGGCCCGCGCCGTTGCTCCACACCGTCCAGCCCTCGGGCGCGCGCACCTCGAAGCGGAAGGGCGCCTTGAGGTCGGGCTGCTCGAAGTTGGCGAACACCCGGCGGGAGTCGGCCGGCTCGTACTGGGTGTACAGGTACACCTCGCCGTCCTCCGGGTCGACGAAGCGGTGCAGGCCCTCGCCGGTGCGGGAGTAGGCGCAGCGGGCGTCCACGACCAGCTCGTTGTCGGCGGCCAGGTCCTCCAGCAGGATCCGGGAGCCGTCGAAGACCGCGCCCGGGTCCAGGTCGCGGCCGTTGAGGGAGACCGCCGTCACCGCCGGGGCGATCAGGTCCGCGAAGCTGCTCGCGCCCGGCTCGGCGCAGCGGAACCGCAGGGTGGTGACCGACCGGAAGGTCCGCGGTCCGTCCCCGGTGTGCTCGCCCACCGCGGAACGCAGGTCGAGCGACACGTCGTAGCCGTCGACGGACAGCAGTGCGGCCCGCTCCCGGGCCTCGTCGCGGGACAGATTCTCACCGGGCACGGGCGGCACTCCCTCGGGTCGTGACGGAACTCACGTCGTCTCGGATGCTGAACAGGACCGATCCTGCCATGTGCACCTGACAGCGGACAGCCGGGAATGGGGTACCCGGGCCTGGTGTTGCGAAGGGCTGAGACCCGTATCCCTAGGAGAGCCATGTCCGAGACCGCGAGCGCGGCCGAGAAGACCCCCGTCGACTTCTGGTTCGATCCCCTGTGCCCCTGGGCGTGGATGACGTCCCGCTGGGTGCTGGAGGTGGAGAAGGTCCGGAACATCGAGGTCCGCTGGCACATCATGAGCCTGGCGGTGCTCAACGAGAACCGGCTCGACGAGCTGCCCGAGGAGTACCGGGACATGCTCGCGACCAAGGCGTGGAAGCCGGTGCGCGTGGTCACCGCGGCCTGGCAGAAGCACGGCGACGACGTCCTCGGCCCGCTGTACACCGCGCTCGGCACCCGTTTCCACAACAACGGCGAGGGCCCGACCCCGGAGGCGATCGCCGCCGCGCTGGCGGAGGTGGGTCTGCCGGCCGACCTCATCGAGTACGCCGAGCAGAAGGACTTCGACTTCGACGCCGAGCTGCGCGCCTCCCACAAGGAGGGCATCGAGAAGGTCGGCCAGGACGTGGGCACCCCGGTCATCGCCGTGCCCGGCCCCGACGGCGAGCAGATCGCCTTCTTCGGCCCGGTCGTCACCCCGGCCCCCAAGGGCGAGGAGGCGGCCCGCCTCTGGGACGGCACCCTGGCGGTCGCCTCGGTGCCGGGCTTCTACGAGCTGAAGCGCAGCCGCACCAAGGGCCCGGACTTCAGCAACCTCTGAGCCGTGCGGAAGGGGCCTCCCGCGAGTCACGTCCTCGCGGGAGGCCCCTTCCTCTTTTCGCGCCTGCCCGGTCAGCGGTGAGAAGACGATCACGAGCAGGACGTCATGGTGCGCGGGGACTCAGGAACCGAGCAGCAGCACGTCCGCGCGGGACGCGGCGGCCGTGTACCGGCGGGCGACGTCCTGCCAGTTCACGACCTGCCACATGGCCTCGACGAAGTCGGCCTTCTGGTTCCTGTACTGGAGGTAGAAGGCGTGCTCCCAGGCATCGAAGACCAGGATCGGGACGGAGCCCTGGCCGACGTTGCCCTGGTGGTCGTAGACCTGCTCGACGATCAGCCGCCCGCTGACCGGCTCGTACGCGAGGACGCCCCAGCCGGAGCCCTGGGTGGTCGCCGACGCCTTGGACAGCTGTGCCTTGAACGCGGCGAACGAGCCGAAGGACTCGGCGATCGCGTCGGCCAGTTCGCCCACGCCGTCCTTCTCCAGCGGCTCGCCGCCGCCGTCGCCCGTCATGTTCCGCCAGTAGATCGAGTGCAGGACGTGGCCGGACAGATGGAAGGCCAGGTTCTTCTCCAGCCCGTTCAGCGCCGCCCACTGCTCCTTGTCCCGCGCCTCGGCGAGCTGCTCCAGGGTGTCGTTGGCGCCCTTCACATAGGCCGCGTGGTGCTTGTCGTGGTGCAGCTCGATGATCTCCGGGCTGATCACGGGAGCCAGCGCCGCGTAGTCGTACGGCAGTTCCGGCAGCGTGTAGACGGGCATGGAGGCCCCCTCCGAACTGTTATTGCAACTTATTCGCAATAACAAGCTAGCAGCAAAAAGCCCCCGTGCGGATCACACGGGGGCTTCTCGGCGGCGCGTCGGTCAGCTGCGCCGGCGCTGCCGGACACGGCCCGCGACCGCCAGGGCCAGCGTCATCGCGCCGGTGGAGTACAGCTGCACACGGGTGTCCGGCTCACGGGCCATCAGCACGAACACGCCCGTCATGGCCGCCAGCGCCACCCAGGTCAGGACCGGGAACGCCCACATCCGCACGACCAGCTTCCCGGGCGTCTCCCGCTCCAGCCGGCGGCGCAGCTTCAACTGCGAGGCGGCGATGAAGAACCAGACGACCAGGATCACCCCGCCGATCATGTTCAGCAGCCAGGAGAAGACGTCGTCGGGCCGCCAGTAGTTGAGCGCCACGCAGCCGAAGCCGAACACGCAGGAGACCAGCACCGCGGTCCGGGGCACCCCGCCGGACACCTTCGCGAGCGCCTTCGGGCCCTGGCCGCGCTGCACCAGCGAGTAGGCGATGCGGGAGGAGCCGTAGATGTTGGCGTTCATCGCGGACAGCAGGGCGACCAGCACGACGACGTTCATCAGCTCACCGGCGCCGGGCACGCCGAGGGTGTCCAGGGCGGCCACGTAGGGGCCCTTCTCCACGACCGCCTTCGAGTCCCAGGGCACCAGCGTCACGATGACGGCCATCGAGCCGATGTAGAACAGGGCGATCCGCCACATCGCCGTGCGGACCGCGCTCGCCACGCCCCGCACCGGGTCCTCGGACTCGGCCGCGGCGATGGTGACCGTCTCCAGACCGCCGTACGCGAACACGGACGCGAGCAGTCCGATCACCAGGCCCTCGCCGCCGCCGGGCAGCAGGTCGGTGAGGTTCGAGGTGCCGGGGGAGTCGGTGCCGGGCAGCACGCCCGCGATCGCGAGCACCCCGAGCACCAGGAACAGGCTGATCGCGCCGACCTTCAGCGCGGCGAACCAGAACTCGAACTCGCCGAAGTTCTTCACCGCGGCGAGGTTCGCCCCGCAGAAGACCATCATGAACAGCGCCACCCACGCCCACTCCGGGGTGCCCGGCAGCCAGCCCGTGACGATCTTCGCGGCGCCGATGCCCTCCAGGCCGACCGCGGTGCACAGCAGCACCCAGAACGACCAGCCCGCGGTGAAGCCCGCCCAGGGCCCGAAGGCCCGCTCGGCGTGCGCGGAGAAGGAACCGGAGGACGGATGGGCGGCGGACATCTCGCCGAGCATCCGCATCACCAGCATCACCAGCAGGCCGGAGAGGGTGTAGGCGAGGACGATCGAGGGACCGGCGGCGGCGATGCCCGAGCCGGAGCCGACGAACAGACCGGCGCCGATGACACCGCCGAGGGCGATCATCGACAGATGACGCTGCTTCAGACCGTGCGTCAACGGGGCCTGGGCGTCCGGGTTCGGGGCGTCCGCCTTCGGCGGTGTCCCGGCGGAGGTGTTGCTGGGCATGGGAGCGGCACGTCCATGGGGTGAGACGGGAACAACGGAAAAAACGTCCACAGTGTGGTCGGCCTCCCCGCCCAGCGGGGGAGGCCGACCACATTCCGGACGCGCCCGACGCGGACCGTGCCGGTGCGGTTACCCGGCGACGGGCGTGTAGTGCGCCGCGTCCCCCTCGACCGACCAGCTCTCCTTGCCCTCGATGCCGACCGGCACGTCACCGGCGACCGTCACCCGGTGCAGCCGCCGCGGCAGGCCGTCGTAGTTGTCGACGGCGTAGTGCTGGGTGATGCGGTTGTCGAACAGCACGAGCTGCTCCGGCGACCAGCGGTGCCGCAGCAGGTTCTCCGGCCGCACCACGTACGCCTGGAACAGGTCGAGGATCTTGCGGGACTCGGCCGCCGACAGACCGACGATCCGCTGCGCGAACCCGCCGATGAACAGACCCCGCTCCCCGGTCAGGGGGTGCACCCGCACCACCGGGTGCGCGGTGCGGTACTTGATCGACGTGAACTGGGCACGCCGGGCGGCCTGCTCCTCGTCGACCTCCTCCGCGGGCACGGCGTAGTCGTAGTCGTTGGTGTGCTCCGCCCACAGCGAGTCCGCCAGCCGCCGCAGCGGCTCCGGCAGGTCCCGGTAGGCCGCCGCCGCGTTCGCGATCAGCGTCTCGCCGCCGTACGGCGGGACCGTGATGCTGCGCAGGGTGCTGGCCTGCGGCGGGTTGAGGACGAAGGTGACGTCGGTGTGCCAGTGGTTGGCGGCGCGGCCGCCCTCGCTGTCCACGGGCAGCACGTTCGGTGCGCCCTCCACGGCCGGCACGGTCGGATGGGCCGTGGTCAGCTCGCCGAACTGCCGGGCGAACGCCTGCTGGCCCTCGTCGTCCAGGCCGCGGGCGTCGAACACCAGCGCCTTGTGGACGTTCAGCGCGTCCCGCAGCGCGGCGACGGTGTCCTCGTCGAGGGGCCGGGTGATGTCGACGCCGGTGACCTCGGCGCCGATACGGGCGGTGACCTTGCGGATCTCGATGCTCATGGCGACGGTTCCTCTCAGACGGGAGTGGGAGCGAGGGTGTGCTGGTTGGCGGGGCGCGGCAGGCCGTAGCGCTCGCGCAGGGTCCGGCGGGGTCCGTACGCGGTGCGCAGCAGACCGCGCCCGCGCAGGACCGGCACGACGTGGTCGACGAAAGTGTCCAGCCCGGAGGGCAGGACCGCGGGCATGATGTTGAAGCCGTCGGCGGCGCCCTGCGTGAACCAGGTCTCGATGGTGTCGGCGACCTGCTCGGGCGTCCCCGCGAAGGTGAGGTGGCCGCGTCCGCCGCCGAGCCGCCCGATCAGCTGCCGCACGGTGAGCCGGTCGCGCCGGGCCAGCTCCACCACGAGCGTGTAGCGGCTGCGGGCGCCCTCGATCGCGGTGTCCGGGGGCAGGTCGCCGGGCAGCCGGCCGTCCAGCTCCAGGGTCCCGGCGGGCAGGTTCAGCAGCCGCTCCAGGTTGGCCACGCCGTGCGTGTGCACGATGTGGTCCTCCAGCACCTGCTCCTGGGCCCGTGCCTCGGCCTCGGTGGAGCCGACCACCGGGACGATGCCGGGCAGCACCTTGATGTGCTCCGGGTCGCGGCCGGCCGCCGCCGTGCGGGACTTGAGGTCGCCGTAGAAGGCCCGCGCGTCCTCGATCGTCTGCTGCGCGGTGAACACCGCCTCCGCGTAGCGGGCCGCGAAGTCCTTGCCGTCCTCCGAGGAGCCCGCCTGCACCAGCAGCGGGTAACCCTGCGGCGAGCGCGGCACGTTGAGGGCGCCCTCCACACTGAAGTAGGTCCCCTTGTGGCGGGGCGGATGGATCCGGGCGTCGTCGCCCCACACGCCCGCCGCCTTGTCGGCGACGATCGCGTCGTCCTCCCAGCTGTCCCACAGCTTCAGCGCCACATCGAGGAACTCGGCGGCGCGTGCGTAGCGTTCGGCGTGCGCGGGCTCGGCGTCCAGGCCGAAGTTGCGGGCCGCGTCCGCGCCGGCGGTGGTGACGACGTTCCAGCCGGCCCGGCCGCCGCTGACGATGTCCAGGGAGGCGAACCGGCGGGCCAGGTTGTAGGGCGAGTTGTAGGACGTCGACGCGGTGGCGATCAGACCGATGTGCTCGGTGGCCGTCGCCAGCGCGGTCAGCAGCGTCAGCGGCTCCAGGGCCCCCGCCGGCCGCTGCGCCACACTGCCCCACAGATGCGGGCCGTCGGCGAGGAACAGCGAGTCGAAGGTGCCGCGCTCGGCGATCCGCGCGAGACGTACGTAGTGCGCCAGGTCCACATGGGCGTGCGGATCGCTCTCCGGCAGCCGCCAGGACGCCTCGTGGTGGCCGGTGCTCATCAGGAACGCGTTGAGGTGCAGCTGCCTGGTCATGAATGGTCCTCCGTCACACCCAGGGCGGCCAGCAGCCGCTCCCGGTACTCGCCGAGCCGCGGATCGCGGTACGACCGCGGATGCGCGCGGTCGATGGTCAGGTCGAGGCCGATCCGGCCGCCGTCCAGCACGAGGACCCGGTCGGCGAGCACGATCGCCTCGTCCACGTCGTGCGTCACCAGCAGCACCGAGGGTCTGTGGCGCTCCCACAGCTCCCGCAGCAGGCCGTGCATCCGGATGCGGGTGAGCGCGTCGAGCGCCCCGAACGGCTCGTCGGCCAGCAGCAGTTCGGGCTCGCGCACCAGCGACCGGGCGAGCGCCGCACGCTGCGCCTCGCCGCCGGACAGCTCGTTGGGCCAGGCCCGTTCGCGCCCCTTCAGCCCGACCTCCTCCAGCGCGGCGCGCCCCTGGTCCGCCGCGTCGGGGCCGTCCAGGCCGAGCAGGACGTTGTCCAGCACCCGGCGCCAGGGCAGCAGCCGGGAGTCCTGGAACACCACGGAGATCCGCTCCGGGGCGGTGAGCTGCCCGCTGCCGGTGACGTCGTGGTCCAGGCCCGCGACGGCCCGCAGCAGCGTGGACTTGCCCGAGCCGGAGTGCCCGAGCAGGGCGATGAACTGGCCGGACGGGATGTCCAGGTCGATGCCGTCGAGGACCGTGCGTCCGCCGAACGACCGGGTCAGGCCGCGCAGCCGGACGGCCGGGCGGGTCAGCTGCTCAGTGTGCGTCGCCATGACAGCACCCTCCGTTCGATGAGGCGGACCGCACTGTCGGAGGCGAGGCCGAAGATCCCGTAGACGACCAGGCCGACGAGGATGACGTCCGACTGGCCGTAGTTCTGGGCCTGGAACATCATGTAGCCGAGTCCGCTGGTGGCGTTGATCTGCTCCAGCACCACCAGGCCGAGCCAGGAGCCGGTCACACCGAGCCGGAGTCCCACGAAGAAGCCGGGCAGCGCGCCGGGCACGACGATCTGGCGGACGAACCGGAGCCGGCTGAGGCCCTGCACCTCGGCCAGCTCCACGAACCGGCTGTCGATGCCGGACAGTGCGGCGTGCGTGTTGAGGTAGATCGGGATGTAGACGACGATCGCGATGATGGCGATCTTGAAGGTCTCGCCGATGCCCAGCCAGAGGATGAACAGCGGGATCAGACCGAGGGTGGGGATCGCCCGGTTGAGGTTCACGGTCCCGTCGATCAGCGCCTCGCCGGTCCGGCTCAGCCCGGACACCAGTGCCAGCACGACCCCGGCGGTGAGCCCGATGGCGAAGCCGGAGGCCGCCCGCTGCAGCGAGGTCAGGACGTCCGTGGTCAGGGTGCCGTCGGTCCACAGATGGGCGCCGGTCTCCACCACCGTCCAGGGCGCCGGGATCGCGTTCGGGTCCAGCTGTCCGGCGGCGGAGGCCGCGGCCCACAGCGCCAGCAGCACCAGCGGGCCGATCAGCCGGGTGGCGGGCAGCCGCCTGCCGGGCGCGAGACTGCGGCGTTTCCGCCGTGCCGCCCGGGGCGCCTCGGTGACGACGGGCGCGGTCGTGGTCGTGGTCACGGCGCTCACCTCCGGTACTCCGCGGGTACGGACCGCGCGGCGATGGCCTCGAAGCGGTGGTCGAAGAGCGAGGACACGTCGAACTTCTTCACGAACCCGCCCTCCGCCAGCAGATCGGCGGTCTCCTGCTCCCAGCGGATCGCCTCGGCCCAGCTCGGCGGGAACAGCGGCTTGTTGGCCAGCTCGCTGATGCTGCGCGCCTGCGGGAGCGTGAGGTTCTGCGTCTTCACGTAGAACTCCTCGTTCCAGATGTCGGGGTTCTCGTACGTCCACACCGCACCCTTCGCCCAGAACGGGATGTACGCGGCGACCGCGGCGGCCTTCGCCGGGTCGTTCAGCACGGAGGCCGGCGCCCACAGCAGGTTGAGCAGGTCGACCACGTCCGTGGTGATGACCCGCGCGCCCTTGGACTCGTACTGGGCGAGGTAGGCGGGCGACTGGGTGTTGCCGAGCGGGGCGATGTCCACCTGGCCCGACTGCAGGGCGGTGAGGAACTGGTTGCTGGTCAGCGGCACCAGCTCCACGTCGTCGTAGGCGAGGCCGGCCTTCTTCAGCGCCCGCAGCAGCACGACGCCCTGGGCCTGGCCCTGGGAGAAGGCGAGCCTGCGGCCCTCGAAGTCCGCCACCGAGCGGATGTCGCTGCCCGGTTTGGTGGCGAAGACGTAGTTGGGCCTGCGGGTGATGTTGATCGCGACGATCTTCGCGTCGAAGCCCTGGTAGTGCGCCTGGATCGGCGGGATGCCCGCGTTGTTGGCGAGGTCCAGGGAGTCGGAGCGGAACGCGTTGATGACATCGGGCCCCGCGCTGACATTGACCCAGTCGGACACCTCGAACGGCAGCCGACCCAGTTTCGCCAGCTCGAACTGGAGCTGCTGGGTGCCCTGGAAGGAACCGACCTTCAGGCTCGTGCCCGCCGGGACCTTGTCGGCGAGCGGGGCCGTGGAGGCGCCCTTCGACGAGGTGGCGGCGCTGCTCTCCGCGCAGCCGCTCAGCCCGGCGACCGCGGCGGCGGCACCGAGCACGGAGGTGAGGAAGAGACGGCGGTCGAGACCGGACAGCGGCGGAGAAGACATGGCGGGACTCCCTGGCGCATAGAGCGAGGAATGCAGGAGAAATCACGGGCGCGGACGGCCCGGAAAAGGAAATTCAAACAGCAGGAAATGAGCGCTTCACACGGGGCAACGTGTCAGCAACAATGGGCACAACAGTGCAGGCGAACGCTCATGACCAGCATGTTCCTTGCCCATCGGGGTCGCTGTCAACATTCGGAGTTTCTGAATTAATTCAGCTCAGGTGACAGGGTCAGCGGATCCCGGTAAAGCGCGTCGAGCACCACGGAACCGCCCGCCACCGCCAGAACGGAATCCGGGAAACTCGTCGGGAGGACGGCCGCCGCGCGCAGCGGCCCCACCTCCTCGCGCAGGGCGGTCAGGCAGTCCGCGCGATGGATCACCCCGACCTCGGTGACCACGACGGTCTCCGGGTTGAGCACGTCGAGCAGCAGCCCGGCCGCCCGTCCCGTCAGCCGGGCCCGGTGCACCAGCAGCGCGGCGGCCCGCTCGTCGCCGGCCGCCGCCGCGGCGACGACACGCATCGGGTTCACCCCGTCGACGACCCCCGCCGCGCGTGCCCTGCGGCACAGCGTCCGCTCGCTCAACTCGGCCTGGAGGCAGCCGGTCCGGCCGCAGTCGCA
The DNA here is from genome assembly GCF_044754345.1 of Streptomyces sp. NPDC093094. Classification (NCBI taxonomy): domain Bacteria; kingdom Bacillati; phylum Actinomycetota; class Actinomycetes; order Kitasatosporales; family Streptomycetaceae; genus Streptomyces; species Streptomyces sp. NPDC093094. The sequence continues at coordinate 317,846 of NZ_JBIVOX010000002.1, read as the reverse complement.
GCGCTCCGTGCCCCCGGGCAGCGGCAGATGGGCGATCGCCCCGGCCTGCGAGCGCGGCCCGTGATGCACCTCGTCATGGGTGGCGAACGCCGCGTCCACCACGTTGCCCGCGAACAGATGCAGCAGACTGCGGCTGCCGCGCGCCCGCCCGAACAGCCGCTCGCCGTCGACCAGCGCACGGGCGTGCCCGTCCACCCGCACCGGCAGCCCGGTCAGCGCGGTCAGCCGCTCCCGCACCGCCACCTCCCGCCAGCCCAGCAGGGGATGGTCGACGACCGTGCCCTCCTGCCGGTCCACCCAGCCGCCCACCGCCACCCCGATGCCCAGCGGCCGGCCGCCCGGCGCCCCGGCGAGCAGCGCGGCCAGTCCCGAGGCGGCCCGCGCCAGCACCCGGGACGGCTCGGTGTCCTCGTGCGGGAGCCGCCGCTCGGCCAGCACCCGGCCGCGCAGGTCCAGCAGCGCGACCGTGGTGTACGGGACGGCGATGTGCACCCCGCCCACCACGAACCGGGACACGTCCAGGTCGACGGGCACATGCGGACGTCCCACCCCGCCGGCCCGCCGGGGCTCCGCGGACTCGCGGACGAGGCCCAGTTCGGCGAACCGGGCGCAGTAGTCCGTCACCGACGCCGGGGAGAGCCCGGTCAGCCGGGCGATGGTGCTGCGCGCCACCGGCCCGTGCTCCAGCACGGACCGCAGGACGACGCTGGCGCTGGTGCGCCGCCGGTCGCTGTCGGCGGCGCGGGGCACGGGGGAGGCGAGGACGGAGGGAGGGGAGACCGCGGTACGGGGCATGACAGTTCCTCAGGGGCCGGTCCGACACTGTGCCGTGAACCGGGCGAGGAGACGCCGAAGCCGCTGCCGCCGCCTCACCCGAGGGGGCGACAGGTGGCAGTGCCCTGCCGTCGCAGGTCGACGTAGCGACGCGACGTGAGGTTCCGGGCCTGGGCGACCATGCCTGGAAGGGTAGGCCCTGCCCGCCGGGTACGGCCAGGGTCCCGGATCCGTTTGGTGGGACCCTACAGGCAACCGGATCACCCCTCCTGTGACCGGACAGCCGTCACCTCAGTGATCGATGTCACGCCGGGCCGGTTTCTTTGTCGGGAGCCCACCAAGTCCATGATCCGGCGTTTGTCGATCGCTGACGGTGATCGGCCCAGGTCCGCTGGGATAGCGTCGCCGTGTCCCGAACTGCCCTCACCCCGCGGAGTCCCCATGAGCACCGCTGCCGCCCCCGCCCGCCCCGGGCAGGTCCTCGCCGACCTGCTCCCCTCGACGCTCGGCTCCGCCCGCGTCCGTGACATCGCGCTGGTCGTCGGCGGCGCCGCGCTCACCGGTCTCGCCGCCCAGATCTCGGTGCCCGTCCCGGGCTCCGTCGTCCCCGTGACCGGCCAGACCTTCGCCGCGCTGCTCGTGGGCACCAGCCTCGGCGCGAGCCGCGGCTTCCTGTCCCTCGCGCTGTACGCGCTGGCCGGCATCGCGGGTGTGCCGTGGTTCGCCGGCGGCACCTCCGGCGGCACCGCCCCCTCCTTCGGGTACATCCTCGGCATGATCCTCGCCTCCACCGTCGTGGGCGCGCTGGCCCGCCGCGGCGCCGACCGCACCATGCTGCGGGCGGCCGGCGCGATGCTGCTCGGCGAGGCGATCATCTACGCCGTCGGTGTGCCCTACCTGGCCCTGGCCACCGGCATGTCCGCCTCCGCGGCGATCGCCGCGGGCCTCACGCCGTTCCTGATCGGCGACGCGCTCAAGGCCGCCCTGGCGATGGGCCTGCTGCCCACCGCCTGGAAGCTCGTCAAGCGCTGACCCCCGGCCGTCCGCCGAAGAGGCTCGCCGGGTCGTACCGCGACTCCAGCCCGGCGAGCCTCTCGTGCGTCCGGGCGCCGGACAGCCCCTCGCCGCGATCGCCCGCCTCGATCCGGGCGGTGCGCGTGGCCGCGTCGGCCGTCGGGCCCCTCATGCGCCGGGCGGGGGCGAGGACGCCGCCCCCGCGTGCGCCGGGCGGCCCGTGCCCGGTCGCCTGCATCCGGACGGGGAGCCCGCGCCCGGCCTCATCCGTCCCCGGGCGCCGTCCGGGGCCGCCGGGTCCACCGGATCCCGGCCGCGCCGGCCGCGAGCAGGGCCGCGCCCGCCGCCCCGAGGGGCAGGGCCTCGCGCAAAGGCGCTCCCGTCCGCGGCAGTTCGTCGCCGCCGGGCGCCACCGGCTGGTTGTCGGTGCCGAGGAGCAGCGGGGTGGCGGGGGCGTTCGGCGAGGGGTTGGCCGTGCCGAACGGCACGGGCCCCTGCTGCCAGAAGGTCCTGCTCCCGTCGGCCGTCTGCACGGGCAGGCAGATCTTCCCCTGCCTGCCCAGGTCGTACGTCGCCTCGACGGCGTAGGACTTCGAACTCCCCGCGGCGAGCGTGCCGACGGCGCAGCTGAAACCGCTGTTCGAGCCTTCGGGAAGATCTCCCTCGGGAATTTCTGAACAGCCTTTCACTCCCTTCACCTCAAGCCCGTCGAATCCGACGACCAGAAGCCTGATGTCGCCGCTTTCCACGGTGCCCTCGTTCTTGACCGTGGCAGTGAGTCCGGTCTTTCCCGAACTGTTCGCGACGGAGATGCGTTCGGGCAGTGAGGTCGTCAGTTCGACGCCTTTCGGCGCCGGGTCGACCGCCTTTCCCCCTTTACTGCTCGCGGGCCCCTGGTCGTCCGCGGAGGCGGTGAAGGAAAGGATCATCACCACCGAGAAAGATGCCGTGACCAGCGACCCCGTGATCGCGGCCGTGCGACGAGAACTCATGTTCGCCCCCCTTGCCTGCGCCTGAATTCGGCGTACTCGAAGAGGTACCACAAGATTTCTCCGGCCTCTGCGGATATGCCTCCATGTGTGACCGTTGTGTTTCAATGGGGGGTGTTCGGGGCTTCGTTGAGGGGGTGCAGCGAATTGCCGGGAGATATGGGGCGCGCGGGACTGCTGGTCAACGGGCGCTACCGGCTTGCCGAAAGCATCGGGCAGGGCGGAATGGGGCGGGTGTGGCGGGCCGCCGACGAAATGCTCGACCGGACGGTCGCGGTCAAGGAGATCCGCATCGACGGCCGGGGCGACGACGCGGAGGACGCCCGCACCCGCCGTGAGCGCACCCTGCGCGAGGCGCGGGCCACGGCACGCATCGACCATCCCAACGTCGTGCGGGTCTACGACGTGGTGGACGAGGGCGGACATCTGTGGATCGTCATGGAGCTGGTGAGCGGCCGGTCCCTGGAGCGGATCACCTGCGAGGACGGCCCGCTGACCGTGCGTGAGACGGCCCGGGTCGGGCTGGGTCTCGTCGCCGCCCTGCGCCAGGTGCACGAGCGCGGGGTGCTGCACCGCGACATCAAACCGGGCAACGTCATCGTCGAGGCGGCCGGACAGCGGGTCGTCCTCACCGACTTCGGCATCGCGGCGATCCAGGACGCCAAGGCGCTCACCATGGTCGGCATGCTCGTCGGCTCGCCCGACTACATGGCGCCCGAGCGGGTCTCCGGCCGGCCGCAGGGTCCGCCCTCCGACCTGTGGTCCCTCGGCGCGACCCTCTCGGCCGCCCGCACCGGTCGCTCCCCCTTCTCCCGCGACACGACCCTCGCCACCCTGCACGCGGTGCTGTACGAGGAGCCCGAGATCCCGGCCGCCGCGGGGCCGTTGCGGCCCGTCCTCGCCGCCCTGCTGGCCAAGACACCGCAGGACCGTCCGGACCTGGACGCCGTGGAGGCGGCACTCCGTCCCCTCGTCCGCCCCGAGCAGCCCCCGGCACCCCGCCGGCCGGGACCGCCTCCCTTCCCGGCCGGGATCCCTCACCCGCAGCCGCTCCCTCCGCCGGGACAGGCCACCCGGCCGGACGGCGCTTTGCACCCGGAGGAGGCGGCGCACCCGGAACCGGCCTCTCCGTCGGGCCCGGCCTCCTGGCCGAAGGCGTCTGCGCAGCCGGGTCCGGCCTCCCCGCCGGAGAGGGCCGCACAGGCGGGGCCGCCTTCCCGGCCCGGGCCGCCTTCGCCGCCGGAGGCGGGCCCGCAGCGGGGAGCGGTGTCCCCGCAGGGGCCCCTTGCGGGGAACGGGGCGCCTTCCCGGCCCGGCGGGGTCCCGCACCCGGTGCCGGACCCCCGCCCCGGACCGGGGTCGCCCTCGCCGTCGAGTCCGCCTTCGCCGCCGGAGCCGTCCACGCCGCCGGGGGCGCCTGCCGAGCCGGGCGGGGCCTTGCGGCCGGGACCGGCCGCCGGGCCGACACCGCCTGTCCGGCCGGAGGCGGCCCGGCAACCGGGGCCCGCCGCATGGCCGGAGGCACCCGCCCGGCCGGAGGCACCCGCCCGGCCGGACGGGACCTCTCGTCCTGACGCGGCCCCCGATCCTGGCCCGGCCCTCCGTCCTGGCGCGGCCCCCCGTTCCGGCCCGGACCTCCCGCCAGGGGCGGCTTCCGCGCCGGGCGCGGCCCTCCGTCCTGGCGCGGATCCTCGTCCTGGCTCGGACTTCCCGCCAGGGGTGGCTTCCGCGCCGGGCGCGGACCTCCGTCCTGACGCGGACCTCCGTCCTGGCTCGGGCTTCCCGCCAGGGGTGGCTTCCGCGCCGGGCGCGGACCTCCGTCCTGACGCGGCCCTCCGTCCTGGCGCGGATCCTCGTCCTGGCTCGGACTTCCCGCCAGGGGTGGCTTCCGCGCCGGGCGCGGACCTCCGTCCTGGCCCGGACCTCTGTCCTGGCCCGGACCCCCGGCCAGGGGCGGCTTCCGCGCCGGGTGCGGCCTTCGGGTCGGGAGCCGCCGTGCAGCCCGGGCCGACCGCCCGGCCGGGGCCCGCCTCGCCGTCCGCGGACGGAGCTCGGCTGTCGCCGGGCGGGCCGCGGCGGTCCGGGGACTCCTCGCCGTCGGGGCCGGTTCTGCGGGCGGCCGGGGACGGGGGGCGTGCTCCGGGGCGGTGGCGCACCGTGCCGGCCGCCGTCGCCGGGGTCGTCGCGACCGGTGTCGTCGTCGCCGTCGTGCTCACCGCCGCCCCCGGTGATCCGCCCGACGGCCGGCGGGCCGCAGGCCCCGGCGGCAGCAGCAGCAGCAGCACCGCGCCCACCGTGCAGGGCACGGCCCGTCCGCCCAGCCTGCCCCCCGGCGCCCACCAGGAGGCCGGAGGCTACGCGTGGGCCCCGCCCCGGGGATGGCGGCGCGATGTGAAGACCGGGGCCGAGGTGCACTACACCTCGCCCGACGGGTCCCAGGAACTGGTGGCCAAGTCCTCCCTCGCCCGCGGCGACCTGATGGAGACCTGGCGGACCTCGGAGCAGAACGCCCGCCAGGGCCGGGACTACCGCAAGATCCGCCTGGAGGAGACGACGTTCCGGGACCACCCGGCCGTGGTCTGGGAGTACACCTTCACCCTGGAGGGCGCCGCCTGGCACGCCCGGCTGCTCGGCTTCGACGCGGACGGCACGTCGTACCAGGTGAACACGTGGTACCGGCCGGCCGTCGAGGACCGGGCGCTGGCGACGTACGACAGGGTCAGGGAGAGCTTCACCGTCCTGTGAGCGAGGGCCGCCGGACGCGGAAGGGGCCCCGCGGCACGACACCGCGAGGCCCCTGGACAGCGTCGGCCGGGATCAGCCGACGCTGACCTCGTCGGCGTCCTCGGCCCGCTCGGCCGGGGCGCCCGGCTGCACGGCGGCCGGAGCGCCGGCGCCCAGCTTCTGCCGGACCACGGCGATCACCAGCACGATCGCGGCGACCATCAGCGACAGCAGGACGGTCTCGCGGCCGTCGTGCTCGGTGTCGGTGAGCATGTAGCCGAGGACGAAGACGATCAGCGCGGCCGCGGCCCAGGTCAGGTACGGGTACAGCCACATCTTCACGACGAGCTTCTCCGGCGCCTCGGCCTGGATGATCTTCCGCATGCGCAGCTGCGAGAAGCAGATCACCAGCCACACGAACAGGGCGACCGCACCGGAGGAGTTGACCAGGAAGAGGAAGACGGAGTCGGGGAACTTGTAGTTGAAGAACACCGCGACGAAGCCGAACACCACGGAGACCAGGATCGCCACGCGCGGCACGCCGTTGGCCGTGGTCCTGGAGAACGCCTTCGGCGCGTCGCCGCGCTGGCTCAGCGAGAAGGCCATGCGGGAGGCGGTGTAGAGACCGGAGTTCAGACAGGACAGCACCGAGGTCAGCACGATGAAGTTCATGATCTGACCGGCGTGCGCGATACCGAGCGAGTCCAGCGCGGCGACGTAGGAGCCGTCCTCCTTGATGGACGGGTCGTTCCACGGCAGCAGCGACACCACGACCAGGATCGAGCCCAGGTAGAAGACGCCGATACGCCAGATGATGCTGTTGGTGGACTTGGTGACCGCGCGCTGCGGGTCCTCCGACTCACCGGCGGCCAGCGTCGCGATCTCGCTGCCCATGAAGGAGAAGACGACCAGCAGCACACCGGTCAGGACGGCGCCCGGCCCGTGCGGCAGGAAGCCGCCCTGCTCGGTGAGGTTGGACAGCCCCGCCTTGTCGCTGTCGACCCCAGGAAGTACACCGAAGACGGCGAGGCCGCCCACCACGATGAACGCGGCGATCGCGACGACCTTGATCCCGGCGAACCAGAACTCGAACTCGCCGTAGGAACCGACGGACACCAGGTTGGTGGCGGTCAGCACCACCATCACGATCAGCGCCCACGCCCACTGCGGCACGGCGGGGATCCATCCTTCCAGGATCGCGGCGCCGGCGGTCGCCTCGACCGCGAGCACGACGACCCAGAAGAACCAGTACAGCCAGCCGATGGAGAACCCGGCCCAGCGGCCGAGCGCCCGGTCGGCGTGCGCGGAGAAGGAGCCGGACGTCGGGTTGGCCGCGGACATCTCGCCGAGCATGCGCATCACCAGCACCACGAGCGTGCCGACGAGGGCGTAGGACAGCAGGATGCCGGGGCCCGCGGTCGCGATGCCGGAGCTGGAGCCGACGAACAGTCCGGCACCGATCACACCGCCGATGGCGATCATCGACAGATGCCGGTTCTTCAGGCCCGCGTGGAGTCCGGTACCGGGATCGCCGTTCGCGGTCTTCGACGGGTTCGGCTGCGAGGTCATTGGATGGATTTCCTTTGCGCCGTGGGGAGCGGTTTCTCGTACTCCGGGGAGGAGTGGTTCACGAGCTGGTCCAGTGAAACGGAGGCAAAGAGATTCGTGAACCTTTGAATCCATATCGTTACTTGAGGTTTTCCTGAGGTTCTGTAGTCTTGGTCACACGTCTGGGTCCCGGCTCTGTCCGCCGCGACCCGCTCCGCCGCCACCCCTTCGCGCATGGCACACTCCTCCCATGCGCGTGTATCTCGGCTCTGACCATGCGGGCTTCGAACTCAAGAACCACCTCGTCGAGTGGCTCAAGGCGGCGGGCCATGAGCCCGTCGACTGCGGCCCCCACATCTACGACGCCCAGGACGACTACCCGCCCTTCTGCCTCCGCGCCGCGGAGCGCGCCGCCGCCGACCCCGACGCCCTCGGCATCGTGATCGGCGGATCCGGCAACGGCGAGCAGATCGCCGCCAACAAGGTCAAGGGCGTGCGTGCCGTCCTCGCCTGGAGCGAGGAGACGGCGGAGCTCGGCCGCACCCACAACGACGCCAACGTCCTCTCCGTGGGTGCGCGCATGCACACCCAGGACGAGGCCACCAAGTTCGTCGAGACGTTCCTGAACACGCCGTTCTCCGGGGACGAGCGGCACGCCCGCCGCATCGACATGCTCGCGGCGTACGAGGCGACGGGCGACCTGCCCCCGATCCCGGCGCACCACCCGCAGCAGTAGGAAGGCAGGGCACCGTGCCGGAAGGGCACACGATCCACCGGCTGGCCAAGGACTACGCAGCCGCCTTCTCCGGCACCGCCCCCCGGGTGACCAGCCCCCAGGGCAAGTTCAGCGACGCCGCCGCCCTGCTCGACGGCGGCGTCCTGCACGGCACCGACGCCCACGGCAAACACCTCTTCCTGGGGTTCGCCGGGTCCTGGATCCACATCCACCTCGGCCTCTTCGGCAAGGTGGACTTCGGCGGCACGCCCGCCCCGCCGCCCACGGACACCGTCCGGCTGCGCCTGGCGAACAGCACGTCGTACGTCGATCTGCGCGGCCCCACCACCTGCGCCCTGATCACGGACGGCGAGAAGCACGCGATACACGGACGCCTCGGCCCCGACCCGCTGCGCGAGGACGCCGACCCGCAGGCCGCGTTCCGCAGGATCTCCCGCAGCCGTACGACGATCGCCGCGCTGCTCATGGACCAGAAGGTCGTCGCCGGGGTCGGCAACGTCTACCGCGCCGAGGTCCTCTTCCGCCACGGCATCGACCCCTACCGGGCCGGCAAGGACCTCACCTCCGCCGAGTGGGACGCGATCTGGGCCGACCTCGTCGCCCTGATGCGCGAGGGCGTCCGGCTCAACCGCATCGACACCGTCCGCCCCGAGCACACCCCGGAGGCGATGGGCCGCCCGCCGCGCGTCGACGACCACGGCGGCGAGGTGTACGTCTACCGCCGGGCGAACCTCCCGTGCCACATCTGCGGAAGCGGGATCCGCACCGCCGACCTCGCCGCCCGCAACCTGTTCTGGTGCCCCGGCTGCCAGCGGAGCTGACCGGGGCCCCGGGCGGACGGCAGCCGCCGGGGCCTGTCTGGCGATTCGCGTCGCGCGGCAGACGGGAACGGTCGGACAGGCCCTGGAACTAGAACCCGTGCGGCAGCCACGGCGCCACAGGGGAGCCGAACGCCACCGCCGCCTCCGTCAGCGCGCCCTCGCGCAGCTCACGCACCCGCCCCGCCGCGCCCAGCGCCGAGAGGCTCACCCCGCCGAGATAGGCCGCGCCCAGCTCCCGCACGGACAGGGTGAGATCGGCCGGATCCGCCGTGGGCCGGCACACCGCGCCCTTCGCGTCGCCCGTCAGCCGCCAACGACCGGCGTTCCAGGGGCAGAACGGGTCGTCCACCTCGAACACCACGTCCACGGGCGCCTGGTACGTCCGCGCCTCCAGCGCCGCGCCGACCTCCACCAGCCGCACATGCAGCGAGTCCCGCAGCCGCAGCAGGCACCGCCGGAGGTCGGACACCTGGTGCTGCCACGCCTCGTCGACCGGCCGCCCCCGCACCACCAGCTTCGACATCAGGTCGATCCCGAACAGGAACCGCCACAGCGCCGCCTCGGTCACCGGGTCCGCCCCGGCCAGATCCGACAGCGTCACCGTCCCGTCGTGCCCCGACGGACTCCAGCCCAGCTTCGTACGGAACCGCGCGTATCCGGTGACCTCGCCGTCCCGCTCGGCCACCACGCACTGGAGCGGCGACGCCCCGTCCCGGTGCTCCTGCGCGTCCAGCACCCCGAGCCGCTCCCAGCCGGGCCGCCGGGCGAGCATCCCCGGCCGCCCGGACACCGTACGCGCGTACACCGCCTCGCACACGTCGAGCACCTCGGCCAGCGCCGCGTACCGCAGCCGTACGCCGTCCGTCCCGGCCGGCACGGACAGCCGCACCCGGCTCGTGTCGATCTCGCCGTGCAGTCCGAACGTCGCCGCGGCGTACCCGAACCGGCCGTAGATGTCCGGCTCGGACGCCGTCAGCGCCGCCAGCGGCTCGCCCCAGGAACGGATGTCGTCCAGCTGCCGCCGCATCATGGCCGTCAGCAGCCCGCGCCGCCGGTGCGTCGCGGCCACGCTCACCATCGTGATGCCCGCCGTCGGCACCGAGGCGCCGCCCGGTACCGTCAGCCGGAACGAGAACGCCCCGGCCGTGCCCACACAGTCCGGCCCGTCCCAGGCGCCCAGGGACCGGGAACGCTCGGTCAGCGCCTCCCACAGCTCCCGTTCCTCGGAAGGCTCCGGCTGCGCGCCGAAGGCACGGATCAGATTGTCGTACCACGGAGCCCACTCATCCTGCCGCAGCTCCCGTATCACCGGCTCCGGGCGCGTGCCCGCGTAGTCAGTCGCCATGGATCCATCCCTACCAGCGCAATGCGGGACGAGCCAGCCAATTTCCCCTGTCACGTCACGGCCGTGCCGCCGGTGGAGTTCACTGAGGGCGACGGCGGAGTCCGGTCTCGGACGGGGGACAAGTGGGACCTCCCGTGCCATGCGGCCGGTCGGGTGGATAGGGTCCCGGACTAATGGCAGCAGGACGACAGCGGCGCACGGCCGCCGAGACGTTCCCGGCCCGGTTGCGGATGCAGTGGCACCGGGTCCGCGTCGGCCTGCGCAGAAGCGCCGTCGACTACTTCCGCGGCGACGGCTCCGACTGGGTCGCGCTGGCCGGTCTGCTGCTGACCGTGCCGCTGATCGCGTCCGCCACCCTCGCCGACCCCGTGTGGTGCTCCCCGGTCGCGCTGGTCCTGCCCATCGTCGCCGGCGGGGTGCTGCTGCGCCCGGCGAGCCTGCTCGGGCTGTACGCGGCCGCGGCCACCGCCCTGATCGTGGAGTCGGTCCAGCTCGGCCCGTACACCGACGGTCCCGCCCGGGTGACCCCCGGCGTCGTCCTCGTGGTCGCCGCCTGCGGGTTCTTCGGCCTGCTCATCGCGCAGTTCCGCAGCAGGGTCGGCGTGCCCTGGCGGCGCGGCGGCACCATGCTCTTCGACCTGCGCGAGCGCATCCGCACCCAGAGCAGGCTGCCCAAGCTGCCCCGGGGCTGGCACCACGAGATGGCGCTGCGCCCCGCCGGGGGCCAGTCGTTCTCCGGTGACTTCGTCGTCGCGGCCCGCACCAACGGCGGGCGCACCCTGGAGGTCGTCCTCACCGACGTCTCCGGCAAGGGCATGGACGCGGGCTCCCGCGCCCTGCTGCTGTCCGGTGCCTTCGGCGGGCTGCTCGGCTCGCTGCCCCCGCACGCCTTCCTCCCGGCCGCCAACGGCTATCTGCTGCGCCAGGACTGGGAGGAGGGCTTCGCGACCTCCATCCATCTCGTCCTCGACCTCGACTCCGGCGACTACGAGCTGTACTCCGCGGGGCACCCGCCGGGCCTCCGGCTCAGCGCCGGCAGCGGCCGCTGGGAGGAGAAGGCCGCCGAGGGCCCCCTCCTCGGGGTGTACGACGGCGCCCAGTTCGACCCCGTCAAGGGCGTGCTGCGCCCCGGGGACGTGCTGATGCTGTTCACCGACGGCCTGGTGGAGACCTCCGACCGCGACATCGTCGAGGGCATCGACCGTCTCACCGGCGAGGCCGACCGCTATGTGGCCGCCGGTTTCCGGGGCGCCGCCTGGCATCTGATCGAGGCCGTCGCCAAGGACGTCAACGACGACCGGGCCCTGCTGCTGATCTGCCGCGAGGGCCCCACGGCCCAGACCGCCGGCTGAGGGGAACGCCGCATGCTGACGCTCACCGAGGTCGAGGCCCTCGCCCGCGCGGCGCACGAGGGCCAGACCGACAAGGCGGGCCGGCCCTACGCCGAGCATCTGGCCGCCGTCGCACGGGGGGTGCGCGAACTCGGCGGCGACGCCGACCAGATCGCCGCGGCCTGGCTGCACGACGCCGTGGAGGACGACGCGCTCTCGCAGCGGTGGCTGGCCGGTGCCTCCCTGAGCGGCCGGACGAAGGCCATCGTGCTCGCGGTCACCAAGCGGGCGGGGGAGAGCCCCGAGGAGTACGCCGGACGCATCCTCGCCACCCCGGGCGCGCTGCTGGTCAAGCGGGCCGACCTGGCGCACAACGCGGACCCGGCGCGGCTCGCGGTCCTGGACGAGGCGACCCGGGCCCGGCTGACCGCCAAGTACACCAGGATGCGCGGGCTCCTGGGGCTGTGAGCCTCTGCCCGGGCGGGCGTCACGCCCGGACCCGCTCGGGTTCCCTCTCCCGCTCCGGTGCGGGGTCCCGCTTACGCTCCTGCTCCCGCCCGGGATCCTGCTCACGTTCCGGGCCGCGGTCCCGTTCAGGGGCCCGCTCCCGTTCCCGGGCCGCCTCGGCGGCGTCCCGCCTGAACGCCCACTCCATCCCCGGCTCCGTCACGCACCGGAAGACCCGTCGCACGGGCGGCGTGCACAGCAGTGTGACGACCGCGCCCGCGAGGAGCGTCACCCAGACCGCGCCGAGCGGCCCGCGCAGCCACGCAGCGTCGTACCAGCCCCAGAACTCGGCGGACTTGGTGACGAAGCCGTGCAGCAGATAGCCGCAGAGCGTGCCCGCGCCGAGTGCCGTGAACCACATCGGGCGCCCGGGCACCCAGGCGAAGAAGCAGGCCGTCAGCAGCAGGGAGCAGCCGAACAGGGCGAGCACCATGACCGGTCCGCACCACCAGGGCGCGCCCAGTTCCTGCGCGGAGTCGCGATGGTAGAACCACCCGGTGTTCATGCGCGGCACGCTCCACCAGGCCACGGCGGACGCGGCGGCGAACACCGGCACCGCCGCGATCCGCACCGCGCGCCGGCGGACCCCTCGGAAGTGCTCCGGCTTCAGGCAGAGGCCCAGCACGAAGTACGGAAGGAACTGGAGCACGCGCTGGAGGTCGAGGTCGTCGCCGATCTCGGGGGTGACGGACGCGAGCGCGGCGATGCCGAGGGCCAGCGGCAGGGGGTGGCGGATCTGCTTCCACAGCGGGGTCGTCAGCCGCCACACGAACAGGGCGATCAGGAACCAGGTGAGGTACCAGGGATCCAGCAACGAGACGGGCCGGGAGGGGTCGTCACCGGCGAAGCGCCTGAAGAGCGAGTAGGCGGTCTCGAAGACCAGGTACGGCACGAGGACCCCGGTGACCAGCCGTCTGAGGCGGTCGGGGCGCATGTCGAAGCCGCGGGAGAAATAGCCGGAGACGATGATGAACGCCGGCATGTGGAACGCGTACACCAGGGTGTACACGCCCTCCAGGACGCGGCTGTCGTGCTTGAGCGGCTCCCAGGCGTGGCCCATGGCCACCAGCACGATCGCCAGATACTTGGCGTTGTCGAAGAACGCGTCGCGGTGTGGGGGAAGGGATGTTCTGTTGTGTCCGTGCGTTCGGAGCGGGGTCGTCACAGCGTGGAACATCTGAGGCAGCCTAGCGTCGTTCTTGCGATTCCGTAAAACACCTGATGTCAGAGCCCAATTTCGCACCGAGTACCCCGACTTAGGTCCGAAGTGTCCGTATTGATGCGGACTAAACCCCCCATAGTGACTCAACTTCCGGACGATGCAGGCGAATTCGAATTCCTGTGTGCCCGATGTGGGGGAGGTGGGTGGAAGGGGAAACGTGCGTATGGAAATGATGTGAGTAGGAAGGTGTGAGAATTCCTCCTCCGGGTAGGCGCTCGAATTCCCGTGCGCGGCGCGGCGGGTGGCCCCGGGAGCGACCGGAGCCGCCGATGGTGCGTCACGAGAGGCATGAGGCGGGCGGGTTGGTGGCACGATGGTTCAGGCCGGAGCGCACAGGGCAGTGCCTCCGGCAGGAGTACGGACCGAACCCAGGGGTGTGATCAGTCGTGGCCATTTCGCTGTCGGTGGTGCTGCTGTTGGCGATCATCCTGGTGGTGCTCATGCGAGGGGGGTCGATCAAGGCCGGGCCCGCCATCGTGGCCGTGCTCTTCGGCTTCTTCCTCGCCTCGACCGGGATGGCCCCGTCGATCAACCGCTTCCTCGACTCGATAGCGGAGACGATCAACTCCATCAGTTTCTGACACCGGTGCGGCCGACGAGGCCGCAGGCCGGTGGGGTTACGCTCGTCCGGATCGCCGGGCGACGCGGAACGGGGGACGGCACGGGGATGGCGCTGCGCGATTCGGACCCGGCGGAGGTGGGCGGCTACCTCATCGAGGACCGCCTCGGCTCCGGCGGCATGGGCGTGGTCTACCTCGCCCGCTCCGCCTCCGGACGGCGCCTCGCGGTCAAGGTCGTGCACGACCAGTACGCCGACGACGACGAGTTCCGCACCCGTTTCCGCCGCGAACTGTCCGCCGCGCGCCAGGTCAGCGGAGCCTTCACGGCCCCCGTGGTGGACGCCGACGCCGACGCGCCGCGCCCCTGGATGGCCACGCTCCACATCCCGGGCGAGACCCTGGGCCACCACGTCCGCGAGCACGGCCCGCTGCCCCTTCCCAGGCTGCGCGAACTCGCCGCGGGCCTCGCGGAGGCACTGCGCGACATCCACCGCGCCGGCGTCGTCCACCGCGACCTCAAGCCCGCCAACGTGATGCTCGCCGAGGACGGGCCCCGCGTCATCGACTTCGGCATCTCCCGCGCCGCCGAGATAGCCGCCTCCGACGCCCTCACCCAGACCGGCCGCGTCATGGGCACTCCGCCCTTCATGTCCCCCGAGCAGCTCTCCGCCCCGCACCACGTGGGCCCCGCCGCCGACGTCTTCTCCCTGGGCGCGGTCCTCGCCTACGCCGCGACGGGCCGCGGGCCCTTCGACAGCGCGAGCCCGTACGAGACGGCCGTCCGCGTGGTCGAGGGCGACCCTGAACTGGACGGCGTACCGGACGAGTTGCTCCCGTGCATCCGTCTGTGCCTGGAGAAGGAGCCCACGTCCCGGCCGACGGCCCACGAGCTGCTGACGAAGCTCGGCGGACACGCTGCGCCGTCCCCGCGAGGGCGGTCCGACGTCCCCCGCACCGCGTCCCCGTCGTCCGCCCCGCGCGAGTGGCCCGCGCCGCCCCTGGCGGAGTGGCCGGACTCCGAGACCGTCCCCAAGGGCCCCGCCGGGACGGACGCCGTACGGACCCCCGATGCCCCGAACGCTCTCCCGCAGGAGCCGCAGGAGCCCGGTGCGCCGGCGCCCGCGCGGAACCGGCTGCGCGGCCGGCCCGGGCTGCTGGGCTGGGGCGCGGCGGCGGTCGTCCTGGCGGCCGTCGCCGTGAGTCTCCTGTCCCTGCCCTCCCAGGGCGGGCAGGGTACGGCCCGGCCCGGCGCCGAGACGGCCGCGAGCGATCTGCCCGAGGGCTGGAGACCGTGGCGGGCCAGGGCCGCGGACCAGCCGGCCGGCGCCGGATTCCCCTTCGGCAGCTGCGCCGCCACCGACAGGACCCTGGTGTGCGCCGGGGACGACCTGACGGCCGCCGGCTGGAACCTGTCCGACGGGAAGCGGGCCTGGTCCCGGTACATCGACCCCACCCCGAACGACGAGGGCCGGGGCCAGGGCGGCGCCGTCCTCGGCCTCCACCGGGGCGCCGTCCTCGTCTACGGCGCCGACGACCCCGCGTCCGACGAGCCCGGGACACCGGCCCGCTACACCCTGCAGTCGCTCGACCCCGCCACCGGCAGGGTGAACTGGACGACCGTGACGGGCGAGGGCGAGTGGGCGATCGCGCCCCAGGCGGCGAACACCGCGGTCGTCCCCGAGGGCGTCCTCACGCTCTACGGCGACGACGCCGGACAGTACGCGCTGGTCGACGCCGACGACGGCGAGGTCCGCTGGAAGCGCCGCGGGCCGGCCACCGACTACACGCTGGAGGCCGCGGCCGGGGCGCCGTACCTGTTCGTGCAGCACGACTGGGACAAGGGCGACGCCGCCCGCACCGAGGTGGTCCGCCTCGACCCCGCCACCGGCGAGGCCCGCTGGAAGACCGACGTCGAAGGCCGGATCCGGCTCCTGGGCGAGTCCGGGGGCGGTCTCGTGCTGGCCCACGAGGACGACCAGGGCGGCCAGGAGCCGGTGCTCACCCTGCTGGACCCCGGCACCCGCGCGGTCACCTCCACCCGGCTGTCGCCCGCCCCGCCCGACGGGTACCGCGTCCACGTCGCCGGCGGCACGGTGTACCTCACCTGGAGCAGCGGCACCGTGCGTGCGTTCTCGCCGCACACCGGCCGGCGGCTGTGGGAGAACAACTCCACCGTCGAGCACCCCGGCCCGCCGGCCGTGTCCGCCCGCCATGTCTACGTCGCGTCCTCCAGCGGGCGCATGGCCTCCATGGACATCCGCACCGGCGAGGTCGAGGCGACCCGCCCCGGCTACGACGACGCCGTCACGGAGATGGGCTTCCTCTTCACGGGAGCGGCCCCCCTGCTCGTCGGCGACGCCCTCTACGTCCCCTACGGCGCCCGGTCGGTCTACACCGTCGACGTCAACGAACTGTGACGCCCGACCCGGGGCGGTGAAATTCCCGGGAGAACGCCTCAGGGCCGGTCCGAGGAATCCTCCTCGGACCGGCCCTGAGCCATATGGAGCGGGCGACGGGAATCGAACCCGCGTAGCTAGTTTGGAAGACTAGGGCTCTACCATTGAGCTACGCCCGCACGGCACGCGCCGCAGGTCCGGAGGACCGCGGCACTGCACGCATCGTAGCGGGTCGCGCCCCCCGGCCGCACACCCCCTTTTCCGGCCCGGCGTGGTGGACCGTGAGACGCATGCGGAATCCGGCCGCCCCCCTGCCTGCGGGCATGTACCCTACGTGTCGCACCAGACGGGGTGTGGCGCAGCTTGGTAGCGCGTCCGCTTTGGGAGCGGAAGGCCGTGGGTTCAAATCCCGCCACCCCGACCACTCACCCGATCGCCTCAGGTGATCGCCTTTTGGGACGTTCGGCCCCTGCGGTTACTATGCAAGCTGCGCGCCCGTATGTCTCTCACGATGTCCTCCGGGCGGCGAAATCCGCCGGAACCGTCTGGCTCCGGCAGAATCCAGAAGTCAGCCATCAAGGAGACCGAACCGTGAAGAGCGCCGTTGAGAACCTGAACCCGACCCGGGTTCGGCTCACTGTCGAGGTGCCCTTCGAGGAGCTCAAGGACAGCCTCGACGCGGCGTACAAGAAGATCAACCAGCAGGTCACGGTGAAGGGCTTCCGCAAGGGCAAGATCCCCGCCCGGGTGATCGACCAGCGGTTCGGCCGTGGCGCCGTGCTGGAGGAGGCCGTCAACGACGCGCTGCCGAAGTTCTACACCGCCGCCGTCAACGAGGCCGAGCTCTCCGTCCTGGGTCAGCCCGAGGTCGACATCACCGAGCTGAAGGACGGCGACACGCTGAACTTCACCGCCGAGGTCGACATCCGTCCCGCCCTCGAGATCCCGGACTACTCCGGCATCGAGGTCGAGGTCGACGCCGTCGAGGTCACCGACGAGGACGTCGAGAAGTCCGTGCAGCAGCTGCGCGAGCGCTTCGCCTCCACCTCCCCGGTCGAGCGCGCCGCCGAGGACGGCGACGTCGTCACGATCGACCTGCAGGCCAAGGTCGACGGCGAGGTCCTCGCCGACGGCGTGGCCGACGGCGTCTCCTACACCATCGGCTCCGGCGAGCTGCTGGAAGGCATCGACGACGCCGTCAAGGGCCTGGAGGCGGGCGCCGAGGCGACCTTCACCTCCGAGCTCAAGGGAGGCTCCGCGGCGGGCAAGGAGGCCGAGGTCACCGTCAAGGTCACCCAGGTCGCCGCCCGCGAGCTGCCCGAGCTGGACGACGACTTCGCGCAGCTCGCCTCCGAGTTCGACACCCTGGACGAGCTCAAGGGCGACAGCCGCAAGCGCCTGGAGAACATGAAGCAGTTCGACCAGGCCACGCAGGCCCAGGAGCGCGTCCTGGAGAAGCTGCTGGAGCTCGTCGAGGTGCCCGTCCCCGAGAAGCTGCTCGAGGACGAGATCAACACCCGCAAGCACAACCTGGAGCACCACCAGCTCGGCCAGATGGGCCTCACCCTCGACAAGTACCTGGAGATCCAGGGCAAGACCGCCGAGGAGTTCGAGACCGAGACCCGCGACGCCGCGGTCAAGGGCATCAAGACCCAGTTCGTCCTCGACGAGCTGGTCAAGACCGAGAAGCTCAACGTCAACCAGGACGAGCTGACCGAGCACCTGATGCGCCGTGCCGCCTCCTCCGGCATGTCCCCCGACCAGTTCGCCCAGGCCGTCGTCGAGCAGGGCCAGGTCCCGCTCCTCGTCGGTGAGGTCGCCCGCGGCAAGGCCCTGGCCGTCGTCGTCGAGGCCGCCACGGTCAAGGACACCAACGGCGAGGTCATCGACCTCGACGACGAGGACGAGGTCGAGGCCGCCACCGAGGTCGTCGAGGCCGCCGAGGGCACCGAGACCCCCGAGGCCGAGGAGAAGCCGGAGGCCTGAGCCGCACGGCACCTCCGGCCGGCTCCGGCCGGCCTCTGATCACCCGCTGATCACCCGCAACGGACCCCGAGTACTTCGAACTCGGGGTCCGTTCGCCTACCCCCGGATCACACCCCGCTACGCCCCCGGCGAACACCCCCCTTACCGGGATTCCCCGGGAGGGCTGCGGCGTTAGGGTCCATGAATACGTAGTACACGTGAGACGGCCCGGCGCCGTCGCAAGACGAGCAGGTGGATACGTGACGAATCTGATGCCCTCCGCCGCCGGCGAGCCTTCCATCGGCGGTGGCCTCGGCGACCAGGTCTACAACCGGCTGCTCAACGAGCGGATCATCTTCCTCGGCCAGCCGGTCGACGACGACATCGCCAACAAGATCACCGCGCAGCTGCTGCTCCTTGCCGCCGACCCGGACAAGGACATCTACCTGTACATCAACAGCCCCGGCGGCTCGATCACGGCCGGTATGGCGATCTACGACACCATGCAGTTCATCAAGAACGACGTGGTGACGATCGCCATGGGCCTCGCGGCCTCGATGGGTCAGTTCCTGCTCAGCGCGGGCACCCCCGGCAAGCGTTTCGCGCTGCCGAACGCCGAGATCCTGATCCACCAGCCGTCCGCGGGTCTGGCCGGTTCGGCCTCTGACATCAAGATCCACGCCGAGCGGCTGCTGCACACCAAGAAGCGCATGGCCGAGCTCACCTCGCAGCACACCGGCCAGTCGGTCGAGCAGATCACCCGCGACTCGGACCGCGACCGCTGGTTCGACGCGTTCGAGGCCAAGGAGTACGGCCTCATCGACGACGTCATCCCCACGGCCGCCGGTATGCCGGGCGGCGGCGGCACCGGGGCGGCCTGAGGCCCGCCAGGGCCCCCGAGCCTCCCAGAGCCCTCCAGCCGACCGCCCAGCCCCTAGGAGACAGACAGTGAACGACTTCCCCGGCAGCGGCCTGTACGACCGCGCACGCGCCCAGTACACCGGTCCGGCCGCCGAGTCCCGCTACGTGATCCCGCGCTTCGTGGAGCGCACCTCGCAGGGCATCCGCGAGTACGACCCGTACGCGAAGCTCTTCGAGGAGCGCGTGATCTTCCTCGGCGTCCAGATCGACGACGCCTCCGCCAACGACGTCATGGCGCAGCTGCTGTGCCTGGAGTCGATGGACCCCGACCGTGACATCTCGGTCTACATCAACAGCCCCGGTGGTTCCTTCACCGCGCTGACTGCGATCTACGACACGATGCAGTTCGTGAAGCCGGACATCCAGACGGTCTGCATGGGCCAGGCGGCCTCCGCCGCGGCGATCCTGCTGGCCGCCGGTACGCCCGGCAAGCGCATGGCCCTGCCGAACGCGCGCGTGCTGATCCACCAGCCGTACAGCGAGACCGGCCGCGGTCAGGTCTCGGACCTGGAGATCGCCGCGAACGAGATCCTGCGGATGCGCTCCCAGCTGGAGGACATGCTGGCGAAGCACTCCACCACGCCGATCGAGAAGATCCGCGAGGACATCGAGCGCGACAAGATCCTCACGGCCGAGGACGCGCTGTCCTACGGCCTGATCGACCAGATCATCTCCACCCGGAAGATGAACAACGCCGCTGTCCGCTGACGCGGGCACAGGAGTATCGTCTGCCGCCCCTTGGCACGGTTTCACCCGGTGCGCGAAAGGTGCACGTCAAAGTGAACCCTGCCAAGGGGGGCCCGAACGGGGGGCCCGGCAAGGTACCGTCGGAATAAGGCAGCACCAGGAGCCGCTGGAGGCGAAAGCGTCCAGGCGTCTCCCAGGCGAAGGGGAAGCACACCGTGGCACGCATCGGTGACGGCGGCGATCTGCTCAAGTGCTCGTTCTGCGGCAAGAGCCAGAAGCAGGTCAAGAAGCTCATCGCAGGCCCTGGTGTGTACATCTGCGACGAGTGCATCGATCTCTGCAACGAGATCATCGAGGAAGAACTCGCGGAGACCAGCGAGGTGCGCTGGGAGGAACTCCCCAAGCCCCGCGAGATCTACGAGTTCCTCGAGGGCTATGTGGTCGGCCAGGAGGCCGCCAAGAAGGCCCTGTCCGTGGCGGTCTACAACCACTACAAGCGCGTCCAGGCCGGCGAGAACGGCGGCGGCAGCGGGCGTGACGACGCGATCGAGCTGGCCAAGTCCAACATTCTGCTGCTCGGCCCCACGGGCTCGGGCAAGACCCTCCTCGCGCAGACCCTGGCGCGCATGCTGAACGTCCCGTTCGCCATCGCCGACGCGACGGCGCTGACGGAGGCCGGGTATGTGGGCGAGGACGTCGAGAACATCCTGCTGAAGCTGATCCAGGCGGCCGACTACGACGTCAAGAAGGCCGAGACCGGGATCATCTACATCGACGAGATCGACAAGGTCGCACGGAAGAGTGAAAACCCGTCGATCACGCGTGACGTGAGCGGCGAGGGCGTCCAGCAGGCCCTGCTGAAGATCCTGGAGGGCACCACGGCCTCGGTCCCGCCGCAGGGCGGCCGCAAGCACCCGCACCAGGAGTTCATCCAGATCGACACGACGAACGTCCTGTTCATCGTGGGCGGTGCCTTCGCGGGGCTGGAGAAGATCATCGAGTCCCGGGCCGGCGCCAAGGGCATCGGCTTCGGCGCGACGATCCGCTCCAAGCGCGAGCTGGAGGCCAAGGACCAGTTCGAGGACGTCATGCCCGAGGACCTGGTGAAGTTCGGCATGATCCCGGAGTTCATCGGCCGTCTCCCGGTCATCACCTCGGTCCACAACCTCGACCGCGAGGCCCTGCTCCAGATCCTGGTGGAGCCCCGCAACGCCCTGGTCAAGCAGTACCAGCGCCTCTTCGAACTCGACGGCGTGGAGCTGGACTTCGAGCGTGAGGCCCTGGAGGCCATCGCCGACCAGGCCATCCTCCGCCAGACCGGCGCGCGCGGCCTGCGCGCCATCATGGAGGAGGTCCTGATGTCGGTGATGTACGAGGTCCCGTCCCGCAAGGACGTCGCCCGCGTCGTCATCACCGCCGACGTCGTCCGCTCCAACGTCAACCCGACCCTGATCCCGAGGGACTCCCGCGGCCGCGGCTCGGGCGAGGCGAAGTCGGCGTAGGGGCTCCGCACCCACGACAGCACAGGGGCCCGGCACTCACCACGAGTGCCGGGCCCCTTCGCGTCCCTCCTCTGAGCCATTCCCCGTGGTGATCACGCCAAAGACCCAGTGGTCCATGGCGCTGCTCCATGCCGAATGATCTGGTGACTCCCGACCGATTCGATCAAAAGTTCGTGCGATCGAGCATGAAAACGGGAGGAACACCGATGAAGATCAGGTGTGCCGTCACGGCGCTCAGTGTGGTCGCGGCTGCCGGAGTGGTACCGCTGGTGACAGCCGCACCCGCCCGGCGGATCAGATCGCCTGCGTCGAGTACCTCAGGAGCAAGGACTATGCAATCGGTCCGCGGGTCAGGTCGGCCTGCGCGAACGTGGAGTCGCTCGCGGACAGGATCACGTGTCAGACCCGCCTCATCGCGATCAACGTCAGGGGCCCCACACGCTCGAAGCCTGCTACCGCGCCTGAGCGGGCAAGAAGGGGCGGGGCTTCCCGGTCGGCCTCGACCGGGAAGCCCCGCCCCGTTGCGTGGCGCCGTCGTCAGGCCTTGACGCGGACCTCCTCGCGGAACTTGGCCGTGAGGTCGGCCGCGGCCGCAGGGTCGGACTTCTTCTCGGACGCCAGGTTGGCGAGGTCGATGGGAGCCACCAGGCCGAGGGTGCTGTGGTCTCCCCAGGCACAGTAGGTCAGGTACATCGTGCTGGGGCCCTCGCCCTTCTCCTTGGGCTCCATCTTGGCGTCCTGGCACTTCAGGACCGCGCCCTTCGCGTTGTCGTACGCCTTGGGTTCACCGACCATGGTGACCTGCATCTCGTCGTCTTCCTCGTTCGCGTCGTTCTTCATGTACGCGAGGAAGGCGTCGACGACCTTCTCGGGGTCCTCGATCTCCCCGTAGACGCCACCGAAGCTGAGCATCTTCTGGGAGAGCGGGTTGTCCTCGTTGCCCGACACGTAGTTGGCGCTGACATCGGTGGGGTTCTTCACCCCCCACTTCTCGGCGTCCTTGATGTCGTCCTTCGTCATGGAGTCGGAGTCGCCCTTGTCCTTCTTGTACTCGTCGTTCATGACGGTCGCAGGCGTGGTGAGCTTGTGCGGGCCGTCGTCCGCGACGTCGGAGCCGCCGCTGCCGCTGCCCGAGAGGACGAAGTACGCGCCGACCGCGATCGCCGCGACGACCGCGACCGCGCCGATGATCAGGCCCGTCTTCTTCTTGCCGCCGCCCGGCACCGGAGGCTGGGGAGCGCCGTAGGGAGCCTGGCCGTACGGGGGCTGCTGGCCGTAGCCCTGCTGCGGAGGCACCGGCTGCTGCGGGTAGCCGTAACCCGGCTGCGGCGGAGCCGGCTGCTGGGGGTACCCGTAGCCGGGCTGCGGAGCCTGCGGCTGCTGGCCGTAAGGGCCCGGCTGCTGAGGCTGCCCGCCGTACGGGCCCGGCTGCTGAGGCTGCCCGCCGTACGGGCCCGGCTGGTTGTAGCTCATTACGGGGTTCCCCTCCAGATGCTTATGCGTTTCGGACATCCTGACGCAGACATGCCGCATGCACGGCGGCGGGGTCCGCACCGTTACAAAGGAATCGCGTTTCGGGACGGGCCCGTGACACCTCTAAACTGAGCCCGTGACCGAGAACACTCAGCAGCAGCCACCAGCGCCCACCACCGAACTGCCGACCCAGTACGCGCCGGCCGAGGTAGAGGGGCCGCTGTACGAGCGCTGGGTAGAAAAGGGTTACTTCACGGCGGACGCGCAGAGCGACAAGCCCGCGTACACCATCGTCATCCCGCCGCCGAACGTCACCGGTTCGCTCCACCTGGGCCACGCCTTCCAGCACACGCTCATGGACGCCCTCACCCGCCGCAAGCGCATGCAGGGCTACGAGTCGCTGTGGCTGCCGGGCATGGACCACGCCGGCATCGCCACCCAGAACAAGGTCGAGCAGCAGCTCGCCGAGGAGGGCAAGTCCCGCCACGACCTGGGCCGCGAGGAGTTCGTCTCGCGCGTCTGGCAGTGGAAGGAGGAGTACGGCGGCAGGATCCTCGGCCAGATGCGCCGCCTCGGCGACGGCGTCGACTGGTCCCGCGAGCGGTTCACCATGGACGAGGGTCTGTCCAAGGCCGTCCAGACCATCTTCAAGAAGCTCTACGACGACGAGCTGATCTACCGCGCCGAGCGCATCATCAACTGGTGTCCGCGCTGCCTGACCGCCATCTCCGACATCGAGGTGGAGTACCAGGAGGACGCCGGTGAGCTGGTCTCCATCCGCTACGGCGAGGGTGATGACTCCCTCGTCGTCGCGACCACCCGCGCGGAGACGATGCTCGGTGACACCGCCGTCGCCGTCCACCCCGACGACGAGCGCTACAAGCACCTCGTCGGCAAGCAGATCAAGCTCCCGCTGACCGACCGCACCATCCCGGTCGTCGCCGACACGCACGTCGACCCGGAGTTCGGCACCGGCGCCGTCAAGGTGACCCCGGCGCACGACCCGAACGACTTCGCCATCGGCCAGCGCCACGGCCTGCCCTCCCTGACGATCATGGACGAGCACGGCATCATCACCGTCCACGGCCCCTTCCTCGGCCAGGACCGCTTCGAGGCCCGCTCGGCCGTCGTCGGCGCCCTGCGCGCCCAGGGCCGGATCGTCGCCGAGAAGCGCCCGTACATGCACTCCGTCGGCCACTGCTCGCGCTGCAGGACCACGGTCGAGCCGCGGCTGTCCATGCAGTGGTGGGTCAAGGTCGCCCCGCTCGCCCAGGCCGCCGGCGACGCGGTCCGCGACGGCCGGGTCGCCATCCACCCGGCCGACATGTCGAAGCGCTACTTCGACTGGGTCGACAACATGAACGACTGGTGCATCTCGCGCCAGCTGTGGTGGGGTCACCGCATCCCGATCTGGTACGGCCCCGACGGCGAGATCGTCTGCGTCGGCCCCGACGAGCAGCCGCCGGCGGGCGAGGGCTGGCACCAGGACACCGACGTCCTCGACACCTGGTTCTCCTCCGGCCTGTGGCCGTTCTCCACCCTCGGCTGGCCGGAGAAGACCCCGGACCTGGAGAAGTTCTACTCCACCGACGTCCTGCTCACCGGCCACGACATCATCTTCTTCTGGGTCGCCCGGATGATGATGTTCGGCCTGTACGCCATGGACGGCGAGGCCCCGTTCAGGACCATCGCCCTGACCGGCCTGGTCCGCGACGAGCGCGGCAAGAAGATGTCGAAGTCCTTCGGCAACGTGGTCGACCCGCTGGACTGGATGGACAAGTACGGCTCCGACGCCGTCCGCTTCACCCTGGCCAAGGGCGCCAACCCGGGCACCGACGTGCCCATCGGCGAGGACTGGGTCCAGGCGTCCCGGAACTTCGCCAACAAGATCTGGAACGCGACCCGCTTCGCGCTGATGAACGGCGCGACGGTCGAGGGCGAACTGCCGTCGGCCGAGCGGCTGTCGGCCACCGACCGCTGGATCCTGTCCCGGCTGAACAAGACGGTCGCGCAGGTCGACGCGTACTACGACGACTTCCAGTTCGCCAAGCTCAGCGAGGCGCTGTACCACTTCGCGTGGGACGAGGTCTTCGACTGGTACGTCGAGCTGTCCAAGACCACGTTCATGGCGGGCGGCGAGGGCGCCGAGGTCTCCGGCCGGGTCCTCGGCGAGGTCCTGGACGTCCTGATGCGTCTGCTGCACCCGGTGATGCCGTTCGTCACCGAGACGCTGTGGACCACGCTGACCGGCCGCGAGTCCGTCGTCGTCGCCGACTGGCCCGCCGACAGCGGCTTCCGCGACGACGCCGCCGAGGCGGAGATCGAGAACCTCCAGCAGGTCGTCACCGAGGTCCGCCGCTTCCGCGCCGACCAGGGCCTCCAGCCCGGCCAGCGCGTCCCGGCCCGCCTCACCCTCGACGGCACCGCCCTCGCCCCGCACGAGGCCGCCATCCGCCAGCTGCTGCGTCTGCAGCCGGAGGGCGACTCCTTCACGGCGACGGCGACCCTGCCGATCGGCGGCGCGGAGGTGGCGCTGGACCTCTCCGGCACCATCGACGTGGCCGCGGAGCGCAAGCGCCTCGCGAAGGACCTCGCGGCGGCGGAGAAGGAGCGTCAGCAGGCCGTGGCCAAGCTGGGCAATGAGGCTTTCCTGGCGAAGGCACCCGATCAGGTGGTGGACAAGATCCGCACCCGCCTGGCCAAGGCGGACGAGGACATCGCCCGGATCCAGAGCCAGCTGGACAAGCTGCCTCAGCAGTAGTGCCCCGAGGGGCGCGGGGAACGGGCGACGAGCCACGGCGTTCCCCGCGCCCGCCGGACGGTACGGGCCACCCCCCACCTCCGGCGCACGCTTTGTCACCCCCGCTCCGTAGACTGGCCCCGTGAGCGACCCCACCCACGACCAGCCCGACCCCCTCGACTCCTTCGACGAGATCGTCTCGGCCGAGACGGACCGCGACCCCGACCTCGCCGTCATCGAGGCAGGCAGCCGCACCCTGCGCACCCAGGGCGGCCCCCCGCAGGGCGACGTCCCGGCACGCCCCGAGGACCCCGAGGTCGACAAGGCCCTGCGCGAGGTCGAGGCCGACCTCGCGACCCGCTGGGGCGAGACCAAGCTGGAGCCCTCCGTCAGCCGCATCGCCGCGCTGATGGACGTCCTGGGCGAGCCGCAGCGGGCGTACCCCTCGATCCACATCACGGGCACCAACGGCAAGACGTCGACGGCCCGCATGATCGAGGCCCTCCTCGGCGCCTTCGACCTGCGCACCGGCCGCTACACCTCCCCGCACGTGCAGTCGATCACCGAGCGCATCAGCCTGGACGGCGCCCCGATCCAGGCCGAGCGGTTCATCGAGACGTACAACGACATCAAGCCGTACGTCGAGATGGTCGACGCCCAGCAGGAGTACCGCCTGTCGTTCTTCGAGGTGCTCACCGCCATGGCGTACGCCGCCTTCGCGGACGCGCCGGTCGACGTGGCCGTCGTCGAGGTCGGCATGGGCGGCTCGTGGGACGCGACGAACGTCATCGACGCGGACGTGGCCGTCGTCACGCCGATCGACCTGGACCACACCGACCGGCTCGGCGAGACACCCGGCGAGATCGCGGGGGAGAAGGCCGGCATCATCAAGCAGGGCGCCGGCGTGATCATGTCCCAGCAGCCGGTGGACGCGGCACAGGTGCTGCTGAAGAAGGCCGTCGAGGTGGACGCCACCGTCGCCCGCGAGGGCCTGGAGTTCGGGGTCGTCTCCCGTCAGGTCGCCGTCGGCGGACAGATGCTCACCCTGCGCGGGCTCGGCGGCGAGTACACCGAGGTGTATCTGCCGCTGCACGGCGCGCACCAGGCGCACAACGCCGCCGTGGCGCTGGCCGCGGTCGAGGCGTTCTTCGGCGTCGGTGCGCTGCGGGCCGAGCCGCTGGACATCGACACCGTGCGCAAGGCGTTCGCGGCCGTGTCCTCACCGGGCCGGATGGAGGTCGTGCGGCGCTCGCCGACGGTCGTGCTGGACGCCGCGCACAACCCGGCCGGTGCCCGGGTGACCGCCGAGGCGATCGGGGAGGCGTTCGACTTCAGCCGGCTGATCGGTGTGGTCGGGGCGAGCGGCGACAAGAACGTGCGGGGGCTGCTGGAGGCGTTCGAGCCGGTCTTCGCCGAGATCGTCGTCACCCAGAACTCCACCCACCGCGCCATGGACGCCGACGAGCTGGCCGCGATCGCCGTGGAGGTCTTCGGCGAGGAGCGGGTCCAGGTCGAGCCGCGGCTGCCGGACGCCCTGGAGGCCGCGATCACGCTGGCCGAGGAGGAGGGCGAGTTCGCGGGCGGCGGCGTGCTGGTCACCGGTTCCGTCATCACGGTGGGTGAGGCCCGCCTGCTTCTCGGGAAGGGCTGACCTGCGACATGCGTACGCTCTGCTCCTCGACCCTGATCGGTGAGTTCTTCGTGATCGGCTTCGCCGGGCTGGTCGCGATGAAGGACGCGGACCTGTCCATGGGCACGGTGTGGACGGTCTGCGGCATCGCCATGTTCCTGTGCCTGCTGCTGTGCGGTCTGGTGACCAGGCCGGGCGGCGTGGCGCTCGGCTGGGCGCTGCAGCTGGGCCTGATCGCGGCCGGGTTCGTCGTGCCGATCATGTTCTTCCTCGGCGCGATGTTCGCGGCGCTGTGGTGGGCGTCGGTGCACTTCGGCCGGAAGGTCGACGAGGCGAAGGCGAGATTCGCGGCTCAGGCCGGCTCCGCCTGACCGCCGGCTCCGCCTGACCGCCGGGCCGCCCGACTGCCGGGCCATCCGACTGCCGGGCCGCCCGACTGCCGGGCCATCCGACTGCCGGGCCGCCCGACTGCCGGGCCATCCGACTGCCGGGCCGCCCGACTGCCGGGCCGCCCGGCCGCCCAACCGCCCGGCCGCCCAACCGCCCGGCCGCCCGACCGCCGGGCGGCCCGGCCCTGCTCGGCCCGGGCCGCCCGGCGGCGGCGGTGCGGACCGCCGAGGCTGACGCTGCGTAACAGGTGCCCGCGACGGCCCTGTAGCCTCGTGCCACCGCACACCTGTAGGTAGAAGGAGTCCTGCCGTGACCCAGCGCACCCTCGTCCTCCTCAAGCCCGACGCCGTCCGTCGTGGCCTGACCGGCGAGATCATCAGCCGTATCGAGCGCAAGGCCGGCTGGTCGATCACCGCGCTCGAACTGCGCGAGCTGGACCAGGACACGCTGGAGCAGCACTACGGCGAGCACAAGGGCAAGCCGTTCTACGAGCCGCTGATGGTGTTCATGGCCTCCGGCCCCGTCGTCGCGCTGATCGTCGAGGGTGAGCGGGTCATCGAGGGCGTGCGCCAGCTGGCCGGCCCGACCGACCCGATCGCCGCCGCGCCCGGCTCCGTCCGGGGCGACTTCGGCGTGATCGTCCGGGAGAACCTGATCCACGCGTCGGACTCCGAGGAGTCCGCCGAACGCGAGGTGAAGATCTTCTTCCCCGGCCGCGCGTAAGCGCGTACTCTTCGCCGCAAGCCGTAGTGAAGTCCGGGGGCCGACCTCCGGACTTCCCCGGCATGCGAGCGGCGATCGAGGGAACGAGTCTCCCCGAACGCACGTCTCCAGAAGCGAACCCACACATCATCTGCTGACAATGGCGAAGACCCTCACCCAGGGTCCGTGAAGGCACGTCTACGATGGAAGCACTTCACGTCACAGCACCCACCGCGCCTACCTGAAAAGCCCTCAAAAGCTCGTGGGAAGGCCAGACGAATCCTGATGGGGAACTCAATGTCGTTCATCGGCCGTGACATGGCTGTCGACCTCGGGACCGCCAACACGCTGGTGTACGTCAGGGGTCGCGGCATCGTCCTCAACGAGCCGTCCGTCGTCGCGATCAACACCAACACGGGCGGGATTCTCGCGGTCGGCGCCGAGGCGAAGAAGATGATCGGGCGCACCCCCGGGAACATCGTTGCCGTACGCCCGCTGAAGGACGGCGTGATCGCCGACTTCGAGATCACCGAGCGAATGCTCCGCTACTTCATCCTGAAGATCCACAAGCGGCGTTATCTGGCCCGTCCGCGGGTCGTCGTCTGTGTGCCCTCGGGCATCACGGGTGTCGAGCGCCGCGCCGTGATCGAGGCGTCGTCCCAGGCCGGCGCCCGTCAGGTGCACATCATCGAGGAGCCCATGGCCGCGGCCATCGGCTCCGGTCTGCCGGTCCACGAGGCCACGGGCAACATGGTGGTGGACATCGGCGGCGGCACCACGGAGGTCGCGGTCATCTCCCTGGGCGGCATCGTCACCGCCCAGTCCATCCGCGTCGCGGGCGACGAACTGGACAACGCGATCATCCAGCACATCAAGAAGGAGTACTCGCTCCTGCTGGGCGAGCGCACGGCCGAGCAGATCAAGATCACGATCGGTTCGGCGTACGACCTCGACACCGACGAGCACACCGAGATCCGCGGCCGGGACCTCGTCTCCGGTCTGCCCAAGACCGTCGTGATCTCCGCCGCCGAGGTGCGCAAGGCGATCGAGGAGCCCGTCAACGCCATCGTCGACGCCGTGAAGACGACGCTGGACAAGTGCCCGCCGGAGCTGTCCGGCGACATCATGGACCGCGGAATCGTTCTGACCGGCGGCGGCGCCCTGCTGCGCGGCCTCGACGAGCGGCTGCGCCGGGAGACCGGCATGCCGATCCACATCGCCGAGGACCCGCTGGACAGCGTGGCGCTCGGCTCCGGCAAGTGCGTCGAGGAGTTCGAGGCGCTCCAGCAGGTTCTGGACGCCCAGCCGCGCAGATGAAGCAACTCTTCGATTCCGCCGTACGAGATGACCTCCTCTCGTACGGCGGATCGTTGATATAGAGGCATAAGCTGCCACAAAACGAGCCCCTCGGAATTCCCAGGGGCTACCCGAATGACGACTGATGAAGGGCACGGCCGCCGCACGTGAGGGACACACGAGAGAGCCGGCTGCTCCTGGTGCTGCTGATCGCGATCGCGTTCGCGTTGATCACGGTGGACATCCGCGGCGGGGAGGACTCACCGGTCGACGGTGCCCGCCGCGCCGCGGCCTCCGTCTTCGGCCCGATCGAGAACGGTGTCGCGTCCGCGGTGGACCCGGTCGGCAACGCCGTCTCCGCCGTCCGCGACTCCGGCGAACGGCACGACCGTATCGCCGAACTGGAGAAGGAGAACGCCGCCCTCAAGGCCGAGCTGGGCAGCGACGACCGCAACCGCAGCCGCCTCCGCCAGCTCGACCGGATGCTGAAGGTGGCCGGCGAGGGCCGGTACGGCATCAAGGGCGCGGAGGTCATCGCCATAGGCGCGGCCCAGGGCTTCTCCTGGACCATCACCATCGACGTCGGCGCGAACGACGGCATCAAGCGCGACATGACGGTCCTCAACGGCGACGGTCTCGTCGGCCGTGTCACCACCGTCGGGCCGAACGCCTCCACCGTGCTGCTCGCCAACGACCCCGACTTCACCGTCGGCACCCGGATGGAGGGCAGCGACGAGCTCGGCTTCGCCTCGGGGCAGGGCGACCGCCCGCTGCGCGTCGAACTCCTCAACGGCAAGGCCGCCATCAAGAAGGGCGACCGGCTGGTGACCTTCGGCTCCCAGGCCGACCGGCCCTTCGTGCCCGGTGTCCCCGTCGGTGTCGTCTCCCGCGTCGACCCCTCCGGCGGTGGTCTGACCCGCACCCTGTACGTCACGCCGTACGTCGGTTTCAGCAAGCTCGACATCGTCGGCGTCGTCGTCCAGGCCCCCCACCGGGATCCGCGCGACACCGTGCTCCCCGCCAAGCCGAAGCCCACTCCGAGGCCGACCGTGACGGTCACGGTCACCCCGTCGGCGCCCGCCGACGGCCAGTTCCAGCAAGAGCAGCAGCAGTAGGGGAGCCGAACTCGATGCGATTCAACCGGATCCTGCTCTCCTCCGTGCTGGTGGTCGTGGCCCTGGTCCTCCAGGTGAGCGTGCTGGCCCGGCTGCACCTGCCCGGCGCGGTGCCCGACCTGGTGCTCCTGATCGTCCTGGGCCTGGCCCTGGTCTACGGTCACGTCGGCGGCGCCCTCGTCGGCTTCGGCGCGGGCCTGCTGTCCGACCTGGCGCCGCCCGCGGACCACGCGGCAGGCCGCTACGCCCTCGTGCTGTGCGTCATCGGCTATCTGGCCGGTCTGGTCAGACCGGAGAACGGCAGGCTGAAGTCCGCGACCGGCTCGCTGGCGGTGGTGGCCGCCGCCGCGGTCGGCACGACCCTGCTGTACGCCGGTGTCGGCGCCCTCGTCGGTGACACCGCCGCCCGCCATGTCGGCCTGCCCGGACTGCTGTTCACGGCCGCCGTGTACGACCTGCTGCTCGCGCCGTTCGTGGTGCCCGGCATCATGGCGCTGGCCCGGCGTGCCGACAACGACCCGCTCGCCGAGGCGGGCTCCTCCGCCAAGTCGGCCGACATCTCCTCCGGCTGGCTGTCCTCCGGCACCGGGCTGCGCATCGGCAGCCAGCGCGGGGGCCTGGGCGGACTGAAGGTGAAGGCGGCCCGGGCGCGCACGGCGCGGGCCGGACGCATCAAGGGGGTCAAGCGGCTGTGACGGCAGCGGAGTTCACCCGGACGGGGGAAGCGGGCCGGAACCCGGCCGGGCCGGCCCCTCGTTCATCACTCGTACGCACACCGGAATCCGCAGGCACACGCTGAGAGGGGGAGACAGCAGTGACCAACATTCCCGAGACCGGGCGGACCCCACGCGTCCAGATCCGGCTCGTCGTCATCCAGATCCTCGTCCTCTCCCTGCTCGGCACACTGGGCGGCCGGCTGTGGTATCTCCAGATCCGTGAGGGCGAGGCATACGCCAAGGAAGCCTCGGGCAACCACGTCCAGCAGGTCGTCCAGCCCGCCGTGCGCGGCTCGATCCTGGACGCCCGCGGAGTGCCCCTCGCGGACAACGAGACCCGGCTGGTGGTCTCCGCCTCCCGTACCGAGCTGCTGAAGATGCCGGACGACGGGGACGCCGTCCTCACCAAGCTCGCCGGCGTCCTCGGCATGCAGCCGAAGGAGGTCAAGGGGAAGGTCCGGCTGTGCGACGCCGAGACGCCCCAGCCCTGCTGGAACGGCTCGCCGTACCAGCCCATCCCCATCACCGACGAGGCCACCCCGCGCCAGGCCCTGCAGATCCGTGAGCGCGCCGAGGACTTCCCCGGCATCACCGCCGAGCCGATGGCCGTGCGCCGCTACCCCGCGCCCGGCAAGTCCAACACCGCGCAGGTCCTCGGCTACCTCTCCCCGGTCACCGACCAGGAGCTCCAGCAGGCCAAGGACACCGACTCGCCCTACCTGCGCTCCGACCAGGTCGGCCGTTCCGGCCTGGAGCGCGAGTACGACAAGGCGCTGCGCGGCAAGGCGGGCGTCACCCGCTACGAGGTCGACAACCTCGGCCGGGTCATCGGCCAGGCCGAGTCGGACGCCGCTCAGGCCGGCTCCCACCTGGTCACCAGCATCGACGCCCGGGTGCAGCGCGTCGCCGAGTACGAGCTGAACGAGGCGATGAAGGCGGCCCGCCTGGAGTGGGACCGCAACACCCAGGAGCGTTACAAGGCCGACGCGGGCGCGGTCGTGGTGATGGAGGCAAGGACCGGCCGGATCGTCGCCATGGCGTCCAACCCGACCTACGACCCGAACGCCTGGGTCGGTGGCATCTCCGCCAAGGACTACGCCGCTCTCACCGGCAAGAACTCCAACTATCCGCTGCTCAACCGGGCCATCCAGGGTCAGGCGGCACCCGGATCGATCTTCAAGGTGGTCTCCACGGCCGCCGCGGTCCAGGCCGGCTACGACTTCGACGGCCGCTACGAGTGCTCCAGCTCCTACTCGGTCGGCGGTCAGGTCTTCAAGAACTTCGAGTCCCAGAACCACGGCGCGATCGACCTCGGCCGGGCCCTGGAGGTCTCCTGCGACACCGTCTACTACCGGCTGGCTCACTCCCAGTGGCAGAAGGACGGCGGCATCGACCCGAAGAAGAAGCCCAAGGACTGGTTCTTCAGAGCCGCCCACCAGTTCGGCCTGGGCGCCGAGACGGGCGTCGACCTGCCCAACGAGGTCACCGGCCGGGTCCCGGACCGCCGGTGGAAGCAGGACTACTGGAAGGCCAACAAGGACGCCTGGTGCAAGACCGGCAAGAAGGACGGCGACTACGTCGAGCGCATCTCCTACGAGAACTGCCTCGAAGGCAACAAGATGCGCGCCGGTGACGAGATCAACTACTCCATCGGCCAGGGCGACACCCTGGTGACGCCGATCCAGATGGCGACGATCTACGGGGCCATCTCCAACGGCGGCACGCTGTACGACCCGACGGTCGGCAAGGCCGTCATCAGCGCCGACGGCAAGCAGGTCACCCCGATCAAGCCCAAGTCGCACGGCAGACTGCCGGTGAACCGGGCGACCCTCGCCCAGATGGACGAAGCCCTCGCGGGCGTGGCCACGCGCGGTACGGCCGCCTGGCGGTTCGGCGGCTGGCCCCAGGACAAGATCCCCATGCACGCCAAGACCGGTACGGCCGAGGTCTACGGCAAGCAGACGACCTCCTGGTTCGCCACGTACACCAAGGACTACGCGATCGTGATGACGATCTCCCAGGGTGGTACGGGCTCCGGAGCCTCCGGACCGGCCGTGCGCAACATATACGACGCTCTCTACGGCATCTCCGACGACGGCGTCATCAGCCGGAAGAACGCCCTGCTGCCCACGCCGCAGAAGAACCTGCCGACGATCCGGCCGGACGGCTCCATCACCGCCCCGAAGGTCTCCAAGGACCCGGCGAAGGACCAGCAGGCGTACCAGAAGCCCGCCGGGGACACGGTCGAGAACGCCTCCGCCGCCCCGACCGACGACGGCACCGCCCCCGCCGACCCGCAGCAGACCGCGGGCACGGTCGCGAGCCCGGAGGCGGACAACCGAGAGACACGGCGCCGACGGCGTACCCGCCGCCCCGGCCGGAGGAAGTGCACATGAGCGGCGTCAACAGCTTCCAGGTCTCCGGCTACGGACCCGAGCGGGCCGGCTGGACACGTCTGTTCGCCCGGGACTCGCTCGCCCGCCGGCTGGACTGGCCGATACTGCTGGCCGCGCTCGCGCTGTCGCTGATCGGCTCGCTGCTGGTCTTCTCGGCCACCCGCAACCGCACCGAGATCAACCAGGGCGACCCGTACTACTTCCTGCTGCGGCACATCATGAACACCGGCATCGGGTTCGCCCTGATGATCGGCACCGTCTGGCTCGGCCATCGCACGCTGCGCACGGCCGTGCCCATCCTCTACGGCGCCTCGGTGTTCCTGATCCTGCTGGTGCTCACCCCGCTGGGCTCCACGGTCAACGGCGCGCACTCCTGGATCGTGCTCGGCGGCGGCTTCTCCGTCCAGCCCTCGGAGTTCGTGAAGATCACGATCATCCTGGGCATGGCGATGCTGCTGGCGGCCAGGGTCGACGCGGGCGACAAGCCCTACCCCGACCACCGCACCGTCCTCCAGGCGCTGGGGCTGGCCGCCGTCCCGATGGCGGTCGTGCTGCTCATGCCCGACCTCGGCTCGGTCATGGTCATGGTGATCATCGTGCTGGGTGTGCTGCTGGCCTCCGGTGCCTCCAACCGCTGGGTGTTCGGCCTGCTGGGCACGGGCACGCTGGGGGCGCTGGCGGTGTGGCAGCTCGGGATCCTCGACGAGTACCAGATCAACCGCTTCGCCGCGTTCGCCAACCCCGATCTGGACCCGGCGGGCGTCGGCTACAACACCAACCAGGCCCGCATCGCCATCGGTTCCGGCGGGCTGACCGGCTCCGGGCTCTTCCACGGCTCGCAGACCACCGGCCAGTTCGTGCCCGAACAGCAGACCGACTTCGTCTTCACGGTCGCCGGTGAGGAACTGGGCTTCGTCGGCGGCGGCCTGATCATCGTGCTGCTCGGTGTGGTGCTGTGGCGGGCCTGCCGGATAGCGCGGGAGACGACCGAGCTGTACGGCACGAT
The DNA here is from genome assembly GCF_044754345.1 of Streptomyces sp. NPDC093094. Classification (NCBI taxonomy): domain Bacteria; kingdom Bacillati; phylum Actinomycetota; class Actinomycetes; order Kitasatosporales; family Streptomycetaceae; genus Streptomyces; species Streptomyces sp. NPDC093094. Next base: position 283,340 of record NZ_JBIVOX010000002.1, on the reverse strand, counting down.
CGTGGCCGCGGGCATCGTGGCCTGGTTCGCCTTCCAGGCATTCGAGAACATCGGCATGACCCTCGGGATCATGCCGGTCACCGGTCTGCCGCTGCCGTTCGTGTCGTACGGCGGTTCGTCGATGTTCGCGGTGTGGGTGGCGGTGGGACTGCTGCAGTCGATCCGGGTGCAACGGCCGCTGTCGGCCTGACCCGCCCGGCCTGTTTCCCCGGAGTTCCAGAACCCGTTGGGCTCTGTTGTCCTGCCGTGGCGCCCATTACATTCGGGGCATGGCGGACACCAAGCGTGAGATCGAGCGGAAGTACGAGTCCGACGACAGCGGGCTGCCCGACCTCACCGGCGTCGCCGGTGTCGCGGCCGTGATCGACAAAGGTGTCGCACACCTGGACGCCACCTACTACGACACGGCCGACGGGCGTCTGGCCGCGTCGTCGATCACGCTGCGCAGACGCACGGGCGGCTCCGACGCCGGCTGGCATCTGAAGTTCCCGGTCGCGCCGGGTGTGCGGGACGAGATCCGGGCCCCGCTGTCCGACACCGTGCCCCGCGCGCTGGCGGGGCTGGTCCGCTCACGGGTCCGGGACACCGCGCTGGGACCCGTGGTCCGGCTGCGCTCCGACCGCGATCTGCGCGACCTCACCGACGCCGACGGCCGGCTGCTCGCCGAGGTCGGCGTGGACGCCGTGTACGCGGAGCGGCTCGACGGGAGCGGCGGACAGGCCCAGTGGACCGAGATCGAGGTGGAACTCGCCGACGGCGGGGACCCGGTCTTCCTCGACCAGGTGGAGAAACGGTTGCGCAAGGCGGGTGTCCGTCCGTCGGCGTCCTCCTCCAAGCTGGCCCGGGCGCTCGCGGAGACCGCCCCCGCCAAGACCGGGCCCGCCCCCGGGAAGAAGAAGAGCGGGCGCAAGGGGAAGCGGGGCCCGGCCGGGCCGGAGACGGCCGGTGACCACGTCCTGGAGTATCTGCGCGCCCAGCGGGACGCGATCGTCACGCTCGATCCGGCGGTACGGCGTGACATGGACGACTCGGTGCACTCCATGCGCGTCGCGACCCGGCGCATGCGCAGCGCCCTGCGCTCCTTCGGCTCGGTCCTCGACCGCTCGCTGACCGACCCGGTCGGCGAGGAACTGAAATGGCTCGCGGGGGAGCTGGGCGTCGACCGCGACCAGGAGGTGCTGACCGGGCGGATCACCGGCGCCCTCGGCGAACTGCCCCGCAATCTGGTCGCGGGGCCGGTGCGCACCCGGCTGCGGACCTGGAGCAACGCCCGGCGCGGCGGATCCCGCAGACGGCTGATCGCCGTACTCGACGGGAAGCGGTATCTGGCGCTGCTCGGCACGCTGGACGCGCTGATCGACACCCCGCCGCTGCGGAAGGCGGCGGCGGGGGATCCGCGGAAGGTGATCGCCAAGGCGGTCCGCAAGGATCTGGCGAAGCTGTCCGGCCTGGTGGAGCAGGCCCTGGACCTGCCTCCCGGCCAGGAGCGCGATCTCGCGCTGCACGAGGCACGCAAGAAGGCCAAGCGGACGAGGTACTCGGCGGAGACGGCGACCGTGCCGCTCGGGGACCCGGCGGCGGAGCTGGCACGGTCGATGAAGTCGCTTCAGAACCTCCTCGGCGACCACCAGGACAGCGTGATGGCCCGTGGAGCCCTGCGTGAGCTGGCGGTTCACGCGCAGACGGCGGGGGAGAGCGGGTTCACATACGGGGTGCTGTACGGGCGGGAGGAGCTGCGGGCGGCGCTGGACGAGGCGGAGTTGCCGGGAGCCTGGGCCGCGGCGAGGAAGGCCGCGCGGATCTGAGCGTGCGGGGCGCGGTGACGGTCGCGTTAGGCTAGATGGTCACCCCTGTCAGTTCAGTCCTGCTCACGAAGGTCCTCCGTGATGTCTGCCGAGTCGGTTTTCCCGCAGCTCGAAGCCCTGCTGCCGCATGTGCAGAAGCCGATCCAGTACGTGGGCGGCGAGCTCAATTCCACCGTCAAGGAGTGGGAGAGCTGTGACGTCCGCTGGGCGCTGATGTACCCCGACGCCTACGAGGTCGGGCTGCCCAACCAGGGCGTCATGATCCTCTACGAGGTGCTCAACGAGCAGGAGGGCGTCCTCGCCGAGCGCACGTACAGCGTGTGGCCGGACCTGGAGGCGCTGATGCGGGAGCACGCCGTCCCGCAGTTCACGGTGGACAGCCACCGCCCGGTGAAGGCGTTCGACGTGTTCGGTCTGTCCTTCTCCACGGAGCTGGGCTACACCAACATGCTGACGGCGCTGGACCTGGCGGGCATCCCGCTGGAGTCCAAGGACCGCGGGCTGGACGACCCGATCGTGCTGGCCGGCGGCCACGCGGCCTTCAACCCCGAGCCGATCGCCGACTTCATCGACGCCGCCGTCATCGGCGACGGCGAGCAGGCCGTGCTCGACATGACGAGGATCATCCGCGAGTGGAAGGCCGAGGGCCGTCCCGGCGGCCGCGAGGAGGTCCTCTTCCGGCTGGCGAGGACCGGCGCGGTGTACATCCCCGCGTTCTACGACGTGGAGTACCTCCCGGACGGCCGTATCGCCCGTGTGGTGCCCAACAAGTCGGGTGTGCCGTGGCGTGTGTCCAAGCACACCGTCATGGACCTGGACGAGTGGCCGTACCCCAAGCAGCCGCTGGTCCCCCTGGCCGAGACCGTCCACGAGCGCATGTCGGTGGAGATCTTCCGCGGCTGCACCCGCGGCTGCCGCTTCTGCCAGGCGGGCATGATCACCCGTCCGGTGCGCGAGCGCTCGATCACGGGCATCGGCGACATGGTCGAGAAGGGCCTGAAGGCGACCGGCTTCGAGGAGGTCGGCCTGCTGTCGCTGTCCTCCGCGGACCACTCGGAGATCGGTGAGGTCGCCAAGGGCCTCGCGGACCGGTACGAGGAGGACAAGATCGGTCTGTCCCTCCCGTCGACCCGCGTGGACGCCTTCAACGTCGACCTGGCGAACGAGCTGACCCGCAACGGCCGCCGGTCCGGTCTGACCTTCGCGCCCGAGGGCGGCTCGGAGCGCATGCGCAAGGTCATCAACAAGATGGTCTCGGAGGAGGACCTGATCAGGACGGTCGCGACGGCGTACGGCAACGGCTGGCGCCAGGTGAAGCTGTACTTCATGTGCGGCCTGCCGACCGAGACCGACGAGGACGTCCTCCAGATCGCCGACATGGCGATGAACGTCATCGCCAAGGGCCGCGAGGTCTCCCGTTCCAACGACATCCGCTGCACGGTGTCGATCGGCGGGTTCGTGCCCAAGCCGCACACCCCGTTCCAGTGGGCGCCGCAGCTGTCGGCGGAGGAGACGGACGCGCGTCTGGAGAAGCTGCGCGACAAGATCCGCGGCGACAAGAAGTACGGCCGCTCCATCGGCTTCCGCTACCACGACGGCAAGCCCGGCATCGTCGAGGGCCTGCTCTCCCGCGGCGACCGCCGGATCGGCGCGGTCATCCGCGCGGTCTTCGACGACGGCGGCCGCTTCGACGGCTGGCGCGAGCACTTCTCCTACGACCGCTGGATGGCCTGCGCCGACAAGGCCCTGGAGCCCTTCGGCGTCGACGTCGACTGGTACACCACCCGCGAGCGCACCTACGAGGAGGTCCTGCCCTGGGACCACCTCGACTCGGGCCTCGACAAGGACTGGCTGTGGGAGGACTGGCAGGACGCCCTCGACGAGACCGAGGTCGAGGACTGCCGCTGGACCCCCTGCTTCGACTGCGGTGTCTGCCCCGCCATGGACACCCACATCCAGATCGGCCCGACCGGCAAGAAGCTGCTGCCGCTGACCGTGAAGAACGCGGCACCCGCAGCGAGCGGACACACGCACTGAGCGGACACCCGCACCGAGGTGAGGGGCCCTTCCCGGCCGGGAAGGGCCCCTTCTTCCTGCCTGCCGCCCGGCAGGCAGGCCCGTTCTCAGGCCGGCTGGGGGCGGGGGGCCCCGACGGAGAGACGGGCGCGGGCGAAGTCGCGGTTGGCGACGACCCGTTCGTGGTGGGCCTCGGGGAGCCTTCCGCCGTCCAGGAGCTCTTCGCACGCCTCCAGTGATTCGCGGTAGGCACCCATCCAGTAGGCCGCCACCGCCAGTTCGTCCAGGGACTGCCAGTCGTACCAGCCGTGTTCCACGAAGAGGATGTCGTCGGGCAGCGGGATCTGTGTCGCGCGCTGTGCGAACAGGTAGGCGAGCGGCCAGCGTTCGCCCTGGACACGGCAGAGACGGGCGAGTTCGCCGAGCGGTTCGGCCCGGGTGGGCCGATACGCGTGGGCGTCCAGGAAGCGGGCCGTCACCTCGGGCGCCCTGCGCCTCAGCGTCACGGCGAGCCGGGCCGCGTAGAGCCGGGCGCAGAACGTCTCCTCGTCGAATCCGGCCATCTCCGTGCGGCGGTCGTAGGCGGCGAGCGCCTTCGCCGGTTCACCGGCGTCGCGCCAGCTCTGGGCGAGATAGAAGGCGTACCGGGCGTTTCCGGGTTCCTCGGCGAGCCCGTCCTTCAGGATCGCGGCGTCCCGCAGGTACTTCGAGCGCACGCTGCCCTGCGACCGCCCCCCGCCGCCCTTGACGACCGTGCGGACGCCGTCGAGGGGTGCCCGGCTGAACGGCGTGTCGCACTCCAGGTACTCGTGCAGCACGCCGGTGTAGCGCCAGGGCAGCCGGGTCGACACCATCGCCGGGCGCCGGTGCACCACGGGGCCGTGGTGCACCTCGATGTCGTAGCAGTCGTGGGTCAGGTCCGGCCAGGTGAAACCGGGGTCGGTCTCCAGCACGTCGTCGGCGTCGATGAACAGCAGATGGCGCGCGCGGTCCCGGGCCCGTTCGATCGCCTCCGTACGGCTCGCCCCGAATCCTTTCCAGGGGCTCTCGTACAGCGAGCCGGGCAGGTCGGCGAGGGCGTCGCGGACGACGTCCTGGGTCCCGTCGGTCGAACCCGTGTCAAGGACCACCCAGGTGTCGACCAGAGGACGCACGGATTCGAGGCAGCGCCGGATCACATGCGCCTCATCCTTGACGATCATGTTCAAGCAGACCGATTTCATGGCTTTTTCTTTTCTCCGGGGAAAAGGGTCGGCCGGTGAATTTATCGGGCGCGGGTAGCCCGTACAAGCAACCACCGACGGTGCCGGACCGGAGAAATTCTTGTGCTAATCGCTGGAATTCCCGGCGGGATTTCTGGCGGCGGCCGGACCCGTCGCGGCACGGAGCGCCGGGAGTCCGGAGAATCGGCGGGGCGGCAGGTCGTGCGGCCGTGGGCGGCGCGCTGTGACGGCATCGCAACCCGTGGGGTGAATCCACGGCACCCGCCGTCGCGTCCTTGCGGACATGGAAACGCAGAAGCCGTTGCCCGAGCCCCGGCAACCGGAGGGATGCCTCGTCGCCGCCGTCCGCATCCCCGTGCGGATCGTCGTGCTCGTGCTGGTCGTGCCGGTCCGCATGGTGTGGGACGCGCTCGTCGTCGGCGGGCGCGTGCTGCGCGACACGGTGCTGCGCCCGGCCGGACGAGCCCTGCTGTGGGTGGGGCGGGCCGTGTTCGTGTGGCCGTTCGTGGGACTGTGGCGGTACGTCGTCGTACCCGTGGGCAAGGCGCTCGGTCTGCTGGGACATGTCCTGCTCGTCGTACCCGCGGTGTGGCTGTACACGTACGTGCTCACACCGGCCGGACACGCGATCGCCTGGGTCTGCCGGGGGATCGGGGCAGGGCTCGGCTGGACGGCCCGAGGGGTCGGGGCCGGGCTCGGCTGGGTGTACGCGCGCGTGCTGACGCCCGTCGGGCACGCCGTGATGTGGCTGCTGCGCGGCACCGGGCGGGTGCTCGGCGCCCTCGGGACGGGCGTCTGGACGGCCCTGGCCCGGCTCGCGCGGTACCTGGTCGTCGTCCCCGCGGTGTGGCTGTACACCTGGGTGCTCGCGCCCGTCGGGCAGGCGCTCGCCTGGTGCGCGCGCGGGGTGGCCTGGGCCGTCGGGAGGTGCGTCACCGGGATCGGGTTCGTCCTGTACTGGATCACCCGGGTGCTGTTCGTGCTGCCCGCGGTCGGTGTGTGGCGGTATCTCCTCGTCCCCGTGGGCCGCTTCCTGGCGGTCGTCGGACGGGAGATCGGCGACGCCCTGGGGCACGCCTGGCGGATCGCGGGGCACCTCTCGCGCGCCGTCGGCCGGTTCCTCGCCACCCTCTTCCGGTGGATCCTCGTCGACCCGGTGCGATGGGTCTACCGCACGGTCCTCACCCCTGTCGGGCACGCCGTACGGGACACCGTGCTGCGGCCCGCCGCCGAAGCCGCCCGCGCCGTGGGCCGGGCCACGCGCCAGGCCCTCACGGCCGCGCGGGAATCCGCCCGGCAGGCGCGCGCGGACTTCCGGCGCATGCTGTTCGGGGAACCGCGGGAGCCACAGGAAGTGGCCCGGCGGGAACCTGGCGGCCGCGAGACACGTACTCTTGGTAGAAGTACGACCGCTCTCACGAAGGACTAGGACACTGGGCAAGCGACAGCCCGAAGGCCCGCCGCCCGCACCCGCGGTGCAGCGCATCCGACTGCGCTACACCAAGCGCGGCCGCCTGAGGTTCACCAGCCACCGCGACTTCCAGCGCGCTTTCGAGCGTGCGCTGCGCCGCGCCGAGGTCCCCATGGCCTATTCGGCCGGTTTCACGCCGCACCCGAAGGTGTCCTACGCCAATGCCGCACCCACCGGCACGGGCAGTGAGGCGGAGTATCTGGAGATCGCGCTCACCGCAGCGCGCGACCCGGAACAGCTGCGCGCCCTGCTCGACGAGTCGCTGCCCCCGGGGCTCGACATCGTCGACGCGGTCGAGGTCCGCACGTCGGGGCTCGCCGACCGGCTCACGGCCTCGGTGTGGGAACTGCGCCTGGTCGGCGTGGATCCCGCCGACGCGAGCCGCGCGGCGGCCGCCTTCAACGGGGCCGAGACCGTCGAGGTCCAGAGGATGACCAAGAACGGCGTCCGTACCTTCGACGCCCGCTCGGCCGTCGTCGCTCTGGAGAGCGTGGCGGAGAGTGCGGAAACACACAGTTCGCCGGCTGATAGGCCGACCGGCCAGCCCTGTGCGATACTGCGGCTGGTTGTTCGGCACGTGACGCCTGCCGTTCGACCCGACGACGTCCTGTCCGGTCTTCGCGCCGTGGCCGACCTGGCGCCGCCGGTCCCCGCTGCGGTGACCAGGCTGGCGCAGGGGCTGTTCGATGAAGAGACCGGCTCGGTGACCGACCCGCTCGCTCCCGACCGCGAGGCAGCAGCGGCCCAACCGGCCGCGGCGACTGCCGCCGCGAAGGAGCCGGCGTAAGGAAGGTCCCGCGAAGGGACGGACGTCGAAAGCGCCGCCCTCGTACTCGGGAGCCACCTGGGTCGGGCAGCGCACCCACCAGAAGACTTTCGCCAGGCCGTACGCGACAAGGCGTACGGAACCGGCGAGACAGGACACAGAGAGCTCCCGTGCGGCGCCCGCGCCCCGGACGGCGGCCCACGCGCACCGCGCGAGCCGCGGACGTCACCGGCACCCCGCCGGACCATGCGCGGCGCCCGGGAGCCTGACGGGAGATACGCCCGCATGCTCGAACCGACCGAACCCACCGAGGGTTCCGAACAGAACACCCCGAGCGACACCCTGCCGCCGCGTCGTCGGCGCCGTGCCGCTTCCCGCCCGGCGGGTCCGCCGTCCGGCACCTCCGACGCGCCGGTGGAGACCGTCGCACAGGCCGTACCGGCCGCCACGGAGACCGAGGCCGAGGAGCCCGCTGTCGAGGAGGCCGCTCCGGCGGCTCGTCCGCGTCGCCGTGCCACCCGCCGGGCCTCCGCGCCCGCCGGTGCCCCGCAGACCGCCGAGGTGGTCGAGCCCACGGAAGCCGCCGCCGAGGCCCCCGCGCCCGTGGCCGAGGAGCCTGCCGTCGAGGAGGCCGCTCCGGCGGCTCGTCCGCGTCGCCGTGCCACCCGCCGGGCCTCCGCGCCCGCCGGTGCCCCGCAGACCGAGGAGACGGCCGTGACGCCGGAGGCCGCCGAAGAGGCCGCGCCCGCCGTCGAGGAACCCGCTGCCGTCGAGGAGGCCGCTGTCGAGGAGGCCGCTCCGGCGGCTCGTCCGCGTCGCCGTGCCACCCGCCGGGCCTCCGCGCCCGCCGGTGCCCCGCAGACCGCCGAGGTGGTCGAGCCCACGGAAGCCGCCGCCGAGGCCCCCGCGCCCGCCGTCGAGGAGCCTGCCGCGGCCGTCGAGGCCGACGCCGCCGAGACGCCGGCCGCCGAGGAGGCCCCGCGCCGCACCCGTCGGCGTGCGACCCGGCGTGTCTCCGCCCCGGCGGAGACGGCCGAGGTGCCCGCGTCCGCCGAGGCCGCGGACTCCGGTGCGACCGCCGAGACTCCCGTGGCTGTGGAGACGCCCGAGGCGCCCGTCGCCGAGACCGCTCCCGCCACCGAGGTCAAGGCCAAGGCCAAGGCCGAGGCCGTCGCCGAGCAGGGCCAGGAGGACGCCGCCGCGCCGCGTCGCCGTCGCCGGGTCGTCCGCAAGGCCGCGACCGGCTTCTCCGAGCCCGCCCAGGCCGCCGCGCCCGCCGCCGAGGCGGAGCCCGAGCCCGGGACGCGCCGCCGTGCGCGGCCCGCCGTGGCCGTGTTCCAGGCGCCCGTCTTCACCGAGCCGAAGTTCCAGACGCCGGAGCGTGCCGCCGCCCAAGCGGCCGCCGAGGCCGCGGAGGAGGCCGAGGCCGCCGAGCCCGAGGAGATCGCCGAGGAGCCGGCCGGCACACGCCGCCGTCGCCGCCGCAAGGCGTCCGCCGGCTTCGGGTACGGCGAGGAGAGCGAAGCCGCCCCGCAGACCGCTCCCGCGGCCGCCCCTGAGACCGCCGTCGCCGCCGACGGCGCGGCGGAGACCGTCGCCGAGGACGAGGACGCCGAGGAGTCCGCCGACGACTTCGCCGAGGGCGAGGAGGACGCCGAGGACACCGGTTCCCGTCGTCGCCGTCGCCGCGGAGGCCGTCGCCGCCGCCGTGGTGAGTCCGCCGACGCCGACTCCGCCGACGAGTCCGAGGAGCTCGCCGCCGAGCAGGCCGCGCAGGACACCGAGGACACCGCCGAGCAGGAGGAGGAGGACGCCGAGGACGACGAGACCGGCGGGTCCAGCTCCTCCAGCCGTCGCCGTCGCCGCCGTCGTCGTCGCGCCGGGGACAGCTCCGCCGACAGCGAGCCCGGCGAGGGCGACCCGGAGCGCACCGTCGTCAAGGTCCGCGAGCCGCGCAAGCCCGCCGAGCCGTCGGACGAGGTGCAGTCCATCAAGGGCTCGACCCGTCTGGAGGCCAAGAAGCAGCGTCGCCGCGAAGGCCGCGAGCAGGGCCGCCGCCGCGTTCCGATCATCACCGAGGCGGAGTTCCTCGCCCGCCGCGAGGCCGTCGAGCGGGTGATGGTCGTCCGCCAGCACGGCGACCGCACGCAGATCGGCGTTCTTGAGGACAACGTGCTCGTCGAGCACTACGTCAACAAGGAGCAGTCGACCTCGTACGTCGGCAACGTCTACCTGGGCAAGGTCCAGAACGTGCTGCCGTCGATGGAGGCCGCCTTCATCGACATCGGCAAGGGCCGCAACGCCGTGCTCTACGCCGGTGAGGTCAACTTCGAGGCGCTGGGCCTGGCCAACGGCCCCCGCCGTATCGAGTCCGCGCTGAAGTCCGGCCAGTCCGTGCTCGTCCAGGTCACCAAGGACCCGATCGGGCACAAGGGCGCGCGTCTGACCTCGCAGGTCTCGCTGCCCGGCCGCTACCTGGTCTACGTGCCCGAGGGCTCGATGACCGGTATCAGCCGCAAGCTCCCCGACACCGAGCGGGCCCGGCTGAAGACGATCCTCAAGAAGATCGTCCCCGAGGACGCGGGCGTCATCGTGCGCACCGCCGCCGAGGGCGCGAGCGAGGACGAGCTGCGCCGTGACGTCGAGCGGCTCCAGGCGCAGTGGGAGGACATCCAGAAGAAGGCCAAGAGCGGCAACGCCCCGACCCTTCTGTACGGCGAGCCGGACATGACCGTCCGGGTCGTGCGCGACATCTTCAACGAGGACTTCTCCAAGGTCGTCGTCAGCGGCGACGAGGCGTGGTCGACGATCCACGGCTATGTCTCGCACGTGGCCCCGGACCTGGCCGACCGGCTGTCCAGGTGGACCTCCGAGGTCGACGTCTTCGCGACGTACCGGATCGACGAGCAGCTCGCCAAGGCGCTGGACCGCAAGGTCTGGCTGCCCAGCGGTGGCTCGCTGGTGATCGACAAGACCGAGGCCATGATCGTGGTCGACGTGAACACCGGAAAGTTCACCGGTCAGGGCGGCAACCTCGAAGAGACCGTGACCAGGAACAACCTGGAGGCGGCCGAGGAGATCGTGCGCCAGCTGCGGCTGCGCGACCTCGGCGGCATCGTGGTCATCGACTTCATCGACATGGTCCTGGAGTCCAACCGCGACCTGGTGCTGCGCCGTCTGCTGGAGTGCCTGGGCCGCGACCGCACGAAGCACCAGGTGGCCGAGGTGACCTCGCTGGGCCTGGTGCAGATGACCCGTAAGCGGGTCGGCCAGGGCCTGCTGGAGTCGTTCTCGGAGACCTGCGTCCACTGCAACGGCCGCGGTGTCATCGTGCACATGGAACAGGCGACCGCCGCCGGTGGCGGCGGCAAGCGCCGCAAGCGCGGCCGCGCCGGTGCCGCCGACCACGAGCACGAGCACGAGACCGTGGCCGCCGAGCCCGCGGTGACCGCCGAGCAGGAGGCGGAGACCGAGGCCGAGGTCGCCATGGAGACGGCCGAGCCGGTCGCGCTGCCCGCGCCCGAGTTCGCGCCGGACGAGGAGCTGTACAGCAGCGTCGCCGAGGCGGAGGCCGCCGCGTCCCGCGGCCGCTCCCGCCGCCGGGCCGGCCGCCGGGCGTCCGCCCCGGCCGGTGCGCCCAGGGCGGAGAGCGGCTCCAGGTCCGACGCCCGCCGTGCGGAGCGCGAGGCCGCCGCCGAGGCGGAGGCCGTCGTGCCCACCGCCCAGCAGGTGACCCTCGCCGAGGAGGCCGAGCGACCGGTGCAGGCGCAGTCCGCCGCCGCGGTCCAGGCCGACCCGGCCGCCGCCGAGGACCCCGTCCTGCACGCCGCTCCCGCCGCGGAGGCCGCGCCCAAGGGCCGCACCCGTCGCCGCGCCACCCGCAAGGTGTCCGCGCCGGCCGGGTCGCCCGCGGGTGCCGAGGCCGCCGTGGTCACGGTCGGCGAGAGCACGGCGCCGGTGACGCCGGAGCCGCAGCCGGAGGTCCCCGCGGCCGTCGAGGAGGCCGCACCGGCCGCCGAGACGCCCGCCGAGAGCGCCCCGGCCCGTCCGCGGCGCCGGGCCGTGCGCAAGGCCACCGCGCCGACCGCGTCCGAGGAGGCGGCCGTCGTGGTCGTCCCCGCGGCCGAGGCCCCGGCCGCCGAGGCCGAGGCTCCGGCGGCGGAGGTCACCGAGGCCGAGCCCGTCGAGGTCACCGAGGCCGAGGAAGCCGCTCCGGCCAAGAAGGCGGCCGCCCGCAAGACGGCGAAGAAGGCCACGGCCAAGAAGGCCGCCACCAAGAAGACGGCGGCGAAGAAGACCGTCGCCAAGAAGGTGACGGCCAAGAAGGCGGCGGCCAAGTCGACCGCCGCGAAGAAGACCACGTCGAAGAAGACCGCGGCGGCGGCGCAGCAGGCGCAGCCCACCGTCACGGCCTCCACCGACGAGGGCTGAGCGCGTCAGGCCGCCGGGCGGGTGCCTCTTCGGAGGTGCCCGCCCGGCGGCACGACCGCCGGGGCCTGTCGTCGGGGTCCCGGATCGCGCGGCACCGGTCCGGCGTGACCGACCGCACTCCCGCGGGGCCCGGCCCGGTTTGACCCTCTCGGCCACGGCCCCGTAACCTTGACCGTCGGCGTGTCACATGAGCGCGCCACATCCCCGTAAACCTCTTCCTCCCGAGCACACGGTGGTCGGGAGAGGTCGTCCGCGTCGTGCGCCGGACGGCTGGCCTGCGGGGTGCCGTTCCGAGCGAAAGAGAGATCCGCGTGTACGCCATCGTGCGCAGCGGCGGTCGCCAGCACAAGGTTGCTGTCGGCGACGTCGTCGAGGTTGACAAGATTTCCACCGCCAAGGTTGGCGACACGGTCGAGCTCTCGACCCTGCTCGTTGTCGACGGCGAGGCCGTGACCAGCGACCCGTGGGTGCTGGCCGGCATCAAGGTCCAGGCCGAGGTCGTGGACCACCACAAGGGCCAGAAGATCGACATTCTGCGCTACAAGAACAAGACGGGCTACCGCCGTCGCCAGGGTCACCGCCAGCAGTACACGGCGATCAAGGTCACGTCCATCCCGACGGCCGCGAAGTAAAGAGGGACTGAGCAATGGCACACAAGAAGGGCGCATCGTCCACCCGGAACGGTCGCGACTCGAACGCCCAGCGGCTCGGCGTGAAGCGCTTCGGCGGTCAGGTCGTGAGCGCCGGTGAGATCCTGATCCGTCAGCGCGGCACGCACTTCCACCCGGGTGCGGGCGTCGGCCGTGGCGGCGACGACACGCTGTTCGCCCTGCAGGCCGGTGCGGTGCAGTTCGGTACCCACCGCGGCCGCAAGGTCGTGAACATCGTCCCGGTCGCCTGAATCCTCTGATTCGAGGCCACGGAGCCTGACAGGGGCCCGGGCTGCGAAGCCCGGCTCCCGGCTCCGACCGGACGTTCCGCGAGGCGGACCTCACTTCCCGATCGGGAAGGCGGGTCCGCCTTTCGCGTGTTAAGCAAGAGACATTCCGTACGAACCTGGAGGCACCGAACCATGACCACCTTCGTGGACCGCGTCGAACTGCATGTCGCCGCGGGTAACGGAGGTCACGGCTGTGCCTCCGTCCACCGCGAGAAGTTCAAGCCGCTCGGCGGCCCCGACGGCGGCAACGGCGGGCGTGGCGGTGACGTCACCCTGACCGTCGACCAGTCGGTGACGACTCTGCTCGAATACCACCACTCCCCGCACCGCAAGGCCACCAACGGCAAGCCCGGCGAGGGCGGCAACCGCTCCGGCAAGGACGGCCAGGACCTGGTCCTGACCGTGCCGGACGGCACCGTCGTGCTCGACAAGCAGGGCAACGTCCTCGCCGACCTGGTCGGCCACGGCACCTCGTTCGTCGCCGCGCAGGGCGGCCGGGGCGGGCTCGGCAACGCCGCGCTGGCCTCCGCCCGCCGCAAGGCGCCGGGCTTCGCGCTGCTCGGTGAGCCGGGCGACCTCCAGGACATCGTGCTGGAGCTGAAGACGGTCGCCGACGTGGCCCTGGTGGGCTACCCGAGCGCGGGCAAGTCCTCGCTGATCTCCGTGCTGAGCGCGGCCAAGCCGAAGATCGCGGACTATCCCTTCACGACGCTCGTGCCGAACCTCGGTGTGGTGACGGCCGGCAACACCGTCTACACCATCGCCGACGTACCCGGTCTCATCCCGGGCGCCAGCCAGGGCAAGGGCCTGGGCCTGGAGTTCCTGCGGCACGTGGAGCGCTGCTCGGTGCTGGTGCACGTCCTGGACACCGCGACGCTGGAGTCCGACCGTGACCCGGTCTCCGACCTGGACATCATCGAGGCGGAGCTGAAGCAGTACGGCGGCCTGGACAACCGGCCGCGGATCGTCGTGATGAACAAGATCGACGTGCCGGACGGCAAGGACCTCGCCGAGATGGTGCGGCCGGACCTGGAGGCGCGCGGCTACCGCGTCTTCGAGGTGTCGGCGGTGGCGCACACCGGTCTGCGGGAGCTGTCGTTCGCGCTGGCCGACCTGGTCGCCCAGGCGCGTGCCGCCAAGCCGAAGGAGGAGGCGACCCGGATCGTCATCCGGCCCAAGGCCGTGGACGACGCGGGCTTCACCGTGACGCGCGAGGAGATCGGCGGGGAGCCGCTGTTCCGGGTGCGCGGCGAGAAGCCCGAGCGCTGGGTGCGGCAGACCGACTTCAACAACGACGAGGCCGTCGGCTACCTCGCCGACCGGCTCAACCGCCTCGGTGTCGAGGACCAGCTGATGAAGGCGGGCGCCCGGGGCGGCGACGGCGTCGCGATCGGCCCCGAGGAGAACGCGGTCGTCTTCGACTGGGAGCCGTCCGTCACCGCCGGCGCGGAGATGCTGGGCCGGCGCGGTGAGGACCACCGCTTCGAGGAGCAGCGGCCCGCGGTGCATCGACGCCGCGACAAGCAGGCCGAACGGGACGACGCGCAGCAGGAGTTCGACGACTTCGAGCCGTTCTAGACAGCCCGGCGCCGAGCGGTTCCGGCGGGCGGTCCGTGCATGTCACGGGCCGCCCGCCTTTGTTGTCGTATTTGTCATGCCCTTGTCCATGCGTGTTCGGCGGCCGTACCGCACTCCTGTGGGAACTTCCCGGCAGTCCAAGAGGTGGACAGGACGAGGGAGCCAGCCGAAATGAACCGTGTCACCGGGCCCGGGTCGCACGACCGGCGCCGCTTTCTGACCGCGGGCACCGCCGTGCTGGGCGCCTCCGCCTCCGCCCAGTTGTGGCTGCCGGCCGCGGCGCGGGCCGAAGCCCCGCTGCCCGAGGGGGTGTTCGGCCTGGGCGTGGCCTCCGGCGATCCGCTGCCGGACGGGGTGGTCCTGTGGACCCGGCTCGCCCCCGAGCCCCTCGACGGCGGCGGCATGCCCGAGCGGACCGTGCCGGTGCTGTGGGAGGTCGCCGAGGGCGAGAGGTTCGCCCGGCGGGTGCGGCGCGGCACGGCGTACGCCCGGCCCGAGCTCGGGCACAGCGTCCACGTCGACGTGCGGGGCCTGTGCCCGGGCCGTACGTACTGGTTCCGCTTCCGCGCCGGAGGCCGGATCTCGCCCGTCGGCCGCACCCGCACCGCACCGCACCCGTACGCCGCGGGCGGTGCCCTGCGTCTGGCCCTGGCCCCGTGCCAGAACTGGCAGCACGGGTACTTCACCCCGTACGCCGACATGCTGGCGCAGGACCCGGACGTCGTCCTCTTCGTCGGCGACTACATCTACGAGTCGGCGCCCTCGGCGACGGCCGTACGGCGGCACGAGGGGAGCGGCGAGCCGTACACCCTGACCCAGTACCGCAACCGGTACGCCCAGTACCGCAACCGGTACGCCCAGTACCGCAACCGGTACGCCCAGTACCGCAGCGACCCGGATCTCGCGGCCATGCACGCGAACGCGCCCTTCGTGGTGACCTTCGACGACCACGAGGTGGACAACGACTTCGCCGGCGAGATCCCGCAGGACCCCGACAGGCAGACCCACGACGCCTTCGTGGCCCGGCTCACCGCGGCCTGCCGGGCGTACTACGAGCACATGCCGGTGCGGGCGGCCGCGATCCCGGACGGTCCGCACATCCGGATGCACCGCCGGCTGGAGTTCGGCCGGCTCGCCCGGCTCGACGTGCTCGACACCCGGCAGTACCGCAGCGACCAGGCCGTCAGTCAGGCCGGCGCCCGGGATCCGGCGCTGACCCTGCTCGGCGCGCGGCAGAAGCGGTGGCTGCTGGAGGGGCTGCGCGACTCCCCGGCCCGCTGGAACCTGATCGCCTCGCAGATCATGATGGCGGAGACCGATCTGCTGGCCGGCGAGGGCAAGCAGTGGTTCTACGACGCCTGGGACGGCTACCAGGCCGAACGCAACGAGTTCCTGAAGGCGTTCCGCGGTGTGCGCAACCCGGTGGTGCTCACCGGGGACCGGCATCTGACCATGGTCAGCGAGCTCAGGGCGGACTTCGCGGATCCGGCCTCCCCGGTCGTCGGAGCCGAGTTCGTCGGCACCTCCGTCTCCAGCGGCGGTGACCAGGACCAGGACGCCTTCCGCCGTGAGTGGGGCCCGCGGCTGGCGGACAACCCGCACTGGAAGCTGATCGACGCCCGTCGCGGCCACCACCTGTTCGACGTCCGCCGCGACGGCATCGACGCCCGGGTGCGTGTCGTCGACACCGTGCGCAGCCCCCGGTCCGCGTCGGGCACGCTCGCCCGGCTGCGGGTGGACGCGGGGAGGCCCGGCGTGCGGGTGGTGTGAGACGGAGCGCCGTAAAACCGCGGAATCGAGGTCGTGAATTCCGTGGCATAGGCCCTCCGTTCGTGCCGTATTTCTCGGCATGTACGCAACGACATTCTCGCCATGTACGCAACGAACGGGCTGACGCATATGAACCCTTACGCCACGATGTGAAGACCCGTACGGCCGCCGCCGACTGGGCCGATCGGTGTAATCGAACATTGCTGTGGAGTGACTCACAGCAATTTCATGGGTCCGTCCGGGAATGATCCGTCAATCACCGCGAGTGCAAGGTGAATGACAGGTTGCGCGCGCATATGAGGTGAAGGACACCCGCCTTGCATCGCGGTGACGGAGAGTGGGACGATTTCGAAG
Source organism: Streptomyces sp. NPDC093094 (assembly GCF_044754345.1). NCBI lineage: Bacteria > Bacillati > Actinomycetota > Actinomycetes > Kitasatosporales > Streptomycetaceae > Streptomyces > Streptomyces sp. NPDC093094. Next base: position 266,986 of record NZ_JBIVOX010000002.1, on the reverse strand, counting down.
TCTCTGTCGCCCCGAGGTAGGTCACCTGTGTCCCAGCCCCCAGCCAAACCCCGTACGACCGCAGTGGTCCTGGCCGGTGGTACCGGTCAGCGCGTGGGTCTGTCGATCCCCAAGCAGCTGCTGAAGATCGCAGGCAAGGCAGTCATCGAGCACACCCTGACCTCTTTCGAGAAGGCCGATTCGATCGACGACGTCATCGTGCTGATGGCGCCCGGCTACGTGCCCGACGTCGAGCGGATCGTCGCCAGGGCCGGATTCGGCAAGGTCCGCAGGGTCATCGAGGGCGGCGCCACCCGCAACGAGACGACCGAGCGCGCCATCGAGGCCCTGAGCGAGGGACTGGCCGAGGGCGAGGACGCCAACGTCCTGTTCCACGACGCCGTACGCCCGCTGCTGTCGCAGCGCGTCATCGACGACTGCGTCGCCGCGCTGGAGCGCTACCAGGCCGTCGACGTCGCCATCCCCTCCGCGGACACCATCATCGTGACCCGCACCCACGGCGAGGACGGCGAGTTCATCACCGAGATCCCGGACCGCTCCCGGCTGCGCCGCGGCCAGACCCCGCAGGCGTTCAAGCTGTCCACCATCCGCCACGCCTACGAGATCGCCGCCGGCGACCCCCACTTCCAGGCCACCGACGACTGCTCCGTCGTGCTGAAGTACCTGCCGGACGTGCCCATCCACGTCGTCGCGGGCGACGAGTACAACATGAAGGTCACCCAGCCGGTCGACGTCTTCATCGCCGACAAGCTCTTCCAGCTCGGCTCCACCGCCGCGCCCGAGCAGAACGGCGAGGACGCCTACCGGGAACTGCTGACCGGCCGGACCGTGGTGGTCTTCGGGGGCTCCTACGGCATCGGCCACGACATCGCCGAGCTCGCGGAGAGCTACGGCGCCACGGTCTACGCCCTGGGCCGCTCCACCACCGGGACCCATGTGGAGAACCCGGAGGAGGTGGACGACGCCCTGTCCCGGGCGTACGCCGAGACCGGCCGCGTCGACTACGTCGTCAACACCGCCGGTGTGCTGCGCATCGGCAAACTCGCCGAGACCGACAACGCCACCATCCAGGAGGCCCTGAAGGTCAACTATCTCGCCCCGGTGCAGATCGCACGGTCGGCGTACAAGTACCTCGCCGAGACCAAGGGGCAGCTGCTGCTGTACACCTCCAGCAGCTACACCCGCGGCCGTGCCGAGTACAGCCTGTACTCCTCCACCAAGGCCGCCATGGTGAATCTCACCCAGGCCCTGGCGGACGAGTGGGCCACCGACGGGGTGCGCGTCAACTGCATCAACCCCGAGCGCACCGCCACGCCGATGCGCACCAAGGCTTTCGGACAGGAGCCGTCGGGCAGTCTGCTCTCCTCCGAGGCCGTCGCCCGCACCTCGCTCGACGTGCTGCTGTCCGAACTGACCGGACATGTCATCGACGTGCGCCAGCAGGATCCGACCGCCTCCGCGGGCGAGGCATCAGGATTCGAGCAGGCGCTGGCCAGCGTCCTCGACCGGCAGGACGGCATGTCATAATCGAGATCAATTAGCCTTCTTTCATTCAGGCCTCTGTGATGTCCGTTCGGGGAGTATTCGCAGGGGCCTGAATCCGTAAATTTCGGGAAAGTGCACTTGATGCTTTTCCGATGTTTGCGGGGGCTGTCGGCCTCCGTCGATGCTTGCAGGATTTACACCACAGGTACCCCACAGAGCAGGTTCTCCGTGATAACCACCGCTATTCGCGTAGCCAGGGTCGGCAGCGCGGCCGAGCTGGCCGCGGCGGTCCTCCTGATGCTGGGCTTCCCGGCACTCATGGTGGCCGCGCTCGTCCCGAGCGTGCCCGCCTTCGTGGCCGCGGCCGCCGTGACGTACCTGGCGGACCACTATCTGCACCACAAGGGCAGCTATCTGATCAACCGCCTCAGCAAGGTGCGGGCAGGTCTGTCGATCCGCTTCCTGATCAGGCAGCTGCTGCTCGTCCTGCTGCTGGCCCGGCTGTCCCTGTCGGACAGTGTGATCTTCTACAGTGCGGTCGCCTGCTTCATCGCGTTCTACGGTCTCCAGGCGCCGCACGGAGCGCTGGTCACACTGATCCGCAACCGCCGCCGGCTGCCGGTCGCCACCCGCAACGTCGACCTCGCCGCGCGCGTCCGCATCCCCGACGCCCCGCCGCGCCTCCTGCTGCACCGGTCGGCCGAGAAGGTCCTCCATCTCGATCTGTTCGCGGTCGTCGGGATACTGCTCAGCGCCGGTACCGGCAGCGACCTCGTCGGCTTCGTCGGCATCACCCTCACCCTCGTCCTCGCCGCCGCCTACGACCTCGCGCTCATGCCGTACGTGCGCGGCGACAGGATCCCCCCGAGCGCCGACAAGGTGCTGGCGGCCGTCGACGACTGGCTGCACGCCCACCGCCCCGAGACGGTGCTCTACTTCTCCGGCTCCAAGGACTCCGCCTACCAGGTCAACATGTGGCTGGAGACCATGGAGCAGCTCGACTCCACCCCGCTGATCATCCTGCGCGAGCGCACGATGATGGAACGCCTCGCGCCCACCACCGTGCCGGTCGTCTGCGTGCCCGGCGGAGTGCACCTGATGAACATGGACCTGTCCACCGTCCGGGTCGCGCTGTACGCGGCGAACGTCGGCAAGAACATCCACATGCTGCGCGTCCCCACCATGAAGCACGTCTTCATCGGCCACGGCGACAGCGACAAGCTCGCCAGCGTCAACCCCTTCAGCAAGGTCTACGACGAGGTGTGGACGGCGGGCCGGGCCGGTCGCGACCGCTACGCCATAGCGGACGTCGGCGTACGCGACGAGGACATCGTGGAGGTCGGCCGCCCGCAGCTGGCGCCCATCCGGACCGGACAGGCCGTGCCCGCCGACGCCCGCGGCGGATCCGCGGACGGACGCTGTCCCACGGTGCTCTACGCGCCCACCTGGGAGGGCTGGGACGACAACCCCGGCAACACCTCGCTCGTGCTGGCCGGCGAGAACATCGTCAAGGCGCTGGTGCAGGCCGACCCCCCGGTCCGTGTCCTGTACAAGCCGCACCCCTTCACCGGCACGGTCAGCGCCCAGGCCAAGGCCGCCCACCAGCGCATCACCGCCCTGGTCGAGCAGGCCGCCGCCGAACGCGCCGCCGGCGAGGACTTCACCGCCGACGCGGACGCCCTGGCGCTCGCCCGGGCCGAGCTGGTCCGCATCGAGGCCCGGCTGGCCGAGCTGACGGGCAGCGCCGAGACCCGCGACGAGGCCGAGGCCACCCGCGAGGGACTCGTCGACGTCGAGAAGCACGAGGAGATCGCCCGGCTGCGCACCGAGTGGAACGACGCCCACTGGCGTGCCTTCCCCGCCTGGGAGCACCGCGTCATCACGGGCGCCGAGCCGCCTCTGTACGACTGCTTCAACGTCTCCGACGCGATGGTCTCCGACATCTCCTCCGTCGTCTCCGACTTCATCGCCAGCGGCAAGCCGTACGCCGTCACGGACTCGGCCGGCCTCGGCGCGGAGGAGTTCAGGCGGCAGAACACGGCCGTGCGCGCCGCGGTGATCCTCACCAACGGCGCCACCGAGCTGAGCGGGCTGCTGGACGCCGTACGCGACCCGGTGGCCGATCCGCTGGCCGGGGAGCGTGACGAGCTCAAGCGGTATCTGCTCGGTCCCGACGAGCCGAAGTCCATCGACCGGTTCAACACCGCGATCGCGAACCTCGCCCTGAAGGCGGAGTCCCGCAACCTCGGGCAGTCGGCGAGAGCCGCCGCGGCGGAACCGGAGCCCGCCTCGGAGCTGGCCGAGGCCGTTCCCGGCCAGCACGAGGCGAACGGCCCGGCCGCGGGCTGACGGTCGCGGCCGACCGGACGGCCGGCCGCGACCGGGCGTGGTTCCGGGAGCTGAAACGCCCGCGCGTGCGGCGATCTCCTTCGCGTACATTGCGGGCGGACAGAGCCGGACAGCCGGAGAGCGGCGCGAGAGCCGTCGGGAGTCATCGACAGGTCATCGGCAGCTCGTCGAGAGGCATCGAGAGCCATGCGAGGGGACGGACAGCGAGTGTCAGGGGCAAGGCAGGCCGTGAGTGAGGCCCACAGGATCGTCGTCAAGGTGGGCTCCTCGTCGCTGACCACCGCCTCCGGCGGACTCGACGCCGACCGCGTCGACGCGCTCGTGGACGTCCTCGCCAAGAGCCGCAGCGGGGGAGAGAGGGAGATCGTCCTGGTCTCCTCCGGCGCCATCGCCGCCGGGCTCGCCCCGCTGGGACTGCGCCGCCGCCCCAAGGACCTCGCCCGGCAGCAGGCCGCCGCGAGCGTCGGCCAGGGCCTGCTGGTCGCCCGCTACACCGCCTCCTGCGCCCGCTACGGCATCCGCGTCGGCCAGGTGCTGCTCACCTCAGACGACATGAGCCGCCGCGCCCACCACCGCAACGCCTCCCGGACCCTCGACAAGCTTCTCGCGATGGGCGCGCTGCCCATCGTCAACGAGAACGACACCGTGGCCACCGACGAGATCCGCTTCGGCGACAACGACCGGCTCGCCGCCCTGGTGGCACACCTGGTGCGGGCCGATCTGCTGGTGCTGCTGTCCGACGTCGACGGCGTCTACGACGGCGACCCCAGCAGGCCCGGCACCTCACGGATCGCCGAGGTGCGCGGCCCCGCCGACCTGGCGCACGTCGAGATCGGCAGCGCCGGCAAGGCCGGAGTCGGCACCGGCGGCATGGTCACCAAGATCGAGGCGGCCTCCATCGCCGCCGCGGCCGGCATCCCCGTCGTCCTGACCAGCGCCGTCCACGCCGCCGACGCCCTCACCGGCAAGGACACCGGCACCTACTTCCACCCCACGGGCAAGCGTTCCGCCGACCGGCTGCTGTGGCTCCAGCACGCCTCCGCCCCGCAGGGCGCGCTCACCCTCGACGACGGGGCCGTACGGGCCGTGGTGGAGCGCCGCAAGTCGCTGCTGCCCGCCGGTATCGCCGGGGTCGAGGGCGACTTCAGCGCCGGGGACCCCGTCGAGCTGCGCGACGGCACCGGACACCCGGTCGCCCGCGGACTCGTCAACTTCGACGCCAGGGAGATCCCCCGCCTGATCGGGCGGTCCACGCACGAGCTGGCGGCCGAGCTGGGACCCGCGTACGAACGCGAGGTCGTACACAGGGACGACCTCGTCATCCTGCACCCGTAAAGGCCCGAAACGTCCGCCCCCGGCGGGGGACGTTCCGTAAAACCGCCCCACAGAGGCTTGCGGCCTGCTCAACTTTGTCACAGGGACGTGTCCTGGGAGCAGATTCGCGCCCGGACGCGGCATGGGCCTGCCGGGGCCCGCTCGGTCCCCGCCGGGCGGCGTCCGGGCACGGGACTGCGGAGAAGGAGGCCGTCGTGAGACGAGTGCGCCCTGGGGCGGCGGCGACCCGCGCGGCCGGCGAGGAGCGTGCCCTGACGAGTGTGGCGGCCGGCGAGCGGTACGAGGCGGAGGAGCCGGTGGATCTGCCCCGGCTGTGGCACATCACCCTCAGCGTCTCCGGCGAGGCGGCCCCGCTGCACGAGGTGCGCCGGGCGCTGGAACAGCTCGCGCACGACCACCCGTTCCTGCTGACCAGCCGGTACGCCGACGACCACGCCGAGATCCGGTACTGGGAGGAGGCCCGCGATCTGCACGACGCCGCGGCCGTCGCCCTGCGCCTGTGGGGCGAGCACCGGCAGACCGCCGGGCTGCCGCCGTGGGAGATCGTCGGCCTGGAGGTCATCGACCGCGACACGTACCACCAGCGGGTCTCGGAAGGGTACGGACCCCCGCCGGCCACGCCGGTGGGAGTGCATCCCTACTGAGCGTGCGGGCGGTGCCGGCCGGGCGTGCCGCGCGGGCGATGCCGGGAGCCGGGAGCCGGAGGCTGGATGTCGATGCCGGTGGCCGCCGGCGGTCGGACGGCTGGTGCGCCGGGTGCCGGGTGCCGGGGCCGGACGGCCGGGGCGCCGGGGTGTCGGGGCGCCGGGGTGTCGGGCCGCCGGGGTCGGGCGGCCGGGACACCGGGTGCCGGGTGGCCGGGTGTCGGCCGTCCGCGGCCGGTGGCGCGGTTCCTCGCGCCCCCGCGGGGCATGCGGGGGCGGCCCGCGGAGGCGTGGACGGCGTGTCTCGTGCTGTGGACGAGCCGTGGAACGGCGTCGTCGGCGCACTACCCTTTCTGCATGACCACGCTCTCCCCGTACGACTCCATGTCCCCGGTCACCCAGGCCGCCTACCGGGCCAAGGGCGCCGCCGCCACGCTCGCGCCGCTGCCGCGGGCCGAGAAGGACGACGCGCTGCTCGCCGTCGCGGACGCGCTGGAGGTCCGCACGAGCGAGATCGTCGAGGCCAACGCCCTGGACCTCGCCAAGGCCCGTGAGAGCGGCATGAGCGAGGGCATGATCGACCGGCTCACGCTCACCCCGGAGCGGGTGCGCGCCATCGCCGCCGACGTGCGGCACGTCGCCGGCCTGCCCGACCCGGTCGGCGAGATCGTCCGCGGCTCCACCCTGCCCAACGGCATCGACCTGCGCCAGGTCCGCGTCCCGCTGGGCGTCGTCGGGATCATCTACGAGGGCCGCCCGAACGTCACCGTCGACGCCGCCGCCCTCTGCCTGAAGTCCGGCAACGCCGTCCTGCTGCGCGGCTCCTCCTCCGCCTACCAGTCGAACACCGCCCTCGTGAGGGTGCTGCGCGACGCCGTCGGCGGGGCCGGCCTGCCCGCCGACGCCGTCCAGCTCGTGCCCGGCGAGAGCCGTGACAGCGTGCGTGAGCTGATGCGCGCCCGCGGTCTGGTCGACGTGCTGATCCCGCGCGGCGGCGCCTCCCTGATCAACACCGTCGTCCAGGAGTCCGTCGTCCCGGTCATCGAGACCGGCACCGGCAACTGCCACGTCTACGTCGACGCCCAGGCCGACCTCGACATGGCCGTCGACATCCTGATCAACTCCAAGGCCCAGCGCGTCGGCGTCTGCAACGCCGCCGAGACCCTGCTGGTCCACCAGGACATCGCCGCCGAGTTCCTGCCCCGTGCCCTGGACGCCCTCGCCGACGCCGGGGTGACCGTGCACGCCGACGAACGGGTGATGGCCCACGCCAAGGACTCCCGCGCCACCGTGGTCGAGGCCACGCCGGAGGACTGGGAGACCGAGTACCTGTCCTACGACATCGCCGCCGCGGTGGTCGACTCTCTGGACAGGGCCGTCGAGCACATCCGGCTGTGGACCTCCGGCCACACCGAGGCCATCGTCACCACCTCCCAGCAGGCCGCCCGCCGGTTCACCCAGCTGGTCGACTCCACCACGGTCGCCGTCAACGCCTCCACCCGCTTCACCGACGGAGGCCAGTTCGGCTTCGGTGCCGAGATCGGCATCTCCACCCAGAAGCTGCACGCCCGCGGCCCGATGGGCCTCCCCGAGCTGACCAGCACGAAGTACATCGTCACCGGCGACGGGCACGTACGCCGCTGAGGCGTCTCACACAGCGGATAATTTCCGTACCGTCTGCCCAAATTGACCCCCCAGGTCTACTCTGGATCCGTGCCGGAGGACGTGGGGGGCACGCCGTTTCCGGACGGCCGGGAGCCCGACGACGACCACGACCGCGGAGTGTCGGACGAAGAGTTCGACTCCGTGGTCTTCGACGAGGCGTTCGTACGCGCGGCCCAGGTGCATGAGCCGACCGCCGTCGAACGTCTCCTGGCCGCCGCGCAGGCCAGAGCCGAGGCCGCCGAGGCCGAAGCCCGCCGCGCCCACGCCGGAGGCGAGCACTACGACGACGGCTACGGCCCCGGCGGTCGCGCCGGATTCAGCCATGATCCGGACCTCGACGATCTGGACGACCCGGACATCCTCGACAGCCGCTACGGCCTCGTCGGCCCTTACGGCAGAGCCGCCCGCTGGCACCGTCCCGTCGCCTGGGTGCTCGCCCTCGTGATGGGTGTCGGCATGGTCGCACTGGCGTTCGCAGCGGTGTACCGGGGGGCCTCCTCCAGCCGCCAGGACCAGGTCCCCGCGCCCGCATCCACCGGATTGGAGCAGGGCGGCACAGCCACTCCGTCGGCCTCCGCCGACTTCTCCCGGCCGGCCGTCTCGGCGTTCCCCCGAACCCCCTGATCCAGGCCGCCGTGCCCGGCCGCGGACGGGCCCCGCACCCCCTCCGGCCGACCGCCACGGCCTCGGCCGAACGGGTGAGAAGCTGTCAGAACTTGTCGTGCACCAGGGCGTTTACCGGGCCTTCCGGAGACCTACCCTGAAGGTATGGGAGGGCCTGGAGACCCGCCGGAGGGGACACCCGACGGTGCCCCTGGCGGTGCGGACGACGAGTACCGATCCGTCGTGTTCGACGAGTCGTTCGTCCGGGCTGCCCGCCTCCAGGAATTCTCCGCGCAGGAGCGCATGGCCGACCACGCGCCCGCCGTCCGCAGCCGTCCGCCGCTGCACCGCGGCCTGTCCCGGCAGGCACTCCTCCTGGTCCTGCTGATCGCCCTGGCCTTCGGCACCGCGATCTACATGGGCGTACGCCACCCCTATCAGTCGTCCCGCACCGCCTCGCCGCCCGCCGAACCCCTGCGGATGACCGTCGTCCCCCTCGCCCCTTCCGGCAAGGTGCCCGGCGCCGCCGACCCGGCCGACCTGTTCGCCCGCAGTCCCGCCGCCCCCTACCGTGTCGGGGCCGAGGGCATCCCGCTGCCCGCCTCCCGGCGCACCGCCCACTTCTCCGACGGACAGGTCGTCTCCGCCCTGACGACCGCCAAGGACTACATCGTCCGCTCCTCTCTCTATCCCGACGTCCTCACCGGGCAGCAGGTCCGACCCGTGCGGGTGCTGCTCGCGCCCGATCAACTGCCCCAGTTCGACGAGAGCTTCGCGCACCCCGCCGCCGACGGCCTCCACACCCCCACCGGGTGGCTGGTCCGCTTCGACCCCTCCGCCACCCAGCTCGCCGACCAGGGGATCCGGGTGCGAGGCACCCTCCACGCCGCGGAGGTGGACTCGTCCACGCTGGAGGTCACCGCCGACCACACCTTCGTGTACGCCCTGCGGCCGGTCGGAGCCGGGAACGGCACCGAGGCATCGCTGTTCACCGTGCGGCGTGAGCTGCGCTTCCGCTTCGACCGCGACGACCTGCGCCTCCACCAGGCCCACCTGGTGCTCTCCTCCGTCCAGGCCGGACCGCTCTCCTGCGCCGAGGACTCCACCAACCATCTGCGCCCCCTCCTCGCCGGCCGGACGGCCAAGGAGGGCGGCCCCGCCGGCACCAACCCGTACGCCAACGACGCGGTCACCGCGCTGTGCGGCACGCTGGCGCAGGAGGCCCAGCCGAAGGTGTGAGGCCCGGGCCGGCAAAAGCGGCCCAGGAGCCCGTGCACCGGCCCGTGGGCTCAGCTCCCGTCGTGCGGGGGCCGGTCCTTCGGCGGGGTGTCCGAGGAGCCGCCGGGGCCCGACGGACCGGAGTCGTCGGAGGAGGAGGCCGAACCCCCTGAGCCGCCGGAGGAGCCGTCCGAGGAGCTCCCCGGGGTGCCGAAGCCGCCGAAGCCGCGGCGCACCCTGCTGCCCAGGTCCCCGGCGCCACCGGCGATGTCGGCGACCAGCTTCATCAGCGGGTCCTTGGAGCCCTTCACATGCCCCGCGTAGCTGGCGGCCGACTCACGGAAGGAGTCCGTGACCGAGGTGTCCTTGTCCTCGCTGCGCCGCGGGTAGTGCCCGTCCATGATCCGCTGGTAGTCCCGGCTGGCCGCCCACTTCTTCAGCTCGGCGGCGCGCACGGTCGGGAACGGGTGGGAGCGCGGCAGCATGTTGAGGATCTTCAGCACCGAGTCGCGCAGGTCGCCCCCGGCCTCGTACTCGTCGGCCTGCTCCAGGAACGCGTCCACGTTCATCTCGTGCAGATGATTGCCGCCGGCCAGCTTCATCAGCCCGCGCATCGACGCCTGGAGGTCCTGGCCCACCAGCAGACCGGCCCGGTCGGCGGACAGCTCCGACTTGCGGAACCACTCGCGCAGCGCCGTCACGATCGCCATGATCGCCACATTGCCCAGCGGGATCCACGCCACCCGCAGCGCCAGGTTCGTCAGGAACAGCAGGATCGTCCGGTAGACCGAGTGCCCGGACAGCGCGTGGCCGACCTCATGGCCGATCACCGCCCGCATCTCCTCCTCGTCGAGCAGCTCGACCAGGCCGGTGGTGACCACGATGATCGGCTCGTCCAGGCCGATGCACATCGCGTTGGGCTGCGGGTCCTGATTGACGTACATCGGCGGGACCTTCTCCAGGTCCAGGATGTAACAGGCGTCCCGCAGCATGTCGTTGAGATGCGTGAACTGCCGGTCCGACACCCTCACGGAGTCGGACAGGAACAGCAGCCTCAGGCTCCTCTCGGGCAGCAGCCCGCTGAGTGCCTTGAAGACGGTGTCGAAGCCGCTCAGCTTGCGCAGCGCCACCAGCGCGGAGCGGTCCGCAGGATGTTCGTACGCACGCGAGGAGATCCCCGGAAAGCGCCTGCGCTGCCTGCTCGGCACGCGCTCGTGTCCGTTGTGCTTCCGGCTGTCGTCGGACATGTCGTCCCCCATGTACGTATGAGTGTCTGTCCCTGCCGGGGAGCGCCGCGCCCTTCATGGGTGCCGCACCCTCCGTGCCCCCGAAGCAGGGCCCAGCCTAGGCCGGGTTACCGTGGTCGGGCAGTACAGCGAACGGAGCCCAGCGCCATGGAGCACAGTCCCGCAGCCGCCTGGTCCGCCCAGGCCGTCGTTGCCGCGGAGCAGCAAGGAGCGGGAAATCTGCTCCGGGTCGTACTGGTCGTGATGGTCGTGGGCTCTGCGCTGACCGCCTGGTTCCTGCTGCGGGGCTACAGACAGAAGGACGACTGACGGCGCCTCGAAGTTCCTCCCCGCGCACCCGGCGACCCCCACCTTCCCCCTAGGGGTTCCCCCGCACGTCCCCAACGGCGGAGTCGGCGTGAGCCGCGCGGAGCCGCCCGCTTACGATGGGCCGACATCTTTATCCCGCCCACACCGGATAGGTCCTGCCGAAGATGAGCTTCCACAGCGCTGCCGCCCAGCTGGTCACCCTCGCCGCCGAGGGCGAGGAGCACGGTGGCAACCACGACAGCCTCAACCCCCTGGTCACCGGAGGCGGCGCGTTCATCATCCTGCTGCTCCTTCTGTGGATCACCACCCGCTTCAACCGCGACCGCTGAACCCGGCCCGAGCCCGCACAGCAGCCGGCAGGGAACCGCCGGCCGACGCCCACAGGCCGGGCCGGTAGGGTCTGCACGCATGGGAGAGCAGGACATGCCTACCGGTCCGGCGCACGAAGCGGCCGACGCCCCGGACACCCGGCACCACCCGGAGCACGGACACACGGACGTCCCCGGGCAGGACCCGGCCCGCACCGGCAAGCGCCGGCTCGGTGTCATGGGCGGAACCTTCGACCCGATCCACCACGGGCACCTCGTGGCGGCCAGCGAGGTCGCCGCGCAGTTCCACCTCGACGAGGTGGTGTTCGTGCCCACCGGGCAGCCCTGGCAGAAGACCCACCGCGCGGTCTCCCCGGCCGAGGACCGCTATCTGATGACGGTCATCGCGACGGCAGAGAACCCGCAGTTCTCCGTCAGCCGTATCGACATCGACCGCGGCGGCCCCACCTACACCGTGGACACCCTCCGCGACCTGCGCGCGCTCAACCCGGACACGGACCTGTTCTTCATCACCGGCGCCGACGCCCTCGGTCAGATCCTCACCTGGCGCGACACGGAGGAGCTGTTCTCCCTGTCGCACTTCATCGGCGTCACCCGGCCGGGCCACCATCTCGCGGACCCCGGCCTCCCGGAGGGCGGCGTCTCCTTCGTCGAGGTGCCCGCCCTCGCCATCTCCTCCACGGACTGCCGTGCGAGAGTCGCGAAGGGCGACCCGGTCTGGTACCTGGTGCCGGACGGGGTCGTGCGCTACATCGCCAAACGAGAGCTGTACCGCGGCGAGTGAGCCGAGAGGGGCACCGGTGAACGACCGATACGACGCTGGCCACGGGGGCGACCAGTACGAGCTCGTCGGGTACGACGAGTACGGCCAACCTGTGTACCAGCAGGTCGCCCAGTCGCCGCAGGGTCCCGGGCAGACCTACGACCCCTACGCACAGCAGGGCTACGGTTACGACCCGTACGCGACGGGCGTCCAGCAGCCCGTGCCGCCGTACGACGCCTACGACACGGGCCGGCAGGCGCCGGTCCCGTCCTACGACCCGTACGACCCCTACGGCACGGCCGCGGGCCAGGCGCCCGACAGCACCTACGACCCGTACGGCCGGACCGCGGCCGAGGCCCGTCAGCCCCGGGGCGCGGAGCAGACCCCCTACATCCCGCAGCAGGCGGCCCCCGTCCAGGAGCCGGCCGCCCCCGCGCAGCCGGGCCACGGCGCCGACGGCGGAGACCGGTGGGACCAGGGCGCCGGCGCCTGGGCGGCCGAGGGCGCCGATCAGAGCGACGGCGACGACCGCGCCTACCACACCGAGCAGTTCGCCTTCGTCGAGGAGCCCGACGGCGACTCCGAGGACGTCATCGACTGGCTGGCGTTCACCGAGAACCGCACCGAGCGCCGGGAGGAGGCCAAGCGCCGCGCCCGCAGCCGCGTCATAGCCCTCGTCGTGGCGCTCGCGCTCGTCGCGGTCGGCGGGGTCGGCTACCTCTGGTACGCCGGGAAACTGCCCGGCGTGTCCTCCTCGGACGGCGGCAGCGGCGGCGGTACCACCACGGCGGCGCAGAAGCGGGACGTGATCGTCGTCCACCTGCACAACACCAAGAAGGGCGGCACCTCCACGGCGCTGCTCGTCGACAACACCACCACCCAGCAGGGCACCACCGTCCTGCTGCCCAACTCCCTCTCCGTGACCTCGGACGACGGCGCCGCGACGACGCTCGCCAAGTCGGTCGACGACGACGGCTCCTCCGGCACCCGCGAGGCCCTGGACACCGTCCTCGGCACGCAGATCCAGGGCACCTGGCGGCTGGACACGCCCTACCTGCAGAACCTCGTCGACCTGGTCGGCAACATCGAGGTCGACACCGACACCGACGTGCCCGACCCGGCCGCCAAGTCCAAGGGCCAGGCCCCCCTCGTCAACAAGGGCTCGGGCCAGACCCTCAGCGGCAAGATGGCGGTCGCCTACGCCACCCACCGTGCCTCCGGAGAGGCCGAGAACGCCCAGCTCCAGCGGTTCGGCCAGGTCATGCAGGGGGTGCTGCGCAAGATCTCGTCCGACGCGCAGGCCGCGACCATCACCGTGCAGACCCTGGCGCAGATCCTCGACCCCTCGCTCACCGACAAGGATCTCGGCACCTTCCTCGCCAGGCTCTCCGACCTGGCCAAGGGCGGCGACTACAAGACCGCCATGCTGCCCGTCCAGGACGACGGCACACTGAACGCGCAGGCCAGCGCCGGTGTGGTCAAGGACGTCCTCGGAGGCACCGCGAAGAGCCCCGCAGCCGACGCCGCCGTCCGGGTCTCCGTCCAGAACGCCACCGGGGAGAAGGACCGCACCGAGAACGCCCGTGTGGTCCTGCTGAACGGTGGATTCACCTTCCTGGCGGGCGGCACGGCCTCCGCCACCGAGAGCGAGTCCCAGGTCCTGTACTCCGACGCCGCGGACAAGGAGAACGCCACGGAGGTCGCCAAGACGCTCGGCCTGCCGGCGGGCTCCGTCGCCAAGGGAGACGTCTCCGCCAACGCGGACGTCACGGTGATCCTCGGCCAGGACTACACCCCGGCGTCGGCGTCCTAGACGGCAGAACCACCTCCCGGCGCCGTCGGACACGGCGCCGGGCGGGAGGGCCGGATTTATTCGCGTGGGGTGCCGTCGGTGGTCCGTGAGACCCTTGATGTCCAGTGACCGCCGACGGAAAGCCATGTAGTGACCGCCACCGACCGTTCCATCGAGCTCATCAACATCGCCGCCCAGGCGGCCGCCGACAAGCTCGCCCACGACGTCATCGCCTATGACGTCAGCGACGTGCTGTCGATCACGGACGCCTTCCTGCTGGCGTCCGCACCCAACGACCGCCAGGTCAAGTCGATCGTCGACGAGATCGAGGAGCGGCTCCTGAAGGAACTCGGCGCCAAGCCGGTGCGCCGTGAGGGCGACCGCGAGTCCCGCTGGATCCTGCTCGACTACGTCGACATCGTCGTGCACGTCCAGCACAGCGAGGAGCGCGTCTTCTACGCCCTGGAGCGGCTGTGGAAGGACTGCCCCGAGATCGAGCTGCCCGCCGACGCCAAGGCCACCCGCGGCAAGGCCGAGGAGCACGCCAAGCTGCAGGCCGCCGAGGACGTGGCCGAGACAGGCGGTGAGTGGCGATGACCGCACCGGGTGCCGGACCCGACCGGACGCCCGGCCGCGGCCGTCGCATCATCCTCTGGCGGCACGGCCAGACCTCCTGGAACGTGGAGCGCCGCTTCCAGGGCACCACGGACGTCGACCTGACCGAGGCCGGTGTGGCCCAGGCCCGCCGCGCCGCCCGGCTGCTGGCCTCCCTGCGCCCCGACGCGATCATCGCCTCCGACCTGAAGCGGGCCGCGGACACGGCCGCCGAGCTCGCTGTGCTCACCGGCCTGGACGTCTCCAAGGACGAGGGCCTGCGCGAGACGTACGCGGGTGTCTGGCAGGGGCTGACGCACGACGAGATCATCACCCGGCACGGCACCGACTACGCCGCCTGGAAGCGCGGTGAGCCGGTCCGCCGTGGCGGCGGCGAACTGGAGACCGAGGTCGCCGACCGCGCCGCCCCCGTCGTGCTGCGGCACGCCGAGAAGCTGCCCGAGGACGGCACGCTCGTCGTCGTCAGCCACGGCGGCACCATCCGGACCACCATCGGCCGTCTCCTCGGCCTGGAGGCCCGCAACTGGGAGAGCCTGGGCGGCCTCTCCAACTGCTGCTGGTCCGTCCTCGGCGAGGGCGCCCGCGGCTGGCGCCTGCTGGAGCACAACGCCGGCACCCTGCCCGAGCCGGTCCTCGGCGACGACGACTGAGCCCGCGCACCACGGCCCGCGACCCCTCCGGAGACCCGGATTTCACTTTCCGGCAGGTCGCAGGCTAAAGTTCTTCTTGTTCGCCCCGCCGAGCGGGAAGAACGCAAGGGGCTATAGCTCAGTTGGTAGAGCGCCTGCATGGCATGCAGGAGGTCAGGAGTTCAATTCTCCTTAGCTCCACAGAACGACACTCTGTCGAGTTGTCAAAGAACAGTGGATGAGATCCCGTCCCCGGTCAGGGGGCGGGATTTTTTCATTGCCCCTCCCGGCACCGCTCCCGCAGCAGCGCCATGCCGCGGACCGTCTCCTCGTCGTCCGGTGTGTAGACGACGATCCGGCACTCCGGTATCCCGTCGATCGACAACGACTGCGACGTCATCCGCAAGGTGCCCGCCAGCGAGTGCCGGAACGTCTTCACACGCTGCCCGGGCTGCCGTACGTCACCGGACTCCCACAGCCGGGTGAAGAGCGGGCTGGCCGCCGACAGCCGGCGTATGAAGTCCTCCCAGGCGGGCTCCCCGGCGTGGGTCCCGTAGGCCGCCCTCAGCGTGGCCACCATGAAGGGCAGCTCCTCCTCCCGGAACAGCACCGGGCAGGTCTCCTCGGGCTCCTGGAACAGCGTCCACAGCGCGTTCGGCCGGTCGGGCCGAGGCCGGTCGGCGAAGAACAGCTGGAGATAGGTGGTGTTGGTGGCCAGGACGTCGTAGCGCGCGTTGTAGACCACCGCGGGGCGCGGGTCGAGGGCGTCGAGGATGCCCTGGATCTCGGGGCCCACGGCCCGTGTCATCGCCTCCGGCGCGGGCGTGTACGGCACTTCGGCCAGGTGGTACAGATGCTCCCGCTCCGGCGCGTCCAGCCGCAGGGTGCGGGCCACCGCGTCCAGGACCTGCGCCGAGGCGTTGATCGGCCGGCCCTGCTCCAGCCAGGTGTACCAGGTCACACCCACCCCCGAGAGCTGGGCGACCTCCTCGCGGCGCAGCCCCGGGGTGCGACGTCGCAGGCCCGGTGGCATCCCCACGTCGGCCGGAGTCACCCGGGCACGCCTGCCGCGCAGAAAGGCCGCGAGCTCGGGCCGGCGGCGCTGTGCGGCCCCCGCCGCCGTGTCCGCCGTCACCGGCCCCGGCATCCCTCCCGAGCGCGCCCTCGCCGGGTGTCCCTTCGTGCCGTTTCCCGCTGTCGCGTTCCCCACCGTCACGTCCCCCATCGTCACGACCCCCGTCGGTACGCGTCCATCGTCGGCCCGCAGCGCCCGGCCTTGCCAGGTGCTGCCAGTACCAGCATCGGCGGGCTCTCGGCACCCGTATCGAAGGGTCGTCAGGCTCCAGGCATGACGACGACTCCGCACACGGGTCCGGCTTCGCCGCCCGCCTCAACTCCTGCGTCCAGTAAAGCGCCCGGCGCTGACAACGGCCCCCGGCCGCTGCTCGCTGTCGTGCTCGTGGCCATGTTCATGGCTCTGCTCGACGTCTTCATCGTGAACGTCGCGGCCCCGACGATCAGTTCCGACCTCGACGCCTCCGGCGCCGAACTGCAGTTGGTGATAGCCGGATACACCGTCACCTATTCCGTGCTGCTCATCACCGGCGCCCGGCTCGGCGACCGGATGGGCCACGGCCGCGTCCACCTCATGGGGCTGGCCCTCTTCACGGCCGCCTCGCTCGCCTGCGGCCTGGCCCAGGGGGCGGGCCAGCTCATCGCCTTCCGGCTGGTGCAGGGCGCCGGGTCGGCGCTGATGATCCCGCAGGTGCTGAGCCTGATCCAGCGGACGTTCACCGGCGAGGCCCGGGTGCGGGCGCTCGGCGCCTACTCGGCCGTCCTCGCGGTCGGCGCGGCATCAGGCCAGATCCTCGGGGGCGTGCTGGTCAGCGCCGACCTGTTCGGCACCGGCTGGCGGCCGGTGTTCCTGGTGAACGTCCCGGTGGGCGTGGCCCTGCTGTTCGCCGGCCGGCGGGTCCTGCCGCGGGGCCAGGCCCCGGCCGAGGAGCGGGTGCGCCCCCTCGACGTGCCCGGCCTGGTGCTGCTGGGCGCGGCCGTGTCGCTGTTCACGGTGCCGCTGGTGCTGGGGCAGGAGACGGACTGGCCGCTGTGGTCCTGGCTGTCGCTCGCCGCCGCCGCGGTGCTCTTCGCGCTGTTCTGCGGCTACGAGGTGCGGCTCGCCCGGCATGGCGGCGCCCCGCTGATCGCGCCGCGGGTGCTGCGGCGTCCGGGCATGGCCCTGGCCGTCGTACGGATCCTGGCGGTGATGGCCGTCAACGCCGGTTTCCTGTTCACCCTCACCCTGCATCTCCAGGGCGGCCTCGGACAGGGCGCGCTGCGGGCGGGGCTCACGTTCGCGCCGACCGCCGTCGTCTTCGGTGCGGTCGGGCTGACCTGGAGCAGGTGGCCCGCCTCCCTCCGGCGGGCGCTCGTCCCGGCGGGGTTCGTGCTCACCACGGCCGCTCTGGCCGGGGCGGGCTGGGCGCTCAAGGGCGGCGGGGACGGGGGAGCGGTGGTGTTCGTGGCGTACGCCGCCGTGGGCGTGGGTCTCGCGCTCGCCTACAGCCCGACCCTGACCCGGGCGCTGTCCACGGTGCGGCCCGAGGACGCCGCGGACGCCAGCGGACTGCTGGCCACCGTCACCCAGCTCGGTCAGCTCGTCGGCGTCGCGGCCTTCGGCACACTGTTCCTGAACCGGCTTGAGTCACTCGGGGCCCCGGGGGCGTATACCTCTGCAGAAGCGCTGTGGGTGTGCATGTGCGCGCTGGCCGGAACCGCTTTTATGGGTGCTGTGGCCGGACTGGTACCACGGCGTCGCTGACCGTATCGGTCCGGCCGTGGCAGAATCAAACGGCCGGAAGGGGGCGCGGCCCGACGGGAGGGAGTGGTGATGCCTGCGAGCATCCTCGAGGAGGTCGACCACCTCCTCGGCGAAGCAGCGTTGACACGGAACACGGCCACCCGGCTCAGCTGCCCTTCCTGCGGTTCCGCGCATGTGGCCCAAGTGCTCGGCGACAACGGCGGGATCTCGTACGTGTGCACGGCCTGCGGCCACAGCTGGAGCTGATCGATGGGTGCACACAGGCGAAAGTGCGACTGGTGCGGGAGCGGTACGCCGATCGTCCGGGACATGGAACCGGTGAATCCCGACTACCAGTACTGGTGCGAGGAATGCGCGCGGGCGCTGATCATAAAAGGCGACCCGATCGAGACCTACCGTGAGCTGGAGGGCGAGCCGATCTACGGCCGGCTTCTGGAGGAGCACTGCACGCTCAAACGGTTCTATTCGTTCGTCACGGCCTGACACCGGGATCTGCCGATCCCGGGTCGGGCCGCTCCGGGCGGATCGGACATCGAGGGATGTAACGCCGCAGGGCGGAAACGATTTGGTGTTCCACCGGGGGGACCGTGTAATGTTCTCTGTGTCGCCGCGAGGGGGCCCGAAAGGGAAAACGAAGCGGACGGCACACCGCAAGGGGCTATAGCTCAGTTGGTAGAGCGCCTGCATGGCATGCAGGAGGTCAGGAGTTCAATTCTCCTTAGCTCCACAGACAAGATCCCGCCGGACCGAAATGGTCCGGCGGGATCTTTCGTTTTCTAGGGACGGGCCGGGGCAGGCCCCGGCCGCTGAGCCCGAGGGCTCAGCGGCCGAGGGCCCGCCGTCCGCGGCCCTGCGACAGGACCGGCAGGTTGTTGCGGGCCGGCTGCTGCGAGCGGGTGTCCTCTTCGAGGCGCAGGGCCAGCGCGGGGCAGCGACGCACCGCGCGTAGAGCCTTGGCCTCGGCGGCTCGGGGCACCGATGCCTGGGCGACGGTGGGGAAGCCGTCGGCGCCCAGCTCGAAGACCTCCGGCAGGATGTCCGCGCACAGGCCGTGGCCGCGGCACAGCGTCCAGTCGACGAAGATCTTCTGACGGCTGGGGCCGGTCTCCTCGGCCTCCGCGCCGCCGGGGATGCCCGTAGGGGCCCTGCCGCCCTCGAAGAGCGGCAGAACGCCTTCCACGGGCCTTCCGCAGCCGTTTCCGAGGACGTGCGCCGCGAGGTCGTCGGTGAACGCCTTGATGGTCGACTCCAGGAACATCGCGGAGCCGTCCGGGTGCGAGCACGCGCCGCGCCGCTTCACGCTCTTGGCGACCTGCTTCACCGCCTCCAGGGCGGCGGGTCCGCCGCCGTTGAGGATCTCCTCCATCCCGCGCGCGGCGGCCGGCAGGCCGAGGTAGCAAGGGCCGCACTGGCCCGCGCTCTCCTCCGCCAGCCACTGCGCCACGCGCAGCGACTCACCCAGCGGGCAGGTCTCCTGGCTGATCGGCAGGATGGCGCCGGCGCCCAGCGAACCGCCCACCGCGTCCAGGGAGTTGCGCGAGACGATCGCCTCGTTCACGGTCGCCGCGTCGATCCACTTGCCGTGGTAGCCGCCGGTCAGCACGCCCTGCGGGACCGGCGGGGCGCCGGCCAGCTGCAGGACGTAGCGCAGCGGCACGCCCGTGGGGACCTCGATCACCATCGGGCGCGCGACCGCGCCGGAGACCGTCAGCATGACGGTGCCCGGCTCGTCGTACAGGCCCGTGTTGCCGTAGCGCTCCGGGCCGATGCGGGCGGCGATGGCCAGCTGGGCGAACGTCTCGGCGTTCGACAGCAGGGTGGGCGCGCCGCCCACGCCGCTCTGCGAGGCGCTGATCTTGCGGCCCGGCGGGACCGCCGGGCCGCCGTCGACGGACCGGATCAGCGAGGCGGCGGCGCCGGTGACCATGCGCACGGGATTGCGCTGCACGCGTGCGCGCAGCGCCGACCTCCGCCCGTTGCTCAGGCCGCGCTCGGCGAGCGCGGCCTCCATCGAGCGCTGGGTGGACTCGCGGGTGACCCCGATGACGAGCGTGCGGGCGCCGAGCGCCTCGGCGCACAGCAGCGCACCGTCCAGGATCAGGTGCGGGGCACGGTTGATCAGCACCGTGTCCTTGCGGCAGGCCGGTTCGTCCTCACTGCCGTTGACGACGACGACCGGACGTACGCCGCGGCGGATCGCCGACTCGGCGACCGACCGCAGCTTCTTGCTGAAGGGGAAACCCGCGCCGCCGCGGCCCTTGAGGTTGATGCGTTCGGCGAGCTGGGCGAGCTGCTCGCCGCCCATGGGCTCGAGCGGCCCGTGCACCTTGAGGTGCATGGGCAGGTCGAGCCTTTCGACAAGGTCGAAGCCAGACGTGAGCTGTGGAAGTCCGACGACGCGGACTTCCGGGACGTCGGGCAGGGCCTCGTTCACTTAAAGCCTCCGGAAGGCGTGTTCCAAGGTTCGCCCGAACCCGGTGCCTCGTAGTCGTAGGAGGCACCGGGGAATGGTTCTGTGGCGGGACCGCTGTTGTACGTGTCATTCGGGTTGTACGTGCCGTAGGAGCCGTTCGACTCATTGGTGTCGTACACGTCACTGGACCCGTAGCCTTCGGTGCCCGGATTGCCATAGGTGGGGATGGTGTATCCCGTGTCCGTGAGCGGGTCGTAGGCCGACGGCGGGGCCTCGCCGACCGGCGGCGGGGACGGGACAGGCCAGGTGCCGGAGGTCGAGGAGACGCCCTCCGTGCGCGGGAGCGACTGGGTGCCCTGGAAGTCCGCGCCCTGGTAGTCGGGGATGTTCATCCGCGCGGTCTCGGCCGCGGCGAACGCCTGTTCCTCCTGCGGCGGTCGCGTGACGGCCCGGTAGGCGGCCGCGAAGCCCTGGGTGCGCTCGGCGGGGGCCTCGTACTGCTCGGGCGCCGTGCGCGGCCGCGGCGGCTTCGCGTCGCGGTTCCCGTAACCCGGCAGCGCGGACTCCGTCGTCCGGCCCCGGCCCGCGGGCGGCTCCTCGCGGCCCGGACCCTCCGTGCCGAGCACCGCGGCGATCCGGTCGGCGATCTTGCGCTTGAACTGGCGCGGCGCGGCACGCAGGGCGAGGGCGACGATCACGCCCGTGAGGGACAGGCCGTAGAGGATGATGAAGATCGGCTTGGCCTCGCGCCCCGCGTAGAGGCCGTGCAGCAGGGCGGCGCACCAGGCCGGGTAGGCCAGCATGTGCATGGCCCGCCAGCGGGCCGCGACCGGGGCGGGGGAGGCGAAGGCGCTCCGCAGGGCACCTGTGATGCCCACGAAGATCATCAGAAGTCCGGCCAGGGAACCCAGGCCGATGAGGCCCGCGCTGCCGGTGACGCCGAGCGAGAAGGGGATCACCGCGGCGACCAGGTCGACGTGGTCGAGGGCGAGCTTGGTGCTGACATGCAGCAGCAGGAAGGCGATCGAGGCGACCGCGGTGCTCCGGTGCACCGCCTGGCCGACGATCCGCTGGCGCGTGTTCAGGAAGATGCGGTCCTGTGCGACGAGTCCCCAGATCACCGAGCAGCTGAGCGACACGAGGGACAGCACGCCGGCGCCGAAATTGAGGAAGTCCCGGACCTGGTCACCTCCGACCAGCACGATCACGGGTATGAGGAATAGGACGGCAGCCGTCGCCGCCCCGTAGGCCGAGCGTCCGGCTTTGGGGAGCGAGGTGGTACTACGTCGAGGGTTCATGGGGGCAACTCCGAGCGGTTCGGGAAAGCGGTCCCGCTGCCGAACTCTAGGTCGCGTCATACCGGCGAGTACCAGGTTTGAGTTATTGCGTTGTTACCAAAGGACAATCGGCTCGTTGTGTTGCCCCCTTAGCGTCCGTTACGCGAAGTAACTTTTGACCTTGGTTCAACTTTCTCCGGTGTGATGTTGGTCCCAGTGAGCGCTTGCGGTGGCGCCTGTGCGTGACGTGGTGTAAGCGGAACGTGTTTCCCTCTCGTCGCGACCGGCTCGGGCGCTGCGGTACCCTGACGCCATGCGTGCCGTACGCCTTCTGCTTAGCGAGCCGCGCTGATCAGTCCCGGCCACGGGTGAAGACAGTGGCCGGAATCGGCGCGGCGTCCCCTCCTGTGCGAGGGGATTTTTCATTTCCGCTGGCAGAGACGATCGATGGAGCTTTGAGGATCATGAGCGAGACGAACCCCGCTGCAGCCGAGGTGGCAGCGCCGCACCGCTACACGGCCGTCATGGCCGCGGAGATCGAGGCACGCTGGCAGGACTTCTGGGACGCCGACGGCACCTATGAGGCGCCGAACCCGAGCGGTGACCTGGCGGGCGACCCCGAGCTGGTCGCCAAGCCCAAGAAGTTCATCATGGACATGTTCCCGTACCCGTCGGGTGCGGGCCTGCACGTCGGGCACCCCCTGGGCTACATCGCCACCGACGTCACCGCCCGCTTCCAGCGGATGACCGGGCACAACGTCCTGCACACCCTGGGCTTCGACGCCTTCGGCCTGCCCGCGGAGCAGCACGCCGTCCAGACCGGTGAGCACCCGCGGATCACCACCGAAGCCGCCATCAACAACATGAAGTCCCAGCTGCGCCGGCTGGGCCTGGGCCACGACAAGCGCCGGTCGTTCGCCACGATCGACCCGGACTACTACAAGTGGACCCAGTGGATCTTCCTGCAGATCTTCGACTCCTGGTACGACGACGAGGCCCGCAGGGCCCGCCCGATCTCCGAGCTGATCGCCCGGTTCGAGTCCGGTGAGCGCGCCGTGCCCGGCCACACGCGCCCGTGGAGCGAGCTGACCGCCGCCGAGCGTTCCGACGTCCTGGGCGAGTTCCGCCTGGCCTACGCCTCCGAGTCCCCGGTCAACTGGTGCCCCGGCCTGGGCACCGTGCTGGCCAACGAGGAGGTCACCGCCGACGGCCGCTCCGAGCGGGGCAACTACCCCGTCTTCAAGGCCAAGCTGCGCCAGTGGAACATGCGTATCACCGCCTACGCGGACCGCCTGCTGGAGGACCTGGAGGAGCTGGACTGGCCCGAGGCCATCAAGCTGCAGCAGCGCAACTGGATCGGCCGCTCCGAGGGCGCCCGCGTCGACTTCCCGATCGACGGCGAGCGCATCACCGTCTTCACCACCCGTCCCGACACCCTGTTCGGCGCGACCTACATGGTGCTGGCGCCCGAGCACCCGCTGGTGGAGAAGTTCACCCCGGCCGCCTGGCCCGAGGGCACCCACGACGTGTGGACCGGCGGCCACGCCACCCCGGGCGAGGCCGTCGCCGCCTACCGCGCGCAGGCCGCCTCCAAGTCCGACGTGGAGCGGCAGGCCGAGGCCAAGGACAAGACCGGCGTCTTCATCGGCACCTACGCGACCAACCCGGTCAACGGCGAGAAGGTCCCGGTCTTCATCGCCGACTACGTCCTGATGGGCTACGGCACCGGCGCGATCATGGCCGTCCCCGGCCACGACGCGCGTGACTTCGAGTTCGCGCGCGCCTTCGAGCTGCCGATCCAGTGCGTCGTCGAGCCCACCGACGGCCGGGGCACCGACACCGCCGCATGGGACGACGCCTTCGTGTCGTACGACGCGAAGATCGTCAACTCCACCCACGACGACATCTCCCTGGACGGCCTGGGCGTCGTCGAGGCCAAGGCGCGCATCACCGACTGGCTGGCGGGCCGGGGCATCGGCGAAGGCACCGTCAACTTCCGGCTGCGCGACTGGCTGTTCAGCCGCCAGCGGTACTGGGGCGAGCCCTTCCCGATCGTCTACGACGAGGACGGCGTCGCCCACGCGCTGCCCGAGTCGATGCTGCCGCTGGAGCTGCCGGAGGTCGAGGACTACTCCCCGCGCACCTTCGACCCGGACGACGCCGACACCGAGCCCGAGACGCCCCTGTCGCGCAACGAGGACTGGGTGAACGTCACCCTGGACCTGGGCGACGGTCCCCGCAAGTACCGCCGCGAGACCAACACCATGCCCAACTGGGCCGGTTCCTGCTGGTACGAGTTCCGCTACCTGGACCCGCACAACGAGCGGGAGCTGGTCGACCCGGCGATCGAGCAGTACTGGATGGGCCCGCGCGAGGGCCGGCCGCACGGCGGTGTCGACCTGTACGTCGGCGGCGCCGAGCACGCCGTGCTGCACCTGCTGTACGCGCGCTTCTGGTCGAAGATCCTGTTCGACCTGGGCCATGTCTCCTCGGCCGAGCCGTTCCACAAGCTGTTCAACCAGGGCATGATCCAGGCGTACGTCTACCGCGACAGCCGTGGCATCGCGGTGCCCGCCGCCGAGATCGAGGAGCGCGACGGCGCCTTCTACCACCAGGGCGAGAAGGTCTCCCGACTGCTGGGCAAGATGGGCAAGTCCCTGAAGAACGCGGTCACTCCGGAGGCGATCTGCGCCGAGTACGGCGCGGACACCCTGCGCCTGTACGAGATGGCGATGGGCCCGCTGGACGTGTCGCGCCCCTGGGACACGCGCGCGGTGGTCGGCCAGTTCCGGCTGCTGCAGCGGCTGTGGCGCAACATCGTCGGCGAGGACAGCGGTGAGGTCACCGTCGTCGACGCCGAGGCCGACGAGGACACGCTGCGTGCCCTGCACAAGGCGATCGACGGGGTGCGCGGCGACCTGGAGGGCATGCGCTTCAACACCGCCATCGCCAAGATCACCGAGCTGAACAACCACCTGACCAAGGCCGGCGCGGCCGTGCCGCGGTCGGTGGCCGAGGCACTGGTGCTGCTGGTCGCGCCGCTGGCCCCGCACATCGCCGAGGAGCTGTGGCGCAAGCTGGGCCACGCCGACTCGGTCGTGCACCGGGACTTCCCCGTGGCGGACCCCGCGTACGTGGTCGACGAGACGGTCACCTGTGTCGTCCAGGTCAAGGGCAAGGTCAAGGCCCGCCTGGAGGTTCCGCCGACCATCTCCGAGGACGAGCTGGAGAAGGTGGCGCTGGCCGACGAGAAGGTCGTCGCCGCGCTGGGCGGGGCCGGCATCCGCAAGGTGATCGTGCGGGCGCCGAAGCTGGTGAACATCGTCACGGCGTGACCGGTGTCGCGTGGCCGCTGTCGCCTGATCGGTGTCGCCTGACCGGTACGGGGCAGGGCGTCCGTGCCGGTGAGCGGGGTTCCGGGGCGGCCTTCGAGGCCGGCTCCGGGTAGTCCCCTACGGGCAGGTTCGGGGTTCTTCTGGAACTCCGGGCCTGCCCGTAGCGTTTACCGTTTGAAGTGCGGCGCGGAGCGTGCCGCGCAAGGTCCGAGGAGGCGCGTCGTGGAAGCAGTGATCGCAGTCGTCGTCCTGCTTTTCGCGCTCTTCCTGGCGGCGGGCGCCTACGCCACGGTGAAGGCGGTCGGTGCCGCCAAGCGCGGCGTGGACCGCACCCTCACCCAGGCCCGCCGCACGGTCGAGGACCACACCCTGCGGGCCAAGTCCCTCGGCCGGCCGGGCCCGGCGGGTGAGATCGCCCAGCTCCGGCTGTCCCTGCGCACCTCGATGCGCGCGACCCAGGACGCGCTGCACGCGGGGGTGGCCGAGGACGAGTCCCTGAAGGAGTCCCTCGGCCTCTTCGACCGCCTCAGCGCACACGGCCACGAGCTGGACGCCGAGCTCAGGCGTCTGGAGTCGGAGCCGGACCGGACCACGCTCGGGGAGCGCCTGCCCGCGCTGCGCGAACGCACCGAGCGCATCGTCAGCTCGGCCGACTCCCTGCGCTGGGCCGCCCGCGACCGGGCCCGCCGTTTCGCCGAGGACGATCTGGACTCCCTGAGCACCCAGATCGACCTGGAGGCGGGAGCCCTGCGGCACTGGACGACGACGGAGTCCGCGACGCCCCCGCCGGCATGGTCCGACGCGCCGCACACCGAGGGCGCGGCAGCCGGTGGGACCCGGCCGGAAGAAGCACGACAGCAGCCCGCGGAGGAACCGGCACGGCAGGCCATCACCCCGCCCGGACAGCGCCTCACCCACTCCTGGCAGAAGAAGCCCCGCCCCGAGAGCACCACCTGAGGCCGCCACACAGGCCCTGGGGACAGGGCCGGACTGCCGCACGGGCGCTACGCCAGGTAACCTCCAGCTCATGTCCCGCCATGTCGCGATCGTCACTGATTCAACGGCCTACCTGCCGCAGCGGACGATGGAGCGTCATGGCATCACCGCGGTCCCGCTGAGCGTGGTGCTCGGCGACCAGGTGCTCGAAGAGGGCACCGAGTTCTCCACCCGCTCCGTGGCACAGGCGCTGCAGAAGCGACGCCCCGTCACGACGTCGCGGCCCAACCCCGAGCTGTTCGCGCAGCACTACCGCAAGGTCGCCGAGTCCGGCGCGACCGGCATCATCTCGCTCCATCTGTCCGCGGAGCTGTCCGGCACCTATGACGCGGCGGTTCTCGCGGCCCGCGAGGCGCCCGTCCCGGTGCGGGTGGTGGACACCGGGATGGTCGCGATGGCGCTCGGCTTCTGCGCGCTGACCGCGGCCGAGACCGCGGAGTCGGGCGGCACGGTGGACGACGCCGCCGCGGCCGCGGAGAAGCGGGCCGCCGGCACCTCCGCCTACTTCTACGTCGACACCCTCGACTTTCTGCGCCGCGGTGGCCGGATCGGCGCCGCCCAGGCGCTCTTCGGCTCCGCGCTCGCCGTGAAGCCGCTGCTCCAGCTCGAAGGCGGCCGGATCGGCCCGCTTGAGAAGGTCCGTACGGCGTCCAAGGCGATCGCCCGGCTGGAGGAGATCGTCGTCGACCGGGCCGGCGCCGGACAGGTCGACATCGCCGTGCACCATCTCGCCGCCCCCGAACGGGCCGCCGCTCTCGCGGACCGGCTGCGGAAGCATGTGCCCGGGCTGGTCGACCTGCATGTCAGCGAGGTCGGAGCCGTGATCGGGGCGCACACGGGGCCCGGTCTGCTGGGAGTCGTGGTCTCGGCGCGCTGAGAAGGCGGGCTGACCGGCTCTTCCGCCACCGTCGCCGTGGCTCTGCCGCGCCTCCGCCTCCACCGCCTCCGCGTTGTGGTCGGCCCGGCTGTGCCGGGGCGGTGCACCCGTTCGGGTGGCGGAGTTGTCCACAACCGGTGAACGGTCCACGGAACTTGAGCGGGACCGTCACAGGCTCTGGCCCTGCGTGATCCTCGACGCATGGCACTTCGATCACATCCGCGTACACCGTCCGCGACCAGCGGCCCCGGCCGGGGACCGTCCTCGGACAGCCGTGCCCGTCACCGCCGCAGGGCCGCCCTGCACGGACACAGGCACAGGCTTGTGCAGGGACAGGGGAACAGGCCCGCCGACGAACTCCGCCGCCGTGCGGAGTCGCTGTTCGCCGGGCGGCCGACACCACTGAGGGAGGCGGGTGCCGGCCCGCCGGTGCAGGGAGCCGTCAGGGCGGGGCCTGGAGGAGGATCCGGCGCCGAGGACGGCCGGAGCGACGAACGGACGGGCACTCCGGACCGAGGCGCCGAGGCCCGGCAGGGCCCGGTCGGAGATGCCGAGGGGGCTCCCGGCCTCCACGGCGATGCCCGGCAGGGCCGGTTCGGGATCGCGCTGCGGGAGCGGATGCCCCTGTGGCTGCAGGCCAGGTGCGGGCTGGAGCGCCGGAGCGTGGCCGCACTCGCGATGGTGCTGGTCGTGGCCGGGGGACTGGCCGTGCAGCACTTCTGGAGCGGGCGTACGCAGTCGGTCAGGGCTCCCGAGATCGTGCGCGCGGCCGGTTCCTACGAGGAGCAGGGAGCGGGCGCCTCCACCGGACCCGACTCTCCACCGGTCGGTACCGGCGCGACCGCCGTGCCGTCCGCCGAGATCGTGGTCGATGTCAGCGGCAAGGTCCGTGAGCCCGGCATTCACCGGCTGCCGGCCGGATCACGGGTCGCGGACGCGCTGAGGGCGGCGGGAGGGGTGAGGCCCGGCGCGAACGTCGACGGCCTCAACCGCGCCCGCTTCCTGATGGACGGCGAGCAGGTGATCGTCGGTGAGCCGACGGGTCCGGGCGGGGGCGGCTCTCCCGGCGGCGCCGCACCCGGGCCTCCGGGGCCCGCCGGTCCCGGGGCACCCGCCGGTCCCACGGTGCCGGTGTCCCTGAGCACGGCCACGGTCGAGCAGTTGGACGTGCTGCCCGGTGTCGGGCCCGTGCTCGCGCAGCACATCGTCGACTACCGCACACAGCACGGAGGCTTCCGCTCTGTCGACGAGTTGCGCGAGGTCGACGGCATCGGCGAGCGCCGGTTCGCCGATCTGCGGAACCTGGTACGGCCATGAACACCGGTCAGGACGTCCCAGGGACTTCGGGCGCGGGACCCGCGCGGGGGCGCGGGGATCCCGCCGCTCCGGCCCCGGACGCGCGTCCTGCGGTGCACACCGCGTCGGGCGGGCGCCTCGGAGCCGCCCACCCCCGGCAGGAGGCACCGGCCGACCTGCGGCTCGTGCCGCCCGCGCTCGCCGCCTGGGCGACAGCCGCGCTCCTGATCGACGCGCCGCCGCAGTGGGTCGTCGCCGTGACGATCGCCTGTCTCGCGGCGGCCGGGGTGCTGCTGACGTCATGGGGGCGAAGGACGGGAACCCGGAGGAGAGCCGAGGGAGCCTCGGACCAGGGCATGCGGCGACGCGGCCGGGGCGTCAAAGGGCCGGAGCGGACGTCCGGCTCACGGGCGTGGTCGTTCGGGGCGGTGGCCGCCGTGCTGCTCTGTGTCGCCGCGGCTGCCGCCTCGACGGGGCTGCACGGGGCCGATCCGAGGCGCGGGCCCGTGCCGGGCCTGGTACGGGAGTTCGCCACGGTGACCGCGGAGGTCGAGGTCACCGCCGATCCCCGGCTCTCCCGCCCGCGGGTCAGGGGGAACCGCATGGCGCCCGGCGTCGTGCTGGTGCCGGCGGAGGTGCGCCGGGTACGGCGTGCGGGCGTGGCGTCGGTGTCGGTGACCAGGACTCCCGTGCTCGTGATGGCCGACGAGGGGGAGCGCGGCACCGGACCGGAGGCGGACGCGGGAGAGCCGAGGGCGTCGCCGTGGCTGGAGGTCCTGCCCTCGACGCGGCTGCGGGTGACGGGCCGGCTGGCCCCGGCTGTCGTGGGCGGTGACCGGATCGCGGGAGTGCTGAGAGTGCGGGGGACCGCGCCTTTGGAGGTGACGAGACGACCGTCCGGGACCCAGCGTCTGGCGGGCCGGCTGCGGGCGGGGCTGCGCGAGGCCAGCGAGGAGCTTCCGGCGGACGCGCGGGCGCTGCTGCCCGGGCTCGTCGTCGGGGACACCTCACGGATCACGCCGGAGCTGGACGAGGCGTTCAAGGAGACCGACCTGGCGCACTTGCTGGCGGTGTCCGGGAGCAACCTCACGATCGTGCTGGCCCTGCTTCTCGGCCCGCCCGGCCTGGCCCAGCGGGCCGAGCGCCGCGGTGTCGCCCCGCGCCTGGGCATCCCGCTGCGGACCACGGCGCTGCTGGGAGGGGTGCTCACGCTGGGGTTCGTCGTGGTGTGCCGGCCGGACCCGAGCGTGCTGCGGGCCGCGGCCTGTGGAGCGGTCGCTCTGCTGGCCCTGGTCACCGGGCGCCGCAGATCGCTGATCCCGGCTCTGGCGACGGCCGTGCTGCTGCTGGTGCTGTTCGACCCCTGGCTGGCGCGCAGTTACGGGTTCCTGCTGTCGGTGCTGGCCACGGGAGCCCTGCTGACGGTCGCACCGCACTGGAGCGCGGCGCTGCGGCGGCGCGGGGTCCCCGCACGGCTGGCCGAGGGGCTGGCGGCGGCCGGGGCGGCGCAGGCCCTGTGCGCGCCGGTCGTGGTGGTGCTGTCGGCGCGGGTCAGCCTGGTGGCGGTGCCGTGCAACCTCTTCGCGGAGTTCGCGGTGGCGCCTGCGACGGTCCTGGGCTTCGCCGCGTTGGCGGTGGCACCGGCCGCGATGCCGGTGGCCGGGTTCCTGGCCTGGCTGGCGGGGTGGCCCGTGGGGTGGATCGCGGACGTGGCCCGGGCCGGGGCGGCCCTGCCCGGCGGGGGAGTGGACTGGCCGGGCGGCTGGGCGGGGGCGGCACTGCTCGTGCTGGTCACGGCGACGGTCCTGGTCGTGGGCAGACGGTTGCTGGTCCGGCCGTGGCTGTGTGCCGTGTGCGGGGCGCTGCTGTTGCTCGTGGTGGTGCAGCCGCCGCCGTTGGGCAGGGTGATCACCGGCTGGCCGCCGCCGGGCTGGCGGCTGGCGATGTGCGACGTGGGTCAGGGCGACGCGCTGGTGCTGGCGGCCGGTGCGGGGAGCGGGGTGGTGGTGGACGCGGGGCCCGATCCGGAGCCGGTCGACCGCTGTCTGCGGGCGCTCGGCGTCACGAAGGTGCCTCTGGTGGTGCTGACCCATTTCCATGCCGACCATGTGGCGGGGCTGCCGGGCGTGCTGCGGGGCCGTGCCGTGGGGGAGATCCAGACGACGGGGTTCGAGGAGCCGGTCGGGCAGGTGCGGTTCGTGCGCGGGGAGGCGGCCGCGCGGCGTGTCCCGGTCACACGGGCGGTGGCGGGCGAGCGGCGGCGCAGCGGTGACCTGACATGGGAGGTGGTGTGGCCGCCACGGCCGGCGGCACCCGCAGCGCGGCACACCGGTCCGGTGGCGTCCGTGGGGCCGCGCACCGGTCCGGCAGCACCTGCGGGGCCGCGCGGCGGGGCCGTGTCACCTGGGGCGCCGCCGTTCGTGCCGGAGGGGCCGAACGACGCGAGTGTGACGTTGTTCGTCCGGTCGGCGGGGCTGCGGATGCTGCTGCTCGGGGATCTCGAACCGCCTGCCCAGCGGGCGTTGTCACGGTCGCCGGCGGCTGGGCTGCTGGAGGGCGTGGATGTGCTGAAGGTCGCCCATCACGGGTCTGCGTACCAGGACCCGGACCTGATACGCCGGGTGGCACCGAGGCTCGCGCTCGTGTCGGCCGGGGCGGACAACCCTTACGGGCATCCGGCCCCGGGCACGGTCGCCGCGCTGCAGGATCAGGGCGCGGTGGTGCTGAGGACGGACCGGGGCGGTTCGGTGGCGGTGGCCGGTGAGGGGGAGGAGATGAGGGTGGCGCGAGACTGAGGGCATGAACTCCGCACAGATCGATGCCTATCTCCGCCGTATCGGGGCCGAGCGCCCGGCACGGCCCACTGCCGACGTCCTGCGTGATCTGCATCTGCGGCATCTGCGGACCGTGCCCTTCGAGAACCTGGCGATACATCTCGGCGAGGGGATCGGACTGGAGGAGAAGAGGCTGCTGGACAAGGTGGTGGGCGCGCGCAGGGGAGGGTTCTGCTACGAACTCAACGGGGCCTTCGGGGCGTTGCTGGCCGCACTGGGGTTCGAGGTGACGTACCTCGCGGCACGGGTGTACGGGAAGGAAGGGCGCCCGGGGATCCCCTACGACCATCTCGCGCTGCGGGTGGGGACGGTGGACGGGGGCGAGTGGCTGGCGGACGTGGGGTTCGGCGCGCACAGCCATCTGCCCCTGGAGCTGGGGTCGCGCGACGAACAGAGGGACCCCGGCGGGGTCTTCCGGATCGTCGAGGCGGGGCCGGACGCCGCGGGCGCGGGCGGCGGCGGGGCCGGCTTCGCGGACCTGGACGTCGTCAAAAACGGTGGGGCGGAGTACCGGCTGGAGACCAGGCCCCGGCTGTTCGGGGACTTCGTGATCGGGGCGTGGTGGCACAGCACCTCGCCGCAGTCGCACTTCCGGCAGTCACTGGTGTGTTCACGGGTCACGGAGGACGGAGGGCGGATCACGCTCAGCGGGCGGAGCCTGACGGCGACGGCGCCCGACGGCACGCGGGACGTACGGGAGCTGGTGACGGACGAGGAGGTGCTCGCGGTCTACCGGGAGCGGTTCGGGATCGAGCTGGACAGAGTGCCCGAGGTACGTCGGGCCGAGTGAGGAGGCTGCGGACGGGGCCTGTGCCGGGGCACGGCCGGGGGTGCCGGAAAATGGGGCCGTGAGCGATGTGAGACATGTGCTGGTGCTGCCCGACCGGGATGCCGCGGAGGAGGCCGCCGAGGCACTCAGGGAGCGGTTCGGGGTCGACGAGGAACCCCGGCTGGTGCGGGACGCGCTGGCCGGGGAGGACGACGCCGAGGACGCCCAGTGGCTGGTGCTCCTGCACGACGACGAGGGACGGCTCGCCCCCCGGGAGCTGGACGAGTTCGCGGGCGAGTGGGACGGCTGGCGCGAGGAGCCGTAGTTTCCCGCCCCGTAGTTTCCCGCCCCGTAGTTTCCCGCCCCGTAGTTTCCCGCCCCGTAGTTTCCCGTCCCGTAGTTTCCCGTCCCGTAGTTTCCCGTCCCGGGGCTTCCCGCCCCGGGGCTTCCCGCCCCGAAACCTCGTGCCCCCGGCGCAGCTCTCCCGTTGTCAGTGGCCCGTGCCATGCTTGTCCCGATGGCCAGGAACTCTGCGAATGACGACCCTCTCGCCCCTCTGACGCTCGCCGTGGGGCAGGAGGACCTGCTGCTCGACCGCGCCGTGCAGCAGGTGGTGGCCGCCGCCAGAGCCGCCGACGCCGACACGGACGTCCGTGATCTGACGCCGGACCAGCTGCAGCCCGGCACGCTCGCCGAGCTGACCAGCCCCTCGCTCTTCGCGGAGCGCAAGGTCGTGGTCGTACGCAACGCGCAGGACCTGTCCGCCGACACGATCAAGGACGTGAAGGCGTACCTCGGAGCGCCCGCCGAGGAGATCACGCTGGTGCTGCTGCACGCGGGCGGGGCCAAGGGCAAGGGCCTGCTGGACGCCGCGCGCAAGGCCGGGGCGCGTGAGGTGGCCTGCCCGAAGATGACCAAGCCGGCGGACCGGCTGGCCTTCGTACGGCAGGAGTTCCGGGCACAGGGGCGGTCTGCCACGCCCGAGGCGTGCCAGGCGCTGGTCGACGCCATCGGAAGCGATCTGCGGGAGCTGGCGTCCGCCGTGTCGCAGCTGATCTCCGATGTCGAGGGGACCATCGACGAGGCGGTCGTCGGCCGGTACTACACGGGCCGCGCCGAGGCGTCGAGCTTCACCGTCGCCGACCGGGCGGTGGAGGGGCGGGCCGCGGAGGCGCTGGAGGCGCTGCGATGGTCGCTGGCGACCGGCGTGGCCCCGGTGCTGATCACCAGCGCGCTCGCGCAGGGGGTGAGGGCGATCGGGAAGCTGGCGTCGGCCCGGGGCGGCCGGCCCGCCGACCTCGCCCGTGAGCTGGGGATGCCGCCCTGGAAGATCGACCGGGTCCGGCAGCAGATGCGCGGCTGGACGGCGGACGGGGTGGCGGTCGCGCTGCGGGCGGTCGCCGAGGCGGACGCCGGGGTGAAGGGCGGCGGTGACGACCCCGAGTACGCGCTGGAGAAGGCCGTGGTGATCATCGCGCGGGCCGCCCGTTCCAGAGGACGCTGACTCCCGCGAAGAGGAGAATCGTGCGTGTCAGCCACCCATCGCCGAACAGGGAAAGGTGGCGATCGCCATGGCTGAACACCCGCACGCCAAGCTTGTCCGAGAAGGTTACGAGGCGTTCCAGCGCGGGGACATGGACGCGCTGCGCAGCATGATGACGGCGGACTGCACCCACCATGTGCCCGGCTCGCACCCGCTCTCCGGGGACTTCAAGGGCATCGACTCGGTCCTCGGCGACTACTACGCCCGGCTGGCCTCGGAGACGGGCGGCTCGTTCCGGGTCGAGCTGCGCCACATCTTCGTGGACGGCCGTGGACATGCGATGACCGTGCACCACTTCACCGCGGACCGGGCCGGCAAGCACATCGACGAGATGGGCGGCATCGTCTTCCGGATCGTCGGGGACAAGATCAGCGACCTCGACGAGTGTGTCGCGGACATGCAGAAGGCCGACGACTTCTGGTCGTGACGGGCACAGCGAAGGCCCCGGTGTCCGTCCTGGGGAAGGAAGGACACCGGGGCCTTCGGTTCAAGCTGTCTGAGCCCGTACCCGCGTGGCGAACGCAGGCCGCGTACAGGCTCGGGGCACCGGTCGGGGGCGGATGAGAGAGGGCCCGCCCTGATTCCTCCCGGCGGTCAAATCAAGTGTCAGCCCTTGAGGGACGCGACCTTGGAAGCAAGCGCCGACTTCTTGTTGGCGGCCTGGTTCTTGTGGATGACGCCCTTGGAGACGGCCTTGTCGAGCTGACGCGCAGCGGCGCGCTGGTACTCGGTGGCCTTCTCGACGTCGCCCGCGGCAGCGGCCTCACGGGCCTTGCGGATCGCGGTCTTCAGGGAGGACTTGACGGCCTTGTTGCGCAGCCGGGCCTTCTCGTTGGTCTTGATCCGCTTGATCTGGGACTTGATGTTCGCCACGAATGAGCCTTTTCAGGTTCAGGTGCGGGGCCAGGAGTGCTCCGGGCAGGAGATGTCCGGGACCCGTACCAGGTGATTACTTGGGGTCGTGCCTCGCGCTGAGAGGGCATGAGGCACAGCCACCCAGAGTACCAGCGGCCCTCCAGGTGGCCCAAACCGGCTTTCGCTCTCCACCCGTGGGACCATGGAGGCTACGTATCGATCCGACCCGAGGCATAAGGCGCCTCAAGAGACAGGACCCTGCGTGCCCGCGACCCCTAACAATGTGCCCGAGCCGAGCCGTACCGACCCGGCTCTGATCCGCAACTTCTGCATCATCGCGCACATCGACCACGGCAAGTCCACGCTCGCCGACCGGATGCTCCAGCTGACCGGCGTGGTCGAGCAGCGGCAGATGCGCGCTCAGTACCTCGACCGCATGGACATCGAGCGCGAGCGCGGCATCACGATCAAGTCCCAGGCCGTGCGTCTGCCGTGGGCTCCCACTCACGACAAGAGCCAGACGCACATCCTCAACATGATCGACACCCCCGGGCACGTCGACTTCACCTACGAGGTCTCACGGTCGCTCGCCGCCTGTGAGGGGACCGTCCTCCTCGTCGACGCCGCCCAGGGCATCGAGGCACAGACCCTCGCCAACCTGTACCTGGCGATGGAGAACGACCTCACGATCATCCCGGTGCTCAACAAGATCGACCTGCCGGCCGCGCAGCCCGAGAAGTTCGCCGAGGAGCTGGCGAACCTGGTCGGCTGCGACCCGAGCGACGTTCTCAAGGTCTCCGCGAAGACCGGCCTCGGTGTCGACGCCCTGCTCGACAAGGTGGTCGCCGAGATCCCCGCGCCGGTCGGCGTCAAGGACGCCCCCGCCCGCGCGATGATCTTCGACTCGGTCTACGACTCCTACCGGGGTGTGGTCACGTACGTCCGTGTCATCGACGGTCAGCTCAACAAGCGTGAGCGGATCCGGATGATGTCGACGGGCGCGACCCACGAGCTGCTGGAGATCGGCACCAACTCGCCCGAGATGCTTCCGGCCGACGGCCTGGGCGTCGGCGAGGTGGGCTATCTGATCACCGGCGTGAAGGACGTCCGCCAGTCGAAGGTCGGTGACACCGTCACCAGCCAGCACAAGGGCGCCACCGAGGCGCTCGGCGGCTACAAGGACCCGAAGCCGATGGTCTTCTCCGGTCTGTATCCGCTCGACGGCTCCGACTACCCCGAGCTGCGCGACGCCCTGGACAAGCTCCAGCTCAACGACGCCGCGCTCGTCTACGAGCCGGAGACCTCCGCCGCGCTCGGCTTCGGCTTCCGCGTCGGCTTCCTGGGACTGCTGCACCTCGACGTGATCCGTGAGCGGCTGGAGCGCGAGTTCGGCCTCGACCTGATCGCCACCGCGCCCAACGTGGTCTACCGCGTGGTCATGGAGGACGGCACCGAGCACACCGTCACCAACCCGAGCGAGTTCCCCGAGGGCAAGATCAACGAGGTGTACGAGCCCGTCGTACGCGCCACGATCCTCGCCCCGACCGAGTTCATCGGTTCGATCATGGAGCTGTGCCAGACCCGGCGCGGCACCCTGCTCGGCATGGACTACCTCTCCGAGGACCGGGTGGAGATCCGCTACACCCTCCCCCTCGCGGAGATCGTCTTCGACTTCTTCGACCAGCTGAAGTCCAAGACCCGCGGCTACGCCTCCCTGGACTACGAGCCCACCGGCGAGCAGACCTCCAGCCTGGTCAAGGTCGACATCCTGCTGCACGGCGACAAGGTGGACGCCTTCTCGGCGATCACCCACAAGGACGCCGCGTACGCGTACGGGGTGCGGCTCGTCGCCAAGCTGCGCGAGCTGATCCCGCGGCAGGCGTTCGAGGTGCCGATCCAGGCTGCCATCGGCTCCCGGGTCATCGCCCGCGAGACCATCCGCGCCATCCGCAAGGACGTCCTCGCCAAGTGCTACGGCGGTGACATCTCCCGTAAGCGGAAGCTGCTGGAGAAGCAGAAGGAGGGCAAGAAGCGGATGAAGATGGTGGGTTCCGTGGAGGTCCCGCAGGAAGCCTTCATCGCGGTCCTGTCCAGCGACGAGAGCGCGGGGTCGGCCAAGGGCAAGAAGTGACCGCGGGTCACACTGCCGGGCCCCGGTAAATGGGGTACGAAGGGGTCCGTCGTGCGGGAGCGCGGCGGGCCCCTTCGCATGTCACGGCTCGATGTCGGTGGGAAGTGACAGGGTGCGGGCCCTTACGCGGGGGCCGGTCGGCCTTTACTCTGTCCCTGCTCGATAGTTACTCGCGAGTTAAACAACGGCTCGTGAGTGAAAACAGCCCCCCAGTGTCGGCGCAAGCCGCCCTGAGCCAGCCGCATCGTCGCGGGCCCCGGAGGATGTCGTGAGCGACACACAGACCCTGATCGAGAACCGTCCGCCGTCCGTCGCGGGCCTCTTCCTGGAGCGCGTCGCGGCAACGCCGGATGCCGAGGCGTACCGGTACCCCGTACCCGCCGCCTCCGGGCAGGGCCCCGACGAATGGAAGTCGCTGAGCTGGGCCCAGGCCGCCGAACGGGTCTACGCCGTCGCGGCCGGACTCGTCGAGCTGGGTCTCCAGCCCGAGGAGCGCGTCGCCCTCGCCGCCGGCACCCGCGTGGAGTGGCTGCTGGCCGACCTCGGCATCATGTGCGCCGGAGCGGCCACCACGACCGTCTACCCGCAGACCAACGCCGACGAGGCCGCGTACATCCTCGCCGACTCCGGCAGCCGGGTGCTGATCGCGGAGAACGCCGAGCAGCTCGCCAAGGCCCGGGAGAAGCGCGCCGAGCTGCCCGAGCTCACCCATGTCGTGGTGATCGACACCGAGGGCGTGGAGACCGGCGACTGGATCCTGTCGCTGGCCGAGCTGGAGAGCCGCGGTGCCGCCCGGCTGGAGAAGGACCCGGAGCTGATCAAGAAGCGGGTCGCGGCGATCACCAAGGACCAGCTCGCCACCCTCATCTACACCTCCGGCACCACCGGCCGCCCCAAGGGTGTGCGGCTGCCGCACGACAACTGGTCGTACATGGCCAAGGCGATCGCCTCGACCGGCCTGGTCGGGCCGGACGACGTGCAGTACCTGTGGCTGCCGCTCGCGCATGTCTTCGGCAAGGTGCTCACCTCCGGGCAGATCGAGGTCGGCCACGTCACCGCCGTCGACGGCCGCGTCGACAAGATCATCGAGAATCTGCCGATCGTCCAGCCGACCTACATGGCGGCCGTGCCCCGCATCTTCGAGAAGGTCTACAACGGCGTCGCCGCCAAGGCCCGCGCGGGCGGCGCGGCCAAGTACAAGATCTTCCAGTGGGCGGCCGGTGTCGCCCGCGAGTACGCCAAGGTCACCCAGGACAACTTCCGCCGCACCGGCACCGCCAGTGCCCCGTTCGGCCTCGCGGCCAAGCACAAGGTCGCCGACACCCTCGTCTACGCCAAGCTCCGGGAGGCGTTCGGCGGCAGGCTGCGGGCGTGCGTGTCCGGCTCGGTCGCCCTCGCCCCCGAGATCGGCTACTTCTTCTCCGGCGCGGGCATCCACATCCTGGAGGGCTACGGCCTCACCGAGTCGTCGGCGGCGTCCTTCGTCAACCCCGGCGAGGCGTACCGCACCGGCACGGTCGGCAAGCCGCTGCCCGGGACCGAGGTGCGCATCGCCGACGACGGCGAGATCCTGCTGCGCGGCCCCGGCATCATGGAGGGCTACCACGGGCTGCCGGACAAGACCGCCGAGGTCCTGGAGGCCGACGGCTGGTTCCACACCGGCGACATCGGCGAGCTGTCCCCGGACGGCTACCTGCGCATCACCGACCGCAAGAAGGACCTGTTCAAGACCTCCGGCGGCAAGTACGTCGCGCCGACGGAGATCGAGGGACAGTTCAAGGCGGTCTGTCCGTTCGTCTCCAACATCCTCGTCCACGGCGCCGACCGGAACTTCTGCACGGCGCTCATCGCGCTCGACGAGGCCGCGATCGCCGGCTGGGCCGCGGACCACGGCCTGGAGGGCAGGCCGTACGCCGAGATCGTGGCGGCGCCCGCCACGGTGGAGATGGTCGAGGGGTACATCCAGGAGCTCAACTCCGGGCTCCAGCGCTGGCAGACCATCAAGAAGTTCCGGCTGCTGCCGCGGGACCTCGACGTCGAGCACGGCGAGATCACACCGAGCCTCAAGCTGAAGCGGCCGGTGGTGGAGCGGGAGTACCAGCACCTGCTGGACGAGATGTACGCCGGGACCCGCGAGGCGTAGCGGCAGGCGCCCCGGGCGGAGCCCCCGGGAAGAGCCCCGAGGAGGAAGGGCGCGGCACCGTAGCACGGATATCGGCAGGCGTGGCCGGAATCGGTGACACGGCGCTTATGAGCGAGCCCTTTCTGTCACGCTGGCGGTCGATACAGGTGTCGTCGTCCGACCGCTCGGGAGCCGTTCATGGGGGCCATTCCGGTGCAACGGGAAACCGTTGCCTCCGATGCCCGCGCGCGCTTCCGTACGACGCTCGGCGGCGGCCCCCTCGCGCCGGGAACGGCGCGGGCGCTGGCCCGGGGCGCGTTCCGGGAATGGGAGGAACGCGGACTGCCGGGGGCCGAGGAGTTCGGCGAGCGGGCGGCCGGGGACGCGCTGGTCGTCGTCAGCGAACTCGTCACCAACGCCGTGGTGCACGCGGGGACGGACATCGAGCTGCACTGCCGGCTGGAACCGGACGACGCGGCCCTCGTCGTCGAGGTCACCGACCGGCACCCGGTGCGCCCGCCGCGCGGCACTCCCGCCGAGACCCGGGAGCACGGCCGGGGCCTGCGGCTGGTCGCCGGCCTCGCCGAGGCGTGGGGCGTCACCTACCGCGGGGACGCCAAGACGGTGTGGGCGCGGCTGACCGCCGGGGAGGACACGGGCTGCGATCCCGGCACGGCGCTCGACGCCGCCGCCCTGCTCGCCCCGGAGCCGCAGCGCGCGGACCGTGAGGGCGACTGGCTCGGACGGGGCGCGCTGTCCTTCCTCGCCGAGGCGTCCGATCTGCTCGCCGGACAGCTCGACGAGGATCTGGTGGTCGCGCTCACCGGCCAGCTGATCGTGCCGCGGCTCGCCGACTGGTGCGCGGTCTGGCTGGAGGACGAGCTCACCGGACGCGGCTGGAGCGAGGGCGGCGGCCTGCCCGGACCCCGGCTCGGCCGGGTCTGGCACGGCAGCGAGGACCGGGCCGAGGAACTGCGCCGCGTCCTGGAGAAGGAACCGCCCCGCCCGGGCGGCGGCCTGCGCTCCGGGCCCGTGGCCTACCCGTGGCCCGCCGCGGCCCTCGCCCCCGGCACCCCGCACGGCTCGGCGCTCGCCTACCGGCTGATCGCCGGCGGACGCCCGCTGGGCACCCTCGTCATCGGCCGCACCGGCGTCCTGCGCTTCCCCGACGAGATCACCGGCCTCGTGGAGGACCTCGCCCGGCGCGTCGCCCTCGCGATCGGCGCGGCCCGCCAGTACGCCCGCCAGGCCACCATCAGCGCCGTCCTCCAGCGCGGACTGCTGCCCGGCGCGGTCGCCGCGATCCCCGGGGTGCGCAGCGCGCTCGTGTACGAGCCGTGCGACAAGGGCGGGCCGAGCGGTGACTTCTACGACCTCTTCCCGGCCGGCGACGGCCGCTGGTGCTTCGCCGTCGGCGACGTCCAGGGCAAGGGCCCCGAGGCCGCCGTCGTCATCGGCCTGGCCCGGCCCTGGCTGCGGCTGCTGGCCCGCGAGGGCTACCGCGTCGCCGACGTCCTGGACCGTCTCAACCAGCTCCTCCTCGACGACGCCACCGAGGCCGCCGACGCCGCCGCGCGCGCCCTGGTCGGCCCGGCCGCGCCCGGCGACGGCCCGCAGACCCGCTTCCTGTCCCTCCTCTTCGGCGAGCTCGTGCCCCTGCGGGGCGGCGGGGTGCGCTGCACCCTGGCCTCCGCGGGCCATCCGCTGCCCCTGCTGCTCGGCCCCGACGGCAGCGTCCGCACCGCCGCGCGGCCGCAGACCCTGCTCGGCGTCGTCGAGGACGAGACGTACACCAGCGAGACCTTCGAGCTGTGGCCCGGTGACAGCCTGCTGTGCGTCACCGACGGGGTCACCGAGCGCCGCGACGGCTCCCGGCAGTTCGACGACGGCGACGGACTCGCGGCCGCGCTCGCCGGCTGCGCGGGCCTGGAGGCCGAGCTGATCGCGGAACGCATCCGCCGGCTCGTGCACGACTTCGGCGGCCGTCCCCCGGAGGACGACCTCGCCCTGCTGGTGCTCCAGGCCGAGGAGACCGGGGCCGGGCGGACCGAGGCGATCGAG
The DNA here is from genome assembly GCF_044754345.1 of Streptomyces sp. NPDC093094. Taxonomy (NCBI): domain Bacteria; kingdom Bacillati; phylum Actinomycetota; class Actinomycetes; order Kitasatosporales; family Streptomycetaceae; genus Streptomyces; species Streptomyces sp. NPDC093094. Next base: position 226,676 of record NZ_JBIVOX010000002.1, on the reverse strand, counting down.
ACCCGACCCGACCGCCCGGGCCTGCCCTGACCGGCCCGGACCCGACCGCCCCGGCCTGCCCTGACCGGCCCGGACCCGACCGCCCGGCCTGCCCTGACCGGCCCGGACCCGACCGCCCGGCCTGCCCTGACCGGCCTGCCCTGACCGGCCTGCCCTGACCGGCCTGCCCTGACCGGCCTGCCCTGCCCTGACCGGCCCGGACAGGGCAGGCCCGGGCATGAGGGACACTGGAGGACATGCCTTCCGCACTCCCCGACGGCGAGCCCGTCCCCGCCGACGGCGCGCTGCCCGCAGCCGCGCTCGCCGGGGCCGCCGACCGGCCTCTCGGCTTCTACCTGCACGTCCCGTACTGCGCGACCCGCTGCGGCTACTGCGACTTCAACACCTACACCGCGACCGAGCTGCGCGGCACCGGCGGTGTGCTCGCCTCCCGCGACAACTACGCCGAGACCCTGATCGACGAGATCCGCCTGGCGCGCAAGGTGCTCGGCGACGACCCCCGCGAGGTCCGCACGGTCTTCGTCGGCGGCGGCACGCCGACCCTGCTGGCCGCGGACGACCTCGTACGGATGCTGGAGGCCGTCCGCGAGGAGTTCGGCCTGGCGCCCGGCGCCGAGGTGACGACGGAGGCCAACCCGGAGTCGGTCGGCCCGGAGTACCTGGACACCCTCCGTGCGGGCGGCTTCAACCGGATCTCCTTCGGCATGCAGAGCGCCAGGCGGCATGTGCTGAAGGTCCTCGACCGCACCCACACCCCGGGCCGGCCCGAGGCATGCGTCGCGGAGGCGCGCGCGGCGGGCTTCGAGCACGTCAACCTCGACCTGATCTACGGCACCCCGGGGGAGTCCGACGACGACTGGCGGGCCTCCCTGGAGGCGGCGCTGGGGGCCGGGCCGGACCACGTCAGCGCGTACGCCCTGATCGTCGAGGAGGGCACGCAGCTCGCGCGCCGGATCCGCCGGGGCGAGGTCCCCATGACCGACGACGACGTCCACGCCGACCGGTACCTGATCGCGGAGGAGGCCCTGTCGGCGGCCGGCTTCGACTGGTACGAGGTCTCCAACTGGGCGGCCTCCGAGGCGGGCCGCTGTCTGCACAACGAGCTGTACTGGCGCGGCGCCGACTGGTGGGGCGCGGGCCCGGGGGCGCACTCCCACGTCGGCGGCGTGCGCTGGTGGAACGTCAAGCACCCCGGCGCCTACGCCGCGGCGCTCGCCGAGGGCCGCTCCCCGGGAGCCGGCCGCGAGCTGCTGACGGACGAGGACCGCAGGGTCGAGCGGATCCTGCTGGAGCTGAGGCTGCGCGAGGGCGTACCGCTGTCCCTGCTGAAGGCGGACGGTCTGCGTGCCGCCCGCCGCGCCCTGTCCGACGGACTGCTCCAGCCGGGGCCGTACGACGAGGGCCGCGCGGTGCTGACCCTGCGGGGGCGGCTGCTGGCCGACGCGGTCGTACGGGACCTGGTGGACTGAATCACCCCGGCGGGTGAATCGCCGCGGAACGGAGGTTCGGTCCCTAACCTGGTTCGTAGGCTGCCGCCCAAAGGACGCGGCGGATTCGGAGGGCCACGGAGATGACCGCTGTGGATGATCGCCGGGTGCACGACGTCTTCGAGAACCTTGTGGTTCCCGAGGGCTTCAAGGCTGAGCTCATCCGGGGGGAAATCGTGATGATGGCCGGACCCGACAAGGTCCACAACCGCATCGTGCAGTCCGTGCAGGACCAGATCCCCTCCGACCGGTGGGAGCGGCTCCAGACGCAGGACGTCGCCTTCCCCCGTGAGGAGAGCGAACCTCAACCCGATCTGGTCGTTCTGGAGATCGGCGCCGACGACGGTCCCGGGCGCCTCGTGCCGTCCCCGGCCGTCACCATGCTCGTCGAGGTCGTCTCGAGGACCAGCGTGCATCGGGACTACGTGGAGAAGCGGTCGATCTACGCTGCCGGGGGTGTGCCCGTCTACCTGCTGATCGACCCTTTCAAGGCCACATGCCTGGTGATGACGGAACCTGTCGGCACAGGCCCGACGGCGGACTACCAGAGCGGGCGTACCCGTAAGTTCGGAGATCCGGTGCCGCTGCCGATCATCGACATCGATCTCGACACGAGCCGGTTCGGAACCCTTCCGCCGCTCAGCGCTGCGCCGTGACGAAGTCGATCAGCTCCTCCACCCGCCCCAGCAGCTCCGGCTCCAGGTCCTTGTAGGACCCCACCCGTCTCAGGATCGCCTGCCACACCGCGCCCGTGTTGTCCGAGGGCCAGCCCAGGGCCCGGCACACGCCCGTCTTCCAGTCCTGCCCGTGCGGCACCCTCGGCCAGCCCGGGATGCCCAGCGAGGACGGCTTCACGGCCTCCCAGACGTCGATGTACGGGTGGCCCACGACCAGCGCGTGCTCGCTGGTGACCTCCCGCGCGATGCGCCACTCCTTGGAGCCGGGGACCAGATGGTCCACCAGCACGCCCAGGCGGGCGTCGGGGCCCGGCGCGAAGTCCGCCACGATCGACGGCAGGTCGTCCACACCCTCCAGGTACTCGACCACCACGCCCTCGACGCGCAGGTCGTCGCCCCACACCTTCTCGACCAGCTCGGCGTCGTGCCGGCCCTCGACGTAGATGCGGCCCGCCCTCGCCACCCGGGCCCGGGCGCCGGGCACCGCCACCGAGCCGGACGCCGTGCGGGAGGGACGTACCGGCCCCGACGGCGGCCGTACGAGCGTGACCGGACGCCCCTCCAGCAGGAAGCCGCCCGGCTCCAGCGGGAACACCCGGTGCCTGCCGAAGCGGTCCTCCAGGGTGACCGTGCCCGCCTCGCAGCGGATCACCGCGCCGCAGAAGCCGGTGCCGGGCTCCTCGACCACCAGACCCGGCTCCGCCGCCACCTCCTGCACGGGGCGCGGTTTCTTCCAGGGAGGAGTCAGGTCGGTGGAGTACTCGCGCATTCGGATGACGATAGGAGAAACGCGGGGCCCGTCAGGGCGACACGCCGAAGCGCTTCGCCAGCTCGTCGCGCTGCCGTCGTACGAACCCGGCGTCCACCACCGATCCGTGGCCGGGCACGTACAGCGCGTCCTCCCCGCCGAGGGCCAGCAGCCGGTCCAGGGCGTCCGGCCAGCGCGAGGGCACGGCGTCCGGACCAGCCTGGGGCTCGCCGGACTCCTCGACCAGGTCGCCGCAGAAGACCGTCTCGGGGGAGCCGGGGACGAGGACCACGAGGTCGTGGGCGGTGTGACCGGGACCGACGTTGGCCAGCAGGACCTGCCGCCCGCCGCCCAGGTCGAGCGTCCACTCGCCCGAGACGTGGTGGCGCGGTTCCACCAGGGCGTCCGCCGCCTCGCGCGCCGCGCCCTCGTCCAGACCGTTGCCGACCGCGTCCGCCCGCAGCGCCTCACGCGCGTGTGCCCCCGTCAGGGCCCCGGCCGCGCCCACCGCGCCGAACACCTCCGCGCCGGGGAACGCCGCCGCGCCGAAGACATGGTCGAAGTGGGGATGGGTGAGCGCGAGATGAGTCACACCCGAGCCGGACAACCATTCCGCCCGCGTGCGCAGCGCGGCCCCCTCGCGCAGGCTCGAACCCGCGTCGATCAGCAGGGCGGCGCCGTCCCCGACGACCAGCCCGGCGGTGCAGTCCCACACGGGAAGACGGCACCGGCCGACCCCGGCCGCAAGCCGCTCCCACCCCAGGTCTTCCCAAGTCACCGTCATACGGCGACGCTAGCGGTGACCCCCGCTCACGGCACGGCGGCGAAGGACCTGTCTTGCCGGAGGCCCACCCGACGGCCGTACACTGGGCCGGTAAGGCTGGCACTCGTATGCGCAGAGTGCCAGGGGAGCGGCCGGACGGCCAGGGCGACCGAATTCTGGAGGTGTGCGCGATGCTCAGTGAACGAAGGCTCCAGGTGCTGCGCGCCATCGTCCAGGACTATGTCGGCACCGAGGAGCCGGTCGGCTCCAAGGCGCTCACCGAGCGGCACAGCCTGGGCGTCTCCCCGGCGACCGTGCGCAACGACATGGCGGCCCTGGAGGACGAGGGCTACATCGCGCAGCCGCACACCAGCGCCGGGCGGATCCCGACCGACAAGGGCTACCGGCTGTTCGTCGACAAGCTCGCCGAGGTCAAGCCGCTGACCGCGCCGGAGCGGCGTGCCATCCAGAACTTCCTCGACGGCGCCGTCGACCTCGACGACGTCGTGGCCCGCACCGTGCGGCTGCTCGCGCAGCTCACGCGGCAGGTCGCGGTCGTGCAGTACCCGTCGCTGACCCGGTCCACCGTGCGGCACGTGGAGCTGCTGTCGATGGCCCCGGCCCGGGTGATGCTGGTGCTGATCACCGACACCGGCCGGGTCGAGCAGCGGATGGTCGACTGCCCGGCGCCGTTCGGCGAGAACTCGCTGGCGGACCTGCGGGCGCGGCTGAACAGCCGGGTCGCGGGCCGGCGCTTCACGGATGTGCCGCAGCTGGTGCAGGATCTCCCCGAGGCGTTCGAACCGGAGGACCGCGGCACGGTGCACACGGTGCTCTCCACCCTCCTGGAGACGCTCGTCGAACAGACCGAGGAACGGCTGATGATCGGCGGCACCGCCAATCTCACCCGCTTCGGACATGACTTCCCCCTCACCATCCGTCCCGTCCTGGAGGCACTGGAGGAGCAGGTCGTGCTCCTCAAGCTCCTGGGCGAGGCGGGAGATTCGGGCATGACCGTGCGCATCGGTCACGAGAACGCCTATGAGGGACTCAACTCCACGTCGGTGGTCTCGGTGGGCTACGGTTCGGGCGGCGAGGCAGTCGCCAAGCTCGGCGTGGTCGGACCGACCCGCATGGATTACCCGGGAACGATGGGAGCGGTACGCGCAGTGGCACGTTACGTCGGACAGATCCTGGCGGAGTCGTAAGTGGCCACGGACTACTACGCCGTGCTCGGCGTGCGTCGCGACGCGTCGCAGGAAGAGATCAAGAAGGCCTTCCGGCGGCTCGCGCGCGAGCTGCACCCGGACGTCAACCCGGATCCGAAGACCCAGGAGCGGTTCAAGGAGATCAACGCCGCTTACGAGGTGCTGTCGGACCCGCAGAAGAAGCAGGTCTACGACCTCGGGGGCGACCCGCTCTCGCAGGCCGGCGGGGCCGGCGCGGGCGGCTTCGGCGCGGGTGGCTTCGGCAACTTCTCCGACATCATGGACGCGTTCTTCGGCACGGCGTCGCAGCGCGGGCCGCGCTCGCGCACCCGGCGCGGCCAGGACGCGATGATCCGGATCGACGTCGAGCTCGACGAGGCCGCGTTCGGCACGACCAAGGACATCCAGGTCGACACGGCCGTCGTCTGCAACACCTGCAACGGCGAGGGCGCCGCGCCGGGCACCTCCGCGCAGACCTGTGACATGTGCCGCGGCCGCGGTGAGGTCTCGCAGGTCACCCGGTCGTTCCTGGGCCAGGTCATGACCTCGCGGCCCTGCCCTCAGTGCCAGGGCTTCGGCACCGTCGTGCCGACGCCGTGCCCGGAGTGCGCGGGCGACGGCCGGGTCCGCTCCCGGCGCACCCTCACGGTGAAGATCCCGGCGGGTGTGGACAACGGCACGCGCATCCAGCTCGCGGGCGAGGGCGAGGTCGGCCCCGGCGGCGGTCCGGCCGGCGACCTGTACGTCGAGATCCACGAGCTGCCGCACGCGATGTTCCAGCGGCGCGGCGACGACCTGCACTGCACGGTGACGATCCCGATGACGGCGGCGGCCCTCGGCACCAAGGTGCCGCTGGAGACGCTGGACGGCATGGAGGAGGTCGACATCCGGCCCGGCACCCAGTCCGGCCAGTCGATCCCGCTGCACAACCGGGGCGTCACGCATCTGCGCGGCGGCGGCCGGGGCGACCTGATCGTCCACGTCGAGGTGCAGACCCCGACCAAGCTCGACCCGGAGCAGGAACGCCTGCTGCGCGAGCTGGCCAAACTGCGCGGCGAGGAACGCCCGACGGGCCAGTTCCAGCCGGGGCAGCAGGGGCTGTTCTCGCGGCTGAAGGACGCGTTCAACGGCCGCTGACGCGTGCCGGCCTGCTGCCGGGGATCCGGGGGCGCGTCCCCCGGGCCGGCACGGCAGGCCGGGACGGCAGGGGCTGTTCCCGCGGCCGAAGGGCGCGTTCAGCGGCCGCTGACACGTGCCGGGCCCGCTGCCGGGGACCCGGGAATCACCCCCGGGCAGGCACGTTCACAAGCGGGCGAAGTCACCCGTGCCAACGGCCTATGCCGTGCGGAAGGGCCGATTCGGACTTGTTCGGAGGACGTGACAACATGCGCTCATGTCCTCCGCGCTGACCGGATTTCTCCCGTACCCGATCGTGCAGGCCCCCATGGCGGGCGGCGGCTCCGTGCCGCAGCTCGCCGCCGCCGTGTCCGAGGCCGGCGGGCTGGGGTTCCTGGCCGCCGGGTACAAGACGGCGGACGGCATGTACCAGGAGATCAAGCAGCTGCGCGGGCTGACCTCCCGGCCCTTCGGCGTGAACCTCTTCATGCCCCAGCCCGACCACGCGGACCCCGCCGCGGTCGGCGTCTACGCCCACCAGCTCGCCGGCGAGGCCGCCTGGTACGAGACCGAGCTGGGCGACCCGGACAGCGGCCGTGACGACGGCTACGACGCCAAGCTCGCCGTCCTCCTCGACAACCCGGTACCCGCGGTCTCCTTCCACTTCGGCGTGCCCACCCCCGAGGCCCTCCAGGCCCTGCGCCGCGCCGGCACCCTCACCCTCGTCACCGCGACCACCGTCGACGAGGCCCTCGCGGTCGAACGGGCCGGTGCCGACGCGGTGATCGTGCAGGGCGTCGAGGCCGGCGGCCACCAGGGCACCCACCGCGACCTGTCCGAGACGGACGGCTGCGGCATCGGGGTGCTGTCCCTGGTCGCCCAGGTCCGCGAGGCCGTCGCCCTGCCGATCGTCGCCGCCGGGGGCATCATGCGCGGCAGCCAGATCGCCGCAGTGCTCGCCGCGGGCGCGAGCGCCGCCCAGCTCGGCACCGCGTTCCTCGCCACTCCCGAGTCCGGCGCGCCCGCCGTGCACAAGGAGGCCCTGACCAACCCGCTGTTCGTGCGCACCGAGCTCACCCGCGCGTTCTCCGGCCGCCCGGCACGCGGTCTGGTGAACCGCTTCCTGCGCGAGCACGGCCCGTACGCGCCCGCCGCCTACCCCGACGTCCACCACCTCACCGCGCCGCTGCGCAAGGCGGCCGCGAAGGCAGGTGACGCCCAGGGCATGGCGCTGTGGGCGGGACAGGGGCACCGCATGGCGCGCGAGCTGCCCGCGGGGCAGCTGGTGGAGGTGCTGGCCGGCGAACTCGCCGCCGCGAGGACAGCGTTGTCGGAGAACCCGGCACAAGGAGGTGCACTCTGATGACGGCTCCGGTGTTCGTCGTCGAACAACTCGGCCACCACGGACGCGAGTTCGTGCTCGACGGCCCCGAGGGAAGGCACGCCGTCTCCGTGAAGCGGCTGCGGCCCGGCGAGGACGTCGTCCTCACCGACGGCCGCGGGCGCTGGGCGCAGGGCGTGGTCAGGGCCGCCGAGGGCAAGGACCGGCTCGTGGTGGAGCTGCGCTCCGTCGAGGAGGAGCCGGCCGAGCAGCCCCGTATCACCGTCGTCCAGGCACTGCCCAAGGGCGACCGCGGCGAACTCGCCGTGGAGACGATGACGGAGACCGGCGTCGACGCGATCGTGCCGTGGGCCGCCTCCCGCTGCATCACCCAGTGGAAGGGCGAGCGCGGGCTGAAGGCGCTCGCCAAGTGGCGGGCCACCGCCCGCGAGGCCGGCAAGCAGTCCCGCCGGGTGCGCTTCCCGGAGGTCGCGGACGCCGCGACGAGCAAGCAGGTTGCCGCACTTCTCGCCGAAGCCGACTTCGCCGCCGTGCTCCACGAGAGCGGCCAGGAGCGTCTCGCCACCGCCGAACTCCCCGCCGAGGGCGAGATCGTGCTGGTCGTCGGCCCCGAAGGAGGCATCTCCCCGGAGGAGTTGGCACTCTTCGGAGAGGCGGGCGCGAAGGCGTACGTCCTGGGGCGTACGGTGCTGAGGACATCGACCGCGGGAACGGCGGCCGCGGCCCTGCTGCTGGGACGCACCGGCCGCTGGTCCTGACGAACAGAGGGAACACCGTGGAGCTCGCACAGGTCAGGCTGCTGGTCACCGACTTCGGCGCCTGCTACCGCTTCTACGCCGACGTCCTCGGCCTCAAGCCGCAGTCCGGCGCGGCCGACGGCCCGTACGAGAAGTTCAGCCCCGCCACCGGTTCGGCGGGCATCGCGCTCCAGGACCGGGCCATGATGGCCGCGGTGCTGGGCGAGCTGGGCGAGCCGGCGGCCGGGCACCGCTCCCTGGTCGTGCTGCGGGTGGACGACCTCGACGCGTACTGCGAGCAGATCACCGGCCGCGGCGCGGAGCTGCTGCACGGCCCGGCGCCCCTGTCCGACCGCATGCGGGTCGCCCATCTCAAGGACCCCGAGGGCAACCTGGTGGAGCTTCAGGAATGGCTGCTGCTGCGCGGCTGAACCGGGGCCGGGCCGCACAGGAGTGACCGTATGCGGTCTACCGCGACGGCCGGGACAGTGGGACGCTGCCCTCCATGGGGGCATTGCGGCGGATTTGGAACGGACGGCAGGCGCGGCCCGCGGGGCGCGGAGCACCGGGACGGCGAGGGCGGCGGGTGACGGCCGCGCTGGCGCTCGCGGTGCTGTCCGCGGCCGGCGCGGCGGCCTGCGACCCGGTCGGCGGGCTGAGCACGGCGACGGTGGCGTACACCACCGACCAGCTGGCGACCGGTGAACTGGAGCGCCGGAAGGCGGACGTGCGCTGGCTGACCTGCACCGCGCGCGTCGACGGCGGCGGTGCGTCCCCGTCCGCGACGGCCGACGACGTCGCGACCGTCGACTGCCAGGGCGAGACCGGCGACGGCAAGGACATCACGGTGGCCGGCAAGGTCACCCGGGCCGTCGACGGCGCGTGCGTGCGCGGCGATCTCACCGCGAAGATCGACGGCAAGGAGTGGTTCCACGTCCAGGGGCTCGGCAACTGCGACGCGACCGGCGCTCCGCCGGCGGGAGTGCCGCGCCCCGGGGTCACGGTGACCGTCACCGAGACCGTCTGGTGCGACCGCTACCCGCAGTGCCGTCCGGTCGAGGGCAAGTGATCCGAACCCCCGGCCCCGCGAGCCCCGGCTGCATAGGCTTGATCGCGTGACGCAGACCTCCGCCATACCGGCGTACCTCCGCTTCCCGCACCTGCACGGCGAGTCGGTGGCCTTCACGGCCGAGGACGACGTCTGGCTCGCGCCGCTCGACGGCGGCCGGGCCTGGCGGGTCAGCGCCGACAACGTGCCCGTGAGCACCCCGCGCATCTCGCCCGACGGCGCCACGGTCGCCTGGACCTCCACCCGTGACGGCGCCCCCGAGGTGCATGTCGCCCCGGCCTCCGGCGGCCCCGCCGAGCGGCTGACGCACTGGGGGAGCTGGAAGACCCAGGTGCGCGGCTGGACCCCCGACGGCCGGGTCCTCGCCGTCAGCACCCACGGCCAGGCCACCCTGCGCCGCACCTGGGCGCACGCGGTCCCGCTCGACGGCAGCCCGGCGACGACCCTGCCCCACGGCCCGGTCGGGGACGTGGCGTTCGGCCCGGCCACCGTGCTGCTGTCCGGGCCGATGGGCCGCGAGGCCGCCTACTGGAAGCGCTACCGGGGCGGCACCGCGGGCAGACTGTGGATCGACCCCGACGGCGACGGCGAGTTCGTCCGGCTGCACGAAGCCCTGGACGGCAACATCGAGCAGCCCTGCTGGGCGGGCGGGCGCATCGCGTTCCTGTCCGACCACGAGGGCACCGGAGCCCTCTACTCCTCCCTCGCCGACGGCTCCGACCTGCGCCGCCACACCCCGCTCGACGGCTTCTACGCCCGTCACGCCACGAGCGACGGCCACCGGGTGGTGTACGCGAGCGCCGGTGAACTGTGGCTGCTGGACGACCTGGAGGGGGCCGAGCCGCGCCGCCTGGACATCCGGCTGGGCGGTCAGCGCACCGACCGCAGGCCGCACCCGGTGGACGCCTCCCGCTGGTTCGGGTCCGCCTCCCCCGACCACACGGCCCGCGGCAGCGCGGTCGCCGTGCGCGGCGCCGTCCACTGGGTCACCCACCGCTCCGGGCCCGTCCGCGCGCTCGCCGCAGAGCCCGGCGTACGGGCCCGGCTGCCCCGCGCCTTCCGGGTCGAGGGCGAGGAGTGGGCGGTGTGGGTCACGGACGCCGAGGGCGAGGACGCCCTGGAGTTCGCGCCCGCCACCGGAGTCGCGCCCGCAGTCACCCCGCGCCGGATCGCCGCCGGCCGGCTCGGCCGGGTCCTCGACCTCGCCATGGCACCCGACGGCTCCCGGGCCGCGGTCGCCTCGCACGACGGACGCGTCCTGCTCGTCGAACGCGACAGCGGCGAGGTCCGCGAGCTGGACCGCAGCGAGCACGGCGACGTCTCCGGCCTCACCTTCTCGCCCGACTCCGGCTGGCTCGCCTGGTCCCACCCCGGCCCGCACCCGCTGTGCCACCTCAAGCTCGCCAACACCACCGACCTCACCGTCACCGAGGCGACCCCGCTGCGCTTCCAGGACCACTCGCCCGCCTTCACCCTCGACGGCAGGCACCTGGCGTTCCTGTCCAACCGCTCCTTCGACCCGGTCTACGACGAGCACGTCTTCGACCTCGCCTTCGTCACCGGCTCGCGCCCGCACCTGATCACGCTCGCCGCGACGACGCCCTCGCCGTTCGGCCCGCAGCGGCACGGCCGTCCCTTCGAGGTCTCCGACAAGGACGAGACACCCGACAGCGAGGGCACCCCGAGCACCCGTGTCGACCTCGACGGCCTCGCCGACCGCATCGTGCCCTTCCCGGTCGAGGCCGCCCGCCACTCCAACCTGCGGGCCGCCAAGGACGGTGTCCTGTGGCTGCGCCACCCCGTGCGCGGAGTGCTCGGCGCCTCCCGGGCCACACCCGACTCGCCCGACCCGCACACCGAGCTGGAGCGCTACGACCTCGCCCAGCAGCGCATCGAGCATCTCGCCGCCGACGCCGACCACTTCGAGGTCAGCGGCGACGGCAAGCGGGTCCTGCTCCGCACGGGCGACCGGCTGCGGGTCGTGCCCAGCGACCGCAGGGCCTCCTCCGACGCGGACAGCGACAGCAACGTCACCGTCGACCTCGGCCGCGTCCGCCGGGTGATCGACCCGGCCGCCGAATGGCGCCAGATGTTCGACGAGACCGGCCGGATCATGCGGGACCAGTTCTGGCGCGAGGACATGAACGGCGTCGACTGGGACGCCGTCCTCGGCCGCTACCGCCCTCTCGTCGACCGCGTCGCCACCCACGACGACCTCGTGGACCTGCTGTGGGAGCTGCACGGCGAACTCGGCACCTCCCACGCCTACGTCGTCCCGCACGGCGCCTTCGGCGGCGGTGACCGGCAGGGCCTGCTGGGCGCCGACCTGTCCCGCCACGAGGACGGCACCTGGCGCGTCGACCGGGTGCTGCCCACCGAGACCTCCGACCCCGACGCCCGCTCCCCGCTCGCCGCACCCGGCGTCGCCGTCCGCCCGGGGGACGCGATCGTCGCCGTGGCCGGGCAGAGCGTCGACCCGGTCACCGGCCCCGGACCGCTGCTCGTGGGGACGGCGGACCAGCCGGTGGAACTGACCGTCTCCCCGTCCGGCGGCGGCGACCCCCGCCATGTCGTGGTCGTCCCCCTCGCCGACGAGGAGCCGCTGCGCTACCACGACTGGGTCGCCGACCGCCGCGCCCATGTCCACCGGGCCTCCGGCGGCCGCCTCGGCTATCTCCACGTCCCCGACATGCAGGCCCCCGGCTGGGCGCAGATCCACCGCGACCTGCGGGTGGAGGTGGCACGCGAGGGCCTCGTCGTCGACGTGCGGGAGAACCGGGGCGGCCACACCTCCCAGCTCGTCGTGGAGAAACTGGCCCGCCGGATCGTCGGCTGGGCCGTCCCCCGCGGCATGCGGCCCTACAGCTACCCGCAGGACGCCCCGCGCGGTCCGGTCGTCGCCGTCGCCAACGAGTTCTCCGGCTCCGACGGCGACATCGTCAACGCCGCGATCAAGGCGCTCGGCCTCGGCCCGGTGGTCGGTGTCCGCACCTGGGGCGGTGTGGTCGGCATCGACAACCGCTACCGCCTGGTCGACGGCACGCTGATCACCCAGCCCAAGTACGCGTTCTGGCTGGAGGGTCCGGGCTGGGGGGTGGAGAACCACGGCGTCGACCCGGACGTGGAGGTGGTGCAGCGCCCCCAGGACTGGGCGGCGGGCCGGGACACCCAGCTCGACGAGGCGATCAGGATCGCCCTGGAGGCCCTGGAGCAGCAGCCCGCGAAGACGCCGCCGGCCGTCGGATGACGCCCTGGGACGCGGCCGGGCAGGACGGTGCCGCGGACGACGGCGATACGATGCGACCCGAGAGAGATCACCGGAACGAGGAGGCACCCGGATGGCGGGCGAACCCCAGGAAGACTGCCTGTTCTGCAAGATCGTCGCGAAGCACGTCCCCGCGACGATCGTCCGTGAGACGGACACCACGGTCGCCTTCCGGGACATAAACCCCCAGGCGCCCACGCACGTCCTGGTGATCCCCAAGGTCCACCACGCCGACGCCGCCCGGCTCGCCGCCGCGGAACCGGAGATCGCCGCCGACGTGCTGCGCGAGGCGCAGGCCGTCGCCGACGCGGAGGAGCTGGACAGCTACCGCATCGTCTTCAACACGGGCAGCGGCGCCGGGCAGACGGTGTGGCACGCCCACGCCCATGTCCTGGGCGGCCGCGGTCTGCAGTGGCCTCCCGGCTAGATCGGCGAAGTCACCGTGTCCGTACGTGAATTCGTGGTCCTCGGCACCGCCAGTCAGGTCCCGACCCGGCAGCGCAACCACAACGGGTATCTGCTGCGCTGGGACGGCGAGGGCCTCCTGTTCGACCCCGGCGAGGGCACGCAGCGCCAGATGCTGCGCGCCGGGGTCGCGGCCCACGACCTGAACCGGATCTGTGTCACGCATTTCCACGGCGACCACTCCCTGGGGCTCGCCGGGGTGATCCAGCGCATCAACCTCGACCAGGTGCCGCACGAGGTCACCGCGCACTACCCGGGCTCCGGACAGCACTTCTTCGACCGGCTCCGGTACTCCACCGCCTACCGCGAGACCGTGCCGCTGACCGAGGCCCCCGTCACCGGGGACGGCGTGATCGCGGCCACGCGGGACTATGTGCTGGAGACCCGCAGGCTCTCCCACCCCGTGGAGTCCTTCGGCTACCGGCTCGTCGAGCCCGACGGCCGCCGCATGCTGCCCGGGCGGCTCGCCGCGCACGGCATCAAGGGTCCGGACGTCGGCCGCATCCAGCGCGACGGAGTCCTGCGCGGAGTCGCGCTGGAGGAGGTCAGCGAGGTGCGCCGCGGGCAGCGGTTCGCGTTCGTCATGGACACCCGGCTGTGCGAGGGGGCGTACGCGCTCGCCGAGGACTGCGACCTGCTGGTCATCGAGTCGACGTTCCTCGACGAGGACGAGCGGCTCGCCCAGGACCACGGCCATCTGACCGCCGGTCAGGCCGCGCGCGTGGCCCGGGACGGCGGCGTACGGCATCTGGTGCTCACCCACTTCAGCCAGCGCTACTCCGACCCGGAGGAGTTCGAACGGCAGGCGCGTGCGGCCGGGTTCGAGGGCGAGCTGACCGTGGCGCACGATCTGCTGCGGGTGCCGCTGCCCAAGCGCAGATGATCATGCCGTTTGCGAAACAATGGCGAACCGGTCGTACGATGCCGTGATGCCCCTCCCCAAAGCCGAACTGCACCTCCATATCGAAGGCACTCTTGAACCCGAGCTGGCCTTCGAGCTCGCCGTCCGCAACGGCGTCGCCCTGCCGTACGAGGACACCGAGGCGCTCCGCGCGGCCTACCGTTTCGACGGCCTCCAGTCCTTCCTGGACCTCTACTACGCGCTGACGGCGGTGCTGCGCACCGAGCAGGACTTCGCGGACCTCGCGAACGCCTACCTCGCCCGTGCCGCCGCGCAGGGCGTACGGCACGCGGAGATCTTCTTCGACCCGCAGGCCCACCTCGCGCGCGGCGTCCCCATGGGCACGGTCGTCGAGGGCCTGTGGCGGGCGCTGGGCCGCAGCGAGGAGAACCACGGTGTCTCGACCCGGCTGATCATGTGCTTCCTGCGGGACGAGTCCGCCGGGTCGGCGCTGCGGACACTGGACGAGGCGAAGCCGTATCTGCACCGGATCACCGGCGTGGGGCTGGACTCGGCCGAGGCCGGCCATCCTCCGGTGAAGTTCCGCGCGGTGTACGAGGCCGCCGCCGCGCTCGGGCTGCGGCGGGTGGCGCACGCCGGTGAGGAGGGCCCGCCCGCCTACATCACCGAGGCGCTGGACGTGCTCGGCGTGGAGCGAGTCGACCACGGGCTGCGCTGCATGGAGGACCCGGAGCTGGTGGCCCGGCTGGTCCGCGAGCGGATCCCGCTGACGCTGTGCCCGCTGTCCAACGTCCGGCTGCGTGCGGTGGACGCCCTTGCCGGGCACCCGCTGCCCGCGATGCTGGACGCCGGCCTGCTGTGCACGGTGAACTCCGACGACCCCGCCTACTTCGGCGGCTACGCCGGGGACAACTTCGACGCCGTGCGCCGTGAACTGGGCCTGTCCGAGGAGCGGCTGCGCGAGCTGGCCCGCAACTCCTTCCTCGCCTCCTTCCTGGAGGACGACGAGGACCGCCGCGCACGCTGCCTCGCCGAGGTGGAGGCGTACGAGTTCTAGACGGCCGCCGGGTTCTAGACGGCCGCCGGGTTCCGGACGGCCGCCGTGTTCTAGGCGGCCGTCGTGGTCCGTCCGCGGGTGGCTCCGGCGGTCCGCGGGGCGGGGGTCTCCAGGGGGATCTCGACGACCGGGAGCGGCTGCCGGCCCGCCCGCAGGGCGACCGCCGTCATCGGCACGGCGACGACCGCCAGGCCCGCCGCGAGGATCGCGCCCATCGCGGGGAATCCGGCCTGCGCCGACAGGACGCTGCCGGTCAGCGGGCCCGCGGCCGTGCCGAGCGAGGACGCCGAGCCGACGAGCACGGCCCAGCGGCCGCGCGGGTCCAGCGAGGCGGCCAGACCGATCAGGTACGACAGGACGATCGGGTAGCAGGTGTTCCAGGCGATCTCGCCGCCCGCGAAGCCCGTCAGATCGGTGGCGGACGCGCTCACCGCGATGCACCCGGCGATCAGCAGCGTGCCCCCGCCGATGGGCCACGCGCGGCCGAACCGCGGCCCGAGCGCCCCGGCGCCGAGCACCCCGAGCAGACCCGCGCCGAGCGCGACGGCGAACACCGCCCCGACGGCCGCCTCGGTGAGGTGGGCCTGGGTCAGGCCGATACGGCCGCTGACGCCCCACAGGGCGTTCTGCGCGAGCGACCAGCACGGCATCGCGGCGACGAGGACGAGCCCGGCGCGCGGACGGGGGAGCGGGGTGCGTTCGCGCCGGGTGTGCCGGGCGGCTCCGGCGGCGGGCAGCCGGCCGCTGAGGGGCCAGACGGCGAGCGCGGTCAGCGCGATCGCCGCGAGCGGCTGCCCATGCCCCGGTCCCAGATGCGGGACCGTCAGGTAGACCGTGCCCGCGAGCGCGGAGACGCCCAGCAGTCCGAGCGTGGAGGCGCGGTGCGGGTCTCTCTCGGCGGCGATCCGGGTCGCGGCGACCGCGGTGACGGCGCCGGACCCGAACCCGCCGACGACCGCCCCGGCGACCACGGCCGCCACGGTGTGCGTCAGTGCGGCACCGCCGTATCCGAGCACGGCGAGCGCCAGTCCGACGCGGGCGAGGGCGCGGGCGCCGATCCGCTCGACGAGCGAGGCCAGCAGGAAGCCGGCCGTCGCCGAACTCAGCAGCAGCGCGCTGCCGATGGCGCCGGCCTCGGTGGCCGTCACGGGCAGATGGGCGTCGAGCCGGCCGACGACCGTCGGCAGCAGGTACGGGGCGAGATACCCGGCCGTGAACAGGGCGAGCACGGGCCAGGGTGTGGTGCGGGGGACGGACACGGGCGTTCCCGGGGCATGCGAAAGAAGCGGCACAAAAAAAGGGGGAAGGGGGCGCCGACCGTCGACGGACAGGAACGCGCGGGCAATTTGTATCAAGTGGGGGCGACCCGACGGGAGGGCGGATGACGTGATCTGGGGCACACTCCGGTTTGCCGGGCGGTCCGACGGGTAAGAGCGCGAACGCAATTCAGTGACACGTCTGAAGTTCCTGTATGTGAACCTCTGGGAGGCGCCCCGTGCCCCACGCCCCGATCGTCGCCGAGGTCCGGCTGACGCCTGTCCTGGTCGCCGACCCGCCGCTGCTCAACACCCAGGGCGTCCATCAGCCGTACACCCCCCGCCTGATCGTGGAAGTGGTGACGGACGACGGCACGACCGGTGTCGGGGAGACCTACGGCGACACCAAGTACCTGGAGCTCGCCCGGCCGCTCGCCGCGCGGCTGACCGGCCGGCGGGTCGACGACCTCAACGGACTGTTCACACTCGTGGACGAGGTCGCGGTGGATGCCTCACGCGTCGACGACGCCGTCGACGTCGGCGGGCTCCGCGGCGTCCAGACCGCCGACAAGCTGCGCCTGTCCGTCGTGTCCGCCTTCGAGGTCGCCTGCCTCGACGCGCTCGGCAAGGTCCTCGGACTGCCCGTGCACGCCCTGCTGGGCGGCAGACTGCGCGACTCCGTCGAGTACAGCGCCTACCTCTTCTACCGGTGGGCCGCGCACCCGGAGGGCGTCGCCGCCGAGCGCGACGACTGGGGCGCCGCCCTCGACCCCGCCGGGATCGTCGAACAGGCCCGCCGCTTCACCGAACGCCACGGCTTCACCTCGTTCAAGCTCAAGGGCGGCGTCCTCCCGCCCGACGAGGAGATCGCCGCCGTACGCGCCCTCGCGGAGGCGTTCCCCGGGCGGCCGCTGCGCCTCGACCCCAACGGGGCCTGGTCGGTGGAGACGTCCGTGAAGGTCGCCGACGCGCTGCGGGACGTCCTGGAGTACCTGGAGGACCCGGCCCTCGGCACCGCCGCGATGGCCGAGGTCGCCGCCCGCACCGATGTGCCGCTCGCGACCAACATGTGCGTGACGACCTTCGGCGAGATCCCCGAGGCGTTCACCCGCGGCGCCGTGCGGATCGTGCTGTCCGACCACCACTACTGGGGCGGGCTGCGCAACACCCAGCACCTGGCCGCCGTGTGCCGCACCTTCGGCGTCGGCGTGTCCATGCACTCCAACACCCACCTCGGCATCAGCCTCGCCGCCATGACCCAGGTCGCCGCGACCGTGCCCGCGCTGCACCACGCCTGCGACTCCCACTACCCCTGGCAGACCGAGGACGTCCTCACCGAACGCATCCCCTTCACCGGCGGCCGCGTCACCGTCTCCGACGCCCCCGGCCTCGGTGTCGAGCTCGACCGCGACCGGCTGGCCTTCCTGCACCGGCGGTGGCTCGAAGACGACGGCGGGCTGCGCGAGCGCGACGACGCGGCGGCGATGCGTGCCGCCGACCCGGGGTGGGTGACACCGGCGGTGCCGCGCTGGTAGGGGGCCCGCCCCACGGCACGTGCCACCGGGTGCCACGACGCAGACGGCGCGGACCCGCGGTGCCGCGAGCGCCGACCTCTTCCGCCCGCAGTGGTGCACACTGGCGTGAATCCGCACCATGCGTCAGGGAGCGTCACCGTGATCGCGTCCGAGGTGTCCATCGGAGAGGGCCCGCAGCGCCGGTCCCAGGTCGACCCGCTCGCCGGGCTGCGCACGCCCGCCGATCCTCCGTGGGACGTCTACCTCACCGGCACCGTCTTCCTCGACATCATCTTCACCGGGCTCGACTCCGCGCCCGTGCGCGGCACCGAGTCCTGGGCCCGCGGCATGGGCTCCAGCCCCGGCGGCGTCGCCAACATGGCCACCGCCCTGGCCCGGCTCGGTCTGCGCACCTCCCTCGCGGCGGCGTTCGGCGACGACCACTACGGCGAGTACTGCTGGGACGCCCTCGAACAGGGCGAGGGCATCGACCTCGGGCCGTCGCGGACCGTGCCCGGCTGGCACTCCCCGGTCACCGTGTCCATGGCCTACGAGGGCGAGCGCACGATGGTCTCCCACGGCCACGAGCCCCCGCCCGAGGAGCCCGCACCGGACTGCCCGCCCCGGGCCCGCGCGGCGGTCGTCTCCCTCACCCCGGGCCGGCGCGCTCCCTGGGTCGCCGAGGCCGCGGCGAAGGGGTCCCGGCTGTTCGCCGACGTCGGCTGGGACGACACCGGGCGGTGGGACCTCGCCGGGCTGGCCGACCTGGAGCACTGCGAGGCGTTCCTGCCGAACGCGGAGGAGGCCATGCGGTACACGCGCACCCGCTGTCCGCGCGCGGCCGCCCGGGCCCTGACCGAGCACGTGCCGGTCGCCGTGGTGACGCTGGGCGCGGAGGGCGCCTACGCGGTGGACGGTCGCACGGGGGAGACCGCGGAGGTGCCCGCGATCGCCGTCGAGGCACTGGACCCCACCGGCGCGGGCGACGTCTTCGTCGCCGGGTACGTCACCGGGACCCTCGCCGGGTGGCCCCTCGCGGACCGGCTGGCCTTCGCCGGGCTGACGGCGGCACTGTCCGTGCAGGAGTTCGGCGGCTCGCTGTCGGCACCCGGCTGGAGCGAGGTCGCCGCCTGGTGGCGCAAGGTCCAGTCCCTGGAGGGACAGGACCCGGCGGCGCTGCGGCGGTACGCGTTCCTGGACCCGCTGGTCCCCGGGGACTGCGTGCGCCCCTGGCCCCTGCGCCGGGCCGTCCCCACGATCGGCTTCGGCAGATCCACGTAGGAGCCGGCCCGCGAAAAGCCCTACGGCGTCGACGGTCCACCGTCGTACCCTGGGAGACGCGAGGCCGCCCTCAGCCACGCGGCCGTGAAGAGGAGGAAACGCAGGCCTACAGAGCCGGCCCATGACTCAGACACCCACAGCTCACAGCCCTGCGCAGGGGCAGGCACGAGCGCAGTTCACCGTCCCCGCCCAGCACCCGATGGTCACCTTGCTGGGGTCCGGCGACTCCCTCCTGCGCGTGATCGAGAAGGCCTTCCCGGCGGCCGACATCCACGTCCGGGGAAACGAGATCAGCGCGGTCGGCGAGCCTGCGGAAGTCGCCCTGATACAGCGCCTGTTCGACGAGATGATGCTGGTGCTCCGCACCGGACAGCCGATGACGGAGGACGCAGTGGAACGCTCGATCGCCATGCTGAGGGCGAGCGAGAACGGCGAAGGCCCGGAGGAGACCCCGGCCTCGGTTCTCACCCAGAACATCCTTTCCTCGCGCGGGCGCACCATCCGCCCCAAGACGCTCAACCAGAAGCGCTACGTCGACGCGATCGACAAGCACACGATCGTCTTCGGCATCGGCCCCGCGGGCACCGGCAAGACCTATCTCGCCATGGCCAAGGCGGTGCAGGCCCTTCAGTCCAAGCAGGTCAACCGCATCATCCTGACCCGTCCGGCCGTCGAGGCCGGAGAGCGCCTCGGCTTCCTGCCGGGCACGCTCTACGAGAAGATCGACCCCTACCTGCGCCCGCTCTACGACGCGCTGCACGACATGCTCGACCCCGACTCCATCCCGAGGCTGATGGCCGCCGGGACGATCGAGGTCGCGCCGCTCGCCTACATGCGCGGCCGTACCCTCAACGACGCCTTCATCATTCTCGACGAGGCCCAGAACACCAGCCCCGAACAGATGAAGATGTTCCTCACCCGCCTCGGCTTCGACTCGAAGATCGTGATCACGGGTGACGTGACCCAGGTCGACCTGCCCAACGGCACCAAGTCGGGCCTGCGTCAGGTCCAGGACATCCTGGACGGCGTCGAGGACGTCCACTTCTCCCGGCTGTCGTCGCAGGATGTCGTCCGGCACAAGCTGGTGGGCCGTATCGTCGACGCGTACGAGCAGTACGACAGCCAGCACGGCACGGAGAACGGCACGCACAAGGGCGGCCGGGGCAAGGCCGGGCACAAGGGGAAGTAGACCGAGCAGGACCATGTCGATCGACGTCAACAACGAATCCGGAACCGAGGTCGACGAGCAGGCGATCCTCGACATCGCCCGCTACGCACTCGCACGGATGCGCATCCACCCGCTCTCCGAGCTCTCGGTGATCGTCGTGGACGCCGATGCCATGGAACAGCTGCACATCCAGTGGATGGACCTGCCCGGGCCCACCGATGTCATGTCGTTCCCCATGGACGAGCTGCGCCCGCCCTCCAAGGACGACGACGAGCCCCCGCAGGGCCTGCTCGGCGACATCGTGCTGTGCCCGGAGGTCGCCACCAGGCAGGGCGCCGAGGCGGAGACGCAGCACACCATGGACGAGGAGCTCCAGCTCCTCACCGTCCACGGTGTGCTGCACCTGCTCGGCTACGACCACGAGGAACCGGACGAGAAGGCCGAGATGTTCGGCCTCCAGGCGGCCATCGTGGACGGCTGGCGGCAGGAGAGGGGCCTGACCGGCCCGTCCCCGGCCCCGACCGTCTCCTAGGGCGGCCATGAGTCCGCAACTCGTCCTCGGCGCGATCCTCCTCGTCGTCGTCGCATGGCTCGCCGCCTGCGCGGAGGCCGGCATCGCGCGGGTCTCCAGCTTCCGCGCCGACGAGGCGGTGAAGTCCGGCCGCCGCGGCAGCGCGAAACTCGCGCAGGTGGCGGCCGACCCCACCCGCTACCTCAATGTGGCGCTCCTGGTCCGCGTCGCCTGCGAGATGGCCGCCGCGGCTCTCGTCACGTACGCCTGCCTGGAGGAGTTCTCCTCCACCGCCCAGGCCCTGCTGGTCGCCATCGCGGTCATGGTCCTCGTGTCGTACGTCGCCGTCGGCGTCTCCCCGCGCACCATCGGCCGCCAGCACCCGCTGAACACGGCCACCGCCGCGGCGTACGTCCTGCTGCCCCTCGCCCGGGTCATGGGCCCGATCCCGTCGCTGCTGATCCTCCTCGGCAACGCCCTCACCCCCGGCAAGGGCTTCCGCCGCGGCCCCTTCGCCTCCGAGGCGGAACTGCGGGCGCTGGTGGACCTCGCCGAGCAGGAGTCGCTCATCGAGGACGACGAACGGCGCATGGTGCACTCCGTCTTCGAGCTCGGCGACACCCTGGTGCGCGAGGTGATGGTCCCGCGCACCGACCTGGTCGTCATCGAGCGGTTCAAGACGATCCGGCAGGCCCTCACCCTCGCCCTGCGCTCCGGTTTCTCCCGGATACCGGTGACCGGCGAGAGCGAGGACGACATCGTCGGGATCGTGTACCTGAAGGACATGGCCAGGAAGACGCACATCAACCGCGACGCCGAGTCCGAGCTGGTCTCCACCGCGATGCGGCCCGCGTTCTTCGTGCCCGACACCAAGAACGCCGGCGACCTGCTGCGGGAGATGCAGAAGGAGCGCAACCACGTCGCCGTCGTCATCGACGAGTACGGCGGCACCGCCGGAATCGTCACCATCGAGGACATCCTGGAGGAGATCGTCGGTGAGATCACCGACGAGTACGACCGGGAACTGCCGCCCGTCGAGGACCTCGGCGAGGACCGCCACCGCGTCACCGCCCGCCTCGACATCACCGACCTCGGCGAGCTGTACGGCCTGGAGGAGTACGACGACGAGGACGTCGAGACCGTCGGCGGCCTGCTCGCCAAGGCCCTCGGCCGGGTCCCCATCGCCGGTGCCTCCGCCGTGGTCGGCCTCCCCGACGGCCGGGAACTGCGGCTGACCGCGGAGGCGTCGGCGGGCCGCCGCAACAGGATCGCGACCGTGCTGGTCGAGCCGGTCGGACCCGCCGACCCCACCGAGGAGACGGAACCCGAGTGACGCCCCAGGAGCTGCGCGCCTTCTGCCTGTCGTTCAACGCGGCCGTGGAGGACTTCCCGTTCCGGCCGGAGATCTCCGTCTTCAAGGTCCAGGGCAAGCTCTTCGCCCTCAGCGACCTGGGCGCGCGGCCCCTGACGGTCAACCTCAAGTGCGACCCCGACGACGCCGTCCGGCTGCGGGAGCGGCACCCGGGGCTGGTCGTCCCCGGCTACCACATGAACAAGCGCCACTGGAACACCGTCACCGCCGACGGCGAGCTTCCCGACCGTCTGGTCCGGGAGCTCGTCGAGGACTCGTACGACCTGGTCGTCGCGGGCCTGCCACGGGCCGACCGGCTCCGCCTCGACCGGCCCTAGCGTTCCGCCCGCCCGGATGACGTACCCCGTGGCGGGGCGGGGTCCGGGTGCGTACGTATCCTCGTGTGCATGACCGACAGCAACGCGCTCGACCCCGAGGACCGCAAGATCGTCACCCTGGCGCGCTCGGCCCGGGCCCGCAACGGTGTGCCCGAGGGCGCGGCCGTGCGTGACGACACCGGCCGTACGTATGTCGCCGGGACGGTGGAGCTGGATTCGCTGAAGCTCAGCGCGCTGCGGACCGCCGTCGCGATGGCGGTGGCGTCCGGGGCGAGGTCCCTGGAGGCGGCGGCGGTCGTGACCGGGGCGGAGTCCGTGCCGGACGCGGACGTGGCCGCGGTGCGGGATCTCGGCGGGGCCGGGACGCCGGTGCTGGTCGCGGGGGCCGACGGGACGGTGCGGGCGGTTCTCACCGTGGAGTGAGCGGGGCGGTGGCGGGGCCTCGGGTGGTGACCGGGTGCGGGTTCGTGGCGGTTGTTTGCGCAGTTCCCCGCGCCCCTGGGGGGTGGGGTTTCGGGCGGTGACCGGGTGCGGGTTCGTGGTGGCTGGTCGCGCAGTTCCCCGCGCCCCTGGGTGTCTTGGTGCTTGAGCGAGTTCCGTGGGCGCGGGGCCGGGGGCGTGTGGTGGTCAGAGGGCGTCCGGGCCTCGTTCGCCGGTGCGGACCCTCACGACCGTCTCCACCGGCAGGGCCCAGACCTTGCCGTCGCCGATCTTGCCGGTGTGGGCGGCCTTCACGATCGCGTCGATGACGTCGTCGGCGGCCGCGTCCTCGACGACGACCTCGATGCGGACCTTGGGTACCAGGTCGACCTGGTACTCGGCGCCGCGGTAGACCTCGGTGTGGCCGTGCTGCCGGCCGTAGCCGCTCGCCTCGGTGACGGTCAGGCCCTGGACGCCCAGCTCCTGGAGGGCGGTCTTCACCTCGTCGAGGCGGTACGGCTTCACAATCGCGGTGATGAGCTTCATCCCTGGGGCCTGACCTTCTGGGCGGTGGGGGCGACGGAGTGGGTGACCGGGGCTCCGTGGCCCAGGACGCCGTGATCGTATGCGGTCTCCGCGTGCACCGTAAGGTCCAGGCCGGTGTGCTCCTGCTCCTCGCTCGCCCGGAAGCCCAGCACCCTGTCGATGAGCTTGCCGATCCCGTAGGTGACGGCGAAGGCGTACGCCCCGACCGCGGCGACGGCCACCAGCTGCCTGCCGAGCTGCCCGAACCCGCCCCCGTACAGCAGGCCCTCCGGGCCGCCGGTCATGGAGTCCACCGCGAAGACGCCGATGAGCAGCGTGCCGATGATCCCGCCGACCAGATGCACCCCCACCACGTCCAGCGAGTCGTCGAAGTTCAGCCGGAACTTCCAGCTCACGGCGTAGGAGCAGACGGCACCCGCGGCGAGTCCGACGACGAGCGCGCCGAGCAGGGACACCGAGCCGCAGGACGGGGTGATGGCGACCAGGCCGGCGACCGCGCCGGAGGCGGCGCCCAGGGTGGTGGGGTGGCCGTCGCGCTTCTGCTCGACGAAGAGCCAGCCCAGCAGGCCGGTGCAGCCGGCGGCGAGGGTGTTGAGGAACACGGCCGCCGCGAGGCCGTTCGCGCCGAGCGCCGAGCCCGCGTTGAAGCCGAACCAGCCGAACCACAGCAGACCCGCGCCGAGCACGACCATCGGCAGGTTGTGCGGGCGCATCGCGTCCTTCTTGAAGCCCAGACGCGGGCCCAGCACCAGACACAGCGCGAGACCGGAGGCACCGGAGGTGATCTCCACGGGCAGACCGCCCGCGAAGTCCAGCGCGCCCAGACCGTCGAGAATCCAGCCGCCAGGCCCCCACGTCCAGTGGGCGACCGGAACGTATACCAGCAGCGTCCACACCGGCACGAACACCAGCCACGCCCCGAACTTCGTCCGGTCCGCGACCGCGCCGCTGACCAGAGCCGCCGTGACGACCGCGAAGGTGAGCTGGAACGTGGCGAACAGCAGGGTCGGGACCGTGCCCTGCACGCTGTCCGGTGTGATGCCGGACATGCCGAGATGGTCCAGGCCGCCGAGGAGACCGCCGCCCGTGTCCTCGCCGAAGGCGAGCGAGTAGCCGGCCGCCAGCCACACCACGGTGACCAGCGCGATCGACACGAAACTCATCATCAGCATGTTGAGGACGCTCTTCGTGCGGACCATGCCGCCGTAGAACAGGGCCAGCCCCGGGGTCATCAGCAGAACCAGGGCGGTCGCGGCGAGCAGCCAGGCGGTGTCGCCGGTGTCGACGTGCGCTGCGGCAAGAGTCACGGTCGTCTCCAACGGGTGGGGGGTTGCGTCAGAGATTCACCGCTTGCGGTTTCCGGTCGCGTACGGGTGTGTTTCCGTGACGTTTCGTTGCCGCCGGGTTTCCGGGAACTCACCGTGCGGCGCCTGGTGCGGCGGGGCTCCGGGGATCAGGGAGAATGGGCGGCATGAGCGTTCGCACCCAGTCATCCGAACAGCCGGCCGAAGCGGTCCACCGGGCCGGTTTCGCGTGCTTCGTGGGCCGCCCCAACGCGGGCAAGTCCACCCTCACGAACGCTCTGGTCGGGCAGAAGGTGGCGATCACCGCCGACCAGCCGCAGACCACCCGGCACACCGTGCGGGGCATCGTGCACCGGCCGGACGCCCAGCTGATCCTGGTCGACACCCCCGGCCTGCACAAGCCGCGCACCCTGCTGGGCGAACGGCTGAACGACGTGGTCCGTACGACCTGGGCCGAGGTCGACGTGATCGGCTTCTGCCTCCCGGCGAACGAGAAGATCGGCCCCGGTGACCGCTTCATCGCCAAGGAGCTGGCGGGGATCAGGAAGTCCCCGAAGGTCGCCATCGTCACCAAGACGGACCTCGTCGACTCCAAGACCCTCGCCGAGCAGCTGATCGCCGTCGACCAGCTGGGCAAGGAGCTGGGCATCGAGTGGGCGCAGATCGTCCCGGTGTCGGCGACCGCGAACAAGCAGGTCGACCTGCTGGCGGACCTGCTGATCCCGATGCTGCCCGAGGGCCCCGCCCTCTACCCCGAGGGCGACCTCACCGACGAGCCCGAGCAGATCATGATCGCGGAGCTGATCCGGGAGGCCGCGCTGGAGGGCGTCCGTGACGAGCTGCCGCACTCCATCGCCGTGGTGGTGGAGGAGATGCTCCCGCGCGAGGACCGCCCCGCCGACAAGCCGCTCCTCGACATCCACGCCAATGTCTACATCGAGCGCCCCAGCCAGAAGGGCATCATCATCGGCCCCAAGGGCAAGCGCCTGAAGGACGTCGGCATCAAGTCCCGCAAGCAGATCGAGGCCCTCCTCGGGACACCGGTCTTCCTGGACCTGCACGTCAAGGTCGCCAAGGACTGGCAGCGCGACCCGAAGCAGCTGCGCCGGCTGGGGTTCTGAGGACCGGATCCGAAGCGGCCCGGCCGGCTCGGCCTCCGCGCCGGCTCGGCCTCCGCGCCGGCCGGACCGCCGGACCTCCGTGCCGCTCAGGGCCGTCCGGCCGACATGTCCTGGAGGCCGATGACGCCCAGCAGCCGCAGCCGGTCGTGGGCCTCGGTGCCCGGGCGGGCCGTGTGGACGACGAGCCACTGACGGTGGTCGGGGCTGAGCAGGGTCTCGCACTCCAGCTCCAGCAGACCGACCACCGGGTGCCGGAACCGCTTCGTCGAGGACCGCCGTACCGCGACCTCGTGCCGCTCCCACAGCCGGGCGAACTCCGGGCTGCGGGACCGCAGCCCGGTCACCAGCGCGGCCGCCTCCCGGTCGCCGGGATGGGCCGCCGTCACCGCCCTGAGGCTCGCGACATGGGCGCGCGCCAGATCCGGCCTGTCCTCCTCGGGAAACAGCTCACGCGTGGCCGGATCCAGGAAGAAACGGCGGACCAGATTGCGCTCGCGCGGCGGCCGCCCGTCCGCGTCCCCCGTCAGCGCCTTGGACAGCGCGTTCTGCGCGAGCACGTCCCCGGTGTCCGTCACCACCTGCGCCGGGCTGTCGTGCAGCCGGTCCAGGATCAGCAGCAGCCCCGGACGCACGTACGCCGACGCCGTGTCCCGGCGCGGCGGCTCCTCGCCGGTCAGATGGAACAGATGGTCGCGCTCGTCCTCGCCCAGCCTGAGCGCCCGCGCCAGCGCCGTCAGCATCTGCCGGGACGGCCGCGGCCCCCGCGACTGCTCCAGGCGCGTGTAGTAGTCCACCGACATCCCGGCCAGGGACGCCACCTCCTCCCGGCGCAGTCCGGGCGTGCGGCGGCGGGCACCCGCCGCCAGCCCCACGTCGGCGGGGGAGAGACGGCCGCGGCTGCGGCGCAGGAAATCGGCGAGTTCGGCGCGGTCCACCCCTCCAGCCTGCGGCACGCCGGGCCGCTTATCCAGGCACTGCCGATCCCCTGATCAAGAGGTCTCTCCCGCCGTCCGGCCGCCCGCCCGAGGCTGGTGGGCGACGAGAGGAGCACATCGTGCTGACATTGGTGACCGGTGCGACAGGACAGGTCGGACGGCGTTTCGTGCCCCGGCTGATCGCCCAGTCCCGGCCGGGGGAGAGGGTCCGCGTCCTGGTGCGCGACCAGGAGCGCGGCGAACCCTTCGCCGCGCTCGGTGCCGAGGTCGTCCTCGGCGACCTGCGGGACGAGGAGGCGCTCGGCAGGGCGGTGGCCGGGACGGACGCCGTGGTGAACGCGGCCGCCGCGTTCCGGGGCGTGCCCGACGAGGAGGCGTGGGCGGTCAACCGCGACGCCGCGCTGGCGCTGGGCCGGGCCGCGGCAGCCTCCGGCGTACGGCGGTTCGTGCAGGTGAGCACCGGACTGGTGTACGGGACCGGACGCGGGCGGCCGCTGACCGAGGACGACCCCGGCGAGCCGGGCGGGGAGATGTGGGGCGCCTACACGGCGTCCAAACTGGAGGCCGAGCAGGGGCTGCTCGCCCTGGAGGGGCCCGGGGTGCGGATCGGCCGGCTCACCTTCGTCTACGGCGAGGGCGATCCGCATCTCGCGCAGTCGCTGAGGTGGGCCGCGAACTGGGCCGCGGCCCAGCGGCTCCAGATGGTGCACCACGCCGACGTGGCGCAGGCGCTGCTGCGGCTGCTGCACGCGCCGGGCGTGGACGGCCGGGTGTACAACATCGCCGACGACAGTCCTGTCACGGCGGTGGAGCTGCATCTGCTCAACGGGGCCGAGGTGCCGGACGCGCTGTACGAGCGGGCCGATCCCGACCCGTGGGCCGGGATCACCTCGACCGAACGCCTCCGGCGGGAGCTGGGGTTCCGGCCGCTGTTCCCGTCCGTGTACGCGGCGCGCGAGGCGGGGGCGCTGTAGCGCCCTTTGCCGTCCCGGCCGGTGTGCGGCGGCGGCCCGCGGCGCCGTCGTGGTTCCCCGCGCCCCTAGAGGCGCTGCTGCCCCAGCATGTCCGCGAACCAGGTGTACGACGCCTTAGGGGTGCGTTCCTGGGTCTCGGGGTCGACGTGCACCAGGCCGAACCGCTGCGTGTAGCCCTCCGCCCACTCGAAGTTGTCCAGCAGCGACCACACGAAGTACCCGCGTACGTCGACACCCGCCTCGACGGCCCGGTGCAGGGCGCGGAGGTGGCCGTCCAGGTAGGTGATGCGCGCCTGGTCGTCGAGTCCGTCGTACGAGCAGCCGTTCTCGGTGACGACGACGGGCGGGAGCCGGTCGCCGTAGCGGTCGTGGAAGCCGGTGAGCAGCTCGGTCAGGCCCTCCGGGACGACCGGCCAGCCGAAGGCGGTCGTGGGGACGCCCTCGATCTCGCGCAGGGAGAAGGGGAGTTCGGCGGGCATCCGGACGCCCCCGAAAGAGGTCTCGGTGCCCTGCGGGGCGCCCACCCGGGCCGGCGCGTAGTAGTTGACGCCGTACCAGTCCAGGGGCTCGGAGATGATCTTGAGGTCGGCGGGGACGTCGCCGGGCATCAGCTCGCCGAGGCCGTCGGGGTAGGCGCCCAGCAGCAGCGGGTCGGCGAACAGCCGGTTGAGCAGCAGGTCGTAGAGGTCCGCCGCCTCGACGTCGGCCTGCTCCTTCGAGGCCGGCCAGGTCGGGCCGTGGGAGTTGGCGATGCCGATGTCCGCGGCGCCGGCCGCGCGCAGCGCCCGTACGGCCAGGCCGTGGGCGAGGAGCTGGTGGTGGGCGACCGGGAGGGCGTCGAAGAGGAGCTGCCTGCCGGGGGCGTGGACGCCGAGCGCATGGCCCAGCAGGGTGTGCTCGGCGGGCTCGTTGAGGGTGATCCACTTGTCCACGCGGTCGCCGAGCCGCCCGGCCACGACCGACACGTGCTCCGCGAACCGTGCGGCCGTGTCCCGCTCCAGCCAGTCCAGCCCGGCCGGCAGGTCCCAGTGGAACAGCGTCGGCACCGGGCGGATCCCCGCCGCGCACAGCTCGTCCACCAGCCGGTCGTAGAAGCCGAGGCCGCCGTCGGCGAGCACCCGGGGCCAGGAGACCGAGAAACGGTAGGCGTCCACGCCCAGCCCGGCCAGCAGCGCCACGTCCTCCCGGTAGCGGTGGTAGTGGTCGCAGGCCACCGCGGCCGTGGAGCCGTCCTTCACCCGTCCCGGCCCGGCCGTGAAGGTGTCCCAGACGGACGGGGTGCGCAGGTCCGCCGCGCCCTCGATCTGGTGGGCCGAGGTGGACACGCCCCACAGGAAACCGGCCGGGAACGGGGGGATCGGGTCGCGCGCTTCAGTCGCCATGCGCCGGATCATCCGTACCCGCGGTAACGGAAGTCAACGGGTCGGCGGCGACCGGTCACGCGCCTTCCTTGAGCACCCTCGTGACGAGCGTGCGCTGGTCCTCGGTCAGCCCCGGGTCCGCGCAGTGCACGGTCGTGCCGTCCACCGTGATCTCGTAGGAGAACCCGTCGGGCACACCGATCGGGGGCGTGCCCCGGCCGTCCGCGAGCACGCGCCCGGCCAGGGCCTGCCACTCCGCGGCGTCGGGGCGTCCCGAGGTGTCCACCTCGGCGTGCCGCTCGATGCCCGCGAAGCCTCCCGTGCGTCTCACCTGAATCCGCATGAGGTCCTGTCTAGTACGG
The DNA here is from genome assembly GCF_044754345.1 of Streptomyces sp. NPDC093094. Taxonomy (NCBI): domain Bacteria; kingdom Bacillati; phylum Actinomycetota; class Actinomycetes; order Kitasatosporales; family Streptomycetaceae; genus Streptomyces; species Streptomyces sp. NPDC093094. The sequence continues at coordinate 197,438 of NZ_JBIVOX010000002.1, read as the reverse complement.
AACTACAGCGTGCGCACGCCCACCTGTTCCCATGCCTTGGTGACGGCCGTGAGTTCGTCGCCCTCGCCGAAGCGGGCCCTGGCCGCCTTGACGGTGAGGCCGGCGAAGTCCGTGAACAGGGCGTCCTCCGTGAGTTCGCCGCCGGTCAGCACGTCGTACCAGACCCGGCCCGCGCGTTCCCAGGCGTGGCCGCCGAGGGCGGTGGCCGCCAGGTAGAACGCGTGGTTGGGGATGCCGGAGTTGATGTGCACGCCGCCGTTGTCCCGGCCGGTGTGGACGTAGTCGTCCATCGTGCCGGGCTGCGGGTCCTTGCCGAGGACGTCGTCGTCGTACGCCGAGCCCGGCTCCTTCATCGAGCGCAGGGCCGTGCCGGTCACCCGCGGGGCGAGCAGGCCCGCGCCGATGAGCCAGTCGGCCTCGGCGGCGGTCTGGCCGAGGGTGTGCTGCTTGATCAGCGAGCCGAAGACGTCCGACAGCGACTCGTTGAGGGCGCCGGACTGGCCGAAGTAGGCGAGGTTCGCCGTGTACTGGGTGACGCCGTGGGCGAGTTCGTGGCCGATGACGTCGATGGGGAGGGTGAAGTCGAGGAAGATCTCCCCGTCCCCGTCGCCGAACACCATCTGCTCGCCGTTCCAGAAGGCGTTGTTGTAGTCCTTCTCGTAGTGGACGGTGGCGTCCATCGGCAGGCCCGAGCCGTCGATCGAGTCGCGTTCGAAGGCGCTCAGGAACAGCTCGTAGGTGGCGCCGAGACCGGCGTACGCGCGGTTGACGGTGGCGTCCCTGCCGGGCTCGTCGCCCTCGGCGCGGACCTTCTTCCCGGGCAGGTCGGTGCGGTGCCGGGCGTCGTAGATCGTGCGGTTCGGGCTGCCGGGCCCGGCGAGGGCGGCCGCGGCCGGGGCCGGGGCGCCGATCACCGTGGTCAGGCGGCGCTGGGTGCGCTCGAAGGCGTCGCGCTGGAGGGTCCGGCGGGCGGGCCCGGCGAGCGCGGGATCCTCGGCCTGCGCGAGCTTGTCGAGGACATGGGGCGGGACGATGGTGCAGAAGACGGGCTCGAAGCCCCCGTTCGTCGTCATGCCGGGCACCCTTGCACTGAGTCACGCCGCTGTCACCACCCGCAACCATGATTGATGAAAAGGCCCCGCGAGCGGCCCGGATCGGCCGCCCGGAGTGGTATGGCGCACTTTTTGTCCGATATGGCTCCCGTATCCCGCATACTGATACGGACCTCCGCATCCGGGGCGGCTCGGCTAGCATGCTGCGCATCATGCGTTTCGGGCTGCTTCTCCTTAGCTGCCGCGGCGAGGGCCTGTAGTCGAGGCCGACCCCCTCCCCGCGGAGCTTTGGCGTTGCGTCGTCGGCCGTCCTTCCGGACATCCAGAGGAGCCCTACGCATCATGGCCAACCGCCAGCAGCCCACCTCCATGCCGATCCACAAGTACGGCCGTTACGACCAGGTCGACATCGCGGACCGCACCTGGCCGAACCAGCGGATCACCACCGCCCCCCGCTGGCTCTCCACGGACCTGCGCGACGGCAACCAGGCCCTGATCGACCCGATGTCGCCCGAGCGCAAGCGCCGGATGTTCGACCAGCTGGTCAAGATGGGCTACAAGGAGATCGAGGTCGGCTTCCCCGCCTCCGGCCAGACCGACTTCGACTTCGTGCGCTCCATCATCGAGGAGCCCGGCGCGATCCCCGACGACGTCACCATCTCCGTACTGACCCAGGCCCGCGAGGACCTGATCGAGCGGACCGTGGAGTCCCTGAAGGGCGCCCGGCGTGCCACGGTCCACCTGTACAACGCCACCGCCCCGGTCTTCCGCCGGGTCGTCTTCCGCGGCTCCAAGGACGACATCAAGCAGATCGCCGTCGACGGCACCCGCCTGGTGATGGAGTACGCCGAGAAACTGCTGGGCGACGAGACCGAGTTCGGCTACCAGTACAGCCCCGAGATCTTCACCGACACCGAGCTGGACTTCGCGCTGGAGGTCTGCGAGGCGGTGATGGACACCTACCAGCCGGGGCCGGGCCGCGAGATCATCCTCAACCTGCCCGCCACCGTGGAGCGTTCCACGCCCTCCACCCACGCGGACCGCTTCGAGTGGATGCACCGCAACCTGTCGCGCCGCGAGCACGTCGTCCTGTCGGTCCACCCCCACAACGACCGCGGCACCGCCGTCGCCGCCGCCGAGCTGGCGCTGATGGCCGGCGCCGACCGCGTCGAGGGCTGCCTGTTCGGACAGGGCGAGCGCACCGGCAACGTCGACCTGGTCACCCTGGGCATGAACCTGTTCTCCCAGGGCGTCGACCCGCAGATCGACTTCTCCGACATCGACGAGATCCGTCGCACGTGGGAGTACTGCAACCAGATGGAGGTCCACCCGCGCCACCCGTACGTGGGCGACCTGGTCTACACGTCCTTCTCCGGCTCCCACCAGGACGCCATCAAGAAGGGCTTCGACGCGATGGAGGACGAGGCCCGGGCCAAGGGCGTCACCGTCGACGACATCGAGTGGGCGGTCCCGTACCTGCCGATCGACCCCAAGGACGTCGGCCGCTCCTACGAGGCGGTCATCCGGGTCAACTCGCAGTCCGGCAAGGGCGGCATCGCCTACGTCCTGAAGAACGACCACAAGCTGGACCTGCCGCGCCGGATGCAGATCGAGTTCTCGAAGCTGATCCAGGCCAAGACGGACGCCGAGGGCGGCGAGGTCACCGGCGGCGACATCTGGGCGGTCTTCCAGGACGAGTACCTGCCGAACCCGGACAACCCGTGGGGCCGCATCCAGCTGAAGGCCGGCCAGTCCACCACCGACAAGGACGGCGTGGACACGCTGACCGTGGAGGCCGAGGTCGACGGCGGCGAGACCACCCTGGTCGGCACCGGCAACGGTCCGATCTCCGCCTTCTTCCACGCGCTGCAGGGCATCGGCGTCGACGCCCGCCTGCTGGACTACCAGGAGCACACCATGAGCGAGGGCGCCTCCGCGCAGGCCGCCTCGTACATCGAGTGCGTGATCGACGGCAAGGTCCTGTGGGGCATCGGCATCGACGCCAACACCACGCGCGCCTCGCTGAAGGCGGTCGTCTCCGCCGTGAACCGGGCGGCCCGCTGACCGCTCCGACCGGCCCGAAGTGCCCCGTCCGCCGGACCTCCGGCGGGCGGGGCACCGTCGGATACCGGCCAAGCAGGCCCCGAGATCACGGAAAGGTCTCGTTCGGGGTGCTGACTCCGCCTCCGCAATGTGGCTAACATCACGCCAGCGCGGCGATGTTGCCGCGAGGTTACGGAGGTGCGACGTGCTGCCAGGACGGGGACGAGACGGCCGGGCCCACAAGGCTGCGCCCATCCTGGGCATCCGTACCGCGTGGACCGCCGTCGGCGACGGGCATTTCTTCTGCCCCGGCTGCGGCGGCGACCGCAACTACCAGCGGCTCACCGGACGCCGCCGCTTCACCCTGCTGGGCGTGCCCGTGCTCCCGCGCGGCGAGACCGGGCCGGCCGTCGAATGCGCCGACTGCCGGCGCCACTACGGCACGGACGTCCTCGACCACCCCACCACCAGCCGCTTCTCCGCGATGCTCCGCGACGCCGTGCACACCGTCGCCCTCGCGGTCCTCGCCGCGGGCGGCGGACCCCGTGCCCGGCTCGCCCTGACCGCCGCCGCCGGAGCCGTCCGCCGGGCCGGGTTCGACGACTGCACGGAGGAACAGCTCAACGCGCTGGTGGAGGCCCTCGCCGCGGACACCGGCCGGATGTACGGCGCTCCCTGCGGGCCCGGGCTGGCCATAGAGCTCCACGAGGCCCTCGACCCGCTGGCCCCCCACCTCGCCCCGCCCGGCCGTGAGGCGATCCTGCTCCAGGGCGCCCGGATCGCCCTCGCGGACGGTCCGTACACCGCCGCCGAACGGGAGGTGCTCGCGACGGTCGGCTCCGCCCTGACCATCACGGCCGACGACGTGACCCGCCTGCTGGCGGCCGCGGGCACACCGTCCTGACCCCGGGCCCCGCCGCCTGACCCCGGGCCCCGCCGCCTGACCCCGGGCTCCGCCGCCTGACCCCGGGCTCCGCCGCCTGACCCCGGGCTCCGCCGCCTGACCCCGGGCCCCGCCCCCGCCCGGGCCCGGGCCCGCCCTGGTTACTCCCACGGGAGTAATCCGCCCTCCGCGCCACCCCGGGCAGTACCCCCGAACTCGGTCTCCCGTCCGACGATCCGGCGGCCCGCGGCCGGGAGTCTGGAACCGCATCCAGACATCCGTGCCGGAGGGAGGGCCCGATCCATGGGGGCCGGAAAGACACAGACGAGGCGACGAGCCGTTCCGTGGGTGATGCTCGCGCTGTGGGTCGGCGTGCTCGCCGTCGCGTCGCCGTTCGCCGCGAAACTCGCCGACGTGCAGCGCGACCGCATCACCGACTATCTGCCCGCGAGCGCCGACTCCACCCAGGTGGCCGTGCTCCAGGAGCGGCTGCCGGGCGGCGAGACCACCCAGCTCGTCCTCGTGTACCAGCGCGACGGCGGCCTCACCACGGCCGACCGCGCCACCGCCGGCCGGCAGGTCGCCGCCATCGCCGGCGAGCACGAACTGACCGCCGCCCCGCAGGGCGTGCCGTCCGAGGACGGCAGCACGCTCATGTACGCGGTCACCACCAACGAACCCGGCGACGACGAGGACCTGCGCAACGCGTTCGTCGCCGACGTGCGCGACACCGCCCGCTCCGGCGGCGGCCTCACCGTCGAGGTCGGCGGCCCCGGCGCACTGAGCGCCGACGCCGCCAAGGTCTACGACTCCCTCGGCGGCCCCCTGCTCTACACCACCGTCGGTGTCGTCGCCGTCCTGCTGATCCTCATCTACCGCAGCCCCGTGCTGTGGCTGGTCCCGCTCGTCGTCGCCGGCATCGCCGACTACCTCTCCATGGGTGTCGCCTACGGCCTCAACAGCGTCTTCGGCACCTCCGTCTCCGGGCAGAGCTCCGGCATCATGACGATCCTCGTCTTCGGCGCCGGCACCGACTACGCCCTGCTCCTGGTCTCCCGCTACCGCGAGGAACTGCGCCGCTTCGAACGGCCCTACGACGCCATGACGGCCGCCCTGCGCGGCTGCGGGCCCGCCGTGCTGGCCTCCTCCGGCACCGTCGCCGCCGGACTGCTGTGCCTGCTCGCCGCCGACCTCAACTCCAACCGCGGCATGGGCCCCCTCGGCACCGTCGGCGTGCTGTGCGCGCTGGTCGCCATGCTGACCCTGCTGCCCGCGATCCTGGTCCTGCTCGGCCGCCGGGTGTTCTGGCCGCTCGTCCCCGCCCTCGGCTCCGCCCCCAAGGCCCGCCGCTCGCTGTTCGCCGCCATGGGCAGCTCCGCCGGCCGCCGGCCGGTGACCGTCCTCGCCTCCGGCGCGGCCCTGCTCGGCGCGCTCGCCCTCGGCGCCCTCAACCTGCCCGGCACGGTCAAGCAGGAGGACTCCTTCGTCGACCGGCCGGAGTCCGTGTCCGCCCTGCAGACCCTGGCCGATGCCTACCCGGAGAGCTCCAGCCAGCCCATCACCGTCATGAGCCCCGCCGGCCGCGCCGACGAGGCCCTCGCCGCGGTCCGCGCCACCGACGGCGTCGGCAGCGCCCGGGCCGGACGCACCGGCGGCGGCTGGACCGAGATCTCCGTGTTCGCCTCCGCGCCGCCGCAGAGCGCCGGTGAGACCCGCACGATCGAAGCCCTGCGCGACAAGCTCGACGGCTCCTACGTCGGCGGCCCCAGCGCCCAGCAGATCGACCTGAAGGACACCAACGCCCGCGACCGCAAGGTCGTCGTGCCGATCGTCCTCGTCTCCGTTTTGCTCATCCTGATCGCCCTGCTGCGCTCCCTGGTCGCCCCGCTCCTCCTGGTCGTCGCCGTGGTCGCGGTGTGGGGTGCCGCCCTCGGCCTCGGCGGCCTGGTGTTCGGGCCGCTGCTCGGCTTCGAGGGCACCGACCCGGGGCTCGGGCTGCTGTCCTTCGTGTTCCTGGTCGCCCTCGGCGTCGACTACGGCATCTTCCTCATGCACCGGATGCGCGAGGAGTCCCTGAGCGGCGCCGAACCCGTCACGGCCGCGCTCACCGCCCTGCGCACCACCGGCGGGGTCATCGCCTCCGCGGGCCTGGTCCTCGCCGCGACCTTCGGCGTGCTGATGAACATGGGCCTCGTCCAGCTCGTCGAACTCGGCTTCGTCATCGCCGTCGGCGTGCTCCTCGACACCTTCCTCGTCCGCACCTACCTGGTCACCAGCGCGAGCGTCGCCCTCGGACGCAAGGTGTGGTGGCCCGGCCCGATGTCCCGGGCGCCGCAGCCCGCACCGGAGGTCCGGCAGCCGGAACGCGTGTGACCCCCACGCGCCCGTGCGGCCCCGAGGGCGCCCCTCCCTGCCGGAGGGGCGCCCTCCTCACGGAGGATGAGCCCGTGCCCCAGACAGCCCCGAGACCCCGCATAGGCGAACGGATCATGGCGGCGGTCAACCGCGACCCGCGGACCGCCCCGCACGCCGTCCGCAACGACATCCTGCTCGCCCTCGCCACCGCCCTCCACGCCGTCGCCCTCGCCCTCCTCACCGACGAGGGACGACGGCCCGACGCCCTCGGCTGGACCCTGCTGCTCGCCGCGCAGGTGCCGATCGTGTGGCGGCGGCGCCGACCGCTGCTCGTGCTCGCCGCGGTGGTCGTGCTGGTCGGGCCGTACCACGCCCTCGACTTCAACCACGCGGCCCCCACCCCGGCCGCGTACGTCGCCCTCTACACCGTCGCCGTCACCTGCCGCCCGCTGTTCACCCTCGTGACCTGCGGCGCGGTCCTGGCCGTGACGGTGACGATCATGCTGATCGTCAACCACCACCAGGGCGTGGAGCTGCTGCGGATCTCCGGCTGGGTGATCGCCGTGGTCTTCGTCGGCATCGACGTGCGCTTCTACCGGCAGTACATCGCCGCCGTCGTCGAACGCGCCGAACGCGCCGAACGCACCCGTGAGGAGGAGGCCCGCCGCCGGGTCGCCGAGGAACGGCTGCGCATCGCCCGCGACCTGCACGACCTGCTCGCCCACAGCATCACCCTGATCGGTGTGCAGACCTCTGTCGCCGCGCACGTCCTGAACGCCGACCCCGGCCGTCTGGACCGCACAGCCGTCGCCACCTGCCTGGACGACATCGCCGAGACCTGCCGCACCGCCCGCGGCGAGCTGCGCACCACCCTGGAGGTGCTCCGCGAGCACGGCAGTCCCGACACCCGCGACCCGCTGCCCGGGCTGCCCGGCCTGGACGGCCTCGCCGAGGCCGCCCGGGTCGCCGGCGCCAGGGTCGAGCTGACGGTCACCTCCGACGAGGTGCCGCCCGCCGTCGGCGCAGCCGCCTACCGGATCGTGCAGGAGGCGCTCACCAACGCCGTACGGCACGGCGGGCGCGACGGCCTCGGCATCCGCGTCGGGGTCCGCGCCGGGGAGGGCGCCCTGCGGGTCACCGTCACCGACGACGGGGCCGGCACCGCCGGGGGCACGCCCGGCTTCGGGCTCGTCGGCATGCGCGAGCGGGCGCGCAGCGTCGGCGGCACCCTGGACGCCGGCCCGCTGCCCGGCCAGGGCTTCGAGGTCAGTGCCGTACTGCCGCTGGGAGGAACCCCGTGACCATCCGTGTACTGCTCGCCGACGACCAGACCCTCGTACGGGCCGCGTTCGCGATGCTCGTCGAGTCCGCTCAGGACATGGCCGTCGTGGGACAGGCCGGCACCGGCCGCCAGGCTCTCGAACTGGCCCGCAGCGAACGCGCCGACCTGGTGGTGATGGACATCCGCATGCCCGACCTCGACGGCATCGAGGCCACCCGGCTGATCGCCTCCGACGAGGATCTGGCCGGGGTGAAGGTGCTCGTGCTGACCACGTACGACAGCGACGAGAACATCGTCGAGGCCCTGCGCGCCGGAGCCTCCGGGTTCCTGGTCAAGGACACCCGTCCCGCCGAACTCCTGGACGCCATCCGCACGGTGGCCGGCGGTGACGCCCTGCTCTCGCCCGGCCCGACCGCCCGGCTCATCGCCCGCTTCCTGCGCAGCGCCACCGCGCCCCCCGCCGAGGGCGGTCCCGAGTGCCTGTCGGACCGTGAGCGCGAGGTGCTCACGCTGGTCGCCCGGGGGCTGAACAACACCGAGATCGGCGAGTCCCTCGGGCTGAGCCCGCTGACCGCGAAGACCCATGTCAGCCGCATCATGGGCAAGCTGGGCGCCCGCGACCGGGCCCAGCTGGTCATCGTGGCGTACGAGTCGGGGCTGGTGACACCGGGAGCGGTGTGAGGGGCGGGGGACCGCCGTCCGGGCGGCCCGGGCGGCGGTCCCCGTTCCGGACCGGACCGGCCGGGTCCGGCGCCGACCCCTGTACGGCGCCGCCCCCGGCCGGTCCGGGTGTCCTCAGGAGACGGTCTTCTCGTACGACGGGTCCTGGTCGGAGTCGTAGACGAGTTCACCGCCCTTGCCGTAGCCCTTGATCCGCGGGGCCTTCGTGACCTGCTCGGTCAGCTCGCCGGTGGCGGCGAACCAGCCGTGGTCCAGCGCCGCCTCGCTGGTGCGGCCGCCGTAGGACACGGTCACCCGGTCCACCGACTCCTCCACCGTGCCGATGGAGCCCCAGCGGAACGGCAGCTTCCAGTCGCCGTTCCCGAGGATCGACTGCGAGTACAGCTTCCGGCCGTTCATGTCCGGCGCCACCGGCCCCGCGCCCGGCACGACGTCCACCGTGCCGCTGTTGACGCCGGAGGCGGCTCCCTCCCTGATGCTGCAGATCAGCCGGAACGACCGCGGCTGTTCCTTCACCCCCACGACGAAGAAGCCGTCGCCCGGGGCGTTGCTGTCCCCGGTGCTGCGCATCCCCAGCAGCAGGCGGTAGTCGGAAGCCCTGCCCAGGTCCTGCCGCGGGGACCCCTTCACCCGGTACGCCTTGTCCAGGGCGATGCAGTCCCGCAGCGCGGACGCCGCCTGTTCGTAGGTGATGCCGTCGAGCAACTGCCCCTCCGTCGCCGGGCGTCCCGGCCCCTTGGGGGCACCCGCCGGGCTCTTCGCCGGGTTCCCGGACACCGTCGCGGCGACGGGGGGCCGGGGCGCCGCGGTGTCGCCGCCCCCGCCGTCCGGACCGTTCAGCGCGTACGCCCCCACCGGAGCCGCGGCCAGCGCGACCAGCGCCGCCCCGGCCGTCGCCAGACGCCGCCGCCGCTCGGCGATCCCCTGCCGGCGGATCGCCGCGTACGGCACCGCCGACGGCCTGAGCGCGCAGGCGTCCTCCGTGAGCAGTTCGCGCATCTGCTCCTCGAAGCCGTGCCCGTCCCCGCTTCGCTCCTCGTGGTTCACCTGTTGCCTCCCAGCCCCGCTGTCGACGTACGTCTCGCCTCCGGCCGGTCCACGACCTGGGCGAGCCCCGGATACACACGCAATTTCGCCAGGCCCTTGGACGCCTGGCTCTTGACCGTGCCGGGCGAGCAGCCGAGCGTGTCGGCCACCTCCGCCTCCGACAGGTCCTCCCAGTAGCGCAGGACGACCACCGCCCGCTGCCGGGACGGCAGTTCGGCCAGCGCCCGCAGCAGCGTGCCGCGCTCGTCCGCCCGCGACACCGCGTCCTCACCGGCCGCCCGCTCCGGCGGCATCGCGGTCAGCGCCTCACGCACCCGCCGCTTGCGGAACCGGTCGCTGTTGCAGGTGACCAGCATCCTGCGGACGTACGCCTCCGGGTGGTCGCTGCGCGAGACCCGCCGCCATGAGCGGTACGCCTTCGCCAGCGCCGTCTGCGTCAGGTCCTCGGCCAGATGGGCGTCCCCGGTGAGCAGATACGCCGTGCGGACGAGATGCGACCAGCGCGCCCGGACGAACTCCTGGAACCGGTCCTCTTGTTCGGCCTGCATCAGGCTCCTTCCTCCTCGCCCTCCAGACCACCTGTCCGACGGATTCGGTTGCCCGGGGAAGGGGGCGATGCGCTTGGATGGCAGCCGGGTCCGCGCGCGGCGGCCCGGAGGAGGTGCGGACATGGGGGAGACCTGGGAGGCGGGTGCCGCCGGGGTGCTGCGGCTGCCGTCGGGCCGGCTCGTACGGGGACGGGGGCTGCGCCGGCCGCTCGACCCCGGGGCGCCGCCGCCCGCCCACGGGGTCTATCTGCTGGGCCGGCGCCCGCCCGAGGTCCCCTGGGAGAGCCGCTGGCTGCGCTGGCCCGACTTCCGCCTCCCGGCCGACCGCGAGGCCGCCCGCGCCGTGCTCGCCGAGGCGTGGGAACGGGCCGCCGTCGAGCGCGTCGAACTCGCCTGCGGCGGCGGCCGGGGCCGCACCGGTACGGCCCTGGCCTGTCTCGCCGTCCTGGACGGCGTACCGCCCGAGGACGCCGTGGCGTACGTCCGCGCCCACTACGACCGCCGCGCGGTGGAGACACCCTGGCAGCGGCGCTACGCGGAGAGGTTCGGGAGGTAGGCCCCGGCGCGGCTCAGCGGCAGTACAGGTCGGCGGCCGGACGCCTGCCCGTGGCCAGGAAGCGGGAGACCGCCGCGTCTCCGCACGCGTTGCCGTTGCCGAGGTAGGCGTCGTGGCCGGTGGAGTTCACCGTCACCATCACGGCCCGCCGGCCGAGGGCGGCACGCATCGCGCGGGCCCCGCTGAGGGGGGTGGCGACATCCCGCTCGTTCTGCACGAGCAGGAACGACGAGCGGCCCTCGTCGGTGATCCGCACCGGCGGCTCCTGCGGCGCGAACGGCCAGGCCGCGCACGCCATCGGGGAGCGGGGCATGCCCGCGGTGAGCGGGAACGCGGCCCGGCTGGTGTCGACCTCCTCCTGGTACGCGGCGGCCGAGGCAGGGAAGGCGACGTCGTTGCATATCGTGCCCATGGCGACCGCGGTCACGTTCTGCATCACGTCCTGCGGCGGGGCCTGCGGAGCGGGCGGGACCTTCCCCGTGCGGGCGGCGTCGATCAGCTCGGCGAGGGCGGGGAAGCCGTCGGGGTCGTAGAAGGCGTTCAGCATCGCCTGGCGCAGCTCGTTGCCGTCCAGCACCGGCGGGTTGGCGCCGGGCCACGGGAGCGGCTCCCGGTCCAGCCGGGCCGCCAGCTCCAGGAGGACGCGCCGGACCCCGGCGGGGGTGCTCGCCACACGGTGCGGGGTGCCGGGCGCCGAGGCGTACCGCGCGAACTCCGGGAAGGTGTCCTCCACACCCCGCTCGAACCCGGCGAGCCAGGCGCGGCCGACCCGGGTGTGGTCGGGGTTGCCGCTGCTGTCCAGGACGAACCGGTCCGTGCGGCCCGGGAACAGCCGGCCGTAGACCGCGCCGACATAGGTGCCGTACGACACGCCCCACGCCGAGATCCGCCGCTCGCCGAGCGCGGCCCGGACACGGTCGAGGTCACGGGCCTCGTTCGCCGTGCTGATGTGCCGGATCAGCTCGCCGCCGTTGCGCGCGCACGCCTGCGACATACGGCGCGCACTGTCCATGTTCCCCGCGACCGAGCCGTCGGGCCCGGGCCAGGGCCGCAGCTTGGTCGCCGCGAGGTCGGAGGGGGCGAGGCCGCAGCTCACCGCCGTGGACGGGGCCATGCCCCGGGGCGCGAACCCGATCAGGTCGTAGGCGTCCCGGACCTCCTTGGGCAGGACCCGGGCCTTCTCCGACGGCTGGTCGAGGCTCGTCCCGCCGGGCCCGCCCGGGATCAGCAGCAGCGCGCCGCGCCGGGCGGAGGGGTTCTCGCCGGGCAGCCGGGAGACGGCGATGCGGATCTTCTTCCCCCGCGGGTCCGCGTAGTCCATCGGCACGAGGAGGTCGGCGCACTGCTGGCGGGGGTCGAGACCGGGACCGTCGCACGGGGCCCAGCGGAGGGCCGTCGTGGGTGCGGCGGGGGCCGGGGAGGCCGTCGCCGCGGGGGTGAGACCGAGCACGAGTGCCGCCGCGGCGGCGGTCGCCGAGAGGCTGAGGACACGGGTGGTGCGAGTCGGCTTCGTCATGCTCCGAGCCTCGCCGCTCCCGTCGGCCCGCCACATCCGGGCAACGGCCCTGTTTCCAGGGGGGTTTACCCGAGTACGGCCCTCGGGGGCGCCCCTGGTTCCTCCCCCGCACGCCGGCCCGCGCCCCCCCGGCCCGGCCCGCGCCCCCCGCCCCGCGGCTCCCCCCTTCGCCCGCGGGCGGGGAGCTTCCCGAGTGAGCTGGGTCTCGCGGGGGACGGGGAGGGGGACGGGTACGAGAGAATGGCGGCATGAGCCTGTTCCGCGACGACGGCATCGTGCTGCGCACCCAGAAGCTGGGTGAGGCGGACCGGATCATCACGCTGCTCACCCGGGGGCACGGGCGGGTGCGGGCCGTGGCCCGGGGCGTGCGGCGGACCAAGTCCAAGTTCGGGGCCCGTCTCGAACCCTTCTCGCACGTCGACGTGCAGTTCTTCGCGCGGGGCAGCGAGCTGATCGGGCGCGGGCTGCCGCTGTGCACCCAGAGCGAGACCATCGCGCCGTACGGCAGCGGGATCGTCACCGACTACGCGCGCTACACCGCGGGGACGGCGATGCTGGAGACCGCCGAGCGGTTCACCGACCACGAGGGCGAGCCCGCGGTGCAGCAGTATCTGCTGCTGGTCGGCGCGCTGCGGACCCTCGCGCGCGGGGAGCACGCGCCCCACCTCGTCCTCGACGCCTTCCTGCTGCGCTCCCTCGCCGTCAACGGCTACGCCCCCAGCTTCGGCGACTGCGCGAAGTGCGGCATGCCCGGTCCCAACCGGTTCTTCTCCGTCGCCTCCGGGGGCTCCGTGTGTGCCGACTGCCGGGTGCCGGGTAGCGTCGTACCGTCGCCGCAGACGCTCGAACTGCTCGGCGCGCTGCTCACGGGGGACTGGGAGACCGCGGACGCCTGCGAGCCGCGTCACGTCCGGGAGGGAAGCGGGCTGGTGTCCGCCTATCTGCACTGGCACATGGAACGCGGGCTGCGTTCCCTTCGATACGTGGAAAAGTAAGAGAGAGACGAGAAGCACATGGTCGTACGCGGGTTCCTGGGGCGCCAGCGCCGTGAGTACAGGACGCCGGAGCCGCACCCGTCCGGCGCGCGGCCGCCGAAGCTCCCCGGTGAGCTGGTCCCGAACCACGTGGCGATCGTGATGGACGGGAACGGCCGCTGGGCCAAGGAACGCGGGCTGCCGCGCACCGAGGGGCACAAGGTCGGTGCCGAGCGCGTGCTGGACGTCCTCCAGGGGGCGATCGAGATGGGTGTCGGGGCCATCTCGCTGTACGCGTTCTCCACCGAGAACTGGAAGCGCTCGCCGGACGAGGTGCGCTTCCTGATGAACTTCAACCGGGACTTCATCCGCAAGACCCGCGACCAGCTCGACGAGCTGGGGATCCGGGTGCGCTGGGTGGGCCGGATGCCCAAGCTGTGGAAGTCGGTCGCCAAGGAGCTCCAGATCGCCCAGGAGCAGACCAAGGACAACACCAGGCTCACGCTGTACTTCTGCATGAACTACGGCGGCCGCGCGGAGATCGCGGACGCGGCGCAGGCCCTCGCCCAGGACGTGAAGGCGGGCCGGCTCGACCCGTCGAAGGTCAACGAGAAGACCCTCGCCAAGTACCTGTACTACCCGGACATGCCGGACGTGGATCTCTTCCTGCGGCCGAGCGGCGAGCAGCGTACGTCCAACTACCTGCTGTGGCAGAGCGCCTACGCCGAGATGGTCTTCCAGGACGTCCTGTGGCCGGACTTCGACCGGCGTGACCTGTGGCGGGCCTGTCTGGAGTTCGCCTCCCGGGACCGGCGGTTCGGCGGCGCCATCCCGAACGAGGAGCTGGCGGCCATGGAGGGCGACCAGGGTTAGGGCCCTTCTGATGGATCTCCGCGGGAGAAGGAGCGGCGGGGGGCTCGCGGAGCCCCCCGGCCGTCACACGTTCGCCGCGCAGTCGGCGCAGGTGCCGAAGATCTCCACCGTGTGCGCCACGTTCACGTAGCCGTGCTCCGCGGCGATGGCCTCCGCCCAGGTCTCCACGGCCGGGCCCTCGACCTCGACGGCCTTGCCGCAGGAGCGGCAGACGAGGTGGTGGTGGTGCTCGCCGCTGGAGCAGCGGCGGTAGACGGACTCGCCGTCGGAGGTGCGCAGGACGTCGACCTCGCCGGCCTCGGCGAGGGACTGCAGGGTGCGGTAGACCGTGGTGAGCCCGACGGAGTCGCCCTTGTGCTTGAGCATGTCGTGCAGATCCTGCGCGCTGCGGAACTCGTCGACCTCGTCGAGGGCGGCCGCCACCGCGGCACGCTGCCGGGTGGAGCGGCCCTTCACGGGCGGTCCAGCGGTCGTCACCGGTTGCCTCCTCACGTCTCGCCTTGCCGGGCCATTGTGCCAGCCCGCACCCAGGGCGGTCAGACGCCGACTTCCTTCTCCGGGCCCCTTCCGGCCGGAATCAAGCACTCCGCAGGGTCCCCGTCGGGCAGTGCGGCGGCGGCCGCGCGGGCCCTGCGCCGGGCCAGCGGGGCGGCCAGCGCGGTGAGGGCGACGAAGGCGGCGATGGCCAGCAGCACGATGGTCGCGCCGGGCGGTACGTCCTGGTAGTACGAGGTCACGGTGCCGCCGATGGTCACGGTGACCCCGAGGGCGACGGCGAGGGCGAAGGTCGCGGCGAAGCTGCGGCTGATCTGCTGGGCGGCGGCCACCGGGACCACCATCAGCGCGGACACCAGCAGCAGTCCGACCACGCGCATGGCGACGGTGACGGTGACCGCGGCGGTGACGGCGACGAGCAGGTTCAGCGCGCGCACCGGCAGCCCGGTGACCCGCGCGAACTCCTCGTCCTGGCTGACGGCGAAGAGCTGGCGGCGCAGCAGCAGCGTGGTGAGGATCACGAACCCGGCCAGGACGCAGATGGCGGTCACGTCGGACTCTGACACCGTGGACAGCGAGCCGAACAGGAACGACATCAGGTTGGCGTTGGCGCCGCCGGGCGCGAGGTTGATCAGCATCACGCCGCCGGCCATGCCGCCGTAGAAGAGCATGGCGAGGGCGATGTCGCCGCGGGTCCTGCCGTACCAGCGGATCAGTTCCATGAGGACGGCGCCGGCGACGGAGACGAGGGTGGCCATCCACACCGGCGACCAGGAGAGCATGAAGCCGAGGCCGACGCCGGTCATGGCGACATGGCCGATGCCGTCGCCCATGAGGGCCTGGCGGCGCTGCACCAGGTAGATGCCGATCGCGGGGGCGGTGATGCCGACGAGGACGGCGGCGATCAGGGCCCGCTGCATGAAGGCGTAGTTCAGGAATTCCATCAGCTCAGCAGTCCCGTGCGGATCGGCCCGGCGTCGTGGGACGCGTGCGGGTGGACGTGGTCGTGGCCGGGCAGCGCGTGCTGGCCGACGGCCTCGGGCGGGGGTCCGTCGTGCAGGACGCAGCCGTCGCGCAGGACGACCGCCCGGTCGATGAGGGGCTCCAGCGGGCCCAGTTCGTGCAGCACGAGCAGCACGGTGGCGCCGGAGGCGACCTGGCCGCGCAGGGTCTCGGCGAGGACCTCCTGGCTGGCGAGGTCGACGCCCGCCATGGGCTCGTCCATGATCAGAAGCTCGGGTTCGGAGGCCAGGGCGCGGGCGATCAGCACCCGCTGGTGCTGGCCGCCGGAGAGGGCGTCGACGGGGTCCTTGGCCCGGTCGGCCATGCCGACGAGCTCCAGGGCGTGGCGTACGGCGGCGTGGTCGGCCCGGCGCAGGACGCCGAGGCGGGCACGGGAGAGCCGGCCGGCGGAGACGACCTCGGTGACGGTGGCGGGCACGCCGCCCGCGGCGGTGGTGCGCTGCGGCACGTAGCCGACGCGCGCCCAGTCGCGGAAGCGGCGGCGCGGGGTGCCGAACAGCTCGATCTCGCCGGACGCGACCGGCACCTGGCCGATGACGCTGCGCACGGCGGTCGACTTGCCCGAGCCGTTCGCGCCGAGCAGGGCGACGACCTCGCCGCGGTGCACGGTGAGGTCGATGCCGCGCAGGACGGTGCGTGACCCCAGTTCGGCGCGGACGCCCCGCAGGGATATGACGGGCTCGGTGTGCGCGCCCATGGTGTCCTCCGTGAAGCTCACTTGGTGCCCAGCGCGGTCTGCAGGGCCTTGAGGTTGGCCCGCATGACCTGGACGTAGTCGTCGCCGCGGGACTGGTCGGTGATGCCCTCGACCGGGTCGAGGACGTCGGTCCTGAGGCCCGCGTCGGACGCGAGCGTCTTCGCGGTCTTCCCCGAGACCAGGGTCTCGTAGAAGACGGTGGTGACGCCGTCGGCCTCGGCCTCCTCGTGGAGTTCCTTGATCCGGGCCGGGCTGGGCTCGCTCTCCGGGTCGAGCCCGGAGACGGCCTCCTGGGTCAGGCCGTAGCGCTCGGCGAAGTAGCCGAAGGAGGCGTGGTTGGTGAAGAAGACCTTGCTCCGGGTGTTCTTCAGGCCGTCCGCGATGTCGGTGTTCAGCCGGCCGAGCTCCGCGACCAGGGCGGCGGTGTTCCTGCGGTAGTCCGCGGCGTGGTCCGGGTCGGCCTTCTCGAACGCCTTGCCGACGCCCTCGGCGATCTCGGCGTACTTGACCGGGTCGGTCCACACATGGGGGTCGAGGCCGCCCTCGTGGTCGTGGTCCCCGTGGTCGTCGCCGTGGTCGTGGCCGTCCTCGCCCTCGGCGTGCCGCAGCTCGGTGAGCTCCGCCGCGTCGATCTTCGTGCCGACCGAGGACTGTCCGACCGCCTCGTCGACGGCGGGCTGGAGGCCGGAGAGCCAGAGGGCCGCGTCGGACTCCTCCAGCAGGCCGCGCTGGCGGGCGCTGATGTCGAGGTCGTGCGGTTCCTGGCCGGGTTCGGTGAGCGTGGTGACGTGCACATGGGCGCCGCCTATGCGCTCGGCCAGGAACTCCATCGGGTAGAACGACGCGACGACGTCGAACTTGTCCGTGTTGCCCGCGGCCGCGCTGTCGGTGGAGCAGGCGGACAGGGCGCCGAGACCGAGGGCGGTGGCCGCCGCGATCGCGATCCCGGATATGTGGTGTCGTCGCACGTTCATGACACTCATTTTCAGCAACGATGGAAACCATTGTCAACAAGCCCTTCGAGCGGACCGCAAGCCGGACCGATTTGGTCGAGGGGCAGGCTGCGCCGGTAACCTGAAGCATTCGCTGGAAGCACCTCGCTTCGTCGCCCGTCGTCGTAATGAAGAGAGCACCGTGGCCGCCGACAAGATCGACACCATCGTCAGCCTGAGCAAGCGCCGTGGCTTCGTTTTCCCTTGCAGTGAGATCTACGGCGGTCAGCGCGCCGCCTGGGACTACGGGCCGCTGGGTGTCGAGCTCAAGGAGAACATCAAGCGCCAGTGGTGGCGCTACATGGTGACCTCGCGCGAGGACGTCGTCGGTATCGACTCCTCCGTGATCCTCGCCCCCGAGGTCTGGGTCGCCTCCGGCCACGTCGCCACGTTCTCCGACCCCCTCACCGAGTGCACCTCCTGCCACAAGCGGTTCCGCGCGGACCACCTGGAGGAGGCGTACGAGGAGAAGAAGGGCCGCGCCCCCGAGAACGGCCTGGCCGACATCAACTGCCCGAACTGCGGCAACAAGGGCCAGTTCACCGAGCCCAAGCAGTTCTCCGGTCTGCTCTCCACCCACCTCGGCCCGACCCAGGACTCCGGCTCCGTCGCCTACCTGCGTCCCGAGACCGCCCAGGGCATCTTCACCAACTTCGCCCAGGTGCAGACCACCTCGCGCCGCAAGCCCCCGTTCGGTATCGCCCAGATGGGCAAGTCCTTCCGCAACGAGATCACGCCCGGCAACTTCATCTTCCGCACCCGCGAGTTCGAGCAGATGGAGATGGAGTTCTTCGTCAAGCCGGGCGAGGACGAGAAGTGGCAGGAGTACTGGATGGAGCAGCGCTGGAACTGGTACACCGGCCTGGGCATGCGTGAAGAGAACATGCGCTGGTACGAGCACCCGCAGGAGAAGCTCTCCCACTACTCCAAGCGCACCGCCGACATCGAGTACCGCTTCCAGTTCGGCGGCAGCGAGTGGGGCGAGCTGGAGGGTGTCGCCAACCGCACCGACTACGACCTCGGCGCGCACTCCAAGGCTTCCGGCCAGGACCTGTCCTACTTCGACCAGGAGGCCGGCGAGCGCTGGACTCCGTACGTCATCGAGCCCGCGGCCGGTGTCGGCCGCACCATGCTGGCCTTCCTGCTCGACGCGTACGTCGAGGACGAGGCGCCCAACGCCAAGGGCAAGCTGGAGAAGCGGACCGTGCTGCGGCTGGACCACCGCCTCGCCCCGGTGAAGGTGGCCGTGCTGCCGCTGTCCCGCAACCCGGAGCTGTCGCCGAAGGCCAAGGGTCTCGCCCAGGCGCTGCGCCAGAACTGGAACATCGACTTCGACGACGCCGGCGCCATCGGCCGCCGCTACCGCCGTCAGGACGAGATCGGTACGCCGTTCTGCGTGACCGTCGACTTCGACACGCTGGACGACAACGCCGTGACCGTGCGTGAGCGTGACTCGATGAAGCAGGAGCGGGTGTCCCTGGACCAGATCGAGGGCTACCTGGCCGCGCGTCTGATCGGCTGCTGATCTCCGCGGCGCACGAAGGTGCCGGGTCCCCGCACGGGGGCCCGGCACCTCTCGTTCCTCACCCGCGGTGCACGACCGTGACCAGCCGCTCCTCGCCCGGGGTCTCCAGCTCGTCCACCACCGCCACCGCCAGGTCCTCCGCGCTGATCCAGGACCGTCCGTCGGCCGAGGTCAGCAGGGTGTCGGTGCCGCGCCGGTAGCCGCCGGTCCGCTCGCCGGGCTCCAGCAGGGCGGGCGGACCCAGATAGACCCAGTGCCGGCCGCCGTGCGCCTCGCAGGCCCTGAGCTGGGCCACTCCCGCCGCGGCGACCGGCCTGATCCCGGCGGGGACGTAGGCCGGGTCGTCGGCGACCAGCAGTCCGGGGCCGTCCGGGCTGCGCAGCGCCCCGGCGCCTCCGACCACCACGACGCGTATGCCCGCCTCCTTCGCCAGCTCCAGCACCGCGACGGTCGTACCGACCAGGAACTCCTGGTCGACGGGGTCGGTGCGGACGGCGACCACGACGGCGTCGGAGCCCGCCAGGGCCTCACGGAGGGCGTCCGGGTCGCTCGCGTCGACCGGGACCGCCGTCACGTCCGGACGGCCGGCGGCCGGCTTGCGCGCCAGGGCGCGGACCCGGTGGCCGCGGGCGCTCGCCTCGGCGGTGACGCGGCTGCCGACCATGCCGGTGGCGCCGAGCACGGTGACGGTCATTGCGGTGGTCATGGGTCCGGTTCTCCTTGTGAACAGGCGTGACAGATCGGGTGCGGTGAACTGCGCGGCCAGCAGTGCGGCCAGGGCGAGGGCGAAACCGAGCACCTGGAGCGGGCCGAGGGTCTCGCCGAGCGCGAGTCCCGCGACGGTCGCGACCAGCGGGGAGAGCAGCACCAGCGGGGCGGACGCGCGGACCGGGAGCCGGCCGATCCCGCGGAACCAGAGCGTGAACGCGACCAGTCCGCCCATGCCGCCCAGCCACAGATGGCCCACGGCCGCCTCGGCGTCGACCGCCGGCGGCGCTCCCTCGGCCAGGGCCGTCAGCGGCAGCAGCACCAGTCCGCCGGCGGTCAGCTGCCAGCCCGCCAGGGTCAGCGGACCGGCTCCGGCCGGGCGGCCCCAGCGCTTGGTGAGGACGACACCGGCCGCCATGCCCGCCGTGCCGCCCAGCCCCGCCAGGACGCCGACCGCGTCCAGCCGGGCCTGGGGGCCGAGGACGACGAGCCCGACCCCCACGACACCGAGCACGCCCCAGGCCAGGGTCCACACCGTGGGGCGGGTGCGCAGCACCGCGACGGCCAGCCCGGCGACCAGCAGCGGCTGGACGGCGCTCAGGGTGCCGGCGACCCCGCCGGGCAGGCGTTCGGCGGCCACGAACAGCAGGGGGAACAGCGCGCCGATGTTGAGGGTGCCGAGCACGGCGGCCTTCCACCACCACGAGCCCCGCGGCAGCGCCCGGGTGATCGCCAGCGCGAGCAGCCCGGCGGGCAGCGCCCGCATCACCGCGGCGAACAGCGGATGCCCGGGCGGCAGCAGCCGGGTGGTCACGGCGTACGTCGTGCCCCACGAGGCCGGAGCGAGTGCGGTCAGCGCGACGGTCGCCGCGTACCGCGCGGAGGAGTTCTGCATGGGACGCAGTCTCGGCTCGCTCCGGCCATGGCCGCAAAGCATGCTTGCGATGACAGCCATGAACAAGGACGATGGATGAGTGGATCTTCAGCAGATGCGGTACGCCGTCGCCGTCGCCGAGACCCGCAACTTCACCAGGGCGGCCGAACGGTGCTCCGTGGTGCAGTCGTCGCTGAGCCACCGGATCGCCGGTCTGGAACGGGAGCTGGGGGTGCGGCTGTTCGCCCGGTCCAGCCGCCGGGTCGAGCCGACCCCTGCCGGGGAGGCGTTCGTCGCGCGGGCCCGGGAGTGCCTGGAGGCCGCCGACCGGGCGATGGCGGACGCCGCGGCGGCGGCGGGCGTGGTGCGCGGCAGACTGGCCGTCGGGGTGATCGTGACCGCGGCCGCCGTGGACGTGCCCGAACTGCTCCAGCGGTACCGCGCCCGCTATCCCGAGGTGCGGGTGGCGCTGCGCTCCGGGCGCAGCGACGACCTGGTGACGGCGATCCGCGACGGCGAGCTGGACATCGCCTTCCTCGGCCTGCCGCAGGACCAGCGGCCCGCCGGGGTGGAGTCGCTGGTGCTCGACCACGACGAGCATGTGCTGGTGGTGCCGGCCGGACACCGGCTCGCGGGCGCCCCGCGGGTGGCGCTGGCGGACATCGCCGGGGAGACGTTCGTGGACTTCATGCGGGACACGCCCGCACGGGCCCAGTCCGACCAGGCGTTCGCCGCGGCGGGGCTGGTGCGGGACGTGGCGTACGAGGTGGGGGTCGTCGAGCTGATCACACGGCTGACCGCGCGCGGGCTCGGGGTCGCCCTGCTGCCCTCGGCCTTCGTCCGGCCGCTGGCCGCGGGCGACCCCGCCCTGGCGCTGGTCCCGGTGACGGACGGGCCGCGCCGGATCGAGTGCCTGGC
The DNA here is from genome assembly GCF_044754345.1 of Streptomyces sp. NPDC093094. Taxonomy (NCBI): domain Bacteria; kingdom Bacillati; phylum Actinomycetota; class Actinomycetes; order Kitasatosporales; family Streptomycetaceae; genus Streptomyces; species Streptomyces sp. NPDC093094. Next base: position 176,396 of record NZ_JBIVOX010000002.1, on the reverse strand, counting down.
ATGGAGCCGGTTCAACCCGAGCCCTGCCACGCGCGCCCTGCTCGACGTGCTCGGGGTGCGCCGCGCCGGACCGGTCAACGGCCCTGGAGCGCCTTGACGTTGTCGCCGAAGGTCCAGTTCTTCGAGCCGTCCCAGTTGACCGACCAGGTCATCAGCCCCTTGAGGGCCGTGCCGTAGTGCCGCCATGCCTGGGCGACCAGGCTCGGGGACATGTGTCCGCCGCCCGCGCCGGGCTGGGCGGGCAGGCCGGGGACCTGCTTGTCGTAGGGCACCCTGATCGTCGTGCCCTGGACGACCAGACCCCGGTTGAGGCAGTCGGTCTGGGCGGTGAAGCCCTGGACGGTGCCGGCGGAGTAGGAGTCGCCGGAGCAGCCGTACATGCTGCCGTTGTAGTACTGCATGTTCAGCCACCACAGGCGGCCGTTGTCGGCGTACTTCTTGATGACGGGCAGGTAGGCGCCCCAGATCGAGCCGTAGACGACGCTGCCCCCGGTCACGTACGCCGTCTCCGGGGCCATGGTGAGGCCGAAGCCGGCCGGCATCCGGGCGAGGATCCCGTCGATGATGCGGATCAGGTTGGCCTGTGACGTGGACAGCTGGTTGATGTTGCCGCTGCCCACCAGGCCGGTCTCGATGTCGATGTCGATGCCGTCGAAGTTGTGGCGCTGCAGGATCGGGACGATCGTCGCGACGAAACGGTCGGCCACGGCGGTCGAGTTGAGGTCGATGCCGGCCGTGGCGCCGCCTATGGAGAGCAGGATCGTCTGCCCGGCGGCTTTGGCCGCGCACATCTCCGAGGGGGTGGCGACCTTCACGCCGGTGTCCATGCCGTTCTCCCACAGCGCGGTGCCGTCGGAGCGGATGACGGGGAAGGCCGCGTTGATCACGTTGTAGCCGTGGGCGGCGATGCGGGAGTCGGTGATCGGGGTCCAGCCGAAGGGCGGGTGGACCCCGTTGGCGGCGCCGTCCCAGTTCTCCCAGTAGCCCTGGAGGACCTTGCCCGCGGGCTTGGGTTTCACGGCGCAGGTCTCGGCGGCCGCCGCGGTGGGGGCGAGGGCGACGGAGAGCGGGGCGAGACAGGCGGTGGCGAGGGCCGCGGCCAGCAGGCGCACGGTGCGGCGGATCATGCGGGGCCTCCCGGTGGGGTCGGTGAGGTGTTGCAGGCATGACAAGAGCTCGCCCCTGACGATGCTCTGGTCCAGACCTTTCGTCAAGAGGTCTGGACCAGGGTCGTGGCGTCCGGGATGCCGTCGGTGCATGTTGCGCTGACAAGTATCGAATGACAGATATTGAAATCTGTCAGCTGTCATGACAGGGTGGAGGTCATGACGATCCAGACACGCACCCTCGGCACCACCGGCCCCCAGGTCTCCGCCCTCGGCCTCGGCTGCATGGGCATGTCCGCGCTGTACGGCGAGGCGGACCGGGCCGAATCGATCGCGACGATCCACGCCGCCCTGGACTCCGGCCTGACCCTGCTCGACACGGGCGACTTCTACGGCATGGGCCACAACGAACTGCTGATCGGCGAGGCCCTGCGCGCCGCGCCGGCCTCCGCGCGCGAACAGGCCCTGCTCAGCGTGAAGTTCGGCGCCCTGCGCGACCCCGACGGCGGCTGGAGCGGCTACGACGGCCGCCCGGCCGCGGTGCGGAACTTCGCCGCCTACTCGCTCCAGCGCCTGGGCGTCGACCACATCGACGTCTACCGCATCGCCCGCCTCGACCCGGACGTGCCGATCGAGGAGACGGTCGGCGCCGTCGCCGAACTGGTCCAGAAGGGCTACGTCCGCCACATCGGCCTCAGCGAGGTCGGCGCCGACACCGTCCGCAGGGCCGCGGCCACCGCCCCGATCTCCGACCTCCAGATCGAGTACTCGCTGATCTCCCGCGGCATCGAGGAGTCGGTCCTGCCCGTCACCCGTGAACTGGGCATCGCCGTCACGGCGTACGGCGTCCTCTCCCGCGGCCTGATCTCCGGCCACTTCACCGCCGGCCGGCAGCTCGGCGCGGGCGACTTCCGTGCCGTGTCGCCGCGCTTCCAGGGCGAGAACCTGCGGCACAACCTGGACCTCGTCGAGGCCCTGCGCGAGATCGCCGGGCACAAGGGCGTCAGCGTCGCGCAGATCGCCATCGCCTGGGTGCTCTCGCGCGGCGAGGACATCGTGCCGCTGGTCGGCGCCCGCACCCGCGAGCGGCTGACCGAGTCGCTGGGCGCGCTCGACGTGACACTGGAGGCCGCCGACCTCGCCGCGATCGAGAAGGCCGTGCCGGCCGGCGCGGCGGCGGGCGAGCGCTACCCGGCCGCGCAGATGGCTCACCTCGGGACCAGGTGACGGCGCCGGGTACCGTCTAGACCATGGCAGCGACCAGCGAGACCCTGACCGCCGAGCGCATCCTGGAGGCGACCGAGGAGGTGCTGCGCCGGCACGGACCGGCCAAGGCCACCGTGGTGGACGTGGCCCGTGCGCTCGGCGTCAGCCACGGCAGCGTCTACCGGCACTTCCGCACCAAGGCCGCGCTGCGCGAGGCGGTCACCAAGCGGTGGCTGGACCGCACCTCCGAGACCCTGTCGGCGATCGTCGCCGAGGACCGTGCCCCGGCGGCCCGGCTGCGCGACTGGCTGCTGGCGCTGTTCACGGCCAAGCGCCGCAAGGCGGGCGACGACCCCGAACTGTTCGCCACGTACATGGTGCTGACCGCGGAGAACGGGGCCGCGGTGGGCGAGCACGTCGCCGACCTCACCGGCCAGCTCACCCGGATCGTCGAGGCGGGCACCGCCGACGGCACCTTCGCCGCCGCGGACCCGGCCGCCACCGCCGCCGCCGTCTTCCACGCCACCGGCCGCTTCCACGACCCCTGTTACGCCCAGGACTGGGAAGCGCCGGGCGTCGAGGCCGAGTTCGACGCGGTCGTCGCCCTGGTGCTGCGCGGCCTGCGCCCCTGAGGGAGGAGACCGCGGACCCGCGGCTGTGACGGAAGCCGCGCCTTTGGCCGCAGCCGTGTCACAGGCGGGGCCGGCGCCTCAGTCGACCGTCCTCGGCAGCCGCAGGCTCAGCAGGCCCGTGACCGCGATGCCGGCCAGCTGCACCAGCAGCGTGACGACCAGGGCGTCGCGCATGCCCATCGAGGGGACCAGCGACAGGAACAGCGAGCCGAGCGTGGCCACCCCGAGCGCCAGCGCCGCCTGCTGGGTGGTGGTCATCACGCCGCCGCCCACCCCCGCCCGGGCCGGCGGCACCTCGGACAGCACGATCCGGAAGACGACGGGCAGCTGCATCGCCTGCCCCGCCCCCGCGACGATCCCGCCCGGCAGCAGCGCCAGAAGGCCCGGCTCCGGCCAGGTCCGCCAGAACGCCAGCGTCAGCAGCCCGATGCCCACCGCCTGGAGCACCGCACCGGCGGTCACCACACGTGTGCCGTACCGGGCCACCAGCCGGGGCCCGGCGAGCGAGACGAAGAAGAACGACACCGCCAGCGGCGCCAGCGCCAGCCCCGCCGCGACCGGCCCGAGGCCCGCTCCCCGCTGCAACGCGATCGCGACCACGAACATGAACCCGCTGAACCCGATCGAGAAGGGCAGGATCATCACCAGCCCGCGCCGCAGCGACGTCAGCGCGAACAGGCTCGGCGGCACCAGCGGCGTCCGCCCCCGCCGGTCCGCCCGGCGCTCGACCACGTAGAACGCCGCGGCCGCGAACGGGAACGCGGCCAGCGACAGCCACGTCCACAGCGGCCAGCCCGCCGCCCTGCCCTCGGTCAGCGGGGCCAGCAGCGTCAGCAGGGACACCGCGAGCAGCACCGTGCCGGGTCCGTCCACCGGCTCCGGGCGCTGCGAACGGGTCTCCGGCACCGTGCGCACGGCCAGCGCCAGACCGGCCAGCACCACCGGTACGTTCACCAGGAACACCGTGCGCCAGCCCAGGCCGGCCACGTCCGCGGCGACCAGCAGCCCGCCGAGGATCTGCCCGGCCACCATGGACAGCCCGGCCGTCGCGCCGTACAGGCTCATCGCGCGGGCCCGGCGCGGCCCGGACGTGGTCGCCTGCACGGTGGCCAGCACCTGCGGCAGCATCACGGCGCACGCCGCGCCCTGCGCGATCCGGGCCGCCACCAGGCTCCAGGCGTCGGGAGCGAGCCCGCACGCGAGCGAGGTCACCCCGAACGCGGCCATACCGCCGAGGAACAGCCTGCGCCGGCCGAACAGGTCGCCGAGCCGGCCGCCGAGCACGAGCAGCACGGCGTACGCGAGCCCGTACCCGGCGACGACGAGTTCCAGGACGGCCTCGCCCGCGGCGAGGTCACGGCCCATGTCCGGCAGGGCGACATTGACGATGAAGAAGTCGACGAGAGGCAGTGCCGCGCCGAGCAGCACCGTGAACAGTCCGAGATCGCTCAGCGCGGGGTCCCCCACCGGCGAACGGACCTGACGTGAAGTCATGGTTTCGGTCACGCCGTCGAGCCTGCTCCCTCGCCCAGCCTGGTACCAGAGTGTCCTTGTCCTGGTACAAGGACTACCTGGAAACAGGATTCCCGCCCCGGCACGATGGGACCATGACCACCATGGCCCAGGACACGCAGGCACCCGGGTGGGCGGCGCCGCGCCCGGCGGACGCCGAGATCCGCCGCCACGAGCTCGCCGCCTTCCTGCGCCACCGGCGCGAGCACATCGCCCCCGAGCAGGTCGGCCTGCCGCGCGGCCGCCGGCGCCGCACCCCGGGGCTGCGCCGCGAGGAGGTCGCCCAGCTCTCGGCGGTCGGTGTCACCTGGTACACCTGGCTCGAACAGGCGCGGCCCATCCAGGTCTCCGTCCAGGTCCTCGACGCGCTCGCCCGCACCCTGCTGCTCGACCCCGGCGAACGCGCCCACCTGTTCCAGCTGGCCGCGGCGGTCGACCCGGCACCGGCCACACCCTGCCCCTCGGTGACGCCCGCCATGCGCGCGGTGCTGGAGCAGCTGGAGCCGTTCCCGGCGTGTCTGCAGAACAGCCGGTACGACATCCTCGCCCACAACCGCACGTACGGGCTGCTGCTGTGCGACCTGGACACGGTGCCGCCCCAGGACCGCAACTGCCTGGTCCTGTCGTACACGAACGACGACTGGCGCTCGTCGATCGTGCATCTCGCGGAGGCCCAGCGGCTGATGGCCGCGCGGTTCCGCGCCGCGATGGCCGGGCATCTCGGGGAGCCGGCCTGGAAGATGCTGCTCAAGCGGCTGCGGACGGAGTCCGAGGAGTTCTGCGAGGTGTGGGACCGGCACGAGGTGGTCGCGCACCGCACCAAGCGCAAGGAGTTCCTCAACCGCCATGTCGGGCTGATCGCCGTCGACCACACCGATCTGTGGCTCAGCCCGGAGGTGGGGCCCCGGATGGTGACGTACGTCCCCGCCGACGAGGTCAGCCGCGAGCGGCTGGAGCGGCTGCGGGAGATCGCCCTCGACCGGGAGGACCGAGCCCGCGGGGCCGCCGGGCCCGTCGGGCCGCCCGCGCCACGAACCGGCCCCTGACGCCGTCGCCGTGGGGCGGCACGGCCGTCCGGCCCCGGCCGTGCCGCCGGCCGGGCGGCACCGGCGGCAGCCGGAGGCCGCGGCGGCGGTGGAACACGGCGCCCTCCCCGCCCGCGCCGAGAAATGCGGCGGTCACCTCCCAAGGCGCCTCCCCAAGGCGCCTCCCGGAGGCGGTCCGTCCGGCGGTTCTCCGGTGCCGACGACGATCTCGCAGCGGTCGCCGGGCACGGCGGCTGCGCCTCCTCCTCGTCCCGGTCTCTCCCCGGGCCGTACGCCCAGGCCGGCCGGGCGGGCAGGAGGGTCTGCCGTCCGGGTGTCTCCCGGACCGCTCCGTGCGGCCTCACGCCCGCAGCACCTCGCGGATCTCCGCCGTCTCCAGCCGCTCGGCGGTCCGTTCCGCCGTCCGCCGGGCCCAGCTCCCGCTGGTCACCGCGCCCAGCACGAGCACCGCGGCTCCGCAGGCGACGAGGATCCACCAGCAGGGGCGGGCCGCCGAGACGAACGTGTCCCGGTGCGCCGAGGCGCCCGCGGCCAGGACCGCTCCGACGACCGCCACACCCAGCGTCTGCCCGAGCTGGCGGCTGGTGGAGGCCACCGCGGCGGCCACGCCCGCCTGGGCCCTGGGCATGCCCGACACCGCCGTGTCGGTGATCGGCGCGTTCACGAAGCCGAAGCCGATGCCGAACAGCGCGTAGCCGGTGAACAGCCCCGCGTCCGAGGTCTCCGCGCCGAGGGCGAACATCACCGCGCTCGCCGTCATCGCCGCCCCGGCGACCGCCAGCGGTGTCCGCGGCCCGCGGGTGCCGACCAGCCGCCCCGACAGCGGCGCGCACAGGAACGTCGGCACGGCCATCGGCAGCATCCACAGCCCGGCGTCCAGGGCGCTCAGACCCCGCTCGTTCTGGAGGTAGAGCGTGGACAGGAACAGGAACCCGCCCAGTGCGGCGAAGGCGCTGATCGCGATCACCGTGGCCCCGCTGAATGGCGCCGACCGGAAGAACCGCAGGTCGATGAGGGGTTCGTCCCGGCGGGGCTCGTACCACAGCAGGCCGAGCAGGGCGGCCAGGGCGATCGCCGTGAAGGGCAGCGTGGTGGCGGCGCCGGCGTCCGGGGCCTCGATGATGGCGTACGTCAGCGATCCGAACAGGGCGACGACCAGCAGCTGGCCGACCGGGTCGGCGCGGCGGGCACGGGGCGCGCGGGACTCGGGGACGTACCGCAGCGTGAGCAGCAGGGCCGCCAGGCCCACCGGCAGATTGACCCAGAAGATCGACCGCCAGCCCACCGACTCCACGAGCAGTCCGCCGATCAGCGGGCCGGCCGCCATGGAGATGCCGACCACCGCGCCCCACGCGCCGATCGCCCGGGCGCGTTCGCGGGGGTCGGTGAAGGTGTTGGTGATGATCGACATGGCGACGGGGTTGAGCATCGACCCGCCGACGGCCTGCACCATCCGGAACACGACGAGCGCCTCCAGGCTCGGCGCGGCCGAGCACAGGGCCGAGCCGGCCGTGAAGACGACCAGGCCCGCCATGAAGACCCGTCTGCGGCCGATGCGGTCGGCGGTGGAGCCGGCGAGCATCAGCAGCGAGGCCAGCACCAGCGTGTACGCGTCGATCGTCCACTGCAGGCCCGAGGTGCTCGCGTGCAGATCGTCCTGCAGCGACGGCAGGGCGACATTGAGCACGGTGTTGTCCAGGCTCACGATCAGCAGGCTCATGCAGCAGATCGCGAGGACGAGCAGGCGTCGGCGGTGGCTGAGCTCGGGCATGCGGCCCAGCCTACGCCGATTTCGATAGTGCGACTAACTAACGAATTTTGCGAACTCATTGCACGGCACAATGGAGCCATGCCCACGACCGCGCCCGCCCCGGCCCAGACCCTGCAGATCGGCCCCCACGCCGTCCAGCCGCCCGTCGTCCTGGCCCCCATGGCCGGGATCACGAACGCACCCTTCCGCACCCTGTGCAGGGAGTTCAGCGGAGGCAAGGGGCTGTTCGTCAGCGAGATGATCACCACCCGGGCGCTGGTCGAGCGCAACGACAAGACCATGCAGCTGATCCACTTCGACGCGAGCGAGACCCCGCGCTCCATCCAGCTGTACGGCGTCGACCCGGTCACCGTCGGCAAGGCCGTCCGCATGATCGTGGAGGAGGACCTCGCCGACCACATCGACCTGAACTTCGGCTGCCCGGTCCCCAAGGTGACCCGCAAGGGCGGCGGCTCCGCCCTGCCCTACAAGCGCAACCTGCTGCGGGCCATCCTGCGCGAGGCCGTCAGCGGCGCGGGCGACCTGCCGGTCACCATGAAGATGCGCAAGGGCATCGACGACGACCACCTCACCTACCTCGACGCCGGCCGTATCGCCGTCGAGGAGGGCGTCACGGCCATCGCCCTGCACGGCCGCACCACCGCCCAGCACTACGGCGGCACCGCCGACTGGGACGCCGTCGCACGGCTCAAGGAGCACGTGCCGGAGATCCCGGTGCTCGGCAACGGCGACATCTGGTGCGCCGAGGACGCGCTGCGGATGGTGCGCGAGACCGGCTGCGACGGCGTCGTCGTCGGCCGCGGCTGCCTCGGCCGGCCCTGGCTGTTCGCCGACCTCGTCGCCGCCTTCGAGGGACGCGCCGACGCCCTCGCCCGGCCGTCCCTGCGCGAGGTCGCCGAGGTGATGGTCCGGCACGCCAGCCTGCTCGGCGAGTGGATCGGCGACGAGTCGCGCGGGGTCATCGACTTCCGCAAGCACGTCGCCTGGTACCTCAAGGGCTTCGCCGTCGGCTCCGAGATGCGCAGGCGGCTCGCCGTGACCTCCTCGCTGGAGGAGCTGCGGGCCGGGCTCGACGAGCTGGACCTGGACCAGGCATGGCCCGCCGGCGCCGACGGCCCCCGCGGCCGTACCTCCGGCAACAACCGTGTGGTGCTGCCGGACGGCTGGCTGAAGGACCCCTACGACTGCGCCGGCGTCGGCGAGGACGCCGAGCTCGACACCTCCGGCGGCTGATCAGCGGGTCGCCCGCGGGGTGGACCCGTACGCCTTCAGGAACCGGTCGCGGAACGCGCTCATCTTCCACACCGGCGCGGTCCCCGAGGGCCGCAGGCCCTGCGTCCAGCCCCAGTCGTCGATCGCCTCCAGCACCTTCGGGTCCTTGGCGACGACCGTCACCGGCACGTCACGGCTGGCACGGTCGCCGCTGACCCGGGCGATCGGCTGGTGGTCGCCGAGGAAGACCAGCACCGTGTCGTCGGTGCCGTACCGCTGGAGCCACTCGGTCAGGCTGGTCACCGAGTACTGCACGGACCGTCCGTACTCCCGCTTCGAGGCGTCCGAGTCCGCGATCACGTCCTCCGGGTCGAGGCCCGCCTTCTCGATGCCCTCGAAGATCCGGCCGTCGCCCAGCTCGTCCCAGCCGACCATGCGGGGGACCGGCGCCCACGGCTGGTGGCTGGACGTCAGGATCACCTCCGCCATGAGGGGCTTGTCGTGCTTCCGGCCGTGCTCCAGACGCTGGAACGCCTCCAGCGCGTACTGGTCCGGCATCGTCGACCAGCTGAACTTCGGCCCCTCGTAGCCGAGCCGGGTGGAGTCGTAGACATGGTCCAGGCCGTAGAACTCCGCCTCCGGCCAGCCCTTGCGTATCCCGGGCATGATGCCGACCGTGCGCCACGCGCCGGTCTTCTGGAACGCCTTGGTGAGGGTCAGATGGTCGCTGGAGGTGACGGTGCGATAGCGCTGCTGGTTGGCGACCCACAGGCCCGACAGGAAGGTGGAGTGCCCGAGCCAGCTGCTGCCGCCGTACGTCGCCGACGTCAGCCAGCCGCTGCGCGCCCCGAAGCCGGCCTTCTCCAGAACCTCGGTGCGCGCGTCGAGCGTACGGTTCACCCCGGGCGCGATCGCCGGGTCCTCGATGGCGCTGCGGCCGTAGCTCTCGATGAACGCGAAGACCATGTCCTTGCCCCGCAGGTCCGGCACCAGCTCGGCGGCGGGGGTCGCGCCGAACGTGTCGGCCTTCGTCTCCTCCTCGAACCGCGCCTCGTCCTCCAGGGTCAGCTGCACCCGCCGTGCCTGGCTCAGCGCCGCCTGCGCCGCCCGGTCCGAGGCGAACGGCACTCCGCCGATCTGGAGGCCGAGCGAGGCGCAGGTGATCCACACCGTCCCGGCGACCAGCGTGCCGAGGGCCGCGGGCGACCGGTGCCGGTCCAGCAGCCCGGCCGACCGGACCATGGCCAGCGCCATCACGGCGAACAGGGCCACGACCCCCGCCAGGATGCCGGCCGTCGCGCCGAGCGTGGCCGCGCCGCCGAGGGTGTCCTCCAGATACCCGTAGGAGTCGTCCAGCAGCTCCCAGTCGAGCACGGGATTGAAACCGCGCCCCAGATACTGGCGGAAGCCGATGTCGAGGACGTTCAGGACCGTCAGCGCGGCCAGGGCGAGGCCCATGAGCACCGCCAGCGGTGTGCGGGCCCGGCGGGGCAGCACCAGCAGCAGCATCGCGCCGATGATCGCCTCGCCGGGCAGCCGCACGAAGCGCACGGGGCGCAGCGCGTTGAGGGCGTTGGGGAGGAGGAAGGCGCCCAGCACCAGCCCGGCGCACAGGACCGTGACCGCGATGTGCCGGACGTCGTGCCCGCCCTCCGGGGCGGAGACCGGTGAGGTGCCGTCGCCGTCGGAAGCCACCGGGTCGGCCGCCGGGCCGACGGCCGGATCCGCTGCCGGGCCGGCCGCCGGATCGTCCGCCGGGTCCGCCGGATCGTCCGTCGGGTCTGCCGGGTCCGCCGGGTCGTCCGTCGGGTCTGCCGGGTCCGCTGGGTCGTCCGTCGGGTCTGCCGGGTCCGCTGGGTCGTCCGTCGGGTCTGCCGGGTCCGCTGGGTCGTCCGTCGGGTCTGCCGGGTCTGCCGGGTCGTCCGTCGGGTCTGCCGGGTCGTCCGCCGATTCGGCTGCCGGGTCGTCCGTCGAATCGACCGCCGGGTCGTCCGTCGAATCGGCTGTCGGATCTGCTGCCGGGTCCGCCGGATCGGCCGCCGGGTCCGTCGAGTCCTTCGGATCGTCCGGCGAGTCGGGCAGGTGACGCAGAGGGGTGGAGGCTGACAACCCGGGGTCCTTCCGTACGGGGACGGCGGGGCCGGCACGGGGAGCCGGGCCCGCCGTCTTCTCGTACGGGCTGTCACGGAGGGACGTTCACGTCCCCGGCAAACAGCGGGCAAACACTTCCCTATGCCCCTCCCACGGCGGTCAGCAGGGCCAGCGGGGTCGCCGCCGCGCGGGACTCGCGGACACAGGCGTGCGGGAAGGGAACGGGCTCGGAGTGTGTGCCGCGGGCGTAGCCGGCGAGGACCTCCGGCAGCCGGTGACCGGTCGCGGAGGCCGCTTCGACCAGGGCGTGCGCGACGGTACGCGCCTCGTCGTGGAGGCCGTAGCGGGCGAGGCCGAGGGCGATGAGGGCGTTGTCGTGCGGCCACACCGAGCCCCGGTGGTAGGAGAGCGGGTGGTAGGCCGGCTGCCCCGCCGCCAGCGTCCGTACGCCCCAGCCGGAGAAGAAGTCCGGCTCCAGCAGGCGCCGGCCCACCAGCTTGCCGTACTCCTTGTCGAGCAGTCCGGACCACAGCAGATGGCCCGCGTCCGAGGCGAGGGCGTCGACCTGGCGGCCCTCGCCGTCCAGCGCGAGCGCGGGGAAGGAGTGCTCGTGCATCCAGAAGTCGCGCTGGAAACGGTCGCGCAGATCGGCGGCGGCCTGCTCCAGCAGGGCCGCGTAGGTCGGGTCCTGCCACGCCGTGCGGGCCAGCCAGGCGGTGCGGCGCAGGGCGTCGTAGGCGTAGCCCTGGGCGCCGGCCGCCATGACCGGGCCGGAGGGGCGGCTGCCGTCCGCCCAGCAGATCGCGCCGGGGGAGTCCTTCCAGTTCTGGTTGGCGAGGCCGCCCTCGTCGGCGCGGTAGACCAGATAGCCGCGCGAGGTCAGACCGCCGTGGTCGAGCATCCAGCCGATCGCGGCGCGCGCGTGGGGCTCCAGACGGCGGGCGAGCGCGGTGTCCCCGGTGTGCTCGGTGTGCGCGCCGAGCAGGACGAGGAAGAGCGGAGTGGCGTCCACCGAGCCGTAGTAGCGGCCGAAGGGCACCTGCCCGAAGTAGGCCAGCTCGCCGTGGCGCACCTCGTGCACGATCTTCCCGGGCTGGGCGACGGACGCCGGGCCGCTGTTCTCGCCGGCCTGCGTGGCGGCGAGCGCGGGCAGGGTCGCGGCGGCCAGACCGGGCCGGTAGGGCAGGGCGAACAGCGAGGTCAGCAGCGCGTCGCGGGCCAGCAGGGTGAGGAACCAGGGGGCGCCCGCCGCCGGCACTCTCAGCTCCTCGCCGTCCGGTCCGGTGGCCGGGATCTGGAGCGCGGCGAGGTCGCCGAGGCCCCGCGCGCAGGCCGCGGCCAGCTCCGGCCAGCCGGTCGGGAAGGCCACGCCCTCCATGAAGCCGCCCTCCAGCGCGAGGACCTGCCGGTTCACCGCCTCCGGGGACGCGGGCACCCGCAGTGCCCGTTTCTCGCCGTGCGGGCGGGCCATCACGCGCAGGGTGAGCTCCGCGGTGCCGTACGGCTCCAGGTCCAGGGTCCACACCAGACGGCGGGCGCCGGTGCCGGTCTCCTCCACGCCGTCCGGGGCGGGCTCGGCGCTCACCGTCGTACGGGAGAGCCAGGCCCCCCGCTGGTAGGTGAACTCCACGCCGTGGTCGAGGGCCTGGCGGTGGCGGACCGCGCCGGGCTTGGAGTAGGTGCGGTGGTCGGAACGCAGCTCGAACTGGTCGGCGAAGTCGGCGTCGGCGGTGATCGCCAGGCGCAGGGTGGTCGGCACCGGGCGGTTGCTGGTGACGCGCACGGTCTCCACGAACGAGCTGTCGGAGACGGCCTGTTCCCGGAACAGCGTGTACGCGGCGGGCTCCAGCCGGCCGCCCCGCGGGACCAGCACACAGCGGGCGGTGTCCCCGTCGGCGACGGGGGTGAGCGTCTCGGGCACGGCCCCGTCGACCGTGAGCTGCCAGCGGCTCAGATGCCGGGCGTCGCGTACGAACAGCCCGTCGGGAAAACTGCCGCCGCGGACGCCGCTGATGTCGCCGCCGTCACCCACGGCGGCGAACGTCCCGCCGTACACGAGCAGATGCTGCCGATCGGTCATGTCCGGTCCCCTCCCTTGTGTTTCCGTCCCCACTTGTTCCCCGCGCCGGTCGTCGCCGTGTGCAGCAGGTCGAGCGTGAGCGCGGCGGTCCAGCCGAAGCCGGCGGCTCCGCACGCCTCGCCGGTACGCGGATCGACGTACTCGGCGAAGCCGCTCGTCCCGGCCGTGCGCAGAAGGGCCTCGCGCAGGGCGTCGGCCCGCTCGCGCTCGCCATGGGTGCGCAGACCGCGCTCCAGCAGCCAGTTGGTGTTGAACCAGGCCGGTCCGCGCCAGTAGCGGTGCGGGTCGAAGGCGTCGCCGAGCAGGTCGTAGCTCGGGGCGAGGCGGGTCGCGGCGCCGAGACCGAAGTGCGGCCCGGTCAGCGTGCGCACCAGCGTCGCGGCGGTCTCCCGCGGCAGCGTCGGCAGGATCAACGGGATCAGCCCGGAGACCCCGCGCTCGGGCAGGAGCCCGCCGCGCGGGACGGGACGGCCGGTCGCCCGGGCGGGTCCCTCGCCGTGCCGGGCGCCGCCCGGACCGGACCGGTCGGCGCCGGCGCCGTGCGGGCGGATCCGGCCGTGTCCGGGCTCGGGTCCGTGACCGGGCTCGGGCTCGTGGCCGGGGCCGGGGAGGTCCGTGCGGCGGGGGCCGCCGTACGCGGGCCCGCCGTCGTGGCCGGGCCCGCCGTCGTGCCCTTGTCCGCCGTCGTGTCCGGGGCCGCCGTCGTGCGCCGGGCCGGGCAGGCGGGAGCGGCCGGGGCCGCCCCGGCCGGCCGGCGCCGGGGCGGCGCGCAGGTCCCGGCACAGGAACATGCCCGCCGCCGGATCCCACAGCCGGTCGATCAGCGCGGCCGTGAGCCGCTCGGCGCGGGCGTGCCGGGCGGTTCCGGTCGCTCCCAGTTCGTGGGCGATCCTCGCGAGGGCGTGCTCGGAGGCGATGAGGAGCGCGTTGAAGGCGGGGTCCTCGACGGCGAACCCGGTGGGTCCGCCCCCGTGCCCCGGGCCGGCGGGTCCGTCCCCGTGCGCCTCGTCCGGCCCGTCCCGGTATCCCCGGTCGCGGTAGTCCGCCGCCAGGCGCACGTACCGTCCGTAGTCCAGGTCCGTCGGCCGGTCCTCCGCCGCCCCGTGGTCGAGGTCGGCGCGGCGGAAGGAGCGGGAGGGGGCCGGGGTGATGCGGGCGAGGGGCGCGTCCCAGCTGGGGGCGTTGTCCATGCCCTGCTCCCACGGGTGCACCACGCAGGCGAGGCCGCCCCCGCCGAGGTCGCGCCGGTGCAGGAGGTAGCGGTGCCAGGCGGCCAGCCGGGGATAGAGCCCGGCGAGGAACCCGCGGGCGCGGGAGAGCCCGGGGTCGGCGAGGTGGACCAGCCAGGCGGCGAGGGCGTGCACCGGCGGCTGCACGATCCCGGAGGTCTCCACGCCGCGCGGGGCGCCGGCGGCGCGGCCCGCGGTGGAGGAGCGCCAGAAGTCGGGGCTCGGGAAGTAGGCGTCGAGCGGCACGGCGGGGTTGAAGACGATGTGCGGGATCCGCCCGTCGGCCCACTGGGCGGCCAGAAGCGTCTCCAGCTCGGTCTGTGCACGTAACGCGGAGATGTGCCGCAGACCGATCGCGACGAACGCCGAGTCCCAGGACCACTGGTGCGGGTAGAGGCTGCGGGAGGGCACCGTGGAGGTCCCGGTCCAGTTCTCCTCCAGCACCCGGGCCGCGCCGGAGTGCAGCGGGCCGGCCAGGACGGCCGGATCGTATGCAATGGCGGATTCGGCTCGGTGGGCGACGAGCTGGGCAGTGCGATCCACTCGGGGCTCCCGCAAGAATGACACTGGCGGCACCGCCGAGGGGTTCGGCAGTGGCTACCGCAGGGTTACGCCTATTTAACACGCAAAACTCAATATGTAATGCAAGCTTGAGAAACACAAGGGGGTGCGCATGACTGCCAGAAGTCAGGCGAGCGCGGGCGATCTGCTCGAACTGGTGCGCAGCGGCCGTGCCACCACACGCGGGGCGCTCCAGCAGGTCACCGGTCTGTCCCGGGCCACCGTCGGCCAGCGGCTGGACCGGCTGTTCCGTGCGGGCTGGCTGCGTGAGGGGGCGGGCGGTCCGGTGGACTCCCCGCTCGGCGGGCGCCCCTCCATCACCCTGGAGTTCGACGGGGAGCACGCGGTCGTGCTGGCCGCCGACCTGGACACCCGGCACGCCCGTGTGGCCCTGCTGTCGCTGACCGGCGAGATCCTCGCCGAGCAGGGCGGCACGCTGGTGATCGAGGACGGCCCCGACGCGGTGCTCGGCGAGCTGGGCCGCTGGTTCGCGGAGCTGCTGGCCAAGGAGGGCCACCGGGCCGAGGAGGTGTGCGGCATCGGGCTCGCGGTGCCCGGTCCGGTGGACAGCGAGACCGGCCGGGTGGTGCAGCCGCCGATCATGCCGGGCTGGGACGGCTACGACATAAGAGGCCGGCTGGCCAGGGCGTTCACCGAGCACACGGGCTCCGGTCAGGTCCCGGTGCTGGTGGACAACGACGCCAACCTCATGGCGTACGGGGAGCAGCGCACCGGGCACCCGGACTGCTCCGCGTTCGTGCTGGTGAAGGTCTCCACGGGCATAGGCGCGGGTGTGGTGGTGGACGGCTCGGTCTACCGGGGCATCGACGGCGGCGCCGGGGACATCGGGCACATCCGGGTGCCGGAGGGCGCCCAGGCGCTGTGCCGCTGCGGCTCCTACGGCTGTCTGGCCGCCGTGGCGAGCGGGGGCGCGGTGGCCCGGCGGCTGGCCGAGGCCGGGGTGCCGGCGGCCTCCGGCTCGGACGTGCGCACCCTGATCGCGGCGGGGCACCCCGAGGCGGTGGGCCTCGCGCGGGAGGCGGGCCGGCTGGTGGGGGAGGTGCTGGCGACCGTGGTGACGCTGCTCAACCCGGGCGTGCTGATGATCGCCGGCGACCTCGCGGGGACGCCGTTCCTCACCGGGGTGCGCGAGCTGCTGTACCAGCGGGCGCTGTCGCGCTCCACCGCCCACCTGGACATCGTCACCTCGCGGCTGGGGGAGCGGGCGGGTCTGGTGGGGGCCGGCGCGCTGGTCGTGGAGCACCTGTACGCGCCCGAGCGCGCCGAGGAGCGGCTGCGGGCTCTCGGGGTGTGAGGCACGCTGGTGACAGGCGTGTTTCCCGTCCCGGACGGCGGTCCGCATGGTGGTACCCGAGCGCCCGCGACAGCGTGATTCTCGCCACCCTTGATAAGGGTTGCGCTCAGATGAGCGGATCAAGCGCGACTGCACTTCCTCAAGGGGTGGCACTGAGTGCCACCCCTTGATCGTTCATCGATCGAACTCAGACGTGCCGGAGGGTGCTCGTCTGAGCGTGAAACCCCCCTTGCGGGTGAGGGTGTGTTCAAGAAGTGAAAACAAGAACGCGCGTCCGATTGCCAATCCTTGACTTTCGATCCGGTGGCGGACGGCTGGTTACGGGCGCATGACGCATGAGTGGACGTACCCAGGTGCCTTCGATCTGGGTATGTTCCTCGCCGTCAGGGCAGCCACCGCGTCCTCCAGGAGTTGGGACCCGTGTCGGAAATTCAAAAGTTCGTTTACGACTTCACCGAGGGCAACAAGGAGCTCAAGGATCTTCTCGGCGGTAAGGGTGCAAACCTCGCCGAGATGACCAACCTGGGTCTTCCCGTCCCTCCGGGCTTCACCATCACCACCGAGGCGTGCAAGGTCTACCTCGACAGTGGCGAGGAGCCGGTGGCACTGCGTGACGAGGTGAGTGCGCACCTCGACGCGCTGGAGCAGCGCATGGGCAAGAAGCTGGGCCAGGCCGACAACCCTCTCCTCGTGTCGGTCCGCTCCGGTGCCAAGTTCTCCATGCCCGGCATGATGGACACGGTCCTCAACATCGGACTCTCGGACAAGTCCGTGCAGGGTCTGGCCAAGCAGGCCGGCGACGACCGGTTCGCCTGGGACTCCTACCGCCGTCTGATCCAGATGTTCGGCAAGACCGTCCTCGGCGTCGACGGCGAGCTCTTCGAGGACGCCCTCGACCGGGCCAAGGAGCTCAAGAAGGTCACGGTCGACACCGACCTGGAGGCCGCCGACCTCAAGAAGCTGGTCACCACCTTCAAGAAGATCGTGAAGAAGGAGACCGACCGGGACTTCCCGCAGGACCCGCGCGAGCAGATGGACCTCGCCATCAAGGCGGTCTTCGACTCCTGGAACGGCGACCGCGCCAAGCTCTACCGCCGTCAGGAGCGCATCCCGCACGACCTGGGCACCGCGGTCAACGTCTGCTCGATGGTCTTCGGCAACCTCGGCCCCGACTCCGGCACCGGTGTCGCCTTCACCCGCGACCCCGCCTCCGGCCACCAGGGCGTCTACGGCGACTACCTCCAGAACGCGCAGGGCGAGGACGTCGTCGCCGGTATCCGCAACACGGTCCCGCTCGCGGAGCTGGAGTCGATCGACAAGAAGTCGTACGACCAGCTGATGCAGATCATGGAGACCCTGGAGAACCACTACAAGGATCTCTGCGACATCGAGTTCACCATCGAGCGCGGCCAGCTGTGGATGCTCCAGACCCGCGTCGGCAAGCGCACGGCGGGCGCCGCCTTCCGTATCGCGACCCAGCTGGTGGACCAGGGCCTGATCGACGAGGCCGAGGCGCTCCAGCGCGTCAACGGCGCCCAGCTCGCCCAGCTGATGTTCCCCCGCTTCGACGAGAAGGCGAAGGTCGAGCAGGTCGGCCGGGGCATCGCGGCCTCCCCGGGCGCCGCGGTCGGCAAGGCGGTCTTCGACTCCTACACCGCCGTGAAGTGGTCCCGCTCGGGCGAGAAGGTCATCCTCGTCCGCCGCGAGACCAACCCCGACGACCTCGACGGCATGATCGCGGCCGAGGGCATCCTGACCTCCCGCGGCGGCAAGACCTCCCACGCGGCCGTCGTCGCGCGCGGCATGGGCAAGACCTGTGTCTGCGGCGCCGAGGAGCTGGAGGTCGACACCAAGCGCCGCCGGATGACGGTGCCGGGCGGTCACGTCGTCGAGGAGGGCGACCTGATCTCCATCGACGGCTCCTCCGGCAAGGTCTACCTGGGCGAGGTCCCGGTGGTCCCGTCCCCGGTCGTGGAGTACTTCGAGGGCCGGATGCACGCCGGCGCCGACGACGCCGACGAGCTGGTCGAGGCCGTCCACCGGATCATGGCCTTCGCCGACCGCAAGCGCAGCCTGCGCGTACGCGCCAACGCCGACAACGCCGAGGACGCGCTGCGCGCCCGCCGGTTCGGCGCCCAGGGCATCGGCCTGTGCCGCACCGAGCACATGTTCCTCGGCGACCGGCGCGAGCTGGTCGAGCGGCTGATCCTCGCCGACACCGAGGAGGAGCGCGAGGAGTCCCTCCAGGCGCTGCTGCCGCTGCAGAAGAAGGACTTCGTGGAGCTGTTCTCCGCGATGGACGGCCTGCCCGTCACCGTCCGCCTGCTCGACCCGCCGCTGCACGAGTTCCTGCCCGACATCACCGAGCTGTCGGTGCGGGTCGCCCTCGCCGAGTCCCGCCAGGAGCCGCACGAGAACGACCTGCGCCTCCTCCAGGCCGTGCACCGGCTGCACGAGCAGAACCCGATGCTGGGTCTGCGCGGCGTACGCCTCGGTCTGGTCATCCCCGGTCTGTTCACCATGCAGGTACGGGCGATCGCCGAGGCGGCCGCCGAGCGCAAGAACGCCAAGGGCGACCCGCGCGCGGAGATCATGATCCCGCTCGTCGGCACCGTCCAGGAGCTGGAGTTCGTCCGCGAGGAGGCCGACCAGGTCATCGCCGAGGTCGAGGCCGCCACCGGCACCGAGCTCAAACTGTCGATCGGCACGATGATCGAGCTGCCGCGCGCCGCGGTGACCGCGGGTCAGATCGCCGAGGCCGCCGAGTTCTTCTCCTTCGGCACCAACGACCTGACCCAGACGGTGTGGGGCTTCTCCCGCGACGACGTGGAGGCGTCGTTCTTCACGGCGTACCTGGAGAAGGGCATCTTCGGCGTCAGCCCGTTCGAGACCATCGACAAGGACGGCGTCGGCGCGCTGGTCGCCGCCGCGGCGAAGGCGGGCCGCGAGACCCGTCCCGACATCAAGCTCGGCGTCTGCGGCGAGCACGGCGGCGACCCGGAGTCGGTCCACTTCTTCCACGAGGTGGGTCTGGACTACGTCTCCTGCTCCCCGTTCCGCATCCCGGTGGCCCGCCTGGAGGCCGGCCGCGCGGCCTCGCAGTCGGAGGGCAGCGACCACCGCTGACCTCGCAGAGCCCCGGAGCCGCCGCCGGTCCCCGACCCTCAGTACCGATCGGTGGCGGCTCCGGATCACGGAGAAGGGGCGGCACCCGTGCGGGGGCGCCGCCCCTTCGGGCGTTTTCATCGCCGGGTGAGGCGTCAGAGGGCGCTCAGTGCCTTGCCGGCCTCGTGGGCGGTCGGTCGATCGGCGGGTTCATGGCTGAGCATGGCGTCGATCAGTTCGCCCAGCTCACCGGGTGCCTTCACGTCCCGCCGCCGGCCACTCGCCACGGCCTCCCTCTGAACGGGGCGTGGGGCGTCGTCCGGGTACTCGACGGCTCGCCAACCGGTGGCGGAGATCAGCAGCGACGCGCCGAGGGCGTAGATGTCGGCTTCCTGCGTGGGTTCCGCCTGCCCCGTGGCGAGCACGCTGCGCGAGATCTCCGGGGCCTCGTAGTGGACGAGGCAGCCGCGGAACGGGAAGTCGTACCTCGCGGGCACGTGCCCGCCCCGGGCAAGGGCCACGTCGATGAGGTGAGTTCGCTCGATCCCGATGATGAAGTGGGCGGGCTGCACATCCCCGTGGGCCCAGCCGTTGCCGTGGAGTTCGGCCAGGGCTTCGACACAGCCCAGCGCCACGCTGATGCGCGGCTGGACGGACGTGTCCGGCCTGCGGCAGGGCTCCCACAGCTGGTACAGATCGGGCCCTTCGCGCCACGGCTGGTAGTTCCACGTCCCGCGCTCCCACTCGCCGTACGCGAGATCATCGAGGCCGAGGCGACAGAGCACGGCCCCTTCGCGCGCCGGTGCGAGCGCGGTCCAGGGCTGCGCGGGCCAGTCGGCCGTGGCCTCGATCGGATACCCGACCTTCACGGCGTGGTGGCCCCGGGGGCCTTGCGCCTCCCAGACCATGGAGCCCCGGCGGTTCACGACCAGGCGCCAAGTCGTGGGCATGAGGGCGTCGAGCACCGCGGACGGCAGTTCAGGGGGTGACCCGGACAACGTCTCTTCCTCCTTCCTGGCGAACGCGGCCGGCCTCGCGTTGAGGCCGGCCGCGACGCTGCGGGCCGTGGTCAGTCCTGACCGTAGGGCCGGCCGCAGTCGGAGTCGCACTGCGCGAGGTTCGTGCCGTCCACGGTCCACAGGTCGTCGAAGACCATGAACCCCGCCGTCTTCCTGCACGAGGCGTACCCGCGGCTCAACGACCTGTTGCGAGAACGGGCTGCCGACGGGTGCGCTGTCCGCATCGCGATCGGCGATCCGGACAGCGTCAATGTCCGACAGCGCGGCACGGAAGAGAAGTTCGGCCACGGGATCGAGTCCCGGTGCCGACTCGCCCTCATGCACTATCGCCCACTTGCCGGGGTGTCCGGCATCGAGGTGCGGACCCACGCCACCACGCTCTACAACTCGATCTATCGTGCGGATGACCAGGTGATGGTCAATGCCCACGTGTGGGGCGTGAACGCCTACGGTGCTCCCGTGTGGCATCTCCGGCGCACCAGAGAGGGCGGCATGTTCGACACCTACGCCAGTAGCTTCGACGCGGTGTGGGAGAGCGCGACACCGGTCGCAGAAGGGTGACCATGGCACGGACCGAGTACTACGACGACCCATCAGCGCCGGAGCCGAACAGCTTGGTGGTCGCCGCGTCCGCCGTGGTCACCGACGACGAAGGGCGCGTGCTCCTTCAGCGCCGCAGGGACAACGACCTCTGGGCGCTACCGGGTGGTGGCATGGAGATGACCGACTCGCTCCCGGGAACGGCCGTCCGCGAGGTGAAGGAGGAAACGGGTCTGGACGTAGAGATCACCGGACTCGTGGGCACGTACACCGACCCTCGCCATGTCATCGCCTACTCGGACGGTGAGGTGCGCAGACAGTTCAACGTCTGTTTCACCGCTCGCATGGTCGGTGGCCACCTTGCGATCTCGGACGAGTCCACAGAGTTGCGGTTCGTGCAGCCGGAGGAGATCGATCGACTGCCGATGCACCACACGCAGCGGCTCCGTATCCGTCACTTCCTGGAACACCGTGCTCGGCCCCATCTCGGCTGAGCAGGCGGGGTGAACCGTCCTGAGAACCGTGGCAACCGCGCCCGGCTCCTCGATGGGGCCGGGCGCGGTGCGGGTGGGCAACGGATCGGGGATCGTCGGGTTGCCCGGCTACGGCCGGAAGGGGCCCGTCACCTCGTACGTGATGCCGCCCGAGGAGGAGCCCGTGGTGCCTCGCTGGCTGGAGAAGTACAGGCGGGTGCCGTCGGGGGAGAACGCCGGGCCGGTGATCTCCGAGGAGGACTGGCCGTCGACGCGCAGGAAGGCCGCGACGACGTCGTCCGGCGTGATCAGGCAGATCTCCATGGTGCCGCCGTCCTCGGCGACGTACAGGTCGCCGGAGGCGGAGCCGGTGATGTTGTCGACGCCGGTGAGCGGGGCCGTGCCGGAGACGAGGGAGTCGTCGTAGGCCAGCTCGTAGGTGTTCGACGTGAGGTTGAGCTGCCAGACGCGGTTGTCGCCCTTGGTGGTGAACCACACCGTGTCGTCGGCGTAGTGGCAGCCCTCGCCGCCGTTGAAGGACTTCGACCCCGAGACCTGGGTGCGGGTGGTGGTCGGGGAACCGTCCGGGTCGGGCACGTTCGCCCAGGTGAACGAGCCGGAGGTGGCGCTGCCGGCGATCATGACCTGGAGCGTGCCGGAGGACAGGTCGCCCCATGTGGCCGGCACGAAGCGGTAGAACCGGCCGTTCGTCTCGTCCTCGGTCAGGTAGATCACCCGGCGCACCGGGTCCGCGGCGGCGGCCTCGTGCTTGAAGCGGCCCATCGCGTCCCGCCGTACGGCGGCGTTCACCCCGAAGGGGTCCGTCTCGTAGACGTAGCCGAGGGACACCTCCTCGCAGGACAGCCACGTGTTCCACGGAGTCCTGCCGCCCGCGCAGTTCTGCCGGGTGCCGGAGAGGATGCGGTAGGCGCCGGTGATCTGGCCGGTCGAGGAGAACCGCACCGCGCTCGCGCCGCCGCTCGGGTTGATCTCCGAGTTGGACACGTAGATCCAGCCGGTGCCGTTGGCGTAGCAGGCGCCGCCGTCGGGGGCGTTGTGCCAGGTGTAGGAGGTGCCGGAGACGGTCTGGCCGGATCGGGCGACGACCCGGCTGGTGAAGCCGGCGGGCAGCCGGATGCCGTTGGCGTCGGGAGAGCCGAGGGGGCCGTAGGGGCCTGTGCCGGGCTGGGCCGGGGCCGCGTAGGCGGCGCCGCGCGACAGGGTCCCGCCGAACACGGCGGCGGACCCGCCGAGAACGGCCGCACGCAGGAGAGTACGACGTTCCACGCTCACTCCAAAGGGGTGCCGTGACCGCCCGCCGTCGGGCAGACGACGGGTTCGTGCGCTGAGGAACCTAGGGGAGCCCGGTTGACGCTCCATGGCCAACCCGTGACGCCCCGCTGTACGGCGGATCCCTCACCGGACGTCACGAATCCATCACAAGTCCTTCACGTCCGCGAGCGCAGCCCTAACGTCGTCGCCTGACGATTCACTCGTGTCACTCGTGGGGGCAGACATGGCCAACCCTTACACCGCTCCGCCGCCGTACCCGGCTCCCGGGGCGCCCGTTCCGCCCCGGTGGGCCCGTAAGCGCTATGTGCTGCCCGCCCTCGCGCTGGCGCTCTTCGTCGGCGCCGGGATCGGCGCGGGCGACGACGACGGCACGGCGGCCGACGACGCGAAGCCGTTGGCCGCCGCGCCGGCGCCGACGGTCACCACCACCGCGACCGCCACGGTCACGGCGACCCCGGCCGCCGCCGAGCCCGAGCCGGCCGTGACGGTCACGCGGACCGTCACCCGGACCGTGAAGGTCAAGGTCACCGAGACCGTCACCGCCGACCCGGCGCCCGCCGCCGTCGCCGACGACCCGGGCGGCTCCGCCTACTACGCCAACTGCAGCGAGGCCCGCGCCGCCGGTGCCGCCCCGCTGTACGCCGGTGAGCCCGGCTACGGCCGTCACCTCGACCGGGACGGCGACGGGGCCGCCTGCGAGTAGCCGCGACGGCGTCACGCGGGCAGCGCGGACACCCCGCGTCCGGGCCGGCCGGCCTTCCCCGGGCAGGGCTCGGCACCGGACGGGCCGGCCGAGAGCAGCCGTACCACCGCGTCCACGCCGCCGGTGGGCGCCTCCCGCAGGGCGACCTCGCCCCCGCTCGCGCAGGCCAGTCGCTGGACGAGGGACAGCCCCAGGCCGGCGCCCCCCTTGGGGGCACCGGGGGCACGCCAGAAGCGGTCGAAGGCGCGGTCGCGCTGATCGGCCGTCATCCCGGGGCCCTCGTCGGTGACATGCAGGTCGGCCCAGCAGGGGCGGCTGTCCCGCGGTGGGCGGTGGGCGGGGGTGTGCAGCCGCAGCTCCATGGTGACCGTGCTGCCGGCGGGCGAGGCACGCAGGGCGTTGGAGAGCAGGTTGTCCAGGATCTGCTCCACCGCCCCCGGCAGCGCCAGCACCGGCCCCACGCTCCCGGCGAACAGCACGAGGGAGACGTCCTCGCGGGCGAACAGCGGCTGCCAGGTGCGGTGGCGCTCCGCGCAGACCGCGCCGATGTCGACCGGGCCGGACAGGACCGAGTCCTCCTCCAGACGGGCCATGGCCAGCAGGTCCTCGATCATCCGGGCCAGCCGGTCGGTCTCGGTGACGGCGGCGGCGAGACTGGGCCGGGCACGGCGGGCCACGGCCGGTTCGAGGTTCTCCAGGCGCAGCCGCAGGGCCGCGAGCGGGGTCCGCAGCTGGTGCGACGCCTCGCCCGCGAAGGCACGCTGCGAGGCGAGCAGATGCTGGAGGCGGGCGGCCGTCGTGTTGAACGCGGCCGCCAGGCTGCGCACCTCCGGCGGGCCCGAGCGCACCAGCACGCCGGGGACGGGACCGCCGTCGGCGAGCCGGTGAGCGGCCTCCTCCAGCCGCCGGATGGGGCGGCCCGCCCAGCGCGCGAAGGCGAACGCCACCGCCACGGTCACGGCGAGAACGGCGGGGCCCGCCAGAGCCAGCAGCAGCCACACCCGCAGGATCCGCGCGTTCACCGCCTCGGTCGGCAGCGTGATGCGGACGGCGCCGTGGGCCGCGCCGGAGCCGACCGGCCGGGACACCGACAGATGGGAGACCCCGCCGAGCCAGGAGACGCGCACGTCCGTGGCGGGCCGGCCGCGCAGGGCCGCCCTCAGATCGCGCAGAGCGGCCATGTCCTGCGGCTGCGCGGGCGGCGGACCGGGTGCCGCGGCCAGGACGCCGCCGCCGGCGCCGACGACGACCACCTGCCCGCCGACGCGCCGCGCGCAGCGTGCGGCGCGCTCGGTCACGGCGCCGGGCCGGCCGGCGGTCAGGGACAGTTCGGTGTACGCGGCCACCGCGTCGGCCTGCGCGTCGGCCGCCTGGATGATCCGCGCCCGCTCCGTCCGGGAGTTCACGATCCCCAGCGGGATCTCCAGGCTCAGCAGGACGAGCGCCGCCAGGCCGACGTAGCTCAGCAGCAGCCGGCGGGTCATGAGGCGCCCCGCGGCCGGTCCTGCTCGGGCGTCTGCACCGCGAGGCGGAAACCGACCCCGCGCAGCGTCCGGATCCACGCCGGGTCGCCCAGCTTGCGGCGCAGCGTGGCCACATGGACGTCCAGGGTCTTGGTGGGACCGTCGTAGTGCTCGTCCCAGACCCGGTCCAGGATCGTCTGACGGGAGTACACCGCCCCGGCGTCCTCGGCGAGCAGCGCCAGCAGCTCGAACTCCTTCGGTGTCAGCGCCACCTGCTCCTCGCCCACCCACACCTGCCGGGTGCGGCGGTCCACGACGAGCGCGCCGGGCGCGGCGCCCTCCGACTCGCCCGCGTAGGCCGTCTCCCGGGGCGGCAGACGGCGCCGGCGCACCGCCCGGATGCGGGCCACCAGCTCCCGGAGGCTGAACGGCTTCGCCAGGTAGTCGTCGGCGCCCAGCTCCAGGCCCAGCACCCGGTCGGCCTCCTCGCCGCGCGCGCTGAGGATGATCACCGGTACGTCGGAGACCTGCCGGATGCCCCGGCACACGTCGATGCCGTCCATGTCGGGCAGCCCCAGGTCCAGCAGCACGACATCGCCGTACGGCCCGCGCAGCCCTTCCGCTCCGGTCGCGACATGACGGACGGTCAGCCCGTACTCCCGCAGCCCTTCGCCGAGCGGCTCGGCGATCGTCTCGTCGTCCTCGATGAGCAGCACTCGTACGCACATGGCGTCGTGTCTCTCCATGAATGGGGGACGGGGTTCGACACGCTACAAGGAAATGACCGGTGGCCTGCCGGAAATCCGGCGCAGTGTGAAATGACCCTCAGAAAGCGCTTGTTGTCCGGTTCTTTAGTGTTCCCCTAACCTTCCTCTGTCTTTCGCCCTCCTACGGTCGTCGGACCTGTTCGGACCTGTGTCTGGAGGCATGATGAAGGCATTGCTGGACCGCGCCCGGTCGTTCGAGCGACGGGTGGGATTCGAAGGCGACGAATACCGGAAACTGTCCGTCGGGCAATTCCCCGGAGTTCTCTTCATAAGCTGCTCCGACTCGCGGGTGATTCCCGCGCTCATCACCGGCGCGCGCCCGGGAGAGATATTCGAGCTGCGGAATGCGGGCAACATCGTGCCGCCCCACGACGCGCAGGGGGCACCCTCCGGCGAGGCCGCCACCATCGAGTACGCGCTGGAGGTGCTGGGCGTTCAGGACGTCGTCGTCTGCGGCCACTCCCACTGCGGGGCGATGGGCGCGCTGCGGCAGGGCACGGACCTCTCCGGGCTGCCCGGGGTGGACGCCTGGCTGGAGCTGGTGCGGCCCGCGCTCGCGCCGGAGGGGGCGGCGGACCAGCCCTCGGACCCCGCGCTGCGGGACGTCGTCCAGCGCAATGTGCGCCACCAGCTCACCGTCCTGCGCGGGCATCCGGCGGTGCGGAGGCAGACCGAGGCCGGGCGGCTGCGTCTGCACGGCTGGTACTACGAGGTGGACACCGGTCGCGTCCACGAGCTGGACGAGGACGGTCTGTTCCGGGTGCACGGCTCATGAGCGGGGCGCACGCGAAGCGCCGCTCACGCCCGCCCGGCCCGGGCACGAAGAGGGCGGGGACGAAGGGCGCGGACCCGAAGGGCGCCGGCGTGAAGAGCACCGGCACGCCGGGCAAGGGGCGTGTCGACCTCGGCACCGAGATCACCGCGTCCCTGGTCGTCTTCCTCGTCGCGCTCCCGCTGTGCATCGGTGTGGCCGTCGCCTCCGGCGTGCCCGCCGAACTCGGCATCGTCTCCGGGGTCGTCGGCGGGCTCGTCGTCGGGGCGGTGCGGGGCAGCACCCTCCAGGTCAGCGGGCCGGCGGCGGGTCTCGCGGCGCTCGTGGCGGAGACCGTGGCCGAGCACGGGATCGCGGCGCTCGGGGTGATCGTCCTGGGCACCGGCGTGCTGCAGACCGTGCTCGGGGTGGTGCGGCTCGGCCGGATGTTCCAGGCGATCTCCCTCGCCGTCGTGCAGGGCATGCTCGCCGGCATCGGACTGCCCCTGATGTTCGGCCAGTTGTACCCGATGTCCGACGCGAAAGCCCCGGGGACGCCGGTCGAGAACATCGCGGGTGTCCCCGGGCTGGCGGCCGGGGTCGCGTCCGATCCGCAGGCGGCGATCGCGGCGGCCCTCGGTGTCGTCACCATCGTGCTCAGCTTCGTCTGGAGCAAGGTGCCGGGCCCGGTCCGCAGGATCCCCGCGGCCCTCGTCGCCGTCGGCCTCGGCATCGGGGTCGCCGCGCTGCCGGGTGTGGAGGTGCGCACGCTCCGGGTCGGCGACCTCGCGGACGCGGTCGACATACCGGGACCGGAGCAGTTCGCGCTTCTCGCGGACGCCGGGATCCTCTCCGCCGTCCTCACCTTCACGGTGATCGCGTCGGCGGAGAGCCTGTTCACCGCGGCGGCCGTGGACCGGATGCACAGCGGACCGCGCACGCGGTACGACACCGAACTGGTCGCCCAGGGCGTCGGGAACACGCTTGCCGGACTGCTCGGCGCGCTGCCCGTCACGGCTGTCGTCGCCCGCAGCTCGGCGAACGTCCAGGCCGGGGCGAAGACCCGGATCTCCCGCACCCTGCACGGGCTGTGGCTGCTGGCGTTCGCGCTGCTGCTGCCCCAGGTCCTGGCGCTGATCCCGATCTCGGTGCTCGCCGGGGTGCTCGTGCACAGCGGCTGGAAGCTGTTCGCGCCGCAGGAGTTCCCGAAGATGTGGCGGGCCGACCGGGCCGAGTTCGCGGTCATGACGCTCACCACCACGGTCATCACCGTCACCGCGCTGCTGGAGGGCGTGCTCGTCGGGCTCCTGGCGGGCGTGGTGCTGGCCGCGCTGCGTATGTCCCAGGTCGTCGTACGGCTGCGTACCGGGGACGACACCGCCGAGCTCGTCGTGGCGGGCAACGCCACGTTCCTGCGGCTGCCCCGGCTGATCGAGGGCCTGGAGCAGGCCGCCGCCTCCGGCCGGCCCCGCATCCGCCTGGACCTGAGCGGAGTGACCCATCTGGACCACGCCTGCCGCACCCAGATCGACGAGTTCACGGCCGAACAGCGCTCCGCGGGACGCCACGTGGAGGCGGAGCTGCCGCGGACGGCGTCCGAGGGGCGGGCATCGGACGCCGAGGCCCCGCAAGGCGCGGCCGGGACGCCGCGGGCGGAGACGGCCGGGGCGCCGGGTCCGGGGGACGGGGCAGCGGCCGGCATGCCGCGGGCCGGGTACGGGACGCCGCGTCCGGGGCACGGGACGGGGCGGGCCGGGACCGGCGCAGGGCACGGGACGGGGCGGGCCGGGACCGGCCCGGGGGACGGGACGGAGCCACCGGGCGCCGAGGGTGCCGGAACGGCGCCGGTCCCCGCCTCCTCGCCGCTTCCCCCGGAACCCCTCTCCCCGCCGCCGCCCGCGCCGCCGGTCCCCGGGCCCACCTCGGAGTGGTTCTATCTGGACGACCGGCCCGCCCCGGAGGCCCACGGCACCTACGGCCGGGTCGGCTGAGAGGGGCACCCCGCCGAGGCACGGCGGAGCACGGCTGAGCACGGCGAGGCGCGCACCCGGTCGGCATCGGGTGCGCGCCTCGCGTCACGGGGCGGACGGGTCAGGCGGTGCGGACCTCGTACGTCGTCACACGGACCGAGTCGTCGTCCAGGCAGACGCCCGTCTCCAGGTCGAAGCGCTGCTTCAGGAGCGGGGACGCCACATAGACACGGCCCTCGTGCGTGCCGGTCAGGCCGCGGGAGAGGACGGCCGCGCCGTTGAACGGGTCACGGTTGCCGATGGCGTACAGCCGTCCGGACCGGTCGCGGAACAGGGCGGCCTGCTCGCCGTCGGGGAGCAGCGCGGCCACGCCCCGGCCCGGCAGCAGCCGGCTCAGGTCGCAGACCGTCAGCCAGCTGTCGGCGAGCTGGATCTGGACCTTCAGGTCGGTCGTCTCGGGTGCCAGGGTCATCGCTGGGCGCTTCCTTCCAGGGGACGGTGGCCGATGGTGAGCAGCGGGAGGTCCGGCTTCATCTGGTCCCGCTCGGGGACGAAGCCGACGACCGGGTCGGGGGTGTCGGGCGCGTTCACGAAGGACACGAACCGGGCGAGCTTCTCCGGGTCCTTGATGGTCTCGGCCCATTCGTCGCGGTAGTTCGCGACGTGGTCGGCCATCAGCGACTCCAGTTCCTCGCAGATGCCGAGGGAGTCCTCCACGACCACGTCACGGACGTGGTCCAGGCCGCCCGGGATCCGCTCCAGCCAGGTCGAGGTGCGCTCCAGCCGGTCCGCGGTGCGGATGTAGAACATCAGGAACCGGTCGGTCAGACGGATCAGTTCGGCGTCGGAGAGGTCCTGCGCGAGCAGGTCCGCGTGCCGGGGGGTGGCGCCGCCGTTGCCGCCGACGTAGAGGTTCCAGCCGTTGGAGGTGGCGATGATGCCGAAGTCCTTCGACTGGGCCTCCGCGCACTCGCGGGCGCAGCCCGACACCGCCGACTTCAGCTTGTGCGGGGAGCGCAGGCCCCGGTAGCGCAGCTCCAGGTCGATGGCCATGCGGACCGAGTCCTGCTGGCCGTAGCGGCACCAGGTCGAGCCGACACAGGACTTCACCGTGCGCAGCGCCTTGCCGTAGGCGTGGCCGGACTCGAAGCCGGCGTCCACCAGCCGGGTCCAGATCAGCGGCAGCTGTTCGACGCGGGCACCGAAGAGGTCGATCCGCTGACCTCCGGTGATCTTCGTGTAGAGGCCGAAGTCCCGGGCGATCTCGCCGATCACGATCAGCTTCTCCGGGGTGATCTCACCGCCGGCGATCCGCGGGACGACGGAGTACGAGCCGTTCTTCTGGAGGTTGGCCAGGAAGTGGTCGTTGCTGTCCTGGAGCGTGGCCTGCTCGCCGTCCAGGACGTAGCCGCTCGCGCCGATCGTCGGGGCGAGGGAGGCGATGATCGAGCCGACCGTCGGCTTGCAGATCTCGCAGCCGTCGCCGCCGCGGGCGCTCTCGCGGCCGTAGCGGTCGAGCAGCTCCTGGTAGGTGTTGATCCGCAGGGCCAGGACGATCTCGTACAGCTCCTCGCGGGTCTGGGAGAAGTCGCCGCACAGGCCCTTGTCGACCTCGACGCCGCTCGCCTCCAGCTCGGCGTCCACGAGCTGGCCGAGGACCTTGATGCAGCTGCCGCAGCCGGTGCCGGCCTTGGTGCACTTCTTCACCTCGGGCACGGACGTGCACTGGTGGTCGGTGACCGCGCCGCGGATCTGGCCCTTGGTGACGTTGTGGCAGGAGCAGATGATCGCCTCGTCCGGCAGGGCGGACGGGCCGAGCTGGACGGCCTCGCCCGCGCCGGCCGGCAGCACCAGGCTCTCCGGCGCGATCGGCGGGATCGTGCCGGTCAGCGCGCGCAGCGTGCCGTACGCCTCCGCGTCGCCGACCAGGATGCCGCCGAGCAGGGTGCCGTCGCTCGCGATGACCAGCTTCTTGTACAGGCCGGAGCGGGAGTCGGAGTAGACGACGTCCAGGGAGTTCTCGGCGGCGCCGTGCGCGTCGCCGAAGGACGCCACGTCCACGCCGAGCAGCTTCAGCTTGGTCGACAGGTCGGCGCCGGTGAAGGACGCCTCGTCGGCGGCGATGGTGGCGGCCGCGGTCTTCGCCTGCTCGTAGCCGGGGGCGACCAGGCCGTACACCCGGCCGTCGGCGGCCAGCGCGCACTCGCCGATCGCGAACACGCTCGGGTCGGTGAGCGTGCGGCACTGCTCGTCGACGCTGATGCCGCCGCGCTCGCCGACCGCCAGACCGCTCTCCCGGGCGAGCTGGTCGCGGGGGCGGACACCGGCGCTGAACACGACCATGTCGACGGCGAGTTCGGAGCCGTCGGAGAGCTTCATCCCGGTGACGGCGCCCTCGGGGCCGACCAGGATCTCCTGCGTGCCCACGCCCGTGTGCACCGTCAGGCCCATGCCCTCGATGGTGCGCAGCAGGGCGGCGCCGCCGCCCTCGTCGACCTGGACCGGCATCAGACGGGGGGCGAACTCCACGATGTGGCTGTCCAGCCCGAGGCCCTTGAGGGCGCCCGCGGCCTCCAGGCCCAGCAGACCGCCGCCGACCACGGCACCGGTGGTGATGTTCTTCGCGTACTCCTCGATCGCCAGCAGGTCCTCGATGGTGCGGTACACGAAGCAGCCGGCGGCGTCCTTGTTCGGCACGGGCGGCACGAACGGGTAGGAGCCGGTGGCCAGCACCAGGTAGTCGTAGTCGACGACCAGGCCCGAGCGGGCGGTGACCCGCTTGGCCTCGCGGTCGATCGTCTCGGCCGGGTCGCCGAGGTGCAGCTCGATGCCGTTGTCCTTGATGAACTCCCCGTCGGTCATGGAGAGTTCCTCGGGCGAGGTGCCCGAGAAGTACGAGGTGAGGTGCACGCGGTCGTACGCCGGGCGCGGCTCCTCGCACAGCACCACCACACGGTGGTTCGCGGTCAGGCCGCGCTCGGCGAGCGATTCGAGGAACCGCTGGCCGACCATGCCGTGGCCGACGAGCACGATCGTGGGAGTGGGGGTGGCCCCCGGGGCGGCGGTCATTCAGGAGCCTCCATCGTTGGTGAGCAGGTGGAGCAGAGGGCCGTCGTCGGGGAGCGGCTCTGCTCCCTCCCAGGCGCGCGCCAGCGCGCCGACGGTGCCGAGTTCGCCGACGAGGACCCCGCCGACCAGGCGGTCGTCGCGGACGACGACCTTGCGATAGGTGCCGCGCGTGGCGTCGGCCAGCTGGACGACGTCGTCGCCGGGCCGCGGCACGGTCTCGCCGAACGCGGCGAGGTCGAGGCCGGTGAGGGTGAGCCGGGTCAGGGAACGGGTGCCCCGGTAGCGGGCGCCGGACCGGCCGGCGAGCAGCTCCGCGAGCACCTCGGCCTGTTCCAGGGCGGGGGCCGCGAGGCCGTACACCTCGCCGTCGTGCTGGGCGCAGTCGCCGATCGCGTGGATGTCCGGGTCGCTGGTGCGCAGTTCGTCGTCGACCACGACGCCCTTGCGGACGGAGAGCCCGGCGTCCTTGGCGAGCCCGGCACGCGGGTGGACGCCGCAGGCCAGGACGACGAGGTCGGCGTCGAGGGCGTATCCGTCGGCCATCTCCACCGAGCGGACCGCGCCGCCGACGCAGCGCACGTCACGCACCCGGCACTCGGTGTGCACCTCGACGCCGAGGCCGGTCAGGTGCCGGTGGACCAGCCCGGAGGCGGCCGGGTCGAGCTGGTTCTCCATCAGCCGCTCGGACTGCTGGGCCAGCACCACCTGGGCGCCGCGCAGGGCGAGGGCGCGGGCGGCGGACACACCGAGCAGCCCGCCGCCGATGACGACGGCCCGCACTCCGGGGCGTACCGCCTTGGACAGGCCCAGGCAGTCGTCCATGGTGCGGAAGGCGTGCACTCCCTCGGGCAGCACGTGATCGGGTGTGAACAGGCCCCGCAGCGGCGGCAGCACCGGGTTGGAGCCGGTGGCCAGGACCAGCGTGTCGTATGCGATCTCGGAGCCGTCCGCGCACGCCAGGGTGCGGGACGCGCGGTCGATCCCGGTCACCCGGGCGCGGACCAGCTCCGCCGGGGCGGGCAGCGCGATCACATCGGGGCTGTACCGTCCGGCGAGCACCTCGGCGAGCAGCACCCGGTTGTAGGGCCGGTGCTCCTCCTCGCCGACGAGCAGCGCGGGCGTGCCGAGCTCGGCCAGCCGCCGGGCGAGCCGTACGCCCGCCAGACCGGTGCCGATCACCACCACACGCGATTTCGAGGTCATGCCGTCGAGCGTGCGGTGCGGGTGTTACCCGACCGCATCACGTCTGTTTCCCGGGAGGAACGCTGCCCTCAGCGCCCGTACGGTGCCTGTGTGAGGGGACCGGGCCGAACCTCAGAGGACGCTCAGAACTCACGGAACTGCATGGACAGGGCATGTATCCCGTCCCTTAGGGTCACGGTCGTGCCCGACATATCGCTCGCCATGATCGCCCTGCTGTGCCTGGCCGCCCTCGCGGCCGGATGGATCGACGCCGTGGTGGGCGGCGGCGGCCTGCTGCTCCTGCCCGCGCTGCTGCTGGGGCTGCCGGGCGGCACCCCGGCCGCCCACGCGCTGGGCACGAACAAGGCCGTGGCGATCGTCGGCACCACGGGCGCTGCCGTGACCTACGCCCGCAGGGCCCCGGTCGATGTGCGCACCGCCGTGCGGATCGGCCTCGCGGCGCTCGCCGGGTCGTCGGCGGGGGCGTTCTTCGCGGCCGGGATGAGCACGGAGGTGCTCAAGCCGGTGATCATGGTGGTGCTGCTGGCCGTGGCGGCCTTCGTGATCTTCCGGCCGGGCTTCGGCACCGCCCCGGCATCCGGTCCGGTGACCCGCCGCAGGGTGCTGGCCGCGATCGGTCTGGCCGGCCTCGGCATCGGCTTCTACGACGGGCTGATCGGCCCCGGCACCGGCACGTTCCTGGTCCTCGCGCTGACCGCCGTGCTCCGTCTGGACCTGGTGGCCGCTTCCGCCACCGCCAAGATCGTCAACTGCTGCACCAACGCCGGCGCGCTCGCGATGTTCGCCTGGCAGGGCGCGGTGCTGTGGCAGCCGGCCGCGCTGATGGCCCTGTTCAATCTGGCGGGCGGCACGCTGGGCGCGCGCACCGCGCTGAAGAAGGGCAGCGGCTTCGTGCGGATCGTGCTGCTGACGGTGGTGTTCACGCTGGTGGCGAAGCTGGCGTACGAGCAGTGGCCGGCCTGATCCGTCCGGGACAGGCTTCCGGCGCCGACGGCGCCGGACGCGTCGCCGCCTTCGCCCTGCGCGACGGCCGCCGGCTGCGGCACACGGACCTGGGCATCGGCGTCGAGTCGCTGACCGCCGCGGGCCCGGGGGAGGCCGCCGCCCTCGGCAGGAACCAGAAGCTGTGGACCTTCACCGCGGCCGACGGCCGGCGCACCACCGACGGCGTCCTCGTCCGCGAGGCACACCGGGCGTTCGGCACCGGCGCGCAGCCGGTGCGCGCGGGTGACACCTGGCCGGTCGTCGATCCGCAGGGCGGCAGCCTGTACGCGCCGGTGGTCGGCGTCAGGAAGCAGCCGGGCGCCCGGCCAGGAGGTCGATCATGCCCGTCGTGTCCTGGGCGCCCCGCCCCTCGGCGACCAGCCGGTCCATCAGCGCCATGTACGGCGTCAGCAGCTCGGGGCTGACGCCCTGCTCCTGGGCCGTGCGCAGCAGCGTGGCGTTGCCCGCCGCCTGCATGGCCGCGTTGGAGACGACGTCCTTGGCGTAGTCCCCGCTCTCCAGCTGGTCCGCCGTCCTGTGCACCAGGCCCGCCATCGCGGTGAGCCAGCCCTGGAGCAGCGGCGCGAACTCCCTGGGCGCGATGTCCTCGCGGCGCACCAGGGCGAAGGCGTGGAAGACCCCGGCGAACATGCCGCTCATGGCGCTGAGCAGCGCCACGTCGTGCAGCGCGGCGAAGCCCGGATCGGTGCCGACGAAGGTCGCCCCGGCCGGTACGGCGAGGGTGTCCCGGTGCTCCCGGAACAGTTCGGCCGACCCGCTGTAGAACACGTACGCCCCGGAGGAGGGGTCGGCGATCATCGGCGGGACGGCCATGATGCCGGCGTCCAGGAAACGGGCGCCGCGCGCCTCGGCCCAGACCGCCCGGGCCCGGCCCTGCGCGGGTGTGCCGGTGGTGAGGTTCACGACGTCCCGTCCGGACAGCGAGGCGTGCTCCAGCGCCTCACCGACCGAGGAGTCGTCGAGCAGGCAGACGATCACCAGCCGGCCGGCGGCGACGGCCTCTGCCGCGCTCCCGGCGACGGCGGCTCCCCCGGCGGCGAGCGCCTCGGTGCGGGCGGGGGTGCGGTTCCAGACGGTGACGGGGTGCCCGGCGGCGAGCCAGGCCCGGGCGAGGGCGCTGCCCATGGCGCCGGTGCCGAGGACGGTGACCGGGGTCGGTGTGTTCGCTGTCATGCCGACTAGGCTCGTCCGGGGGGACGACCTGCTCAAGTACGTACTTCACAGTGGGTGGTTACCGCCGCGAAAGCATCCAGGCAGGGAGGACGGGGCATGGCGGTCGGCCGGCGGCCGGGGGCGTACATCTGCGGCACGGACGCGGCGATGGACGTGATCGGCGGCAAGTGGAAGGTGATGGTCCTGTGGGCGCTGCATGTGCGCCCGCACCGCTTCGGGGAGCTGCGCCGCGGGCTGCCGGGCGTGACGGAGAAGGTGCTCGCCGCGCAGCTGCGGGAGCTGGAGGCCGACGGCATCGTGCACCGCGAGGAGTTCGACGAGGTGCCGCCGCGCGTGGAGTACTCGCTGACGGAGCGGGGCGAGACCCTCAACACGGCGCTGGAGCCGCTCGGGCGATGGGGCGAGGAGCACCTGCTGGGCGGGTCAGCGTCCGCTGCCGGTGAGCCGGGCGAAGACGACCACGTTGCCCTGGTAGCCGGTGGCACGTGACCAGGCGCCGCCGCAGGTGATCACCCGCAGCTCGGGCCGGGGCGCGGCCCCGTACACCTTCCCGTCGGGGAAGTCGCGCGCCTGGTAGACCTCCACGGCGTAGACGGTGAAGCGGGCGGTGCCGCCGTCGCGCCGGTCGACCTCGATGGTGCTGCCCTTCTTCAGGGCGCCCAGCGCGAAGAAGACGGCCGGGCCGTCGGCGTTGTCCACGTGTCCGGCGACGACGGCGGTGCCGGTCTCCCCGGGAGTGGTGCCGGCCTCGTACCAGCCGGCCAGGTCCGGCCGGTCGGCGGGCGGCACGTCCAGGCTGCCGGACGCGGTGAGGCCGAGGCCCGTTAGGGGCGCGTCCACATGGATCGCGGGGATGCGGATGCGGTCGGGCTCGGCGGGCGGCAGAGCGGGCACGGAGCGCGGCTGGGCGGCGGCCGGGCGGGCCTCGGCGGCGGCCGGCTGCGGCGGGGGGTGCACGGCGGTGCCGTTGTGCAGCAGCCAGGCGCCCGTGCACAGGGCGGTGGCGGTGCCGGCCGCTATGGCGGCGTTGCCGTATCTGCGCACCTGGACCTCCCCTCGTGCGGGCCCCGTGCCCCCTCCGGGCCGCGAGGGGGGTCGGACCCGGAGGGGGAGGGGATGTGCGGTACCGGCGGACGGACAGCGGAGGGTGTCCGTCAGATCCCGTCGCCTCTCGCCCGGCGATGCAGGAGCCAGGTACCGCCCGCGGCGGCGACGGCGAGAGCCGCCACGCCTGCCGCGGTCTGCACGGGATCGGGGCCCAGAGCGCCACCGACCCCCGTCTTCACACTGCCGCGCGGCTGCACGGCGGTGAGGGTCACGACGAGGTCGCCGTGCACCTCCCGGCCGCCGCGGGAACACCGCGCGACGATCTCGTACGTCCCCGGCTGGGCGCTCGGCGGCACCTCGAACCGGCCGGTCGCCCGGCCCTCGTGGCCGCCGGGCGCCAGGGTGAAGTGGCCGGCGCCGACCGCGCTGGCGTCGCCGTCCGCCGTACCGCCGTCGCCGCAGGCGGCCGTGCCCACCGTGACCGACCCGCCCGGCACCACCGACGACGGGTGCACCTCCAGGCGGGTGCCGCCGGCGGCGTACACGGACCCGGCGAGCGGTCCGGTGACGGCGGCGGCGAGCGCTGCGCCGGTCAGCAGCCGGACGGTACGTCGCATCGGTCGCTCCTCACGAGCTCATCGGTGGCCCCTGCTCATCCCTTGCTCTTCCGAGGTAAAAGGCAGTGCGCGCGGCCCGCTTGCTGAAAGGCCGTCAGAAACGCCGTGGGCGGGGCTTCCGAGGGCCGCCCGTGAGAGCTGTTTCGCCAGGTCACGGCGGTCGGGACGGTGTGTCGCACAAGAACACCCGAAGGGCGCAGGGCGGCGGGGTGAACGGGTGAGCGCGCCCGCCGGCCGCCGGGGCTTGACCTCGACAATGGTTGAGGTACCAGCCTGTTCCGCATGACCGCACAGACCATGAGCCCTCTCCATGTCACCGTCGTCGTCGGCAGCAACCGCCACGGCCGCTTCGGCCCGGTCGTCGCCGACTGGCTCCTCGGCCGGGTGCGCGCCCGCGAGGACCTCACCGTCGACGTCCTGGACGTCGCCGGCGCCGACCTGCCCACCTCGATGGCCCGCACCGAGGAGGCGGCCGCCGCGCTGAGCGGGGTCACGCCCAAGCTGGCGGCGGCGGACGCCTTCGTCGTCCTCACCCCCGAGTACAACCACTCCTTCCCGGCGGGCCTGAAGAACCTGATCGACTGGCACTACTCCGAGTGGCGTGCCAAGCCGGTCGCCCTCGTCTCCTACGGCGGACTGGCCGGCGGTCTGCGCGCGACGGAGCATCTGCGCCAGGTCTTCGCCGAACTCCACGCCGTCACCGTCCGTGACACGGTCTCCTTCCACGGCGCGGCCGGCTCCTTCGACGGCGAGGGCGCCCTCAAGGACCCCACGGGCCCGGACGCCGCGGCGAGGACGATGCTCGACCAGCTGACGTGGTGGGGCCGGGCCCTGCGCGAGGCGAAGCGGCGTCACCCGTACGGGGAGTAGGCGGGTCCGCCGGGGTCCTGAGGCGCCGGCCGGGCCGGGTTCCGCGCTGCGGACGGCCGGGATCCGAGAGACCCCCGGACCTGTCATGGCCGTAGCGATTCCGTGGGGGCGGGCGAGAGGAGAGAATCGTTTCCTGTGACGCCCGACAGCCCCCGCCGCCTCCCCTTCTTCGTCTACGGCACCCTCCGCCCCGGTGAGCGCAACCACGACGTCCTTCTGCGCGGCCGCACCCGCGCCGAGGATCCCGCCCGGCTCATCGGGGCCGTCCTGTACGACGGTCCGGGCTACCCCTACGCCGTGGAGTCGGCCGGTGGAACGGTCAGCGGGGAACTGGTCACCGCCCGGCCCGAGGCGTACGCCGAACTCCTCGCCGAGCTCGACCGGTTGGAGGAGTACGTCCCCGCGGACCCGCGGCGCGGCCTCTACGAGCGCGTCGCACGCGAGGTGACCCGGGACACCGACGGGGCCGCCGTCCGTGCCTGGGTCTATCTCGCCGCACCCGACGTCGCCGTGAAGCTGCGCGCCCGCGGCCGGCTCATCGACGGCGGCGACTGGCGCGCACGGCCCCGGCCGGCAGCGCCGCGAGCGTGAGGGCCGCGCCGATCCCCGGCACGCTCCCGGTCGCCACCCCCTCCACCGCGAGACCTCCCGACGGCCGCCCGGCCCCCGACGGCCGCCCGGCCCCGACGGGGGACCGGCCGACGGGGGGTGCCGCGCAGTCGACGGCGGTCACAGGGTCCCCGGGGTCTTGCGGGTCGTGACGTTCATCCGGTTCCACGTGTTGACCGTGAAGATCAGCGCGATCAGCTGGGCCAGTTCCTGCTCGCCGAAGTGGCGCGCGGCCTCCTCGTACACGTCGTCGTGCACGCCGTGCGGCAGCAGGGTGACCGCCTCGGTGAGGGCGAGCGCTGCCCGCTCCTTCCCGGTGAACAGGCTCGACTCCTGCCAGGCCGGGAGCTGGTGGATCCGCTCCTCCGTCTCACCGCCCTTGCGGGCGTCACGGGCGTGGTAGTCGATGCAGTACGCGCACTTGTTGATCTGCGAGGCGCGGATCTGGACCAGCTCCAGCAGGACCGGGTCGATGCCCTGCCGGGCGGCCGCGTCGAGGGTCAGGACCGCCTTGAACACCTTGGGGGCGACGGCGGCGAAGTTCATGCGCTGGGATACCTGGTAGGTCGTCATGCGTCGAATCTACGAGGCGGAAAGACCTGCCACGTGGTGCATTCCGGCCCTGGAATCATGGGTCAATTCCGGGGCCGGTCACAGGTCGTCCGCCGACTGGCAGCGGGGCCTCCGCCGGCCGGGCACGGGTCACTCGTCGGCCGGTACGACCGCCTCCACCCGCACCGCGCACGCCTTGAACTCCGGCATCCGCGAAGTCGGGTCCAGGGCCGGGTTGGTGAGGCTGTTGGCGCGGCCCTCGCCCGGCCAGTGGAACGGCATGAAGACGGTGTCCGGACGGATGCCGGTGGTGATCCGCGCCGGCGCCACCGCACGGCCGCGCCGCGAGACCACCGCCACCGGGTCGCCCTCGGCCGCGCCCAGCCGGGCCGCCAGCCGCGGGTGCAGCTCCACGAAGGGGCCAGGCGCGGCGGCGTTCAGCTCCGCCACACGGCGCGTCTGCGCGCCCGACTGGTACTGCGACACGACCCGGCCGGTCGTCAGCAGCACCGGGTACTCCTCGTCCGGCTCCTCGGCGATCGCCCGGTGGGACACGGCGACGAACCGGGCCCGCCCGTCGGGAGTGGCGAACCGGTCGAGGAACAGCCGCGGCGTGCCGGGGTGCGCCCCCGCCGCCCCCGTCTCCGCTTCCGCCTCCTCCTCGGGAGCCTCCCGGGCGGGATCCTCGGGAGCGGTGTCCAGCCCGGCGTCCTCCCCGTCGTCCACGGCTTCCGCCGTGTCCGCCGGGTTCACGGCGTGCCCTGTCCGTGCCGTGTTCAGGGCTTCCGCCGTGTCTGCTGTGTTCACGGCCCCCGCCGCGTGCGCCGCGTTCACGACCCCCGTCGTGTCTGCTGTGTTCACGGCCTCCGCCGCGTGCGCCGGGTTCACGGCGTGTCCCGTCCGTGCCGTGTTCACAGCCTCCGCCGTGTCCGTCGCGTTCACGGCCCCCGCCGCGTGCGCCGCGTTCACGACCCCCGTCGTGTCTGCCGTGTTCACGGCCTCCGCCGCGTGCGCCGGGTTCACGGCGTGCCCTGTCCGTGCCGTGTTCAGGGCTTCCGCCGTGTCTGCTGTGTTCACGACCCCCGCCGTGTCCGTCGCGTTCACGGCCCCCGCCGCGTGCGCCGCGTTCACAGCCTCCGCCGTCCGCACGGCGTTCCCCTCCTCCGCCCTGTTCACAGCCGCGACGGCCTCCGCCGCCCGCACGGCCCCCGCCGCGTTCGCCCCGGCCTCCGCCCCGGTCTCCGCCGGGTCCACCGGGCCCGGGCACGGCCAGAACACGCCGTTCTCCTCCGCCAGCCTGCGGTAGGTGATCCCGGAGTAGTCCGCGGGGCCGCCCGCGCTGGCGCGGCGCAGTTCCTCGAAGACCTCCTCCGGATCGGTCGGGAAGCCCTTCTCCACCCCCAGCCGGGCGGCGAGCCCGTGCAGCACCTCCAGATCGCTGCGGACCCCCTCGGGCGGGGTGATCGCCCGGCGGCGCAGCAGCACCCGCCCCTCCAGGTTGGTGGTGGTGCCGGTCTCCTCGGCCCACTGCGTCACCGGCAGCACCACATCCGCCAGCTCGGCCGTCTCCGACAGGACCACGTCGGCGACGGCGAGGAAGTCCAGCGACCGCAGCCGCTCCTCGACGTGCGCGGCGCGCGGCGCCGACACGACCGGGTTGGAGCCCATCAGCAGCAGCGTCCGGATGTCGGTGCCGAGCGCCTCCAGCAGCTCGTACGCGCTGCGCCCCGGCCCCGGCAGCGAGTCGGGGTCGACACCCCACACCGCGGCCACGTGCCGCCGCGCCTCGGGGTCGTCCAGCTTGCGGTAGCCGGGCAGCTGGTCGGCCTTCTGGCCGTGCTCGCGGCCGCCCTGGCCGTTGCCCTGCCCGGTCAGACAGCCGTACCCGGACAGCGGGCGGCCCGCCCGGCCCGTGGCCAGGCACAGGTCGATCCACGCGCTCACCGTGTCGGTGCCCTTGGCCTGCTGTTCGGGCCCGCGCGCGGTGAGCACCATCGCGTTCTCCGGCTCGCAGAACAGCCGTACGGTCTCCCGCAGTTCGGGCACGGACACACCCGTGATGCGCTCGACGTACTCGGGCCAGTGCGCCATCGCCGCCGCACGGGCCTCCTCCCAGCCGGAGGTGCGCTCGCGGACGAACTCCTCGTCGACGAGACCCTCGGCGACCACCAGGTGCAGCAGACCGAGGGCCAGCGCGAGGTCGGTGCCCGGGCGGGGGGCCAGATGCAGATCGGCCTGCTCGGCGGTACGGGTGCGGCGCGGGTCGACGACGATCAGCGTGCCGCCGTTCTCCTTCAGCTCCGACAGGTAGCGCAGCGCGGGCGGCATCGTCTCGACGAGGTTGGAGCCGACCAGGATCACGCACCCGGTGCGCGGGATGTCCTCCAGCGGGAACGGCAGCCCGCGGTCCAGCCCGAACGCCCTGATGCCCGCGGCCGCCGCCGAGGACATGCAGAACCGGCCGTTGTAGTCGATCTGCGAGGTGCCCAGCGCGACCCGGGCGAACTTGCCGAGACTGTACGCCTTCTCGTTGGTCAGCCCGCCGCCGCCGAAGATCCCGCAGGCGTCCGGGCCGTGCTCGGCACGCGCGGAGGCCAGCGCCCCGGCGATCCGGTCCAGCGCCTCGTCCCAGCCCGCCGGCACCAGCGTGCCGCCCTCGCGCACGAGGGGCGAGGTCAGCCGCGCCCCCGGCGCGAGCACCGCGGGCGCGGTGCGCCCCTTGCCGCACAGCGCGCCCCGGTTCACCGGGAAGTCGGTGCGCTCGGTCACCTCGACGCCCCCCTCGCGTGCGGGCGACAGGTTCATCCCGCACTGCAGGGCGCAGTACGGGCAGTGGGTGGGCGTCGGGGTGGTCTCCATGTGCTTCAGCGTGGGTCGGGCGTGTTACGCGCCGAGCGGCTGATTGTTAAACGGCCAAGACGGCGACCTCCCCGGCCGACGGGGCCTGCCGTGAGGCGGGCCGGTCAGCGGGCGTCCGCCAGCGCTCGCGCCACTCCGGTCTCCCTGCGCCCCAGGAACCTCGGATCGGGTTCGAGGACCGCGTCCAGCGCGGCCTTGCCGGACGCGAGGACCTCCCGGACGCCGCCGTAGTACCAGGTCGAGTCGTGCGGCTCGTCGACCCCGACACCGTAGGAGGCGATTCCCGCGTCCTCGCACAGGGCCACCGCCCGGCGGATGTGGAAGCCCTGGCTGATCAGCACCGCCTCGTCGACCCCGAAGATCTTCTTCGCGCGCACGCACGAGTCCCAGGTGTCGAAGCCCGCGTAGTCCGAGACGATCCGCCGGTCCGGCACACCGCCGCGGACCAGATAGGCGCGCATGGCGTCCGGCTCGTCGTACTCCTCGCGGCTGTTGTCCCCGGTGACGAGGACGACCTTCACCCGGCCCGCCCGGTACAGCTCGGCCGCCGCGTCCAGCCGGTGCGCCAGGTACGGCGAGGGCTCGCCGTTCCACAGGCCCGCGCCGAAGACGACGGCCACGTC
The DNA here is from genome assembly GCF_044754345.1 of Streptomyces sp. NPDC093094. Lineage (NCBI taxonomy): Bacteria > Bacillati > Actinomycetota > Actinomycetes > Kitasatosporales > Streptomycetaceae > Streptomyces > Streptomyces sp. NPDC093094. The sequence continues at coordinate 134,924 of NZ_JBIVOX010000002.1, read as the reverse complement.
GGTGCGCGGCACGTCCGCCGTCGTGCGCAGCCGGTCGTCCGTCGCGACACGCAGCCACGCCGACGGGACCAGTGCCACCGTGCACACCGCCGCCACGGCCTGCACGAGCCGCCGCCGCCCCGCGCGGGTGCGCGGCAGCCGCAGCCGTCCCCGCAGCCGCGGTCGCGGGATCCTCATCCGGTCGCCCTTCCGTCGCCTCCGACCAGGAAGGACGCGCGCGGACCCGATCCGGTTCGCTCACACCGCCGGTCCGGCCGACGTGAAACCCTGGAAAACACTCCGGTGACGGCCGTGCAACGGCGGCGCAATGTCGCCGGGCCACGATCCCTGCATGACGGCGTATCGCATGAACCGGATCAGCGGCGGGCCCGCCGGCCGCCCCGGCCGCCTCCCGCTCGACGGGCCGCCCGCACTGGTCCTGGTGGCACACGGCAGCCGCGACCCGCGCGCCCTGGGCACGGTCCGCGCGCTGGCCGGCCTGGTCCGCGCCCTGCGCCCGGATCTCGCCGTCCACCTCGGCCACATCGAGCTGAACGCCCCGCTGCTGCCCGACACCCTCGACGCCCTCGCCCGCCGCGGCACCGGCGAGGCCGTGCTGGTCCCGCTGCTGTTCGGCCGCGGCTACCACATCAAGCAGGACATCCCCGAGATGGCGGCCGCGACCCGGGTGCGCACCCGGGCGGCCGACCCGCTGGGCGCCCACCCCCTCCTCGCCGAGGCCCTGCACGACCGTCTCGCCGAGGCCGGCTGGCATCCGCCCCGCACCGCGTCCGGGCGCAGGTCGAGCGCCGTCGTGCTGGCCTCGGCCGGCTCGCGCGACCCCGAGTCCGCCGCGGGCACCCGCCGGATCGCCCGGCTCCTGGCCGAGCGCCTCGGTGTCCCCGTCGTCCCCGCCTACGCCTGCGCGGCGGCACCGACCGTGGAGGGCGCCGTCCGCTCCCTCACCGCCCGGGGCCGCCACGACATCGCCGTGGCCTCCTGCTTCACGGCCCCCGGCCGCTTCGCGACCCAGTGCGCGGACGCCGCCCCGGGCATCGCCTCGGCGCCCCTGGGAGCGCACCCGGCGCTGGCACGCCTGATCCTGCACCGGTACGAGCAGACACTGGCGACGCAGGTGACGGCAGCTGCCTGACAGAGGCGTGGGCGCACTAGTGTCGACCCCATGCCAGGCACTCCCGACGACTACGACGACGCAGCGACCGAACGCTGGGCCCCGGAACCCGACAAGCGCCCGGGCCGCACCGCCTTCCAGCGCGACCGGGCGAGGATCCTGCACTCCGCCGCCCTCAGAAGACTGGCCGGCAAGACCCAGGTCGTCACCCCGGGCGAGCGCAGCGCCTCCGCCTGGGACGCCAGTCCCCGCACCCGCCTCACCCACTCCCTGGAGTGCGCCCAGGTCGGCCGGGAGCTGGGCGCGGCCCTCGGCTGCGACCCCGACCTCGTCGAGGCCGCCTGTCTCTCGCACGACCTGGGCCATCCGCCGTTCGGCCACAACGGCGAACAGGCCCTGAACGAGTTCGCGGCGGACTGCGGCGGCTTCGAGGGCAACGCCCAGTCCCTCAGGCTCCTCACCCGCATCGAGCCCAAGCGGTTCACCCCCGAGGGCTCCGTCGGCCTCAACCTCACCCGCGCCGCCCTGGACGCCGCCACGAAGTACCCGTGGCCGCGCGGCGCCCACCCCACCGACCCCGGCTCCCCGAAGTTCGGCGTGTACGACGACGACCGCCCGGTCTTCGACTGGCTCCGCAAGGACGCCCCCGGCACCCGCACCTGCTTCGAGGCCCAGGTGATGGACTGGTCCGACGACGTGGCGTACTCGGTGCACGACGTGGAGGACGGGCTGCACGCCGGTCACATCGACCCCGGCGTGCTGCACGCCGAGCCCGAGCGGCAGGAGGTGTTCGCCGTCGCCGTCGGCCGGTACGTGCCGCGGGACACCGACCCCGCCGAACTCGCCGAGGCCCTCGACCGGCTCCAGGACCAGGAGTGGTGGCCGCACGGCTACGACGGCACCGCCCTCGCCCAGGCCCGGCTGAAGGACGCCACCAGCCAGCTCATCGGCCGGTTCTGCCTGGCCGCCGAGGGCGCCACCCGCGCCGCCCACGGAGCCGGCCGGCTCACCCGCTACGGTGCCGAGCTGGTCGTGCCGCGTGCCACCCGCATGGAGTGCGCGGTGCTGAAGGCGGTCGCCGACCGGTACGTCATGCAGCGCGACGAGCAGACCCGGCTCCGCGCCGACCAGAGGATCGTGGTCGCCGGGCTCGCCGAGGCGCTCACCGCGCGTGCCCCGGACGGTCTCGACCCGCAGTTCCGTGCCCTGTTCGACCGGGCCGGCGACGACCGGGCCCGCAAACGGGTGATCGTCGACCAGATCGCGTCGCTCACCGACGCCTCGGCCCGCTCGCTGCACGCCCGGCTGACGGGGTACCCGTGACCTCGCGGACCGCCCGGCGGACGGCACTGCGGACGGCACCGGGGGTGTAACCCTGCGTGGCCTGATCGGGTCACTCCCTCTTCCCCCATCACGCTGCGTGCGGGACGCTCGCATGTGGCGCCACGTCAACGAGGAGGCATCAAGTGGTCGACGCGGATCAGACATTCGTCATCGTCGGAGGCGGTCTCGCCGGAGCGAAGGCGGCCGAGACGCTCCGGGCGGAGGGCTTCACGGGGCGGGTGATACTGATCTGCGACGAGCGCGACCACCCGTACGAGCGGCCCCCGCTGTCCAAGGGGTACCTGCTCGGCAAGGAGGAGCGCGACAGCGTCTTCGTGCACGAACCGGCGTGGTACGCGCGCCACGACATCGAGCTGCATCTCGGCCAGACCGTCGACGCGGTCGACCGGACGGCCAAGACGGTCCGGTTCGGCGACGACGGCACCCAGGTCCGCTACGACAAGCTGCTGCTCGCGACCGGAGCCGAGCCGCGCCGCCTGGACATCCCCGGCACGGACCTGGTCGGCGTCCACCATCTGCGCCGGCTCCCGCACGCCGAGCGCCTCAAGGGCACCCTGGCAGCACTCGGCCGGGACAACGGCCATCTGGTGATCGCCGGAGCCGGCTGGATCGGCCTGGAGGTCGCCGCGGCGGCCCGCCAGTACGGCGCGGAGGTCACCGTCGTCCAGCCGTCGCCGACGCCGCTGCACGGCGTCCTCGGCCCCGAGCTGGGCAACGTCTTCGCCGAGCTGCACCGCGAGCACGGGGTCCGGTTCCACTTCGGCGCCCGGCTGACCGAGATCGTCGGCCAGGACGGCATGGTCCTCGCGGCCCGCACGGACGACGGCGAGGAGCACCCGGCGCACGCCGTCCTGGCCGCGATCGGCGCGGCCCCGCGGACCGCCCTCGCGGAGGCCGCCGGGCTGGAGATCGCCGACCGGGCGCACGGCGGGGGCGTCGTCGTCGACGAGCGGCTGCGCACCTCCGACCCCGACATCCACGCGGCCGGCGACGTGGCGTCCTTCCCGCTCGCCCTGTTCGGCACCCGGCTGCGGGTGGAGCACTGGGCGAACGCGCTGAACGGCGGACCGGCCGCGGCACGCGCGATGCTCGGCAGGGAGATCGTGTACGACCGGGTGCCCTACTTCTTCACCGACCAGTACGACCTGGGCATGGAGTACAGCGGATGGGCGCCGCCGGGCTCGTACGACCAGGTGGTGATCCGGGGCGACGCCGGGAAGCGCGAGTTCATCGCGTTCTGGGTGAAGGAGGGCCGGGTGCTGGCCGGGATGAACGTGAACGTGTGGGACGTCACGGACCCGATCCAGCAGCTGATCCGGTCCCGGACCCGGGTGGACACCGAGGCCCTCGCGGATCCGCACGTTCCGCTCGAAAGCCTCGCCTCCTGAGTGTCGGCCCGCCCCCGTAGAATCACCTCGTGGCAGGACGGATCAACGACGAGGACGTGAAGGCGGTACGGGACGCGGTCCCGATCGACGCCGTGGTGTCCGAGTACCTCCAACTGCGCAACGCGGGCGGCGGCAACCTCAAGGGGCTGTGCCCGTTCCACGACGAGAAGTCGCCGTCCTTCCAGGTCAGCCCGAGCAAGGGACTCTTCCACTGCTTCGGCTGCCAGGAGGGCGGCGACACCATCACGTTCGTGATGAAGGTCGACCACCTCACCTTCTCCGAGGCGGTCGAACGGCTCGCGGGCCAGGCCGGCATCACCCTGCGCTACGAGGAGGGCGGGTACAACCCCGCCCACCAGCGGGGCGAGCGGATCCGGCTGGTCGAGGCGCACAAGGCCGCCGCCGACTGGTACGCCGAGCAGCTCGCCGTCAGCCCCGAGGCCGAGGCGGGCCGGCTCTTCCTCGCCGAGCGCGGCTTCGACCAGGCCGCCGCCCAGCACTTCGGCGTCGGCTACAGCCCCCAGGGCTGGGACCACCTCACCCGCTTCCTGCGCGGCAAGGGCTTCAGCGACAAGGAGCTGGTCCTGTCGGGGCTGTCGCAGGAGGGCCGCCGCGGCCCCATCGACCGCTTCCGGGGCCGGCTGATGTGGCCCATCCGCGACATCGGCGGCGACGTCGTCGGTTTCGGCGCCCGCAAGCTGTACGAGGCCGACACCGGCCCGAAGTACCTCAACACCCCCGAGACGGCGCTCTACAAGAAGTCGCACGTCCTCTACGGCATCGACCTGGCCAAGAAGGACATCGCCAAGGCGTCCCGCGCGGTCGTCGTCGAGGGCTACACCGACGTCATGGCCTGCCATCTCGCGGGTGTCACCACCGCCATCGCCACCTGCGGCACCGCCTTCGGCGGCGACCACATCAAGATCCTGCGCCGGCTGCTGATGGACAACGGCAGCGCCCGGGTGATCTTCACCTTCGACGGCGACGCGGCCGGACAGAAGGCGGCCCTGCGCGCCTTCGAGGACGACCAGAAGTTCGCCGCCGAGACCTACATCGCCGTCGCGCCCGACGGCATGGACCCCTGTGAGCTGCGTCTGGCCAAGGGCGACGACGCCGTCGCCGACCTCGTCGAACCGCGCACCCCGCTGTTCGAGTTCGCGCTGCGCCAGATCGTCGCCCGCTACGACCTGAACACCCCGGCCGGCCGCGCCGCCGCGCTGGACGAGGCCGCGCCGGTCGTCGCCCGGATCAAGAACAGCGGCGCACAGCACGAGGTCGCCGTCCAGCTCGCCGGGATGCTCGGCATCCTGGACACGCAGTTCGTCGTCAAGCGGGTGGCCCAGCTGGCCCGCTGGGCGCGCGACCGAGGCGGCCGGGGACCGGCCCCCGAGCGGCAGCGCGGCGGCCCGCAGGCCCCCGTGGGGGCCGCCGCCCCGGGCGTCCCCTCCGGCCCGGCGCTCAATCTGCGCAACCCCGTCTTCGCCACCGAGCGCGAGCTGCTCAAGCTCGCCCTCCAGCGCCCCGAGCTGGTCTCGCCGACGTTCGACGCCTACGGGGTGGACGAGTTCACCGCCCAGCCCTACGCGGCCGTGCGCCAGGCGATCCTGGAGGCGGGCGGCGCGGAGTACGGCATTCCGGACCCCCAGCAGTACCTGGTCTCCGTCCGCGAGGCCGCCCCCGACGACACGGTCCGCGCGATGGTGACCGAGCTGGCCGTCGAGGCGATCATGCGGCGCACGGTCGACGAGGTGTACGCGGGCACGGTGCTCGTCCAGGTCCGCCGCCGGGCCGTGGAACGCCGTATCCGGGACATCCAGTCGCGGATGACCCGCCTCGCGGCCGGCGGCGACCCGGCGGAACTGGCCGCCGTGCAGAACGAGCTGTGGGTGCTCCAGCAGTACGACCAGGCCCTGCGGGAGCACGGCGACGGCGCCCTGTGACCGTCTGAGGGGTCCGGGGCGGCCCGCCCGGACCGGCCGTCGTCGTGGAGCGCGAACTCCCGCCCCGCGTGCGTCACTTCGAGACCCGCCGGCTTCGCGGGCGGCGCCTGGAGCGCCTGCCCGGCCCCGGCGGCGCTGTCGCGGCGGACCGTCGCACGGCCTGCGTACAAGGGCCCGGACATCCCCCGGATCGTGCCGGACCGGGGCGGGCGCGGGCCTCCCCGTCCTCCCGCGGTGATGAGCAGCCGGTCACGGACCGGTTGCAAAAAGTCGCCGCACGCCCCTCGTGGCGGCGATGTGTCGTACCCCACACTGGGTTCCGGTGCCTGAGTCCTCGGAGCGCGGCCGGTCCGTCCCCCACGGGTCCTCCACCCCCGCGGTTCCGCTCATCGCGTACGGGACGGACAGCGGCGAGGCCGCCGACTCCGCCCCCGAAGCAGCGCTGCCGTACCACTCCGCAGCGATCACCCTGGAGGTCGCCCCCGTGCAGACCCAGACCCTCGCCCAGTCCGCCGACGCCACCGCGGACGGCCCCGAACCGGACGCCGAGCCCGGCGTGCTCGTCGCCGTCCCGCCGCAGGGCCGTCCCGCGCTCCGCCCCGAGGCCGAGCCGGAGAACCCGGCCGAGCCCATGGAGCCGCCCGCCGAGGCCCTGGAGGCGGCCGAGCCCGCCGAACCGGCTCCCGCCCGCGCCGACACCGGCGGGCCGTCCTCGGACCTGTTCCGGCAGTACCTGCGGGAGATCGGCCGCATCCCGCTGCTCACCGCCGCCGAGGAGGTCGAACTCGCCCGCCGCGTCGAGGCCGGCCTGTTCGCCGAGGAGAAACTCCTCAGCACGGCCCACCTGGACACCCGGCTCACCCTCGACCTCGACCGGCTCGTCGTCATGGGACGGATGGCCAAACGCCGTCTGATCGAGGCGAACCTGCGCCTCGTGGTGTCCGTCGCCAAGCGCTACGTCGGCCGCGGCCTGACCATGCTAGACCTGGTGCAGGAGGGCAACCTCGGGCTGATCCGGGCGGTGGAGAAGTTCGACTACGCCCGCGGCTACAAGTTCTCCACCTACGCCACCTGGTGGATCCGCCAGGCCATGTCCCGCGCCCTCGCCGACCAGGCCCGCACCATCCGCGTGCCCGTCCATGTCGTCGAGCTGATCAACCGCGTGGTGCGCGTCCAGCGCCGCATGCTCCAGGAACGCGGCTACGAGCCCACGCCCGAGGAGGTCGCCGGACAGCTCGACCTGGCGCCCGAGCGGGTCGGCGAGGTGCTGCGCCTCGCCCAGGAGCCCGTCTCGCTGCACGCGCCGGTCGGCGAGGAGGACGACGTCGCCCTCGGTGACCTCATCGAGGACGGCGACGCCGCCTCCCCCGTGGAGTCGGCGGCGTTCCTGCTGCTCAGGGAGCACCTGGAGGCGGTGCTGTCCACACTCGGCGAGCGCGAGCGCAAGGTGGTCCAGCTGCGCTACGGCCTCGTCGACGGCCGCCCCCGCACCCTGGAGGAGATCGGCCGGATCTTCGGCGTCACCCGGGAGCGGATCAGGCAGATCGAGTCCAAGACCCTCAACAAGCTCCGGGACCACGCGTTCGCGGACCAGCTGAGGGGCTATCTGGACTGACGCCGTCCGCGGGGCCCGGTGGGGGCCGGTCGCGCGGTTCCCCACTCTCCTGAGGCGTCGGCAGCACGTGCCCGAGAGGCGCGGGAAACCGCGCGACCGGCCCGCCGGACCCGCAGCCGCCCCACGGCCCCCACGGCCCCCGCGGACGCGACTCAGTCGACCTCGGCCACCGCCTGCGCGAACTGCGCCTTGTACAGCCGCGCGTACGCCCCGTCGGCCGTCAGCAGCTCCTCGTGCGCGCCCTGTTCGACGATCGAGCCGTTCTCCATGACGAGGATCGTGTCCGCGTCCCGGATGGTGGAGAGCCGGTGCGCGATCACGAACGACGTGCGCCCGTGCGCGAGTTTGGCCATCGCCTTCTGGATCAGCACCTCGGTACGGGTGTCCACCGACGACGTCGCCTCGTCCAGCACCAGGATCACCGGGTCGGACAGGAACGCCCGCGCGATGGTGATCAGCTGCTTCTCGCCCGCGCTCACCCCCGTGCCCTCGTCGTCGATCACGGTGTCGTAGCCGTCGGGCAGCGTCCGCACGAACCGGTCGGCGTGCGCGGCCCGCGCGGCCTCCTCGATCTCGCCCCGGGTCACCTCGCGCGAGGCGCCGTAGGCGATGTTCTCGGCGATGGTGCCGCCGAACAGCCAGGTGTCCTGGAGCACCATGCCGATCCCGGCCCGCAGCTCGTCGCGGGACATCTCCGCTATGTCGGCCCCGTCGAGCGTGATCCGCCCGCCGGACACCTCGTAGAACCGCATCAGCAGATTCACCAGCGTGGTCTTGCCCGCCCCGGTCGGGCCGACGATCGCGACCGTGTGCCCCGGCTCGACCTTGAGCGACAGGTCCTCGATCAGCGGCTTGTCGGGGTCGTAGCGGAAGGACACGCCCTCCAGCGCCACCCGCCCGCGCAGCTCCCCGGGCCGCACGCCGGGCACCGGGTCCGCCGACTGCTCGTCCGCGTCGAGGAGTTCGAAGACCCGCTCGGCCGACGCGACACCCGACTGCACCAGGTTGGCCATCGACGCGACCTGCGTCAGCGGCATGGAGAACTGCCGCGAGTACTGGATGAACGCCTGCACGTCACCGATCGACAGCGAGCCGGAGGCGACCCGCAGTCCGCCGACGACCGCCACCAGCACGTAGTTGATGTTCGAGACGAACATCATCAGCGGCTGCATCACACCGCTGTTGAACTGCGCCTTGAACCCCGCCTCGTACAGCGCGTCGTTCTCCTCGGCGAACTGCCGCGCCGACTCGTCCTGCCGTCCGAACACCTTCACCAGCGTGTGGCCGGTGTACATCTCCTCGATGTGCGCGTTCAGCTTGCCGGTGGTGCGCCACTGCTGCACGAAGTGCGGCTGCGACCGCTTGCCGACCCGGGTCGCCACCACGAACGACAGCGGCACCGTCACCAGCGCGACCAGCGCCAGCAGCCAGGACACCCAGAACATCATCACCAGCACACCGACGATGGTCAGCACCGAGTTGATCAGCTGGCCCATCGACTGCTGGAGGGTCTGACCGATGTTGTCGATGTCGTTGGTGGCCCGGCTGAGCACCTCACCGCGCTGCCGCTTGTCGAAGTACGACAGCGGCAGCCGGGACAGCTTCGTCTGCACGTCCTCGCGCATCCGGAACATGGTCCGGTTGACCGCCCGGTTCACCAGCCGCGTCGCCACCGCCATCAGCAGACCGGCGACGAGGAACACCGCCAGCGCGATCAGCAGCACATGGCCCACCGCCGTGAAGTCGATGCCCTCGCCCGGGGTGAAGTCGGTGCCGCGCAGCATGTCGGCGACATCGCCGTCACCGCGCTCCCGCATCCCGTCGAGCACCTGCTCCTTGGTCGGACCGGCCTCCATCTGCCGGCCGACGATGCCCGCGAACACCAGGTCGGTCGCCCGGCCGAGGATCTTCGGGCCGGCCACCGACAGGCCCACGCTGATCACCACACACGCCAGCAGCGCGTAGATGGTCAGCCGCTCCGGCGCGAACCGGGCGACGAGCCGCCTGCCCGAGCCCTTGAAGTCCAGAGAGCGCTGATCGGGGCCGCCCCCGGCCATCATCCGCCCCATCGGCCCCGCCATCAGGCAGCCTCCGCTTCCGTCAGCTGGGAGAGCACGATCTCCCGGTAGGTCTCGTTGTCCGCCATCAGCTCGTGGTGCCGGCCCGTGCCGACCACACGGCCCTCGTCCAGCACGACGATCCGGTCCGCGTCGCGGATGGTCGCCACCCGCTGGGCGACGATCACCACGGTCGCGTCCGCCGTCTCCCGGGCGAGCGCCGCCCGCAGCGCGGCGTCGGTGGCGTAGTCGAGCGCCGAGAAGGAGTCGTCGAACAGATAGATCTCCGGACGCTGCACCAGGGTGCGCGCGATGGCCAGGCGCTGACGCTGGCCGCCGGAGACATTGGTGCCTCCCTGCGCGATCGGCGCGTCAAGACCGCCGTCCAGCCCCTCCACGAAGTCCTTGGCCTGCGCCACCTCCAGCGCGTGCCACAGCTCCTCGTCGGTGGCGTCCGGGCTGCCGTAGCGCAGATTGGTCGCGACGGTGCCCGCGAACAGGTACGGCTTCTGCGGCACCATCCCGACGACGCGGGCCAGCAGCCGCGGCTCGACACCGGCCACGTCCTCGCCGTCCACCAGCACCTCGCCCTCGGTGGCGTCGAACAGCCGGGGCACCAGACCCAGCAGGGTGGACTTCCCGCTGCCGGTCGACCCGATCACGGCGGTCGTCTCACCGGGCCGGGCCACCAGATCGACGTTCGTCAGCACCGGCTCCTCGGCACCCGGGTAGCGGAACCCGGCGCCGCGGATCTCCAGATGCCCGTGGCGGCGCAGCTCGCGCACCGGGTCCGCCGGCGGCACCACACTGCTCTCGGTGTCCAGGACCTCCTGGATGCGCTCGGCGCACACCTCGGCGCGCGGCACCATCATGAACATGAAGGTGGCCATCATCACGGCCATGACGATCTGCATCAGATAGGCGAGGAACGCCGTCAGGTCGCCGATCTCCATGCCGCCGCTGTCGATGCGGTGCGCGCCGAACCAGACCACCGCGATCGAGGACAGGTTCACCACCGTCATCACGATCGGGAACATCAGCGCCAGCAGCCTGCCGGTGCCGAGCGACATCTCCGTCAGCTCGGTGTTGGCCTGCCGGAACCGCTGCTGCTCGTACTCGTCGCGGACGAAGGCGCGGATCACCCGGTTGCCGGTGATCTGCTCGCGCAGCACCCGGTTCACGGTGTCCAGACGCACCTGCATGGCGCGGAACAGCGGCCGCAGCGCCCGCACGATCAGCGTCACGCAGATGCCCAGCACCGGCACCACCGCGACGAGCACCGCGGACAGCGGCACGTCCAGCCCGAGCGCCATCACGATGCCGCCGACACACATGATCGGCGCCGACACCATCAGCGTGAACGCCATCAGGGCCAGCATCTGCACCTGCTGGACGTCGTTGGTCGTACGGGTGATCAGCGACGGGGCGCCGAAGTGCCCCAGCTCCCGGGCGGAGAAGGACTGGACCCGGTCGAACACCGCCGCCCGCACGTCCCGGCCCAGCGCCGAGGCGGTGCGGGCGCCGTAGTACACGGCACCGACGTTGCACACGACCTGCACCAGCGAGATCGCGATCATCAGAGCGCCGAAGGCGAGGATGTAGCCCGTGTCCCCGTGCACGACACCGTTGTCGATGATGTCCGCGTTCAGGGTGGGCAGGTAGAGGGTGGCGCAGGTCTGCAGGAACTGCAGCAGCACCAGCAGGGCGATGGGTTTCCGGTAGGGCCTGAGATAGGTCCGCAGAAGTCGTATGAGCACGTCGCTTCTCTCGGATTGCGTGATGGCGGTCGGCGGAGGGGCGGTCGGTTGCCCTTGGCCCCTATCGTCGAACACTCCACCCGTGTTACCTCAACCGATTAACCCGTCGGGTGTGTGCCGGGACACACACCCGGCCTAGGACCGGAACGCCCCGGGGTGCGTCTGCTCCCGCACGGACACGAACTGCTGGCGCACCGCCTGTCCCACCGCCAGCTCCTCGCCCGGGTCCAGGACCTGGGCGGCCGCGCCCTGCCAGGCGGGCGGGGTGCGCGGGTCGAGCGTGCCCTGCGACACGCCCAGCGCCCAGGCGGCCTGCCGGGCCGCGCCGATCGCGGCGTAGTCGGCCGGCTGCGGCACGACGACCCGGGCGCCGAAGACCGAGGGCGCCGCCGCCTGCACCGCGGGCAGCTCGGCGGCCGGACCCAGCAGGAAGATCCGCCGTACCTCCACGCCCCGGCCGCGCAGCACGTCGAGCGCGTCGGCGAGCCCGCACAGCATGCCCTCGAAGGCGGCCCGCGCCAGATGCTCCGGCCGCATCGCCTCGCGTCTGAGGCCCGCCAGGGTCCCGGCGGTGTGGGGCAGGTTCGGGATGCGCTCGCCCTCCAGGTAGGGCAGCAGGACCAGCCCGTGCGCGCCCGGGGTCGACTTCATCGCCAGGTCGGACAGGGTCTCCAGATCGGGCAGCCCGAGCAGTTCGGCGGTGCCCCGCAGGGTCCGTACGGCGTTCAGCGTCGTCACCACGGGCAGGTGCATACCGGTCGCGTCGGCCAGCGAGGTGATCATCCCGGCGCTGTCGAGCAGCGGCTCGGGGTGCACGGCCATCACCGAGCCGGACGCGCCCAGCGACACCACCGCGTCGCCGAAACCGACCCCCAGCCCGAACGCGGCGGCCATCGTCTCGCCGGTCCCCACCGAGATCAGCAGCCCCTCCGGGGTCGTCCCGGCGGCCTCGGCGGGCCCGATCACCTCGGGGAGCATCGCCTGGTGACCGAGCGCCAGCTCGACCAGGTCGGACCGGTAGGCGCCGCTCGCCGCCGACCAGTAGCCGGTCCCGGAGGCCCCGCCCCGGTCGGTCGTACGGCGCACCGGACGGCCCAGCAGCTGCCACACGAGCCAGTCGTGGGCCTGCATCAGCATGGCGGTGCGCCGGGCGTTGTCGGGTTCGGTCTTCTGCAGCCAGCGCAGCTTGGTGACCGGCTGTGCGGCCGTCGGGACACAGCCGACGGCCTGTGCCCATGCCTCCCGCCCGCCGAGCGCCTCGACCAGGTCGGCCGCGGCGACCTGGGCCCGCTTGTCGCCGCCGACCATCGCCGGGCGGACCGTGGCGCCCTGGGCGTCCAGCGGGACGACCGCGTTGGACTGGGCGGAGACGCCGATGGCCTGGACCCCCTCCAGGAGGCCGCCGCCGGCGGCCTCGCCGAGGGAGAGGAGCCATGCCTGTGGATCCACGTCGCTGGGGCGTGAGTCGTCAGGGCCCTCGACAGGGTGCGGTGCGTACCCCTGCCTCAGTACCGATCCGGTGTCCGTGTCACAGACGACGATGCGCGTGAAATCGGGTGAGCTGTCCAACCCGGCGACTATCCCCATGGGTGAGATTTTGCCGCACCGGAGGACAGGGGTGCGCGCGGTGCGCGGGTCAGGTGTTGCTCGTGCCCCAGTCGTCCTCCTCCGGGAGGGCGCCGTTGCGGTCGCGGAGGTGGCGGACACGGCTGGCCACGGAGGCGGGGACGCGGTCGCCCACCTTCTCGCTGACCGTGTGGAACGCCTTCCCCGCGAGGTCACGGCCCTGGAGGGCGGCGGACTCGGCGGTGTTGCGGACGGCCGGGTTCTGGGCGACCTGGCGTGCGGACTTCTTCAGCTGTTCGTAGCGCTCGCGCCCGGCACGCGTGCCCAGCACGTAACCCAGCGCCAGTCCGGCGACGAACATGAGCTTGTAGCGCATGGCGGAGCCACCCTTCCGTGGTGGTGGAGTACCGATTGGCGGAGCACCCCCCTGCTTGCGCTAATGTATGTGTCGCAGCGAGCGAGCGCCCCCTGGCGAATACCCAGGTAGGTACGTTCGATGCAACGAGGCATTCCTCCGTAGCTCAATTGGCAGAGCAGCCGGCTGTTAACCGGCAGGTTACTGGTTCGAGTCCAGTCGGGGGAGCTCGGTCCTCCGTAGCTCAATTGGCAGAGCAGCCGGCTGTTAACCGGCAGGTTACTGGTTCGAGTCCAGTCGGGGGAGCATCGTGAACGAGGACCCCTCAGGGGTCCTTTTTCATGTTCGGTCCTCGTGTCCGGAACCACCGGGACTCCGGCGGAGTCCTCAAGGTCACGAAGGCCGCGCGAAGCCGACCATGCCGGAGCAGGAGATCGTATGAGCGGCTATGCTGCGGCAGACGGCGCGCACACGTGTACGCGACACGCCGCTATGGGGCGGTAGCTCAGCCGGTTAGAGCAGCGGACTCATAATCCGTCGGCCGTGGGTTCGAGTCCCACCCGCCCCACCACACTGCCCGTGCAGAATCGATCTGACCTGCGATGAACCAGGCGCCCAGGGCTGCCCGCGCGTAGCGTGAAGGCATGCGGGTGCTGGTCGTCGAGGACGAGGAGCGGTTCGCGGAAGGGCTCCGGGGCGGGCTGGAGGCGGACGGCTTCGCCGTCGATGTGGCACTCGACGGGGTCGACGGGCTGTGGCTGGCCCAGGAGAACAGCTACGACGTGATCGTGCTGGACATCATGCTGCCGCGGCTCAACGGGTACCGGGTCTGCCGGAGACTGCGGGCCGGCGGCGACTGGACGCCCATCCTCATGCTCACCGCCAAGGAGGGCGAGTGGGACGAGGTCGAGGGACTCGACACCGGGGCCGACGACTATCTGACCAAGCCCGTCCCCTACGCCGTGCTGCTGGCCCATCTGCGTGCCCTGCTGCGGCGGGAGGCCCATGCGCGGCCCGCCGAGCTGGTGGCGGGAGACCTGCGGCTGGACATGGCCACGAGGATCGTCACCAGGGCCGGCCGGGCCGTGGGGACGACCCCGCGGGAGGCCGCCGTGCTGGAGTTCCTGCTGAGACGGGCCGGAGAGGCCGTGTCGAAGCGGGCCATCCTCGATCACGTGTGGGGCGGGGACTTCGAGGGTGATCCGAACATCGTCGAGGTGTACGTGCGGCGGCTGCGCAACAAGGTGGACCGGCCCTTCGGCCGCAACTCGCTGACGACGGTCCGGGGGCACGGGTATCGGCTGGTGCCCGATGACCCGTGACGAGCGGGAACGGCGGCTGCGGGGCGTGCGGTTGCGCGCCACGCTCGTCGCCGTGCTGGCCGTCGCGGTCGCCCTCGTCGTCGGCGGCACCGCCCTCGTGCTCGGGCTGCGGACCGAGCTGAGCAACGACGTGCGTGACGCGGCGCGGGCCCGGGCTGCGGAGGTGGCCCGGGTGATCGAGGCGGGACGCGGCGTGCCCCGGCCGGTCGTGGCCGACCCGGACGAGGAGTTCCTGCAGGTGCTGGACGCCGACGGCGATGTCGTCGCCGCCAGCTCCAACATCGCCGGACGGCCCGCGCTCGTCCCGCTCGCACCCGGCGGGAACGCCTCCGTCCGTGTCCGGCTCGACGAGGACCCCTTCCTCGTCGTCGCCGTCGGCGCCCGCGACAGGGGACGGGAACTGGTCGTGCTCGACGGGCGGACCCCCGCCGGGGTCGCCGAGGCCGTCGGCACCGCCACCCGGCTGCTCCTGATCGGCGTCCCCGTGCTGCTGCTCCTGGCCGCCGCCGCGACCTGGACCGCCGTCGGCCGCTCCGTGGACCGGGTGGCGCGCGCCGAGCGGGCCCAGCGGCGCTTCGTCTCCGACGCCTCCCACGAACTGCGCTCACCCGTCGCGGCCGTGCGCCAGCACGCCGAGGTCGCCCTCGCCCACCCCGGGCGCGCCGACGCCCGCGCGCTGGCCGGGACCGTCCTCGCGGAGGCCGTGAGGATGCAACGGCTCGTCGACGACCTGCTGTTGCTCTCCCGGGCCGACGAGAGCGTCCTGCTGCGGGCCGGCCCCCAGGAGCTGGACCTCGACGACCTGGTCCTGGAGGAGGCGCGGCGGCTGCGGTCCGCCTTCGGGGGGCTGCGGGTCGACGCCGGCGGGGTGGGTGCCGCCCGGGTGAGCGGGGACCCGGAGGCGCTCGGCCGGCTGGTGTGCAACCTCGGCGAGAACGCAGCCCGGCACGCCCGCACCCGGGTCGCTCTCGCGCTGGCGGACGACGGGGAGGGCCGGGTACGGCTGGTCGTCGAGGACGACGGGCCGGGCATCGCGCCGGCCGACCGGGAGCGGGTGTTCGAGCGGTTCGTACGGCTGGACGCCGCGCGGAGCCGCACTGCCGGCGGAGCCGGTCTCGGGCTCGCCATCGTGGCCGAGGTGGCTGCCGCGCACGGCGGTTCGGTGTCGGTGGGCGAGAGCGCCCTGGGCGGGGCGCGGTTCTGCGTGACGCTGCCGTCCGGAGAACGGGGGTGAGCTGAACGAGCCGTCAGGTCCGTTCAGGCGGCGTTCAGCGCAGGAGCGGCAGGGTCGGGGGGACGGACACGGGGAGGCGAGAGGGAGAGGCGGGGAGCCGGCCATGACGAGGTACCGGATCCTGTGGCCCGCGTTCGGGGCCGCCGTGCTGCTGGCCGGAGGCTGCTCCGGGGACGCCCCAAGCGCCGGGGGGCAGGTGAGCGCGGGCGAGTGCGTGCACATCGTCGACGAGAGCACCGGGGAGACGGGGAAGGAGTGCCTGCCGCTCGCGCCCGAGGCCGACCGTGTCGACCTCGCCGAGCCGCGCTTCAGCCACCCGACCGGGATCGACAACCCCTTGCACCCCACCGCCGGGCTCGACCAGACGGTCTTCGGCGGCCAGGTCGGCGGCAGACCCTTCCGCACCGAGGTCACCACGCTGCCCGGCACGAAGGAGATCACCTTCGACGGGCGCACCGTCCCCGCCCTGACCTCGCAGTACGTGGCCTTCGCCGACGGGAGGGTCGTCGAGGTCGCGCTGGACTGGTACGCGCAGGCCGACGACGGGTCGGTCTGGTACCTCGGGGAGGACGTCTTCAACTACGAGGACGGCGTCGTCCAGGACACGGAGGGCACCTGGCAGGCCGGCCGCGACGGGGCGCCCGCGGCGATGATCATGCCTGCGGATCCGCGGGTGGGCGATGTGTACCGGCCCGAGAACCAGCCCGGGGTGGTGTTCGAGGAGGTCCGGGTGAAGGCCGTGGACCAGACGGTCGACGGGCCCTACGGGAAGGTGACCGGGGCGATCACCGTGCGTGAGCTCCACATGGACGGCTCGACCGAGGACAAGGTGTTCGCGCCGGGATACGGGGAGTTCTCGACCGGCGACCGGGCCGATCTGGAGGCGGTGTCGCTGGCGGTGCCGACGGATGCCGGGCAGGGCCCCGTGCCGCGGCGGCTGGCCGCGCTGGACCGGGCCGTCGACGCGGTCTACGCCGCACCCGGCGCGGCTTCCGCCCGCGCGGCCCGGGAAGCGTGGGAGGCGTACCGGGGCTCCGACACCGTGCCCGGGCTGCTGGAGCGGCAGACCGGCCGGGATCTCGGCGCGCTGGCCGGCGATCCCGCCGACCGGGGAGCCGCGCTCAGGGCGGCGCAGGACGTGAGCGATCTGCGGCTGCGCTACGAGGACGTCCGCGTCGTCGACCGGGACCGGATGGCGATGTGGGCGCGGCAGCTGGGCGTCGATGCCCGGGCCGGGGACGCGGGGGCGGTCGCCGGTGACGTGACAAGTCTCGAACTGGTCCGGCAGCGGCTGGGCTGTGACGACGCGGCGGTCCTCGCAGGGCTGGCGGAGGCCCGGGACGCGGCGGACCGTGAGGACATGGAGGCGGCGGCCGGGGCGGCCGGGCAGCTCGCGCGAGATCTGGGCCGGGGTGCGCCGCAGGGATGCGGATGAGGTGCCGGGCGGGCCGGGGCGGGCCCGGCGACGGTGCGGCCGGGGACGGGGCCGCCCTCGGCGCCGGTGCCGGTGCCGGAGCCGGTTGCAGGTCTCGGCCGCCGGCACCGGGTGCTCAGTTGCCCAGCGGGGCCAGTTCCAGCGGCCGGATCCTGGCCTCCAGCATGGCGCCGAGGCCCTGGACCGCGCACACGTCGGGCTGTTCGGCGATGTGCACCGGCATGCCGGTGGCCTGGCGCAGCATCTGGTCGAGGCCCGGGAGCAGGGCGCTGCCGCCGACCATCATGATGCCGCGGTCGGCGAGGTCGGCCACCAGATCGGGCGGGCAGCCGCGCAGCACCTTGCCGATGCCGTCGAGGACGGCGGTCAGCAGGGTCTGGACGGCGTCGCGGACGGCGGCCGTGTCGACCTGCACCGAGCGGGCGAGGCCGGTGGCGACGTCCCGGCCGTGGATCTCGGTGGAGGCCGGGCCCTGCGAGGTCAGCCCGTTGCCGGACAGGGCGATCTGCAGCGGCCGCACCGACTGGCTGGGCAGCATCAGCTCGTGCTCGTGGCGCAGATGCTGCACGATCGCGTGGTCCACGGCCTCGCCGCCGACGGGGATGCGCTCGGCGGTGACGATCGAGCCGAGGGAGAGCACGGCGACCTGGGTGGCCGCGGCGCCGCAGTCCAGCACCATGGTCGCCTCGGGCTGCTCGACCGGCAGGCCGCAGCCCACGGCGGTGGCGATGAGGGTGTCGACGAGTTCCACGCGGCGGGCGCCGAGGCCGACGAGGGTCTCGATGGTGGCGCGCCGGGCCAGCGGGTCGGCGTCGTGCGGGGTGCAGGCGGCGGCACGCAGCCGGGGCCTGCGGCGCAGCGAGCGGCGGACCTTGTCGCCCAGCAGATGGCGGAGCATGCGCTGGGCCATCTCGATGTCGACGACCGTGCCGCCGGAGACCGGCCGCACGACACGGATGTAGCTGGGGGTGCGGCCGGTCATCTTCTCCGCGAACTCGCCGACCGCGATCAGCGCGCCGGTGCGGG
This sequence comes from Streptomyces sp. NPDC093094, assembly GCF_044754345.1. Classification (NCBI taxonomy): domain Bacteria; kingdom Bacillati; phylum Actinomycetota; class Actinomycetes; order Kitasatosporales; family Streptomycetaceae; genus Streptomyces; species Streptomyces sp. NPDC093094. The sequence continues at coordinate 116,774 of NZ_JBIVOX010000002.1, read as the reverse complement.
TGTTGACGGCGGCGGCGGACGGCTGGTCGACGACGAGCCCGGCGCCCTTGACGTACACCCGCGTCCGCGCCGCGCCCAGGTCGACGGCGAAGTGGCAGCGGCGCAGCTGCTCCAGACTTGCGGTCATCGGCAGGTCCTCCCGAGAGCTCAGAGCGTGAAGCCGCCCGGGTGGCGGGCCTCGCTGTGCGGGCCGCCGGCCGGCGGACCCTGCTCGCATCGTGCGACGGCGGCGGGTGCGGCGCCTTCCGGGATGCGCCGGGCGGGGCGCCGCCGAACGGCTGATCCGTCCGCCGTGCCCCCGGTGAGTGCCGGGCGTGAGCGGGACGAGGGGGAGTCAGAGGGCGCGGGCCGCCTCCAGGACCGGCTCCAGCGACGGCACGGTGAGATCGCAGCCCGCCTCACGCAGACGCCCCTCCACGGTGGGGCTGCGGCCGAGGCCGACGCACGGCAGGCCGATACGGCGGGCGGCGGTCACCTCCGCCGGGGAGGAGGTGAGCAGCAGGGCGGCGGAAGCCGGCCGGCCGGCGGCGTCCAGCGCGCGCAGCAGACAGTCCGGGGCGGGCATGAGCAGGCCGAGATCACCGGCGCGGCCGTGGACACCGGGCAGACGCAGTGCGTGGGGCTCCAGGAAACGCTCGGCCGCCTCCTCGCACACGTCCGTGACCACCTCGACCCGGCGGCCCGCCGCGTGCAGCGCGCGCACCAGCGGGGCCGACCGGTGGGTGAGGGGGGCGTCCGGGACGGCGGCCAGTTCGAGGACGTCCAGGCGGGAGCGGAGCAGGGGGCCGTACCGGTCGTGGGCGAAGGCGCGCAGCACGTCCAAGGGGTGCGGGAACGCCTCCTGCGGTGCCCCGGTCCGCAGCGGGCGCCCGCTCAACGACTCCTCAGGGTCGCGGTGTTCGGCCACCAGGGCCAGCAGGTCCAGCGCCGCGTCCCGGGCGCCCTGTGCGGAGAACAGCCGGGCCAGGGGGCCGTCGAAGCCGACGAGGACGGTCCGTGCGCCGAGGAGCAGCTCGCGCAGCCCGCGCGGCGCGGCCGCGGCACGCGGCGGGGCGGGCGCCCACGCGGGCACCAGCCGCACCGCGCAGGTCACCGCGAGCCCCGGCACCGGCCACTCCCGCAGGGCCGCGCCGACCGCGCGCCCGGCCCCCGCCGCGTGCCGCAGGGAGTGGCGGCGGGTGAGGCGCGAGGCGGTCTTCGTCAGATGCTCCAGCAGGGCCGCGAGGACGCGCGGCGGCCCGCCGTGCACGAAGGCGACCGGGTCGGTGACATGCCACGACAGCTCCACCGCGGCCGTGAAGCCCTCCTTGCCGGAACTGGGCAGGCGCAGCTCCCGGCTCGCCTCGTGCGGGGTGAGGTCGACCTCGTAGTACGTCGTCGCGCGCAGTGCCCCGGCGCCGTCCGGCCGGGCCGGTGTCAGCAGGGTCAGGGGCCGGTCCGGCGGCGCGTGGACGACGGCCGTGCGGCCCGTGTCCGGCAGGCCGGTCTCACGGGGATCCTGGGCGATGAGCGGCCCGCGCACCAGGTCCCGGTCCTCCTCCGGCAGCGGCTTCGAGGCCGGCAGCGGGCAGTACCAGGACAGCGGCCCGGAGTCCACGGCCCCGTACAGCGGCCGGAACCGCTGCGGGCCCCGGGCGGCCGAGCTCGCGGCGAACTCCTCGTACAGGGCGGGCGGCACGGCGACCAGGAGCGCCGGCCGCGCGGACGGCACGGGCGCGTCCCGGAAGGCGACCCGGACCTGCGGCGCGTCCCTCAGCTCGGCCAGTGCCTCGGGGAGCGTGCGCAGGGCGGCCACCAGCACGGGCAGCAGCCCGGCGTCCGGCGCGATGCGCACCGCGTACCCGTCCTCACGCACCTCCACCTCGTACTGCTGCGGGGAGAGCGCGCCGCGCGCGAGGGTCTCGTGCACGGCGTACTCCAGGGTGATCCGGGCTTCGGGGCGGCCGGTGAGGGGCGCGGTGACGAAGGTGAGGGCGGGAGTCCCGGCGCCGTGGGGCGCCGTGCCGTGCTCCGTCCCCTCGCGCAGTTCCCGGCCCAGTTCCAGCAGCCCGGGGTCGCGGCCGCCGGACCGCTCGTACTCCTCGGCCACCTCCAGCGCCCGCTCGGTACGGCCCTGGCGGCGCAGGGCGGTCAGATACAGCCGGCGGAAGTCCTCCCGGGCCGGGTGCGCGCCGACCAGGTCCGCGAGGTCCGCGGCGGCGCGGTCCACCTCGCCCAGGTCCAGGTCGAGCTCGGCGCGGGTGCGGCAGAGGTCGAGGCGCAGCCGGAGGAGCCGGCCGCGGGCGGTCCGGGCGCCGGGGCCGGGGACGTCGGCGAGCGGCTCGCCGGGCCGCCACACCTTCAGCGCCCGGGCGATGTGCGCACGGGCCGCCGGAAGGTCGCCGGCCAGCCGCGCCTCCTCGGCGTCCCGGGCCTCGGCCTCGCACTGGACGACATCCACCTGGTCGGCGCTGATGTGCAGGGCGTAGCCGTCGGGGCGGGTGGCCAGGGCGGCGGCGGGGCCGAGGAACGTGCGCAGCCGCGACGCCGTCGCGCCGAGGGCGGCCAGGGCGTTCCCCGGTTCCTCTCCCGGGTCCCACAGCGCCGCGCGCAGTTCGTCGTGGGTGACCACCCGGCCGTGCCGCGTCAGCAGCGCGGTGAGCAGGGCCGGCCCGCCCTCCGGGAGGTCCCGGGCGGCGGCGCCCTCCACCCGCAGCGGGCCGAGGGCCAGATAGGCGCGCGGCTCGTACGCCGCGTGGGCGGCGGCGGTCAGGAGCGGGTCCGTGAGGAGGTCCTGGCCCTCCGGCCGCTCCGCGATCAGCGCGTCCAGGGCGCGGGCGTACGCCGTCCGCGCGCTGTCCGGGAGAAGCGGGACCCGGTCGCCGTCGGCCGGGCCGGCGCCCGCCGGGCCGGTGTGCAGGCCCGACGGCGCCGCGAGGCTTTGGAGCATCTCGCCCAGCCATCGCAGTTCCGTCCTGTGCTCCCGTCCCGGCCACCCTCCCGGCTCGAAGGGGCTGAGCACCGCCCGGCCGTCGGGCAGCAGCATCACCCGGGCCATGCCGAGAGCGCCGTGGGTGACGCCCGTCTCGTGCAGGGCCTGCAGCCCCCGGGCGAGCTGCGGGCCGAGCGACACCAGCAGCGGGGCCGGAAGCCGGTAGCCGTTCGGCGCGGCGAGGCTGTTCAGCGGGATGCCGTCCAGGTGCTCCATGACGACGTAGGGGGTGTCGCCGTCGAAGCCCGCGTCGTGGACGGCCGTCACGTTCGGGTGGTCCAGTTCCCGCAGCCGCCGCGCGTCGCGCAGGAACGCCTTCCGCCGGGCCGGGTCGGTGACCGGTTCGAGCAGCCGCAGCGCCACCGGACGTCCATCCGGGTCCAGGGCCTGCCACAGCGTCCCTGCCCGGGCCAGCCGCCGTTGCAGCCGGTACCGGCCCCCGGGTCCGGCCGGCACCGCCACGGGTCCCCGGCCGGCCAGCTGCCGCACGCTCTGCGTGCTGACCGTAGCGAACGCCTCCGTGTCCGGCGCGGTCCCCGTGCCGCCCTCCGCAGGGGCCGACGCCAGGAACTCGCCCGGTGCGCGGCCCGCGCGGGTGTCGATCAGGGCGCCCACGCGTTCCAGGAGGTCGGTCGTGCGCAGCCGGTCCGTACGGGGCACCGCCCGCAGCAGCAGCTCCCGGACGCCGGGGCGGAAGGCGTACGAGCCCGCCGGGTCCCCGGCGGAGGTCAGCAGGCCGCTGAGGATGATCTCGGCCAGGTGCTGGGGGCGCGGATCGGGCTCCAGGGCGGCGTGGACGAGGCGCATCACCGGCAGGTCGGGGCGGCCGAGCGCGAGATGGCCGGCGAGGCGGAACGCCTCCGGGGAGGCCATCGCGCGAAAGCGCAGGACCAGGTCCTCGGGGGACAGCCCGGCGAGGTCCGTGAGGCCCTCCGGACCGGGCGGGGCGGCGCCGAGGAAGGCCACCGCCGCCGGGTACCGGGTGCCGCCCGTCGAGGCGATCAGGGACGCCCAGTTCGCCAGCCAGCCCGGCTCGGGCTCCAGGACCGGCAGCGGGATGCCGTGGTGCGCGAGGCCCGCTCCGGGCGAGGCGTACGGAGCAGCGGACGCCTCGTACGGGTCCCGGGGCGCCCCGTACGGGTCCTCGGACGTCCCGTACGGGTCCTCGGGTGTGTCGTACGGGGTGAAGACCAGCGAGGCGGAGGGCGCCGCCGGGTGCGGGGGTGTCAGACGGCCCGGTGCCGTCGGAAGCGCGGTGTCCCGCCACAGGTGCTCGGGCAGGGGCTGGACCACGGCGAGCGGCATCCGGCGGGCCCAGCCGCGCAGGGTGGCGTACCAGCGGACGGCCGCCGGGCCCTCGCGCCACTGCGGCCCCATGCAGTCGCTGATCAGCAGGACGACCGTACGGCCGTCGGCGGGCGTGGGCGCGGTGTGGCCGTCGACCGTGCCGTCCGGCCGGGCCCGGTGCACGGCGACCGTGCGGAACACACCCGACTGGGCGAGCGCGGTGTGCAGTTCGGCGACCAGCGGGCGCCACACCGGCATGGTCGGGCCGGTGTCGTGGACCAGATGCAGCCGCAGCCAGCGCTCCTGTGCGGGACGCAGGACGGGCAGCCACCACTCGGGGTCCGCGCCGAGCCGGGCGATCCGTTCGGCGGTCGCCCGCTCGTCCAGCTCCCGCCCGGCGGGCGCGTCCGTGCGGCGCTTCAGCGGGCGCAGGGCGCGCTGGAGGCCGAGCGGGTGGCGCAGCATCGGGGGCGCGGGGGCCAGCAGGGACACATGCCCGGACGGGCCGGCCGGTGCCTTCGCGGCACGGGGCGAGGGCAGGTGCAGCGGGGCCCGTGGGGGCTCTTCCGGCGGGGACGCCCGGGGCCCGGGGTCCGGGGGAGGCCCGGGTGTGCCCGGCGGGGCCGTGGGCCGGGGCGGCCCGGGGTGGTGCGGCGGCCGGACGTCCCCCTCCGCCGCCTCCTGCGGTCCCGCCCGCTCCCCGTCGTCCATCCGGGCGGCCAGCCACAGCAGTTCGGCCAGCTCGCGCGGGGTCGGGCGGACGCCCGAGCCGGCCTCGGCCAGCACGTCGGCGAGCCGGGCCAGCGGCTCCGGGCGGCCGGCGGCGTCGCCGGGCGGCCGCGGAAGGTCAGAAGGCATCGGTCTGCGGGGCGCTCCCCAGGTACGGCATCAGCTGGGCGGCCAGTTCGTCGAGGGTGTCCGCGCCGAGGTCGGAGGCGCGGGCCAGGTAGATGGCGTTCAGGAGCTGGTCGGTGGCCAGGTCGCCGCCGCCCACGCGGGAGAGGAACCGCTCGATCAGGTGCCGGGCGTGCTCGTCGGGTTCGCCGAGGTGCGCGCGGACGATGTCGGCGAGGTGGCGGTCGTCGGGCTGGCTCAGCCGCAGGGTGACACAGCGGCGCAGGAACGCGGGCGGGAACTCGCGTTCGCCGTTGCTGGTCAGCACGACGAAGGGAAAGGCACGGCAGCGGACCCGGCCCCGGACGACCGGCACCCGCTGGTCGGTGCCGTCGGCCAGCACCTCCGCGACCGGCGTGTGGCGGGCCGCGCGGACCAGCTCCGGGATCTCGTACTGGCCCTCCTCCAGGACGTGCAGGAGGTCGTTGGGCAGGTCGAGGTCGCTCTTGTCGATCTCGTCGATCAGCAGGGCGCGGGGCCGGGCATGGGGGAGGAGCGCGGTGCCGAGGGGGCCGAGACGCAGATGGTTCTCGACGCCCGACTCGCCCGGCCCCTCCGCCGCCTGGCGGGCCGCGTACAGACGGGACAGCGGGTCGTACTGGTAGAGGCCGTCGTGCAGGGTGCTGCGGCTGGTGATGTTCCAGCGCAGCACCGGGCCCAGGCGCAGCTCCCGCGCCACCGCGTGGGCCAGGGACGACTTGCCCGTGCCGGGCGGGCCGGTGACCAGCAGCGGGCGGCGCAGGTAGAGAGCGGCGTTGACCAGCTGGACGGTCTGCCCGGTCGCCCGGTAGGTCTGCGCGCGGTGGGTGCGGTCGGGGGAGCCGGCGGAGGCGTCGTCGGCGTCGGCCGGCGCGTCGAGGACGGGGCCGCCGTCGAAGGCCCGCCACGGCGGGGGCGCGGGCAGCTTCAGGATGCCGTCGTGCGGCTCGTTCGAGCCGGTGTAGACAGGCCACAGGGGCATGGGGTTCTTTCTCCGTGGGTCTCAGGCGACGGGCGAGTGCAGACAGGCGGTCGGCTCGGGGAAGCAGCGCGGGTCGTCCCACATCAGCTGGATGTCACGGGCCCAGTGCCCGTCCGGGTCGTCGTCCGCCTCCGCGGTCTCGCGCAGGGTCAGGACGTGCCGGGGCAGGTCCGCGGGCGGCACACCGGTGACGGACCCGGCGAGCGCGTCCAGGAAGGAGCCGCCCGCGCAGGGACCGGGGTGGGCCGGGCCGGGGCAGCCGGTGCGCGGCCACAGCAGCACGGGCACGGGGACGTTGAGGCCGACCTCGAAATGCTCCCGTACGGCGGCGGGCGGGGCGCCGTACACGGTCAGGCCCGTGTCGTGGTCCCGCAGCCGCTTGCGCAGGCTCGGCGGGCGCTCACGGGTGTCGCAGTCGACGCGTTGCAGGGTCGTGGGACCGGCGTCCAGCTTCTGCCACTTCTTGGTGAGCTGGTGGCGCAGCCGGCCGCTGCGGTGCCGGGAGCGGTCCGCCACCACCAGCGGGTAGGCGCAGCCCAGCGGGGTCGGGTCGTCGGGGCTGCACTCCCAGCGGGCCACCGGCTCGTTCAGCCACTCCCGCGGCAGCACGAAGGTGATCAGCTCGTCGGCGTCCGGCGCGAGCTGGGTGAATGCCTCGTCGATGCGTTCCTGCACATACGCGCGCACCCCCGTGCGGGGCAGCCGGCGCGTGCCCACCGGGCGGCGGTGGCCGTCGCGGTAGGCGAAGACCTCGACGGTGACCTGGCCGGCGCCCGCGCCGCTGTGCTCGATCTCCACGACGATCGGCGACCACGCCGTCTCCGCGGGACCGGCGTCCGGGCCGTCGTCGGGACCGGCGTCCGGGCCGTCGTCGGTACCGGCAACCGGGCCGCCGTCCGCGCGGCCGTCCGCGCCGCCGTCGGGGGGTGTCCCGTCCAGCAGTGCGGCCAGGCGGTCGGCGAACCGGGTCACCGCCTCCGGCTCCGGGACCTCCCACTGCACATAGCCCGCGGCCCGCTCCAGCGAGGCGAACCCGCCAGGCGGCACGGGCGGCCCGAAGGGGCCCACCGCGTCGACGTACAGCCGGTCGGGTTCGAGGTCCGGGCGGGCCCCGGCGGCCCGGCGCACCAGTGTGTACAGCCGGCGCAGCGCCCGCGCCTCGTGGCCCGGGGTCGGCACGAGTTCGCCCAGGCCGTGCCAGTAGCGGGCCAGCACCTCGGTCGGCAGCATCCGGCCCACGCGGACGTCCCGGGCGCCCGCGACCGCCGACACCATCCCGACGACGCCGCCGTCGGCGAGCGTGACCGCCGCCCCGCTGAATCCGGCCGCCAGCGGCTGCCCGTGCGCGGTCAGCGCCTCCAGCTGGACCCACTCGCCGGAGATCAGCGGCCCGGGCAGGGCGCGGTAGGAGGCGAGCATGCCCTCGTCGTAGCCCTGCGGGAAGCCGTACGCCACCAGCTCGCCGCCCTGTTCGGCGCCGGGCGGGGCGAACACGGCCGGGCCGACCGGCACCTCCCGCTCCAGCTCCAGCACGGCCAGGTCGCCGGGGTCGGCGGCACCGCCCCGCCAGCCGCCGTGCATGGCGACCGAGGCGCGGACACCGCCCAGGTCACGGCGGCCCGGGAAGGACACGACGACCTCCGCCGTGTCGCTGAACCGCACGACATGGGCGCAGGTGAGGACCTGGCGCGCGGACACCAGGAAGCCCGCCCCGACCTCCCTGCCGCACTCGATACGGGTGTGCCAGGCGGCCTTGCTCATGCGGACCCGTCGGCCTGCCCCGGCGACCAGCTGAGTCTGACGACCAGATGGCCCTCCGCGGCGCCCTTGGCGATGATCGCGCCCGTCTCCGCGCTGAGCTTCACGCCGAACTCCAGCTCCACCGCGTCCGGTCGCAGCGAGCCGTCCCGGAACACCCGCAGCGCGGACTCCGCGGCCGCGCGCACCCCGGCGAGCGATCCCTCGAAGGTGCGGGCCGCCTGCGCCGGTCCGTCGCCGCGCGAGACCAGCCGGGCTCCCGACCCGTCGCCCTCGGCCGCCTCCACGACGATCAGCGCGCCGTCCTCGGTCTTGAACTCCACCAGGCCGTCCATGACGCCGTACTGCCCCCCGTGTGCTGCGTGCGTGTGTTGCGTGACCTCGAGAACTCCATTGTTGCGGAGGACACTTCACGTTGTCCCGCCGCGCCGCCGGTGCGCGGCGCGGCAGTGGCGGAAACCCGCCACACCGAGGATCCGCCGCTCCCGGTCGACTTCCTTGTGGCACACGGCACATCACACTGCTCCCACCACCCGGCCGAGAGAGGTGGGGACGGCCACAGGACCAGCCGGGCGCGCGGCCGTCGCGACGGCGGCCGGAATCGCGCGCACGCTGTCGCCTGCGGTGTCCGCGGGCGCACCGGGCGGACTCCCGGCGGCCGGGCACATCGCGCAGGCCGCGTCTGCCACACAGACCGTGCAGGTCCCACCGGTCTCACCGGTCTCACCGGCCGCCCGTGCCGCGCGGACCGTCACGCTCGTCACCGGCGACCGGGTGGCCGTCACCGACATGGGCGGCGGGAAGAGGACCGTCACCGTGCGACGGCCCGAGGACGCCGCCGGAGCCGTGCGCACGCAGACCACCGGCGGGCGCGTCACCGTCGTACCGGACGAGGCCCTCCCGGTATCTGCGGGCCGGCACGCCGGACGAGCGGCTGTTCGACGTCAGCGGGCTGATACGGCAGGGACCGACCGACGACCGGGCCGGCGAGCTGCCGCTGATCGTGGCCTACGACAGGGGCGCGCGGGCCGCCGTGCCGCGCGGGGCCGTGCGCGCCCGCACCCCGGCCAGGGTGCACGGGGCCGCCGTCGAGGCAGGCCGGGGGCGGGAGTTCTGGCGGGCGTTCACCCGGCAGGACGGCATCCGCGCGGTGTGGCTCGACGGACAGGTCCATGCCGACATGGCCGAAAGCAATGCCCAGATCGGCAGCGCGGCCGCCTGGGACACCGGGCTGACCGGCAGTCGCCCTTCCCGGGCCGGTGTCTCGCCTTCCCGGGTCGGTGTCGCCCTTCCTGGGCCGGTGTCGCCCTTCCTGAGTCGGTCTCGCCTTCCTGGGCCGGTGTCGCCCTTCCTGAGCCGGTCTCGCCTTCCTGAGCCGGTGTCGCCCTTCCTGAGCCGGTCTCGCCTTCCTGGGCCGGTGTCGCCCTTCCTGAGCCGGTCTCGCCTTCCCGGGTCGGTGTCGCCCTTCCCGGGCCGGGTGTCGCCCTTCCCGGGCCGGGTGTTGCCCTTCCCGGGCCGGGTGTTGCCTCCCGGGCCGGGGAGGGCGGTGTCGCCGTGCGTTCCCCGGAGGAGGAGCGCCGCCTCCGTGCGTCCGGGGCGGGGGCGGCGGCGTGGGTCCGGGGCGGGGCGGCGCCGTGCGTCCGGGGTGCCCGCGGGGCCGGCGGGGTCAGGGGGCGGGCGGCGGCGGTGTCCGGACCACGCCCAGCTCGGCCAGGTCCTGCGGGCGCAGCCGGAGCTGCCCCGCCGTCGCCTCGATCTCCTCCGGCGGGCGCTTGAGGATCGCGGCCGCCGGCTCCGGGGCGATGACGGAGAAGTAACTGTCCGGCGTGGCCCAGGTGTTGCCGGGCGCGGCCAGCGCGAGCGCCCCGCCCGAGCCGCCCTCGCCGATCACCAGCGTCGTCACCGGAGTCCGCGCGCCCGCCACCGCGGCGAACAGCTCCGCGATCGCCGCGCCCGCCCCCTGCCGTTCGGCGTCGGCGTCGTTGGCGGCGCCCGGGGTGTCCACCAGGGTCAGCACCGGGATGCCGAGCCGGTCCGCGAGCCGGATCAGCCGGGTCGCCGTGCGGTAGCCGGCGGGGCGGGTGGCCGTGCCGCACTGGGCGGCGTAGGCGACCGTGCCGCCCTCGCGCTCGCCGAAGCCGCACAGCATCCCGGCGTCCGTGCCGCCGCAGCGGTCGCCGCTGATCGCCGCCCGGTCGGTGAAGTAGGCGTCCAGGTAGGCAGCGGCGCGCGGTCGTTCGGGTGCCCTGGCCCGCCGGACCGCGTCCCAGCCGGAGGCGGGCGGACCGAGGGCCCGCAGCGGCCGCGGCGGGGGCGCCGGCGCGGCCGCGGGCGACGTCAGCAGCCGCAGCCAGCGGCCCAGTTCGCCCCGCAGCTCCCCGGGCCGTACGACGGCGTCGGCGGCGCCCGCCGCGACCTGGGCCTCCGCGGTGTAGGCGGCCGGGTCGGCGTCGGCCGGGCGGACCCGGGAACCGGCGAAGCCCACCTGGGCGCCGGGCAGCGCCAGGACGACGTCGGCGCCCGCGCCCAGCGTGGCCCAGCCGCCGCCGGTCGTCGGATCCCGCAGGACGGCGATCTGCGGCAGCCCGGCCTCGCGGGTGAGCACCGACTGCCGGGCCACCCGCTGGAGCTGGGTCAGCGCGATCATGCCCTCCTGCATCCGGCTGCCGCCCGTCGCGATCAGCGGCACGACCGGCAGCCGGTGCGCGCGGGCGTGGACGTACGCCGCCTCCAGCCGGTCGCCGGTGCGCTCGCCGAGCGAGCCGCCGAGGAAACCGAACTCGAAGGAGACCAGCACCGCCGCGACGCCCGCGATCCGGGCGGTGCCGCACACCACGGACTCCGACTCCCCGGTGCGCTCGGCGGCGCGGGCGCGCGCGGCGTCGTAGCCCTGCCAGCCGAGCGGGCCGTCGGGCACGGACTTGCGCCCGGGCGGCGGCAGTTCGGCGAACGTGGCCTCGTCGGCGACCAGGGCGATCGCCTGCCGTGCGGTGAGCCGTCCGGTCATGAGGTCAGCGCCCGCTTCATGATCTTGCCCATGTCGTTGCGCGGCAGCGCGTCGAGATGACGCACGACCCGGGGCCGCTTGTGGGGGGCGAGCCGCGCGGCCACATGGCCGGCCAGTTCCTCCAGCGCGGGCGGAGCCTGCGGGTCCGCCGGGACGATCCAGGCCACGATCCGCTCGCCGAGATCCGGGTCCGGCTCCCCGGTGACGGCGGCCTCGCGCACCCCGGGGTGCTCCAGCAGCGCGTTCTCGATCTCCCCCGCCCCGATCTTGTAGCCGCCGCTCTTGATCAGGTCGGTGGCCTTGCGGCCGACGATCCGCACAGAGCCGTCCGGTTCACGCACCGCCATGTCGCCGGTGCGGAAGAAACCGTCCGCGGTGAACGCCCCGGCCGTGGCGTCGGGCCGGTTGAGGTACTCGGTGAACAGGTTCGGCCCGCGCACCTGGATCTCCCCGACCGTCTCCCCGTCGTACGCCGTGATCGCGGAGCCGTCCTCCTCCACCAGACGCAGCTCCACGCCCGGCAGCGGCACGCCGACCGTACCGGCGCGGGCCTCGCCGTCGGCACGGACGCTGGTGTTCATGAGGGTCTCCGTCATGCCGTACCGCTCGATCACCCGGCGGCCGGTCGCCGCCGCGATCCGCTCGTGGTCGTGCACCGGCAGCGCGGCCGAGCCCGACACCAGCAGTCTCGCACCCGACAGCGCCTTCGCCAGCTCAGGGTCGCCGGGCAGCGCCTCCGCGATCCGGTGGTACATCGTCGGCACCCCGAACAGCATGGTCGCGCCGGACGCCAGCTCCCGCGTCACGCCCTCCGTGCCGAACCGGCCCAGATGCCGCACGGAGCCGCCGCGCCGCAGCGGGCCCAGGACGCCGAGCACCAGCCCGTGCACATGGAACAGCGGCAGCCCGTGCACCAGCACGTCGGCGTCCGTCCACTGCCAGGCGTCGGCCAGCGCGTCCAGGGTCGTGGCGACGGCCCGGCGCGGGATGACGGCGCCCTTGGGCGGGCCGGTCGTCCCCGAGGTGTAGACGACCAGCGCGGGGTCCAGGTCCCCGGCCGGCCCGGCGGGGACGGCCCCTTCCGCGCGCACGTCGACCTCGGCGCGGGCCGACGCGGCCAGGGCCGGGGGCAGCACGGTGCCGGGCGCGGTGAGGACGAGGTCCGGGGCGCTGTCGGCGAGGATGTGCGCCAGCTCCTTCTCGCCCGACCTCGGGTTCAGCGGCACCAGCGGGAGCCCGGCGAGCAGCACGCCCACCGCGCCGACCGCCGTCTCCAGCTCGGGCGTCGCCCACACGGCGACCCGGCCCGCGCCGCGCACCTGCCGCGCCACGGCACCGGCCGCGGCGGCGAGTCCGGCGTAGGTCAGGGACCGCTCCCCGAACCGGAGCGCCTCACGTTCGCCGGATCCGTCGTCGAGCGCGGGAAAGTCTGCGAGCGCGGGAAAGAGGGAGGACACGCGGGGCACTCCTTGACCTTCGGGAACCGTCCGGAACAGCTTCCCCTTACCTACCCCACGTCCGGCCGGGACCCGTCGGAGCCCGGCCGTGACACCGGTCACCGAGCGGCGCGCTCCGCCGCTCGGCCGGTCCCGTCCGGTCCCGTCGGTCCTGTCCGGGTCAGGCCGTCGGACGGACCACGTCCGCGACCACGCAGCTGACGTTGTCCGGGCCGCCCGCCGCGTTCGCCGCGTCGGTCAGGGCGCGGACCGCCTCGTCGGGGGAGGCGGCGTCCGTCAGGAGCTGCCGGACACGGTCGTCGGGCACGGCGGTGGGCAGCCCGTCGGAGCACAGCAGGTAACGGTCACCGGGACGGGCCTCGTGCAGGCGCAGGTCCGGCACCGGTTCGCCCGTCCCCGACAGCGACCTCAGCAGCAGCAGCCGCTGAGGGTGGGACTCCGCCTCCTCCGGGGTCAGGCGGCCCTCGTCGAGCAGCGACTGGACGACCGTGTGGTCCTGGGTGATGCGGAACAGGGCGCCGTCACGCAGGACGTACGCCCGCGAGTCGCCGATGTGCGCCAGGGCGAGCGCCGAGCCCGTCCACAGCATGGCCGTGAGCGTGGTGCCCGCCTCCGCCCCGGCCTTCTGGGGCCCGGCCGCCTCCCGTACGGCCCGGGTGGCCTCGCGCACCGCGTCCTCCAGCAGTTCCAGCACGCCCCCGGCCGGGGCCTCGGCCGTGTCCAGCGCGGCCAGGGCCCGCACGGCGGCGTCGCTCGCGCCCTCGCCGCGCGGCCCGTAGCCGTCGGCGACCGCGAGCAGCCGGCGGCCCGCGTAGGCGGCGTCCTGGTTGGCGGGGCGCACCAGGCCCCGGTCGGAGCGGGCGGCGTAACGGAGTTCCAGCATGGCGGTGTCCTCCCGTGAAGGGGTCGACAGATGATCGACGAGGAACGCGGCGAGGTCCCGCCGTACGGCCGTCTCCGCCTCGACGCGCGCCCAGTGGGCGCGGATCTCCGCGGCCGCCGCGGCCGGGTCCCCGGAGTGCAGGTCGCACACCTCGCGGATCCGCGCCAGCGGCATCCCGAGCCGCCGCAGCCACGCCACCAGCCTGGCCCGCTCCAGCTGCGCGGCCGTGTAGTAGCGGTAGCCGGTGTCCGGGTCCACCCGGGCCGGGCGCAGCAGCTCCAGCTCGTCGTACAGCCGCAGCGCCTTCGGCGACAGCCGGCACGCCTTGGCGAAGGCACCGATCGTCAGCATGTCCATGAGTACCTCGACTCGTCCTCGTCCTTCCGCCACCGATGCTGGGGCTTCACCGAAGGTGAAGGTCAAACGGCGTGTGTGCGCTCGTGCCCCGGCGGCCGGGCTACGGCTCCCTGAGCGCGGTCCGCTGCAGCAGTCCCCAGGTGAACTCGGCCACGACCTCCCTGCGTACGCCGTCGCCGTCCGGCGCGGTGAAGGCCAGGCCCCACCGGGTGGGGGCCGTGCCCTCCAGAGGGCGGGCCGGGGCGAAGGCGCGGGCGGCCTCGTCGACCGTGCAGGACCAGGGGGTGAGGTCCTCCAGGGTCCTCAGCTCCGGCCCCCGCGCTCCGGGGGCGCGCACCAGCCACTCGTTCCACACCGTCCCGTCCGGCCCGGCCAGCACCTCGAAGCGCAGGCCGGGCCACAGGGGCACCGGCCACCGCCGGGCCTCGCAGTCCAGGCCGCCGACGCGGCGGGCGGCCGTGGACTCGGGCGGTCCGAGGACCGAGGACCAGCGCGCGGCGGCGGACCTCGCCCGGGGCGAGCGGACCGCCGCCTGCCAGCGCTTGTTCGCCTCGCGCATTTCGGCGGCCGACACGCCCAGTTCCCGCCGGGCGTCCTCCACCAGGCCGGGGTTGTGGTCGGCCATCCGGCGCAGCAGCACCAGCTGGAGATCGAGCGGGGTGGGACGGCCAGGGCCTGTCGTTTGGATCAGGTCGGTCATGCAGGGACAGTACTTTTCGGCCGGCCCTGAGCGGGGTCCGGTGCGTGCAGCTGCAAGGCGGAGGAGGGCGTCGACGCGGAGCGTCGGCAACCGACGGCAACGCCGCAGATGCGCGCACCGGACCCCGCGACGCCGACATGATCCAAACGACAGGCCCTAGCTGACGGCATGGGTCCCATCGTCGCGCACCCGTGTCCCGGCGGGGCGGCGGCCGTCGGGGAGGAACAGCACCGAGTTGACGTAGCGAGGGCGGTCCCGGAAGGGCGTCACACGGCGCAGCAGGCCGTGGGAGGCGACGTGGGCGGTGTGCGCCTGGTGCTCCTCCAGCGGGAAGGACGCCAGACGCACCCAGGTGCCGCCGGGCAGCACCCAGCCGTCGTAGCCGAGCATCCGCAGATACGTCACCACCGGCGCGACCGGCTGGATCCGGGACTCCAGCTCCACGAACAGGGCCGGCCGGTCCCGGGTCAGCAGCGCGGTCGCGCCGCGCAGCACCGCCAGCTCGCTGCCGTCCACGTCGACCTTGACGAAGCCCACCTCCCGCAGGCCGAGGTCGTCCAGCGCCACCACCCGCACCGGGACGGCCCGGGCGTGGATGTCCCGCCGCACCAGCGAGGACACGCCCCGGTCGCCGGGGTCGTCCGGCGGCAGCCACAGCCGGGCCGTGCCGGGCCGGTCCCCGGCGGCGGCCTCGACGACCCGCACGTTGCCGGGGGCCGTCGCCGACAGCAGCCGGGCCAGATGCGGCACCGGCTCCAGGGTCAGCACGCTGCGGGCGCGGCCGCTCAGCCGCCGGGTCCAGGGGCCGTACCAGCCGCCGACGTCCACGGCGGTGCCGCAGCCGGGCGGGCAGAAGTCGCCGAGGCGTGCCAGCTCCGGCTCGAAGCGCGGGTACACGGCCTGTGCGACGGCCGCCACCAGCCGGGGCGGCAGATGCGGGACGAGCCGGGCGGCCATCGTCGGGGCCGCGCTCACGGCGCCGTCCCGGGGTGCTCGCCGGACAGGCGCGGCAGCAGTTCCTCGTGCTCGTCCTCGGACACCTGCTCACCGGAGGACGGCAGCAGCTGCGGGACACCGTCGAGGATCGGATAGCGGCGCCGAAGCCGGGGGTTGTACAGCGCCTCGGCCGCCGCGGGCCCGCCGGACGGCAGCAGCAGCCGCAGCGGGCCCTTGTCGAGCGGGCAGGCGAGGATCTTCAGCAGCGGGTCGTCGGGCTTCACGGCGGGGTCAACTCCTTGGCACCGAGGGTGGGACGGGTCGCGGGGTCGTGCTTGGGCATGGACAGCAGCACGGTGACGGCCAGACAGATGCCGCCCAGCCGCAGGGCGAGCCTGACCGGCTGGTCCGGCAGGGTCTCGCCGAACGACACCGAGCCCAGCACGGCCGTGTACAGACAGGTCACCGTGGTGCACACCGGCACGATCAGGGACGCCCGGCAGCGCTGGAGCGCCGCCTGCGACATCACCAGGCCGAACGCGCCGGTGCACAGCAGCAGATAGGGGTACGGGGAGCGCAGCACCCCGGCCATGGCGGCGGCCGGCCCGCCCGCCGAGAGGTAGCCGGAGACGCCTTTGACGGCCAGCGAGCTCACGCCGTACAGCAGGCCGACCGCCACGCCGTACTCGACGCCCGTCGTCGGCATCCGGTGGCGGCGCGCGGCCCGGCGCTCGGCGGACCGGTACAGCCACACCCCGCCCGCCAGCGACGGCACGCACACCAGCAGCACCAGCGGATAGGGAGCCGCCCGGCTGACGGTGTCGCCGCTGCGGTCGTTCTCGTCCAGCGACAGCACCACCATCAGCAGCGCGGCGAGGATCGCGGCCAGCCCGTACCGCTCGCGGCCGCTGGTCTCCTCCTGGAGCAGCCGGGCCGACAGCAGCACCAGCAGCACCAGGCCGGAGACGAAGATGCCCTGCGCGACGGCGATCGGCAGCGTCCGGTAGACGACGAGCTGCGCGGCGAACCCGGAGGCGAGCGCCAGCGACCCGGCGATCCACAGCGGGCTGCCGAGGACCAGCCGCAGCAGCCTGGCGGGCCGGCGCACGGACACCTCGGGCATCCGCGCCAGCGCCCGCTTCTCCAGCACGAAGCCGCTGCTGTACAGCACGTTCGCCAGCAGGGCCGCGGCCACACCCCACCACACGGCGCTACGTCCTTCGCGCGTGCAGCAGCAGGATCGAGGCGAGGGAGGGCCTGGCGCAGGCCAGCCGGTCGAGCGGCCGGAGCGGCCCCGGCACGCCGTGGAAGGGGGCGCCCGCGAGCCGGACGACCTCGAAGCCGGACGCGGCGACGAACGCGGTGAGCGCGCGGGCCGTGTACAGCCGCAGATGCCCCACGACCTCCCGGCCCGGCCGGCCGTGCACGGCGCGCAGACTGACCTCGGAGAACACCGGCTGCACCCCGGCCAGCAGCAGGGCGCGGTTGTACCAGGCGGCCAGGTTCGGGGTGGACAGCATCAGATGCCCGCCCGGGCGCAGCACCCGGCGCAGCTCGTCCAGGGCGGCGTCCGGGTCGACGAGATGCTCGATCACCTCGCTGAACAGCACCGCGTCCGCCGCGCCGGACCGGAACGGCAGCCCGCCGCCGGTGAGTTCACCGCGCACGGCGTACGGCAGCCGGGTGCGGGCCCGGCCGAGGGCGTCCTGGGACCAGTCGACGCCGACCAGGTGATGGCCGGCCAGCAGCGGGGCCGCGGTCGCGGCGGCGGTGCCGTCGCCGCAGCCGATGTCCAGGACCGTGCGGGGCCCTCCGGGGCCGGCGGCCGGGCCGAGGGCGGCCGCCAGCATGCGGGCCTGGCGCAGCGAGCGGGCGCTGCCGGAGGCGACCGGCACGGCGGGGTTCTCGTAGAAGTCGCGCAGGTCCCCGGGCGGCGGGGCGGTGGCCGTCATCCGGTGACCTCCGTGGTGTGCAGACGGTGCGCGAAGAGGTCGCGCAGACGGGCGCCGTCCTCCGGGCCGAGCAGGGTGTGCGACCAGCGCAGCGCGAGATGCAGCCGGCCGGCGGTGGACGCGGTCGTCACGGTGAGGCCGCGCGGCATCCGGGCGGGGGCGGAGAACCACACCGCGCGGGCGCGGCCGCCGTCCTCGCCGAAGTCCAGCGGGTAGGGGATCCGGCCGATGTTGCTGAGCAGCACCGTCGACGTCCAGGGTGCCGCGGCCCGGCGCAGCCCCCGGGTCAGGGCCGCCCGCCAGGCCACCGGGGTGACCGGCCTGGTGAGCAGGGCGGCCCCGTGGCCCAGCTGGGGGCGCGGCTGCGCCTTGAGGGCGCGGGTGCGGGCCGCGGTGCGGCTCAGCAGCTCCGGCACGGGCAGGCGCAGCTCCTCGGGCGCCAGGGTGACCTCGACGAGACGGGTGCCGTTGCCGATGGGCATCGTGGCGTCCCTCGGGCGGTCGTCCACGGGCATGGTGATCCGCAGGGGCCGCGGGCGGGCGCCGTGCTCCCGGTTCCACCGGGCGAGGGTGAGCGCGGTGGCGACCATCAGCTGGTCGTTCACCGTGTAGGGGGCGCCCCGGGGGCGGTGCGGCAGCGGCAGTTCGCACAGGAGCATCCCGTTGCCGGGGGAGGGTCCGGGCGTCCCGGCCGCGACCCGCGCGGGGCGGGCCCAGGGGGAGGGCGCGGGCGGCGGCGCCGTGGTGTCGGGGGTGCGTACGGGCGGTCTCGTGGGGGAGTTGTCCCGGCCTCCGTACAGCTCGGCGGCGGTGGCGAGGACCCGCAGACAGGCGGGGCCGTCCAGGGCGGTGTGGTTGACGGTGAGGAGGAGGGCGCAGCCGTCCGCGTCCCGGACCGCGGCCAGCCGGACCGGCGGCGACGCCGACAGCGGCGGCGCCCAGGCCAGCGACCGGTTCCGGGCGTCGCGCAGGGCGTTCGGGCCCGGCTCCGGGAACGTCACCACCTCCACGTCCGCGTCCTCGGTCAGCTCCCACGCGTAGCGGCGGTCGGACCAGCGTCCCGGCGCCTGCCGCATCAGGACGCGCGGATGCCGGCGCAGGGCCTCGTGGAACGCCTTGCGCAGCCGGGCCGGGTCGATCCGGCCCGGGACACGGACCTCGATGTGGACCGTCTCCGGCTCCGCCTCCTGGAGGCAGTGCCGGGCGATCTCGTCCACCACGGGAAAGGGAACCCGCACGGTCACGTCTGCTCTCCCTTCGGCCCGGACCCGCCCCGCCCGCGCGCGGAGACCGTCGGCCCCGACTCGGAGCGGGGGAAGGGCTCCGGCTCGCCCCGGTGACGCCGGGGCAGCGGCGGCACCGCCGGCAGCCGTGCGGTGGGGCCGTCGTCGCCGCCCGAGGGTGCCGGACCGTGCTCCCGCACGCTCACCAGCGCCGCGAACAGCCCCAGCAGCGCGCACAGCTGGGCCACGGCCCCGAACGCCCCGGCGCCCTCGGCCACCGGCCGGCCCGCGCCCGTCGCCGCCGCGGCACCCGCGACGGCGAGCGAGCCGAGGGCGAGGGGCACGAGAAGGGCGGGCCGGCGGCGGGCGAGCAGCGCCAGCGCCGGGACCAGCAGGGCGAACCAGCCGGCGATCACCACGGCGACCGACGTCAGCGCCACCGTGCCCAGCCACGGGCCCGGCGCGGACGGCACCGGGCGCGGCCCGTCCGGGGCGGGGTCACGCCGCCGCCACAGCGCCAGGCCGGCCAGCAGGACGATCCCGGCCCCGCTGCCGATCAGCGCGGCCTCGTAGGCCGCCGACGGCTCGTAGACCAGGGTGACCGTGCCGCCGGCCCCGGCCGGGATCCGCCAGCCCTGCTGCCAGCCGTCGAGCCGGACCGGGGTCAGCTCCTCGCCGCCCAGCGTGGCCCTCCAGCCGTCGTTGTGGTTCTCGTACGTCGTCAGGTACGAGGCCGCGCCGGAGCCGACCGTCACCTCGCGGCGGTCGCCCAGCCAGTCCCGGATCCGCAGCTCGCGCCCGGCGGAGGACGGCTCGGCGAGGGTGCCGCGGGTGAGCGTGACGTCCGTGAGGAGCAGCGGGCCCGCGTCGCCCGACTCCAGGCGGTGCGTGCCCCGCGACAGGGGGAGACCGCCGGACAGGGGCGTGCCGCCGTCGCACAGCGTCACCTCGACCGCCCCGTGCCGGGTGAGGTCCCGCACCCGTCCCCGCACGTCCGTCTCGTACAGCCGTCCGTCCACCGCGACGGCCGGGCCCTTCCCGCACGGCAGCGAGAAGGTGCGTCCCGGGTCGGGCTGCGGGGAGCGGTAGCGGTCGAGGGCGGGGACGTACGCCTCGGTCAGCCCCACCGGGAGCTGGAGGTCCTCGTCGACGACCGGGTTGTGCAGGGTGAGCGGGGCCGTCCCGGTGACGGTGATGTCCAGCCGGTCGGTGGTGATCGCGGGGAAGCGCACCCAGCCGTTCTCGTCGACGGCGGCGACCGCCGCGCCGTCCGGGGAGCTGAGGTGCACCTGGGTGGGCCGGGTCGTCAGACCGCCCGCGGGCGCCAGCACCAGTTCGTCCACCGGCTGCTTGTCCGGCCAGCGCAGCCGGACCGTGGGACGGTCCCCGGCGACCCACGCCGTGGTCAGGTCGCCGTCGGTGAGGTTGCGCGCCGACAGGCCCGCCCCCAGCCGGGCGGTGGAGTCGGCCGTGGCGGTGATCCGGCCTGCCTGCTCCGGCGCCACCTCGTACAGCAGCCGGTCGAGCTGCTCACCGGGCACCGGGACCGCGCTCGCCCGGACCTGGTGGGAGCCGGCCGTGTTCACGTCGAAGATGCGGTGCAGGCCCGCCTCCGTGCCGGTCGGGGAGACGCCCGCCGGGTCGGCCGTGCGGTGCAGGGAGACGACGTCCGCGGCCGAGCCGGACTCCCGGGAGTCGGCGGGCAGCCGCAGCAGCCGGGTCACGGTCACACCGGGCAGGGTCACCTCGGCGAAGCCCGCGCCGGTGAGCCCGGTGCGCCGCTCCGCCGAGCCGGTGATCGTCAGCCGCATCCAGTCCGTCTCCCCGGCGGGTGCCTTCACGCTCTGGGCCGAGCCGTCCGGCCGCAGGAAACTCGTCGCCGAGCCCCGCTCGGTCTCCACCCGCACCCGGGTCGGCGCCGCCCGCACACTGCCCTGCGGCAGCGGGGTGACCTCGAAGGACGACGGCATGTCGTACCGCCGGGTGAAGCCGATGCGCAGCCACTGCCCGTCGGGCGAGCCGTCCGAGCCCTCCGCCCACGCGGTCGCCGGGTCCCCGTCGAAGGCGTTGACCGGGTCGAACTGCGGCAGATGGAAGAACCAGCTGCCGTACGAGGACGCGGTCACCGAACGGGCGCCGCGCAGCTCCGCCACCGTCTGACGGTCCGGGCCCGTCACCGGCAGGATCTGGTGCGGCTTCTCCCCCGGGTCCTGGAAGGACTCCGGGGCGTTGCGCTCGTCACGGGTGTACGTGTACGAGGTGTTGGCGTTGACCAGCCCGAACCGGGTGTCCGCGCGGCGCAGTCCGTCGCCGGTGACCCGCACCGAGGGCGTGCCCAGCCCGGGACGGCCGTCCCCGGTCAGCACGGTCGCCCGGCCGCGCAGCTCCCGCGCGAGCGGCAGCAGCGCCTCGGGCCCGCCGGAGACCTCGGCCGTGTCGGCGACCGCCGTCAGCGCGGCCTGCCCGGGCCTGGGCACGTCCCCGGCCGGCCGGTAGATCTCCACCGCCCGCACCCGCGGGTACAGGCCCTCCACCTGGAGCGGGGTGCCGTCGGCGATCCGGCCGACGGTGGTCACCGGGCCGAGCCCGGTCACCCGCTCGTAGCCCGACTGCTCCAGGGTCCGTTTCACGGTCGTGGTCGGCGTCCAGCCGATCTGGTCGGGGTCGAGGTCGTTGCGGACGACCACGTAGTACAGCCCGGCCCGGCTCAGATGGTCGGCCAGCCCCGGCACCTCCCCGCCGGTCAGCAGGGCCTGCTCGACGGCGTCCATCGCGCGCCGGTTGCCGGGCGTGCCGAAGGGCACGTAGTCGCGCTGCGCCCAGCGCGAACCGGCCACGACGTCGAGGGGCTGGTCGATGGTCGAGCCCCAGGTGTACACGCCGTGCGCGGTCGCCGGGACGACCAGGGCGCGCGAGTCGGGCGAGTACGTCTCCAGCCAGTCGGCCGTCGCCTTCCAGTAGGCGGGGATCTGCCGGAACGAACCCGGGTTCAGGATCGACCCGTTGAGATACGGCCACATCAGCCCCGGCAGCACCAGCACCGCCGCGGCGAGCGGCAGCAGCCGCCGGCCGCGCACCGCCCGGGCCCCGCGCGGCTCGGCCGCCACCGCCACGAGGTGCGCGAGCCCCAGCACGAGGGCGAGGGCCACGCCGGCCTGGAACTTGTAGATGTTGCGGAAGGGCGCCAGCGTCCCGTCCAGCCAGCCCTGCACGGCCCCGTGGAAGGGCGCCCCGAACGTGCCGCCGTACCCGGCGAGCAGCACCAGCGAGCACACCAGCACCGTCAGCACCAGCCAGCGCCGCTCCGGCAGATCCCGGCGGGCCAGCCCGGCGAGCCCCAGCCCGGCCGCGAGGGCCGAGCACAGCACGGTGCCGGCCGCGGCCGCCACGGTCCACCCGGCCGGCAGCCACGCCTCGCCGAAGTTCAGATAGGCCACCCAGTTCCCGGCGCCGCGCAGCGCCTCCACGGCCGACATGGTCTGGGTCGTGGTCTGTGAACTCTCCACGTACGGAAGGAAGTTCTCGCCGTAGGCGCCGAGCAGCAGCAGCGGGATCCACCACCAGGCGGTGGCCACGGCCAGCGCGGGCACCCACCAGGCGATCAGCCCGCGCCGCCGGGGACCGCGCGGCCGGGACAGCAGATACAGCCCGACCGGCAGCAGACCGGCCAGGGTGGAGGCCGCGTTGACACCGCCCATGAACGGCACGACCAGCGCCGAGCGCAGGGCGGCGACCCGGACCGTGTACCGCTCGTCCGCCAGCGGCAGCAGCACCCACGGCAGGAACGCGCCGGGCAGCGCGGCCGCCGACGTGGAGCCCACGACGACCGTGAACACCGGCCACAGCGCGTACGCCGCCGCCGCGAGCAGCCGCGAGGCCCCGCTGCCGATGCCGAGACGCTCGGCCAGCCGCAGCGCGCCCCAGAACGCCACGGTCACCACCAGCGACATCCACAGCCGCTCGGCCAGCCACACCGGCACCTCGGCCGTGCGGCACAGCCAGTGGAACGGCAGCATCGGCCACAGATAGCCGACGTACTGGTCGGAGATGCCGCCGAAGCCGCCCCGGTCGTGCCACAACTGGCCGAGGTCCGCGAGGAACCGGCCCGGGTCGGTGGTCACGCCCAGCTTGGTGTCGAAGGTCTGCCGCCCCGGGTGCACCGCGAGGAACAGCACGAGCGCCACGGCCCAGAACCCCAGCAGCCAGCGCCGTGACCGGGGTCCGTCGGGCGGGCCAGGAGCGGGCGGGCCGGTGGGGACGGCAGCCGGGGGAGGAGCCTGGACCGTCGTCGTCATGGGGCACACCGCCGGAGGATGAGGAGGAGGTTCCAGGTGGCGAGTTCACGGAGACCGGGAACCCTGACGACGGTCTCCGTGAGGAAGGGCCAGTACCGTGAGCGTGCCGTGACGACCTCGACGTCGTCCCGGGCGCGCACCTGCCGCAGTGTCGGCCCGATGTGCACGGCGAAGAGGTTCTCGCCGAGGGTGTGCTTGGCCGTCCGGCCCGTGCGGCGCCGGTACCGCGCCCGGGCCCGCTCGGCGCCCAGATAGTGCCAGGGCGCCCACTCGTGACCGCCCCACGGGGAGAGCCAGTTGGTGAACGACACGTAGATCAGCCCGCCGGGCCGGGTCACCCGGACCAGCTCGCTGAGGAACGTCTGCGGATCGGCCACGTGCTCCAGCACGTTGGAGGAGAAGACGACGTCCGCGGCGGCGTCCCGCAGCGGCAGCAGGTACCCGTCGGCGACGACCGCCCCCACGGGCGGCTTCTCGCCCAGCTCCCCCGCGTCCGGTTCGAAGAGGTAGGCGTGCGCGCCCCGGGCGCGGAACTCCTCGGTGAAGTACCCGCCGCCCCCGCCGACGTCCACGACCGTGCGTCCGCCGACGGGCCCGCCGTACGCCTCGACCTGGTCGACGGCGTCCCGCGCGAGCAGCGTGTAGCAGGACCCGGGGTCGTCCTGCTCCCGCAGGAAGGCCCGGAAGAGGGTGAGGGACCGCCTGACGGAGGGGTCCCGGGGACGGGTGCCCGTCATGGTGTCCAGCCCCGCGCCGCCTCCGCGGCGACCGCGCGGAACTGCCGCACGGTCCCGTCCCAGCGGTACCGCGCCGCACGGTCGCGGGCCGCCTTCCCCATCGCCTCGCGGCGCCGCGCGGACAGCGCGAGCGTGCACCAGGCGGCGGCGAAGGAGGACTCGCCCGAGGCCAGCACCCCGGTCTCCCCGTCCACGACGGAGTCCCGCAGCCCGGGCACGTCGAAGGCGACCGCGGGCGTCTCCCGGACGGCCGCCTCGGTGACCACCAGCCCCCAGCCCTCCACGGCGGAGGGGTGCAGCAGCAGCCACGCCGCGCACAGCAGCCGGTGCTTCTCGGCCTCGGACACATGCCCCACGAAGGAGACGCTCCCGCCCGCGAGCCGCTCCAGGCGCTCCCGCTCGGGGCCGTCGCCGACGACGACCAGCCGCCCGCCCGTGACCGGACGCACCCGCTCCCACAGCCGCAGCAGCAGATCGATCCGCTTGTACTCGACCAGCCGCCCCACCGCCACGAACAGCGGCTCGGGCGACCGTCCGGTGTGCGGACCGGGTTCCTCGACCCCGTTGTGCACCACACGGATGCGTTCCCGCTGCACGCCGATCGCCCGCAGCGCGTGCGCCGTGGACGGCGAGACGGCCACGAGCAGGCCGTCCTGCCGCGCCCCGGTCAGCGCCCAGTGCTCCAGCCGGCGCCCGATGCGGGCCGCGGGCGCCAGCGGCCCGCCGAAACGCATCTTCCACAGGTCGGTGTGGACATGGTTGACCAGGGACAGCGTGGGCCCCCGGTGCCACAGCGGCGACAGATAGGGCATCCCGTTGCACACCTCCACCAGCAGATCGGTCTCACCGACCTGACGGGCGAAGGCGGAGCGGGCGCGCAGATAGTGCCCGTAGGCACCGCCCGCGGAGACGACCCGGTAGTCGCGGTGGGCCGCGGGGCCGCCGCACAGCAGCGTGACCTGGTGGCCGAGGCGCGTGAGACCGTCGGCGAGCCGGTCGACGAGCAGCTCGGAGCCGCCGGCCGACGGATTCCCGAGGTCGCGGTGGGCGAGGAAGACGATCCGGCGCGGTACTGGGGGAGGCGCCGAAGGGTGCTGCGCCCTGGGGAGGGCGGTGCGCAGCGAGGACGGCACGTGCTGGGGCATCGGTGCTCCAACTCGTCGGGGTGCGGAACTCAGCGTGGGGAGGAACGTGGGGCTGTGGGGGGACTGAGCCGTTCGTACGAGGGGTGTGTGGACGGCCTGTGCGGGGTGGGGTTCGACAGTTTTCGCCCAGCCGTTCACGACGGCTACTCACCGGGGTGACAATTTCGGCGGCCACCGGAGCTGACGGAGTGTCATTTCGTGAGCCGGAGTGGGAGTGGCCCGGTGAAATCCGAACAAATACCCCCACTGTTCTGCAAACCACATGCCTGGCTCTTGACTGTGTGTCAACGCCGTGTCGACACTGGGCGTCCTCGAGGCAGGGGTGGGACGCCGGGGTGGGACGACCTTCCGGATCCGAGAGGCTGACCCTGCGATGTCCAGACTGCTCGCCGCAAGCATCACCGTCGTGACGGCCGCCGCGCTCGCCGTGGGCGCCGCCCTCGGTGCCGTCGCCCTGCTCGAAGCCACCCCCGAGCAGCCCGGCACCCCGCTGATCACCTATGAGCGGACGGGCGAGGGGAGCGCGCCGTGACCGCCCGGCCCGCGGTCCTCGCCCCCCGCTCCGCCTGGCACGAGGTCCCGCGCCTCCAGGTCCGCCGGTTCGCGGCGATCGCCCTCGCCGAGGCGCCGGAGCTCGCCCAGGAGATCATGCGCGAGATCCGCCGCGAGTACCCCCATCTGCCCGTCGTCCTCGACGACAACGGCGAGCCCATGGCCCTCGTCGGCATCCGCCGCGCCATCGAGGCGTTCGTCCAGCACCTGGAGAGCTCCGAGGGGCGCCCCGGCGTCCCGCCCGACGTCTTCCACGACTTCGGCCGCGGCGAGGGCCTGGGCGGCCGCAGCCTGGACTCCCTCCAGGCCGTCTACCGCATGGGCGTACGGCTGGCCTGGCGCCGGTTCGCCGACATCGGCCAGCGCGTGCGGATCCCGCCGCCCGCGATGTACGAACTCGTCGACGCCGGCTACGAGTACCTCGACGGCCTCGTCGACCGGTCCGTGCGCGGCTACGCCGAGGCCGCCGCCCGCCAGGCCGGGGAACGCCTGCGCCTCCAGCGCCGCCTCATGGAGCAGCTCCTCGCCGACCGGCACCGCACCGACGGGGCCGACGCCCTCTCCGAACGCGCCGCCCGGGCCGGCTGGCCGCTGCCCGGCCGGGTCGCCGTCGGGGTGCTGCTGCGCCCGGCCCGCGAGTCCGTCGCGCCCGCGGTCGGCCAGGAGATGCTGCTGGACCTGGAGTACGAGCAGCCGCGCATGGTGGTGCCCGAGCCCGACGCGGCCGGCCGGCGCGAGCTGCTGCACCGGGCCCTGGCCGGCTGGGCGGGCGCGATCGGGCCGCCGGTGCCGCTCGCCGACGCGGCGAAGTCGCTGCGCTGGGCCGAGGCCGCCGTACGGCTGATGGAGCGGCGGCTGCTGCCGGCCGGCGAGGTGCTGTTCTGCACCGAGCACACCGAGGCGCTCGTGCTGCTCCAGCCGGAGGAGCTGATCGACGACCTGGCGCTCAGATGCCTGGCGCCGCTGGCCCACTGCGGGCCCGCCCACGGACGCCGGCTCGCACAGACCCTGCTGGCCTGGCTGGAGACCCGCGGCGGCGCCCCGGAGGTCGCCGCGCGCCTCGGTGTCCACCCCCAGACCGTCCGCTACCGCCTGCGCCAGATCCGTGAGCTGTGGGGCGACGAGATCGACGACCCGGACCGCCGCTTCGAGCTCGAACTGGTCCTGCGCGCCCAGCGTCTGCGGGGCCGGCTGGGCGGGGCGGCGTGACCGCGCGAACCCGGGCCGCCGGCGGCCGGGCACCCGCCCGGGTTCCCCGTGCGGCAGCCGGTGCCGCCGGGGCATTGCCCGGCGAAACCCGCTCTGAGTACCCTGTGTTCGTCATTCCGATCGGCTGTTGAAATTTCGAACACAGCCTTCCAGAACTCCAAGGGAGGGGGCCGACGTGGGACGCCTCGTGCCTGCCGTGACCCGGGCTCTCGACATACTCGAGCTCTTCCTCGACGGGGACGGCACGCTCTCCGCCCCCGACATCGTGCGCAGGCTCCAGCTGCCGCGCACCACCGTGCACGAGCTGGTGACCACGCTCGCCGCCCGCCAGTACATCGTCCCCGTGCCCGGCCAGCCCGGACGCTACCGGCTCGGCGTACGCCCCTACCAGCTCGGCAGCCGCTACGCCGAGCAGCTCGACCTCGCCGCCGAGGGCCAGCAGGTGGCCCGTTCGGTCGCCGAGACCTGCGACGAGACCGTGCACGTGGCGATCCTGGAGGGCACGGACGTCATCTACATCGCCAAGGTCGACTCCACCCACGCCGTCCGGATGGTGTCGGCGGCCGGCCGCAGGCTGCCCGCGCACTGCACCTCCGTCGGCAAGATGCTGCTGGCCTCCCTTCCCGAGGAGGAGCTCGCCGCGCGCGTCCCCGACGGCGCCGAACTGGCCGCGATGACCCCGAACAGCATCACCGACCCGGCCGCCCTGCGCGAGGCCCTCGCCGAGATCCGCGCCCGGGGGCTCGCCGTCGAGAGGCGTGAGTCCAACCCGGACGTCTCCTGCGTCGCCGCCCCGGTCCGCGACCGCACCGGACAGGTCGTCGCCGCGCTGTCCGTCTCCGTGCCCATGATCCGCTGGAGCGAGGAGCGCCGCGGCGAGCTGGAGGAGCTCGCCGCCAAGGGCGCCGCCGAGCTGTCCGAGCGGCTCGGGCACCGGAGCGCGGTGTGACGGCGTACGAGGTCGCGGTGCGCGCGGAGGCCGCGCTCGGCGAGGGCCCCACCTGGGACACCGCGGCCGGCCGGCTGCTCTGGGTCGACGTCCTCGGCTCCCGGGTGCACACCTACGACCCGTCGACCGGCCGGCGCACCGTGCGCCGCACCGAGCAGCACGTCGGTGCGGCGAAGCCGCGCACCGGCGGCGGGCTCGTGCTGAACCTCCGCGACGGCGTGGGCCTGCTCGACCCCGACGACACCTTCCGCTGGCTGCACCGCGAGCCGGTCCCCGGCCGCCGTGCCAACGACGCCGCGGTCGCGCCCGACGGCTCCCTGTGGGCCGGCACCATGCGCTACGACGAGGCGCCGGGCGGCGGCACGCTGTCCCGGGTGACGGGCGAGGGCGCGGTGGAGGCCGTCCTCGACGCGGTCACCGTCAGCAACGGCACCGGCTGGAGCCCCGACGGACGGCTGATGTACTACGTCGACTCACCGACCCGCCGTGTCGACGTGTTCGACGTCGCCGGCGACCGGGTGTCCGGGCGCCGGACCCTCGCCGTGATCGAGGAGGGCGCGGGCTTCCCCGACGGACTGACGGTGGACGCCGAGGGGTGTGTGTGGGTCGCCCTCTGGGACGGCGGTGCCGTACGCCGCTACACCCCCGGCGGCGCGCTGGACCGGGTGGTCCCGCTCCCCGTGCGCAGGCCCACCGCGTGCGCGTTCGGCGGGGCGGACCTGACCGACCTGTACATCACCACGGCCCGGACGGGCCTCGCCGCGCCGCATCCGCTGTCGGGGTCGGTGCTGGTGGTCGCGGGCGCCGGGAAGGGGCTGGCGCAGCCG
Source organism: Streptomyces sp. NPDC093094 (assembly GCF_044754345.1). Lineage (NCBI taxonomy): Bacteria > Bacillati > Actinomycetota > Actinomycetes > Kitasatosporales > Streptomycetaceae > Streptomyces > Streptomyces sp. NPDC093094. The sequence continues at coordinate 88,674 of NZ_JBIVOX010000002.1, read as the reverse complement.
GCGTTCGCGGGCTGAGCCCCGGACCCGGTCGCCGCGCCGCTACGGCAGGCCCACGGCCCTGCGCTCCCGCGCGGTCAGCGGCGGCCCCTCCAGCGCCGGTCTGAGGGGGCCGACCGCCGCCGCCAGCGCCACGCTCGGCGCGAGCAGCACCTCCCCGCCACGCTCCAGGGAGGTCACGTCCGTCACCCGGCGGGCGATGCGGCCGTTGCCCGTCGCGGTGTGCATCAGCCGTCCGACGTACGCCGCCACGAGCCGCTCCCGCAGGGTGGGACCGGCGGCCGAGGCGCCTGGATAGAACACGTCCTGGCTGACGGCCAGGTCCCATGCCGCCCCCACCGGCCGGGCCACCGCCCGCTGGATGCGGCGGGCCAGCCCCGGTGTGCCCCAGCCGTGCCGGCGCACGGTGTCCCGCAGGACGAGCGCGCTCTGCGCGGCCGCGGTCAGGCCGTGGCCGTAGGCCGGGTTGAACGCGGCGAGCGCGTCCCCGAGGACGGTGAGGTTGTCCGGCCAGCGCGGCATCCGCTCGTAGAAGTGGCGGCGGTTGGCGGTGGAGCGGGAGAAGGACACCCCGGTGAGCGGTTCGGCCCGCTCGATCAGGTCGGCGATCAGCGGATGCCGCAGCTCCTCGCGGGCGTAGCGGGCGAAGTCGGCGGGGTGCGGGGAGGGGGTGCCGCCGCGGGTGCCGGAGAGGGTGACGATCCAGCGGCCGTCCTCGATCGGCAGCAGGAAGCCCGCCCGGCCGGGTCCGCCCGCCTGCGGGTCGGCCAGGACGTTGACGACGGGGAAGCCGGTGCGGGCCGCCTCGGGGGCGAGGAACAGACGGCTGGCGTAGGCCAGTCCGGAGTCGACCTCGCGTCGCTCGGGGGCCGGCAGCCCGAGGTCTTGCAGCCAGGCGGAGGCCGTCGAGCCGCGGCCGGTGGCGTCGACGACCAGGTCCGCCGTAAGGACCCGCTCCCCGCCCCCGTCACGGGCGCGGACCCGCACCCCGGTGACGGCGTGCGCGGTGCCGGTGAGACCCGTCGCCTCGGTGCCGCAGAGGAGTTCGGTCCGTCCGCGGGCGAGGACGTCGGCGCGGACGGTCGCGTCCAGCAGGTCGCGGCCGGCCAGGAGCATGTGGTGCGACTCGGGCCAGCGCCGGAACCAGCCGTGCGCGGACAGCGCGACGATGCCCGTGGTGACGGGCATCCGGTGGGCCCCGGCGGCGCACAGCCGGCCGGTGACGCCCGGCAGCAGTTCCTCCAGGGCCCGGGCCCCGCCCGACCAGAGCATGTGGGCGTGCCGGGCCTGCGGAAGTCCCTTGCGGGGCACGGGGCCGTCCGGCAGGTCGTCGCGCTCGACGACGACGACCCGGCCGGCGAAGGGGGCCAGGGCCCGGGCGGCGAGCATGCCGGTGTGGGAGCCCCCGAGAACCACGGCGGTTCTGCCGTCGGGGGTGGAGCGTTCGGTCATGCACGGGCACTCTCTGCGGGGGCGGCCGCCCGGGCACGTACCGCCTTCAGCTCGTCGGAGCGGCGCAGGGCCTGCGACACGGCCTGGATCTCGCGCATCAGGTACGCGGTGTCGGGCGAGCCGGAGCTCTCCGCCGCCGGGCTCCGGCGCCGGGCCTCCACCGCGTCCAGCAGGGTCACGGCGGCGGCGAGGGCCTGGGCCCGCACGGGCGGGAAACCGAGTGCGAGCGCGGCGTCGTGGGAGCGGCCGCGCAGGTCCTCGTCTAGGTGGCGGGACACCTGCAGCAGCGCGTCGCGGATGAAGGTCTCCCGGCGGATGAGGCGCAGTTCGCCGGTGGCGCGCGGGTTGAAGGGCTCGCGGCTGCCGGTCACCGAGCGCGTCAGCCGGTACAGCGGCCGCAGCCGCCGGCGCAGGATGCGCAGCCGCCGGTGCTCCTGGAGGTACTGCCCGGCGTGCGGGACGATGAAGCCCACCGCGACCAGGGCGGCCGACGCACAGGCGGCCGCGGGGGCCACATAGGTGCTGAGCCAGTCCAGGTCGTGTCCGGTCCAGCGGGCCACGACGGCGATGAGTTTGGAGAAGTCGAAGAGCAGGCTGGTGGTGTAGCCGACGCCCAGCAGGCGCAGTCCCCAGCGCAGCCACGCGTCGAGGCCGTCGGTGCGGATCCAGTTCCAGATCAGCCGGGCCGTGATGCTGCAGGCCAGGGTGTGGGCGAGCAGGTAGAGCAGGATCTGCTCGCGTATGAAGGGCGTGTTGGCGTAGTAGGTGTCCAGGTCGCGGATGCGTTCCACGGGGACGTCCGCGAGGGCGAAGAGCACCCAGAGGGTGACGACGACGCCCGCGTAGGCGGTGACGACCTGGCGGGTCGCGCGGCGGGTGGCGGCCGAGCGGTCGGTGCCGTTGCGCCAGGCGACGATCAGCAGCAGCCAGGACGCGCACAGCGCGGTGAGCAGCGAGTACACCCAGGGCGCCGAGAAGTTCGGCACGCCGGTGACGCGGTTGGTCCAGGCGATGGTCGAGGGGGCGGCGAAGACGAAGACCGCGCAGCCGAACAGCAGCAGACCGCCGACGGCGCGCAGCAGCGGGTCCCGCCACATCCTGACGATGCTGGGCAGTTTGATCGCCAGGGCGGCGGCGAGCAGCAGGATCGGCAGCCACACCGAGACGTTGAGGTCGGTGAGCAGCCGGGACGGCTCCAGCGCGAGGTGCGCGAGGTCCGCCGCCGACCGGGCCGGGCCGGCCGGGCCGCCGAGGACGTTTGTCACCGAGCCGTCCCTCCGCGGCCCCGGTAGCCCATGGACCGCTGGACCGGGTCGAGGGGTGCGCGGGTGTCCGGGCCGGACAGCAGGTGCCGGAAGACGGTGGCGAGCCGGTGTCCGAAGTCGTCGGCCTGGGCCTCGTCCGCCTCGCGGGAGCCGTTGCGGGCGGCGACGGTCAGCGCGGAGCCGTCCCAGCCGGCCAGCGCGTGGACGGCGGCCGCCCCGTCCACACCGTGGTGATGGCGATGGCCGGCGTGCAGATGCCACAACTCGTGCCCGAGGATGACCAGTTGCTGGCTGGCCTCGGCCCGCTCCTCGACGATGACCAGGTCGAAGTCGCGGAACTCCACACAGAGACCGGTGACTTCGATCTCGTCGGGGAACCGTTCGAAGCGCAGCTCGACCGGGCGTCCGCCGCGCAGCGCGCTCATCTCCTCGCACAGGACGCGGCACAGGTCGCGGACGTCGGCGGGCGGTCCCGGTCTGGCCCGCAGCGCCGTGGACAGGTCGCGGGCGAGTGCGCGCATGGCGGAGGCCGACCTCGGCCGCCACAGCGCCGCCGTGATCCGGGCCGCCTTCCTTCGCGCCCCCGCGATGTCCATCGCGCCCCCTTCCGCCGCCGTAGGGCGGGCCGTTCGAGACTACGCGGGGAGAACTGCCCGCGCCATGCCCATCGGACGACCGCTGCCCTCGTCCCGACCATTGACGTGTGCGCATCGAGATTCCACGGTCTCGTTCGAAGTCACGGCCGATATCCGGCATTTCGAACGTCCGGCCCCGGATGTGAGGGCAGCCGAGGGGACGACCCGGCCCGGGGCGCGGGCATCCGCCCGTCGGCACGGGCGGACCGGCGGCGGGCCCGCCCCCGGCCGTCGCCGTCGTCCTCCGCCGGCGCCGGAACGAGGCGACCGCCGCCTGCCTCGCTCAGCTCGTCAACGTGATCGCCCCGATCATGACCGGGCCCGGCGGACCGGCCTTGGCGGCAGACGACGCTCTTCCCGTTCGCCCAGGTGTCCGCGTACGGCCGCGGCGAGGTCCTCGACGTACGCGTCGACTTGCCGGCGTACCGGACCGAGAAGTACGGCGAGGCCGACCTGCTGCACGCCACCGCCGTGCGTGCCGAGGACGGCACGGTCACCGTCTTCGCGGTCAACCGCAGCCGTACGGAATCCCTCCCGCTGGAGGTCGCCCTCGGCGGCCTCGGGGTGACACGGGGTGACACGGGCCGTCGGGCACAGCGCCCTGGCCGACGCCGGTCCGGACGCACGCGACACCCTCGACGGCACCGGCCGGTGCGCCGCCGTGCCGCGGCACACCGGACAATGACCGTATGAGGATCTCGGCGCGGGCGGACTACGCGGTACGGGCGGTACTGGAGCTCGCCGTACGGCAGGGCGGCGACCCGGTGAAGGCGGAGACGGTCGCCGCCGCGCAGGAGATCCCGCACAAGTTCCTGGAAGGCATCCTCGGCGACCTGCGGCGCGGCGGGATCGTCGACAGCCGGCGCGGCGGGGGCGGGGGCTACCGCCTGGCCCGCGACGCCGGGAGCATCACGGTCGCCGATGTGATCAGGGCGGTCGACGGCCCGATCGTGTCGGTCAGGGGCGAGCGCCCGACCGGCCTCACCTACACCGGCTCCGCCCGGCCCCTGCTGCCCCTGTGGATCGCGCTGCGCGCCAACGTCCGCAGGATCCTGGAGGGCGTCACCATCGCCGACATCGCGGCGAACGCCCTCCCGGAACCGGTCCGCGACCTGGCGGCGGAACCGGCGGCGTGGGAGAACCCGTGAGCCCGGCGGCGGCCGTCCGGCGGGCCCGCGGCGGGCGACGGCCCGCGGCGTCCGGCGGTCAGCGGCGTCCGGCGGAACGCTCGGGCGGCGCGATACGCACCCGTGTCTCCTGGGGCGCGTTCTCCAGGTCGTCCAGCTGCGCGACGATCGTGCGGCGCAGGTCGTCGTAGTCCTCGAAGCGGTGGTCGTGGAACAGCGTGTGGCCCGTCCACATCAGGTTCGCGCACACCCGGGCGGGCACCCGGCCGGTCCGGGCGCCCATGCCGACCAGCGCCACCGACCGGATGCTGCCCGGCTCCCGCTCGTTCTGCCGGTGGACCGCCTGGAAGGCGGCGGCGCACGCCAGCGCCACGTTCAGCGTCTCGCTCACGTTCTGCGAGGACTGCTCCATGGTCGGTGTCGAGATCAGGAACCGCGGACTGACCGCGCCGGAGGGGACGCACACCGCGCTGCCCACCGGCAGCGAGCCGGCGAACTCGTCGCGGATCGCGCGCTGCACACGCAGCTGGATGCCCGCCCCGAGGTACCGCTTGACGGCCGCGTCCACCCCGCCGTCCATCCGGCCCCGCGCGTTGGTCGGGCTGACCCAGGCGTCGGTCTTCTCGTCCAGGATCGAGCCCTTGCGGATCTCGATCCCGGGAGTGTCGGCGAACGCCGCCCGCCACGCCTGCACCACCTGGGCGTTGACATCGGTCAGCACCACCTTGAGCGGGGCCTGCTCGCGGTTCACGGTCATAGGGCACTCCCCTGTGAGAACGGACGGTTCTTCCACCTCCGACGACGCTACTGCCCGCCACTGACAACGCAGTTGGACGACCGCGCCGCCGGACCGCGCCCCGGACCCGTTGTCAGACCCCGTTGCTAGCCTCCCGGCCATGATCGAAGCCAACGCCTCCGCGCAGCCCGGCCCCGACGACCCGCTGGCTCTCACCGAGCTGTTCCAGGGCGGCGGTGAGCCGTGGCTCCCGCTGCTGAAGCCGGTCATCGAGGCGCAGCCGGACGCGGCCTCGTTCATCGGCCCCGACCGCGGCCCGGACGTCGTCCCCGTCAGGGAACTGACCTTCCAGGCGCTCAAGCCGAACCCGCCGCACAAGTGGAAGGTCGTCGTCTTCGGCCAGAACCCCTACCCGCGGCCGGAGAGCGCGACCGGCATCGCCATGTTCGACAACACCTTCCACGACTGGAAGGACAGCCAGTTCGGCCGGGTCGTCAGCATCCGCTGCATCATCAAGGCGGCGGCGATGTGGAAGTACGGCATCCCCAAGAAGACACCGATCGCCGACATCCGCGCGCTGCTGAAGGAGCGGGACACCGTCCAGCCGCCGGAGTGGTTCCAGGCGATGCTCACCCAGGGCGTGCTGCTGCTGAACGCGGCCCTCACCGCCGGCACCGCCGAGGCGCGGGGGTCCGACCGGCACACCCTGTTCTGGCGGCCCGTCGCCGAGCGGATCGTCGAGGAGATCCTCAGGGCCAAGCAGACCGCCGACGAGGAGGACCGCGGTGTCGTCTTCGCCTGGTGGGGCGCGCACGCGCGCAGTCTGAAACAGGTCGTCCTGCGGCTGGAGAAGAAGTACCCCGAGGTCGAGGTCCGGCACATCGACCACCCCAACCCGGCGGCCCAGGGCGACATCTTCTGCGACGGCGGCCATTTCTCGATGGTGAACGACGCCCTGGCGTCGGTGGGCGCGGAGCAGATCGACTGGCTGCCGAGCAAGGGCTGGGACGCCCTCGCGGCGCAGTCCGGGGGCACGCGCGGGGACGTCTCCGAACGGATGGGCGCGTTCATCGCGTCCACCATGGAGCTGCACCAGCTCTATCTGGAGCGGCTTTCCAGCGTCAAGGACGAGGGACTCGCCCTCCCCGCCGTGACCGGTGTGTTCGACACCCCGCTCATGGACTTCCGTGACGCCGTCGGCCCCGTCGCCGGGCTGTTGTCCGGACTCGCCCCGCACGTGGAACGGTCGCACGAGTTCGGCAAGCGGCGGGCGGACGAGGCGGGCGGCGCCCTCACGGCCGACGCGATCGCCGCGCTCTACCTCTACACCTGCGAGTCCGCCTTCTACCGCGAGATCAACGCCGTGCTGCGCTCCCCGGACCGGAGCAGGCTCGTCCCCTACCTCCCTTATCTGCGGCTGCTGTTCTCGGCCGTGTCGGGGCTCCCCGTCCGCACCCGGCCGCTGTGGCGCGGGGTGTCGCTGGATCTGCGGGCGCAGTACCCGGTCGGCCGGACCGTGACCTGGTGGGGCGTCTCCTCGTGCACCTCGGAGCCCGGTGTGGCGCGGTCGTTCCTCGGCAGCCGCGGCAGACGCACGCTCTTCGAGGTGACACCCTCCCGGGCGGTCGGCATCCGCGACTTCTCCGCGTTCACGGGCGAGGAGGAGTTCATCCTGCTGCCGGGCACCCAGCTGGAGGTGACGGAGGTGACGGCCACCCGCGGCGGCCTGTGCACGGTGAAGCTGGCCGAGTCGCAGGAGCAGCCCCTCGTGTCCTGAAACGGATCCGTGTGAACGGGCCGGGGTGAATGGCCGGAGTTCGCGCTGGGCGCGTTCCGGCCGTCTCCCTACGATGCGAACGCCTCGGTCTTCACACCAGCTTCATTGATTCTTCACGGAGTCGGGCTGTGCGGGACCGGGGCGTCCACCCCCCACCGATCCGAACGAAAGGGAGAGACCATGGCTAGTGGCCTGCTCCTGGGCGGTGCTGTCGCCGCTCTCGTCACGACCGCGGTACCCGCGCACAACCCGTCCGGGTTCGTCGACCCGCCCCCGGACAAGATCGTCATCAATGTCGCCACGGTCAACGGCTCCGGCTGTCCCGCCGGCACCGCGGCCGTCGCCGTCTCCGAGGACAACACCGCGTTCACGGTGACGTACAGCGACTACCTCGCCCAGGCCGGCGGCAACTCCGATCCCACGGCGTTCCGCAGGAACTGCCAGCTCAACCTGATCGTCCATGTCCCGCAGGGCTTCACCTACGCCATCGCGAGCGCGGACTACCGGGGCTTCGCCGCACTCCAGCCGGGCGCGAGCGCCGTGCAGCGCGCCTCGTACTACTTCCAGGGCTCGTCGCAGACGGCGTTCAAGAACCACAACTTCGCGGGTGCCTACAACGACAACTGGCAGGCCACCGACGTCACCGACTGGGCGCAGCTCGTCTGGGCGCCCTGCGGGGTCCAGCGCAACTTCAACATCAACACGGAGATCCGGGTCAACGCGGGCTCGTCCGCGCCGGACAAGGTCAGCTTCATGACGATGGACTCGACGGACGGCGACATCAGCACCGTCTACCACGTGGCGTGGAAGGAGTGCCCCGGCCGGTGACACAGGAGAGGGCCGCCCGTGTGCCTCCCCGGCAGGGCGGCCCCCTCGGCTCGGGAGGCCGGGCCGGTGCGACCGTCGTGTCTACCCGGCCGCCGCAGGCCAGCTGGGGCTGTTCTGCCAGCCCGTGGCGGGCGCGGGGGAGAGGCCGTTGGTGCCTCTGACCTGGGCGGCGGTCAGGCCGCCCTGCGCGGGGACGCCGGGAGGAGTGAGCCCGGCCGGAGCCGCGAGCGGCTGCGGCACCGGCACGGGCGCCGGCTGAGGCACGGGTGCCGGCTGCGGTATGGGTGCCGGCTGCGGTATGGGTGCCGGCTGCGGCACCGGCACAGGCACCGGCACAGGCACCGGCACCGGCTGCGGCACCGGCTGCGGTACGGGACCGGCGAGCGGCTGCGGCGCCATCGGCTGCGGCGCCATGGGCTGAGGTGCCATCGGCTGGGGAGCCATCGGCTGAGGTGCCATCGGCTGAGGTGCCATCGGCTGGGGAGCCGTCTGCTGGGGTGCGATCGGCTGAGGGGCCGCGGCCATCTGCATCGACAGCCCGGCCCCGTTGGTGGCGCCCACCAGACGATCGACCGCCGCCGTGCCCGAGCTGTAGCTGGTCCCGGTGCTCAGCTCGGGCACGGCGGCTCCCCTCCTGGTCCCGTAGAGCACCTGTTCCAGGCCGGACACCAGGCGACGCACGTCGACCTGGGGGCGCACCACGAGCCGCAGGAAGCGGCTGGAAGAACCGATCTTGTTGCCGCACTCGCGGACCAGGATCCGGTGCTCGGTGAGCATCCGGTCACGGACCACGGTGCCCTCGGCGCCGACGGGGAGGCGCACGAAGAGGAAGTTGCCCTGGGAGGGGTAGACGGTGAGCCCGGGAAGCTCGGACAGGGCGCCGGCCATCTCCATGCGGTCGCGGCGCACCTGCTGGAGACTCTGCCGGTACTCCTGGCCGTGCTCCTTCAGCATGAACACCACGTGCTCCGCGAAGGAGTTGAGGTTCCACTTCGGCAGCATCGAGCGGACCCGGCCCGCCAGCGCGGGGTTGGCGACCAGATAGCCGAAGCGGATGCCGTGCAGGCCGAAGTTCTTGCCGAGGCTGCGCAGCACGATCACGTTGGGCCGCAGCATCGCCTCCTGGACCACCGAGGGCTCCGCCTCCGCGTCGGCGAACTCCAGGAAGCTCTCGTCGATCACCACCAGGTCCAGATCGGCCATGGCGTCCATGAACTGCACGACCGCGTGCTTGTGCAGATAGCCGCCGTCGGGGTTGTTGGGGTTGCACAGCACCGCGACCCGGGTGCCCCGGGCCCGGATGAACTCGGCGTACTGGGCCAGGTCCAGCGCGAAGCCGCCGGCCTCCTGGAGCGGGAACATGTCGACCCGCTTGCCGGTCTCCATCGGCTGGTCGGTCCAGCGGCCGAAGGTGGGGACGGGGATGGCGAGGGACTCCCGGACCAGCAGATGGTCGATCCAGGTGATCAGCTCCGTGGAGCCGTTGCCCATCGCCACGCACTGCGGCGGAAGCTGGAGCAGACTGCACAGCTCCGAGGTGATGGTGTCCGCGCTGCTCGGGTAGTAGGTGATGATGTCGCGCAGGTGCGCGGCCATCGAGTCGAACATCTCCGGGGTGGGGAAGTACGGGTTGCAGGGGATGCAGAAGTCCACCGGGCCGGCCCCGTCGCCGCCCTCGCGCGCCAGCGCCGCCATCGACGGGCTGTGCGCCGAGGTGCTGCGGAACAGCGAGGTGACGTTGCCGGCCAAGGGAACCTCCGTCTCTGGGTGGCCCGTGCGGGGGAGCACGGGCCGCCCTTAGATACGGAGGCGGGTGGGGCGTCGTTCAACACGTGTGGAGAACTTGTGCGTTCGCCCCGAAGGATCACCACCGGCGGACCGGGCCCGGCGGACCGGGCCCGGCGGGTCACGCGCTGAAGGAGTGGACGGTCGTCGAGCGGTGGACCTGCCCGGGCCGCAGCACCGTCGAGGGGAAGGACGGCCGGTTCGGCGAGTCCGGGAAGTGCTGGGTCTCCAGGCACAGCCCGTCGCCCTGGCGGTAGACGGAGCCCCCGGTGCCGACGAGGCTGCCGTCGAGGAAGTTGCCGGAGTAGAACTGGAGCCCCGGCTCGGTCGTGGCGATCCGCATCGTGCGGCCCGAGGCGGGGTCGCGCAGGGTCGCGATGTGCTCGGGCCGGCCGGTGACGCCCTTGTCCAGCACCCAGTTGTGGTCCAGGCCCTTGCCGTGCAGCAGCTGCGGGTGGGCGACGCGGATGTCCTCGCCGACGGTCCTGGCGCGGCGGAAGTCGAACGGGGTGCCCGCGACCTCCGCCAGTTCGCCCGTGGGGATCAGCCCCGGGTCGACCGGCGTGTAGCGGGAGGCGGCGATCGACAGCTCGTGGCCGTACACCGGGCCGCTGCCCTCACCGGCCAGGTTGAAATAGACATGGCTGGTGAGGTTGCAGACCGTCGCCCTGTCCGTGGTGGCCTCGTAGTCGATGCGCCAGTCGCCGGAGCGGGTCAGCGTGTACGTCACCTTCGTCCGCAGCGTGCCCGGGTAGCCCATCTCCCCGTCCGCGCTCGTGTACGACAGCCGCAGCCCGACGTCCGTGCCCCGGGTGAACGGCTCGACGTCCCACACCCGCTTGTCGAATCCCTGTGCGCCGCCGTGCAGGCTGTTGGCGTCGTCGTTGACGGACAGCTGGTACGTCCTGCCGTCCAGGGTGAAGCGCCCCGCGCCGATCCGGTTGCCGTAGCGCCCGATCAGCGCCCCGAAGTACGGGCTCTTCGTCACGTAGTCCTGGAGGCTGCCGAAACCCAGCGAGACGTTGGCGTACCGCCCCCGCCGGTCCGGGATCTCCAGCGACTGCACGATCCCGCCGTAGGAGAGGACCTTCAGCCGGGTGCCGCCGTTCTCCAGCGACCAGCGGTACACCTTCGTCCCGTCGGCGAGCGTCCCGAAGAGGGACTTCACCGGCTTCCTGCCTCCCGCGGCGTGCGCGGCGCCGCCGGCGGCGGCCGTGACCCCGGCCGCGGCGGCGCCGGTGAGGAGGGTGCGTCTGTTCAGTTCCATGCGGCGGCTCCCGAGAAGTGAAGAGGGCCCCACCTCCCGGTGGGGCCCTGCCTGCTACGAACCGATCTTGCGCTTGTTCCACACGTCGAAGCCGACCGCGGCCAGCAGGACCAGGCCCTTGATGACCTGCTGCCAGTCCGTGCCGATGCCGACGAGGTTCATGCCGTTGTTCAGCACGCCCAGCACCAGGCCACCGATGATCGCGCCGAGGACGGTCCCGACTCCGCCGCTCATCGACGCTCCGCCGATGAACGACGCCGCGATCGCCTCCAGTTCGAAGTTCAGCCCGGCCTTGGGCGAGGCCGCGTTGAAGCGGGCGGCGAACACCAGACCCGCCAGGGCCGCGAGCATGCCCATGTTCAGGAAGACCAGGAAGGTGACCTTCCTGTCCTTCACGCCCGACAGCTTGGCCGCGGGCAGGTTGCCGCCGATGGCGTAGATGTGGCGGCCGATCACGGCGTTGCGCATGACGTAGCCGAAGCCCACCAGCAGCGCACCGAGGACGAGCAGGACGATCGGGGCGCCCTTGTAACTGGCCAGCAGCAGGGTGAGGGTCAGCACGGCGGCGCCCAGCGCGACCAGCTTCAGCAGGAACAGGTTGCGCGGCGGCACCTCCAGCGAGAACTCCTGCTGGCGGCGGCGGTCACGGACCTCCTGGAACACCACGAACGCGATCAGGGCGAGCCCCAGCAACAGCGTCGGATTGTGGTAGTTCGTCTCGGGTCCGGCCTCGGGCAGGAAGCCGTTGGCGACCTTCTGGAGCCCCTCCGGGAACGGGCCGAGGGTCTGCCCCTCCAGGAAGATCTCGGTCAGACCGCGGAAGATCAGCATGCCCGCGAGGGTGACGATGAACGAGGGCATGCCGCCGTAGGCGACGAGGAACCCCTGTGCCGCGCCCGCGACCGCGCCCATCAGCAGGCACAGCACGACGGCGAGCGGCCAGGGTATGTCGTTGCGCACCATGAACACCGCGGCCATGGAGCCCACGAACGCCGTCAGGGAGCCGACCGACAGGTCGATGTGGCCGGCGATGATGACCAGCATCATGCCGATCGCCAGGATCAGGATGTAGCTGTTCTGCAGCACCAGGTTGGAGACGTTGCGCGGCAGCAGCAGATCACCGTCGGTCCACACGGCGAACAGCACCACGATCAGGCCGAGGGCGATCAGCATGCCGTACTGCCGCATGTTGCGGCGCATCCCCTCCAGCGCCGGCCGGAGCAGCCCGTCGCCTGCGGCCCCGCTCCCGCCCGGCGGCGCGGGGGCCGGGCTCTCGGCGGTCACATCGGTGCTCATCGCGTTACCTCTTTGTCCTTCGTCATCCGGCGCATCAGCGACTCCTGCGAGGCATCGGCCCGTGAGAACTCGCCCGTCAGCCGGCCGGCGGCCATCGTGTAGATGCGGTCGCACATGCCGAGCAGCTCGGGCAGTTCGGAGGAGATGAAGACGACCGCCTTGCCCTGGGCGGCCAGCTGGTCGATGACCGTGTAGATCTCGTACTTGGCGCCGACGTCGATCCCGCGGGTCGGCTCGTCCAGGAGCAGCACATCGGGACCCGCGAAGATCCACTTGCTGAGGACGACCTTCTGCTGGTTGCCGCCGGACAGCTTGCCCACCGGCTCGAACACCGTGGGCGCCTTGATGTTCATGGACCGGCGGAAGCCCTCGGCGACCTGCCGCTCCTCGTGCTCGTCCACCACACCGCGCCGGGCCACCTTGCCGAGCGCGCTCAGCGAGATGTTCCGGTTGATGGTGTCGATGAGGTTGAGGCCGTAGTGCTTGCGGTCCTCGGTGACGTAGGCGATGCCGTGCGCGACCGCCTCGGGGACGGTCCTCGTACGGATCTCCTCGCCGTCCTTCAGGACGGTGCCCGAGGCGTAGCGCCCGTACGTCCGCCCGAACACGCTCATCGCCAGTTCGGTGCGGCCGGCGCCCATCAGGCCCGCGATGCCGACGATCTCGCCGCGCCGCACGTCGATCGACACGTCGTCGACGACCTTGCGCTGCTGGTCGATCGGGTGGTGCACGGTCCACCCCCGGATCTCCAGGGCGGGCGCGCGGCCCTCCTGCGGCTCGTGCGGGGTGCGCTCGGGGAAGCGGTGCTCCAGGTCGCGGCCGACCATGCCGCTGATGATCCGGTCCTCGGTGGTCTCCTCGGCCTTCACGTCGAGGGTCTCGATGGTCCGGCCGTCGCGCAGGATCGTCACCGAGTCGGCGACCCGGCGGATCTCGTTGAGCTTGTGGCTGATGATGATCGAGGTGATGCCCTGGTTCTTCAGCTCCAGGATCAGCTCCAGCAGCTTGCCGCTGTCCTCGTCGTTCAGGGCCGCCGTCGGCTCGTCCAGGATCAGCAGTTTCACCTGCTTGGACAGCGCCTTGGCGATCTCCACGAGCTGCTGCTTGCCGACCCCGATGTCGGCGACCCGGGTCTCCGGGTGCTCGTCCAGGCCGACCCTGCGCATCAGGTCCGCGGCGTGCCTGAGGGTCTCGTTCCAGTCGATGAAGCCGCGCGAGGCGTGCTCGTTGCCGAGGAAGATGTTCTCGGCGACGGACAGGTACGGCACCAGTGCCAGCTCCTGGTGGATGATGACGATGCCGTGCCGCTCGCTCGCCCGGATGTCCCTGAAGGAGCAGACCTCTCCCTCGAAGAGGACGTCCCCCTCGTAGGTCCCGTGCGGGTGGACGCCGGAGAGGACCTTCATCAGGGTCGACTTCCCGGCGCCGTTCTCCCCGCAGATGGCGTGGACCTCGCCCTGCCGGACGGACAGCGTGACGTCCGACAGCGCCTTGACGCCGGGAAAGGTCTTGACGATCGAGCGCATTTCCAGGACGGGTCCCGCCATGGTCGTGCCTTCCAATCCCTAGGTGGCGGAGGTCAGTCGAGGTCGCTCGCCTTGATGTAGCCGGAGTCGACGACGGCGGCCCGGTAGTTGCTCTTGTCGACGCTCACCGGCTCCAGCAGATAGGCCGGGACGACCTTGGAGCCGTTGTCGTAGGTCTTGGTGTCGTTGACCTCGGGCTTCTTGCCCTTGAGGACGGCGTCGACCATGTTCGAGGCGACCTTGGCGAGCTCGCGGGTGTCCTTGTAGACGGTCATCGACTGCTCGTCGGCGATGATCGACTTCACCGAGGCGACCTCGGCGTCCTGCCCGGTGACGACCGGCAGCGGCTTGCTCTTCGAGCCGTAGTCGTCCGACTTCAGCGCCGACAGGATGCCGATGGAGATGCCGTCGTAGGGCGAGAGGACCGCGTCGACGCGCTGGCTCTTGTAGGCGGAGGTGAGGATGTCGTCCATGCGCTTCTGCGCGGTGCCGCCGTCCCAGCGCAGGGTGGTGACCTGGGTGAGCCCGGTCTGGCCGGAGCGGACGACGAGCTGCTTCTTGTCGATGTAGGGCTGGAGGACGTTCATCGCGCCCTGGAAGAAGTAGCGGGTGTTGTTGTCGTCGTTGGAGCCGGCGAACAGCTCGATGTTGAAGGGACCCTTCTTGCTGCCGTCCTTCAGGCCCAGCTTCTCGACGATGTAGCCGCCCTGGAGCTCGCCGACCTTCTCGTTGTCGAAGGAGGCGTAGTAGTCGACGTTCCCGGTGCCGAGGATCAGGCGGTCGTAGGAGATCACCGGGATGCCGGCGTCCTTGGCCTGCTGGAGGACGTTGTTCATCGACTTGTTGTCGATGGCCGCGACGATCAGCGCCTTCACGCCCTGCGTGATGAGGTTCTCGATCTGCGAGACCTGCTGGTCGGGGTCGTCCTCGCCGAAGACCAGCTTGGTCCTGTAGCCCTTGTCCTGGAGGTGCTTGACGACGTTGTCGCCGTCCGCGATCCAGCGCTCGGAGGACTTGGTGGGCATCGAGATGCCGATGGTGGCGCCCTCGCTGCCGCCCTTGCCCTCCTCGCCGCCTCCCTCGGAGTTCTGGCCGCAGGCCGTGAGGGTGAGGGCGAGACAGGCGGCGGTGGCCAGGGCGGAGAGTGCGGCTCTGCGGTTGCGCATGGGATCAGTCCTCGTTCTTCTCGTCGTGGAGAGGGGTCACGCCTGGGGCGAGCTGATGGGGAAGCGGTGCAGGGTCCCGGGCAGGCGGGAGCCGAGCGGCGCCATGTCGCCGTCCGCGCCGTGCCGGGCGAGCAGGTCCAGGGCGAGACGGCCGCGCCGCACCCGCTCCCGGGCGGTGTCCAGGGTCAGATCCCGCATATGGGTCCCGTACGGGTAGATCCCGGGAGCCTTGGACAGACCGAACTTCAGATAGAGCGGGGCGCCGCGCCGGATCAGCTCGGCGACCTCGTACATCCGGACGTAGCCGCCGAGGTCGTCGGGCGCCTCGATGTACATGTCCATGGGTGCGCCCGACACCCGCCGGATCTCGGTGAGGTGATCCAGGGTCAGATCGCTGGGCACGTTCACCGAGTCGGCGCCGAGCCGTTCGTACACGGCGTACGCGGCCGGGTTGACCGGGCCGATCAGCGCCGACACCTTCAGCGTGGTGTCGGCCGGGAGGATCCCGGCCCCGCGCGCCCGGTGCAGGGTCCACAGCACCCCCTCGTCGGCCACGAGCAGGCATTTCACGCCCAGTTCGGTGGCGCGTACGGCGTCCTCGACGCACCCGGCGACGGCGTCGTGGCCCCGGGCGCGCAGTCCGGCCCCCCGCGAGTCGGTGCGCACGGAGCCGCCGATGTCCCAGGTGCCGCGCGGGCCGGTGAACAGGCAGAGCTCGATGCCGCGTTCGGCGGTCGCCTCGGCCATCTCGGTGATCTCGGCGTCGGTGAGCATCCACACGCCGCTGCCCTGGCTGATCCGGTGGACCGGCACGTCCAGGCGCGAGGACTCCTTCAGGACGACGGCCAGCGCCTCGGGGCCCTCGCACGAGGGGATCTCGGTGCGCCAGCGGCCGCCGCCGGGGAACGTGTGCGGCGAGGCGTCGGCGGGGTCGAGGACGGGCGCGCCCAGGCCGAGCGCGGCGAGCGCCTGCTCGCCGGGTCGCCGGGCCGCCGTGGCGGAAGCGTCGGTCACTGGCTGTCCTTAGTGTTCGGTATTTCGGACGTGGTTCGTGTCTCGGGGTACAGGAAAGCCCGTGGTGGTGCGCCGGTACGGCGGCCGTCAGGAGACCCCCGTACCGGCGCACGCCGGGGCGGGGTCCGCTACGGCCGCAGGAGCACCTTGCCGACCTTCGGGTCGCCGGACCCCACCAGCTCGATGGCCCCGGGGAACTCGGTGAGCGGCAGCTCGTGCGTCACCAGCGGCACCGGGTCCAGCAGCCCGGCCGCGAACACCCGCACGGTGTGCGACCAGGCGTCCGGCGGCGCACCGAAGACGGTGTGCACCTCCAGCTGCCGTACGACGAGATCGGTCGGGTCGAGCCCGTCGGCGCCCGGTGCCGGGATGCCGGTCAGCACAAGCCGGCCCCCGCGCCGCAGCAGACCCGCCGCCGTGCGGGCCGCGTCGGCGGACCCGGCCGTCTCGACGACGACGTCGAAGCCGCCGGTCAGCGGCTCGTCCCTGGTGCGGAAATCGGTGGCGCCGAACTGCCGCGACAGTGCCTCCCGGTCCCGGCGCGTGCCGACGACCAGCAGCTCGCCCGGCGAGGACGCCCGCAGGAACTGCACGGCGAACATGCCGAGCGTGCCGGTGCCCACGACGGCGACCCGCTCGCCCGGGCGGGCGTTCGCCTTCAGCGCCGCCGCCGCGATGCAGGCGGCCGGCTCCAGGAGGGCGGCCGCCGTGAGGTCGGCGTCCCCGGGCAGGACGTGCAGCAGCCGGGCGGGCAGGGTGAGGGTCGCCGCCATGGCGCCGGGCTGCGTGAACCCGGTCTCCTCGTACCCGTCGGTGCACAGCGTCGTCTCACCGGCGTGGCAGCGGTCGCACACCTGGCAGTTGCGGAACCCCTCGCCGACCACCTTGCGGCCCACGAGAGCCGGCGGCACCCCGGCACCGACCGAATCGACGGTCCCGGACCACTCGTGACCGGGCGTGAGCGGGTAACGGACGTACCCCTCGGGCCGGTTGCCCTGGTACACCTCGCGGTCGCTGCCGCAGATGCCGGCCGCGTGGATCCGGACCAGCGCCTCACCGGGGCCGGGTTCGCGCGGCGTGTGCTCCTCGACCCGGTGGACGCCGGGAGCCTCGACCACGACCTGGGAGCTCACTGGGTGTCCTTCGGCCTGCGCTGCTCCCAGCCCTCGGCCCAGAGGTCGAAACGGGCCTGCTGCTGCGGGAACTCGGCGGCCGCGTCCACGTCCAGCTCGACGCCGAGCCCGGGGGCGTCGGACAGGTGGAAGTAGCCGTCCACGACCTGCGGCGCGCCCTTGACGACCTTCTTGATGTCCGCGTCGGCGAAGTCGTTGAAGTGTTCGAGGATCTTGAAGTTGGGGGAGGTGAACCCGACCTGGAGGGAGGCGGCGGTCAGCACGGAACCGCCCACGTTGTGCGGGGCGACCAGCATGTAGTGGGTCTCGGCGGTGGCGGCCAGCTTCCGGGTCTCCCAGATGCCGCCGATGTGGCCGACGTCCGGCTGGATGATGTCCACGGCCTGGCTCTCGAACAGCTCGCGGAACTCGATCCGGTCGTGGATGCGTTCACCGGTGGCGACCGGGATGTCGGTCTTCGCGGCGACCTTCTCCAGCGCCTTGAGGTTCTCCGGCGGGCAGGGCTCCTCCAGCCAGGCGGGCCTGAACGGCGCGAGCTCCTTCGCCAGCCGGACGGCGGTGGCCGGCGAGAACCGGCCGTGCATCTCCAGCATCAGCTCGGCGTCCGGCCCGATGGCGTCGCGCACCGCCTCGATCAGCGAGACGGCGTACAGGCTCTGCTCGTGGTCGAGTTCGAAGTGGCCGGTGCCGAAGGGGTCGATCTTGAGCGCCTTGTACCCGCGCTCCATCACGCCCCGGGCGGCCTTGTGATAGGCGTCCGGCGTCCGCTCGGTGGTGTACCAGCCGTTGGCGTACGCCTTGACCCTGTCGGTGACGCGGCCGCCGAGCAGCTGCCACACGGGCACGCCCAGGGCCTTGCCCTTGATGTCCCAGCAGGCCATCTCGACGACCGCGATGCCGGACATCACGATCTCGCCGGCCCGGCCGTAGTCGCCGTACTTCATGCGCTTGACGAGGTCCTCGACCGCGAACGGGTCCGAGCCGAGAACGTGGTTGGCCTCGGCCTCCCTCAGGTAGCCGAGGAGGGCGTCGGTGTGTCCCAGCATCCGGGTCTCGCCGACGCCGGTGACGCCCTCGTCGGTGTGCACCTGTACGTAGGTCAGGTTGCGCCACGGCGTCCCGACCACGTGTGTGCTGATTCCGGTGATGCGCACGGCAGTTGCCCCTCGTGAAACGTCGACTCTGTTCGATATTTCGTCACTCGTTCGAAATGCTGGCGTGACAGTAAGGACGGGGCGGCGGGGGTGTCAATGGGTCGCGCGGACAACGGTTCCGGTCCTTTCGAAACCGTTGTCGCTCGACCTGATCCGCCGACGCGGCCGCTTCCCCACGAAACCTTCACCGGCATGCCTAGGAACGGGCTGTGTACGGAACTTAGTCTTCCGGCGTCATGGACTACTGCCACCCGTGCCGACGGCACCTCAACGGCGCCCTGGCGTGCCCGGGATGCGGCGTGCCCGCCGACCGGCTCCCCGCGGAGCCGTCGTACGACGATCCGGCCGTCCGCGAGGACGCGGCCGAGGGTCCCCGCCCGGACCGCCCCGCCCCGCAGGGCCGTGCGGCGTCCCGGCGCCCCGGGGAGAGCCGCCGCGACCGCAAGGCCGCCGCGCACCGCAGGCGCCGTCGCCGGACCGTCCTGGTCGCGGCGGGCTTCCTGCTGGCCGCGGGCGGACTGGGCCTGGCCGGGCTGGGGCCGGACGCGCCGGGCTCGGCCCCGCCGCCGGCCGCGGCCGAGGGCGGTGAGGACGTGGACGGCGGAGTGTCCGAGGAGGCCGGCGGTGGGCCGGCCGGGCCGCCCTCCGGTCCGACGGGCCCGGCCGCCGCGGCCTCCCCGGGCGCGTCCCCCTCGACGGCCTCGCCGTCGGCCCCGGCGTCGCCGAGCGGGTCCCCGTCCCCGTCCCCGTCCGTGTCCGCGAGTCCGGCCGGTGCCGACGGCTCCCCGGCTCCGGGTGCGGACCCCGGCCCCGCGACCGGAGCCCCCGCGCCCACCCGCACGACCCCCGCCGGGAACCCGGCCCCCGCGGACACCCCCACCGCCGCTCCGTCGACGGCGGTCCCGCACCCGGCCCCGTCCCCGACGAAGACCTGCGACCGCTTCCTGTGGTGGTGCACCTGAGGCGGGGCGGGCGGCCGGTGGTCCCGGCCGGCCGGGGTCAGGCCGGGTCCGACTCCACCATGCGCCGCAGCAGGTCCCGCAGGGCCAGCCGTTCCTCGTCGCCGAGCGCGGCGAGCGGCTCACGGGCGAAGCGGAGGGACTCGCGCAGGCCGCGGGCGACAGTGCGGCCCTCGGCCGTGACCGCGGCGACCTTCACCCGGCGGTCCGCCGGGTCGGGGCGGCGCTCGACCAGGCCGCGGGCCTCCAGGCGGTCGACGATCCCGGTGACGTTGGACGGCTCGCACTTCAGCTTCTGGGCGAGCCGGCGCATGGGCAGCTCGCCCAGGGACAGCAGGGTGAGCAGCTTCGCCTGGGCGCCGGTGAGGGCGTGCCCGGCGGCCGCCTCCTCGAACTCCTCGTGATAGCGGGCCACGACCGAGCCGATGAGGTCGACGACCTCCATCGTCAGGTCGTCCGGGCGGGTCTGGTGAGGAGTGGCCATGCCCCAAGCCTACCCGTATTACTTGACAACCTGAAATATTCAGCCGCATGGTTGTTTCAGGTACTGAAGTATTCGGAAAGGCACCCCCATGATCAACCGCGAATGGCATCTGCTCAGCCGTCCCGTCGGCTGGCCCCGGCCCGAGGACTTCGCCCTGGTGGAGACCGAGGTCCCGACGCCCCGCGAGGGTCAGGTCCTGGTGCGGAACAAGTACCTCTCCGTCGACCCGTACATGCGCGGCCGGATGAGCGCCGCCAAGTCCTACGTCGCCCCCTTCGAGCTGGGCAAGGTCATGCAGGGCGGCGCCGTCGGCGAGGTCGTCGCCTCGAACGTCGAGGGCGTCGAGGCCGGCGACCACCTCCTGCACTTCTTCGGCTGGCGCGAGTACGCCGCCGTCGACCCCCGGCACGCCGTCAAGGTCGACCCCGCCGCCGCGCCGCTCCCGGCCTACCTCGGTGTGCTCGGCATGCCCGGTCTGACCGCCTACGCGGGCCTCCTGCGCACCGCCGCCTTCAAGGAGGGCGACTCGGTGTTCGTCTCCGGCGCCGCCGGGGCCGTCGGCGGCCAGGTCGGCCAGATCGCGCGGCTCAAGGGCGCCTCGCGGGTGATCGGCTCGGCCGGCTCCGACGAGAAGGTCAAGCTGCTGGTCGAGGAGTACGGCTTCGACGCGGCGTTCAACTACCGGAACGGCCCCGTCGCCGAGCAGCTGCGCGAGGCCGCGCCCGACGGCGTCGACGTGTACTTCGACAATGTCGGCGGCGACCACCTGGAGGCCGCGATCGGCTCCCTGAACCAGGGCGGCCGGATCGCCGTCTGCGGCATGATCTCGGTCTACAACAACACCGAGCCCGCCCCCGGCCCGCGCAACCTCGCCCGGCTCATCCAGACCCGCGGCCGCATCGAGGGCCTCCTGGTCAACGACCACCAGGACCTCCAGCCGCAGTTCGTCCAGGAGGTCGGTCCCTGGGTCGCCTCGGGCGAGCTGAAGTACCGCGAGACGGTCGTCGAGGGCATCGGGAACAACCTGGAGGCGTTCCTCGGCGTCCTGCGCGGCGACAACACCGGCAAGATGATCGTCAAGCTGTAACGCCTTCTTTCACATTCCGGCATGCGGTAACTTCTTTCCGGAACCGCCGTCGATCGTGGGCGCGAGTCGCGGCGGACGAGGAGGAAGACCACCGCATGCCCATTCAGCAGTCCGACGTCCTGTACACCGCCGTCGCCACCGCGGAGAACGGCCGCGACGGCCGGGTCGCCACCGACGACGGCCGGCTCGACGTCGTCGTCGGCCCGCCCGTCGAGATGGGCGGCAGCGGCACCGGCACCAACCCGGAGCAGCTGTTCGCCGCCGGCTACAGCGCCTGCTTCCAGGGCGCCCTCGGTGTCGTCGCCCGCCAGGACGGCGCCGACGTCTCCGGCTCGACCGTCACCGCGAAGGTCGGCATCGGCCGGGGCGACGACGGCTTCGGCCTCATCGTGGAGATCTCCGCGGCCATCCCGAACGTGGACGCGGAGACCGCCCGCAGCCTCGTCAAGAAGGCCCACGAGGTCTGCCCGTACTCGAAGGCGACCCGCGGGAACATCACCGTGACGCTCGCCTGAGTCCGCTCGTTGCACACAGCGGAGGCCGCACCCTGGGACGTGGGGTGCGGCCTCCGTCCGTCGGTCAGGCCCGCGTCGCCGCGTCGTGGGCGGCCTTCACGAACCGCTCGTTCTCCGCGGCCGCACCGCCCGGGAAGGCGCAGCGGCGGCGGGTGTAGCCGTAGGCCAGACCGGAGCGCGGGTCGGCGAAGCCCTGGGAGCCGCCGGCGCCGCTGTGGCCGAACGTGCCGGCGCCCAGGAACGGGTACCGGGTCACCGCCGGCGCCTGGAAACCGACCCCGAACGCGTTGTGGGTCCGGGTCACCAGGTCGTGGCCGACCGAGTGGATCTGCCCGACCTCCGCGATCGTGTCGGGCTTCAGCAGCGGCGGCCGCCCGTCCACCTCGCTGATCGCCGCCGCGTACATCCCGGCGATCCCGCGCGCGGCCGCCACCCCGCCCGCCGACGCGGGGCCCTTGGCCCGCACCAGCCGGGAGTTGGCGTGCTCCACCAGGGTCCCGGCGTCCGGCGCATGGGTGTTGAACGCGATCGCGGTCAGCGTGTGCGGCCCCGTGGGCGCGGCGTCCAGCTCGGCCTGCTGCCCGGGCGTGGGCGCCATCGGCTGCACGTCGCGGAAGCGCGGCTCCAGCGACTCGGGCAGACCCAGCCGGAAGTCCAGCCCGTACGGCGCCCGCACCCGCTCCTCGAACAGCTCCTGGACCGTGCGGCCGGTGGCCCGCCGCACGACCTCGCCGGCGAGTGCGCCGATCACCAGCGCGTGATAGCCGAAGGCGGTGCCGGGCCGCCAGAACGGCCGCTGGTCGGCCAGCCGCTCGGCGACCACCCGCTCGTCCGCCAGCTCGCTCCGGCTGAACCCGGCGTCCAGCCCCACCACACCGGCCCGGTGCGCCAGCAGCTCCCGCAGCGTCACCGCGCCCTTGCCCTCGGCGCCGAACTCCGGCCAGTAGTAGGTCACCTTCCGGTCCAGTTCGAGGGTGCCGTCCTGGACGAGCAGCGCCACCACGAGGTACGCGGCGCCCTTGGTCGTGGAGAACACGCCGTAGAGCGAGCCGCCGTCCGCGCCCTCGCCGGCCCACAGGTCGACGACGCGTCTGCCGTGCACATGGGCGCACAGCTGGCCCTCGTAGTCCGGGCGTTCCCCCGCCACGAACGCGGCGAACTCCTCACGCACCGCCTCGTAGCCGTCGGCGACGGTGCCGTGGATCTGCTGCGTCATCCGCTCTCCTCAACCTCGCATCAGCCTCTGCCGGACTGTCCCATGATCAACAATGCCCGGGCGACCTGGGGGAATTCCCCCTTCGGGTGCGCCCGGAAGAGCGGCTCGGTCCCGAACAGAACAGCGTGCGGGCCACTGATGACCGAGGCGTGCCCCGCCGCGTCCGCGGGCCCGCCCGTGCCGTTCCCCGGAGCCCGCCAGTGGCCCGAGAGCAGCAGGCCGCCGCCCGCGTAGGACTGCTCGACCCGTACCTCGGGCCCCAGGCCGGTGAACCAGACCGGCGCGTAGACGAACCCGGTCGTCGGCGCGCCCGACGTCAGCGGGCCCCGGTTGCGCACCCGGACCACGCCGTTGGCGTCGCCGTCGCCCTCCACGGCCGTGGCCTCCAGCAGCCCCGTCGCCGTGCTCAGCGCGGCTCCGGCGGCCCCGCGTCCGACCAGCCCGTGCGCGGCCAGGAAAACCTCCAGCGCACCGCGCGCGGCCGGGTCCAGCGCGCCGTGGTCCAGCCCGGCCGACACGAACAGCACGTCCGTGCCCGACCAGTCGAAGCCCGCGTTCAGCCGGGCCGTCGACACGGGCGTCACCTCGAAGCCCATCTCGCGCAGCGCGAACAGCTCACCGGCCGTGGCCGCCGCGGCCACCCGTGGCCGGTGCAGCACGGCGCCGCCCGCGCTCTGCGACTCCGTCAGGACGACGTCGTACGTCCGTGCCGCCCCGGCCGCCGCCCTGCGCGCCGAGCCGGGCACCACGACGCCCCGGGCCGGTCCGCCCGCCGCCCACCGCACCCGTACGCCCTGCGCCAGCAGGGAGTTGAGCGCCGCGACCTCCTGCGGGTCGTCCAGGCCGAGGCGCAGGTCGCCGTGCGCGGCGACCCGTCCCACCGCGGCGGCCTCGGTGACCTTCTGCAGCGGCAGGCCCCGCAGGCCGCCCGAACGGACGGGCTCGACCGTGGCGCCCCACAGCCGGCCGAGGCTCCAGCCGGAGATGTCGTACATCACCGACACGTCGGCGCTGATGTCCCGTCCGTCGGCCAGCAGCGCGTTCGCCAGACCTCGCTTGGGCTGGTGCATGTCGACGACGTACGAGCCCCGCGGATACGTCCGCCCCGCCAGCCGGAAGGCATCGCTCGCGCGGGCGACCCGGACGTCGTTGGCGATCAGATGGCCGACGAGCCGGGCGGCGGCGATGGTGCGGCCGGTGACGACGTACGCGCGCGGGAAGTCGGCGGTGTACACGTCCTCCGCGCCGATGCCCGGCACACCCGGCACCGTCCGCTCGGAGACCGGCACCTGTGCCTCGCCCGCCGCCCCGCGCCGGAACACCTCGATCTGGTCGGCGACCAGGGACACGCGGCGGGTGCGGACGAACTCCAGCGTGGCCCGCATCGCGGCGCCCGCGACGGCGACGTTCACCGCCGAGCGGCGGCGCAGTTCCGCCGTCGGCAGCGTGTCGTAGGCCGCGTTGTTCACCTGCAGGGGGATCTCGACGGTGTGCGCGGCGACCGTGCCGTGGAAGGCCGCGTACTGCGGGGTGAAGACCGGCGGCCAGTCGTCCCAGCCCTCCTTCTGGTCGCGGAACGGGATCTGCGCGGGCTCGACGCCGTCGCGCTCCGGCGTGTGGCCCAGGCCGTCGACGGCGGCCTCCATGCCGAGGGCGTTGGCGTAGGTGTTCTTCAGGAACAGGTCGTACTCGTAGTTCTCCCCGTGCGGGGGAGTGGCGGGCTCGATGAGGGTGCCGTTGACGTAGCCGTGCAGGTCCAGCATCACGGCCGGCTGCTTGTCGAGCTCGATGCGGCGCATCGCCCGGGTCTCCGGCTGCGAGGCGGTGACGAAGTCCCGGTTGAGGTCGAAGCCGCCCGCGTTCGTCCTCGTCCCCGCGATCCGGCCGTCGGGGTTGGCGGTGATGTTGAAGTACAGCCTGCTGTGCGCGAGCAGGCCGCGCGTCCTCGCGTCGCCGGCGGTCGCGAGCTGCTCGACGAGCCGCAGGGCGGCGTCGGTGCCCTCCCACTCGTTGCCGTGGATGTTGCTGTTGAAGAAGACGGGTGTCTTGTACGACGACTTGATCCGCGGGTCCTTCGCCGCCGCGGCGGGCGCGTTCTCGATCAGCTCGCGCATCCGCCGCTGCTCGCGGGTGCTCGCGGGCGACTCCGGCGCGGTGACGGTGACCAGATAGAGCCGGTGCCCGCCCGCCGAACGTCCGGTCTGCTCCACGCTGACCCGGTCGCCGAGCGCCTGGAGGGCGTTCAGCCGGGGCGCGATGCCGTGGTACGGGACGAGCCCCAGTTTCAGGGACCGGTCGGCCGGGTTCTCCGGCTCGGGCGGGAGCACCTGCCGGCGGGGATAGCCGAGCGAGGCGTCGGCCGCCGCGAGGCCGGGACCGTCCGGGGCGAGGGCCCGGCGGGCCGTCGCGGCGGGCGGCGCGGCGGCCGAGGTGTCCAGTGCGGGCTCATGACGGACGACGGGCTCGTGGCCGGTGCCGGTGCCGGGGGCGTCGGCGGCGGGCCGGGCCGCCCGGGCCGGGCCGTTCAGCAGAAGAGAACTCGCCGACAGGGCGAGCACGACGATCAGGACGGGTCTCGCAGGGCGCTCACCGGTGATGCGCACGCGTACCTCCTCCGGGCTTCCTGGGATCGGTACGGCGAGATGTACCGGCTCGACTCAACCGCAACAAGAGGGAGTCGGCGCCGCCGACGCCCCGTACGGCCCGGACACAGCGCCCGTACGGGACACCTCCGGCCGCGCCGGCCGGCCCCCGGGACGGCCCCCGGACAGCTGCTTCCGGCCCGATAGAGTGCCGTCATGCGCGATCTCGGGGCGGGTTTCAAGTACCTGATCAAAGGCCAGAAGTGGGTGGCCCGGCACGGCAGGCAGTACGAGTTCGGGCTCGTACCCGGGCTGATCACGCTCGTGCTGTACCTGGCCGCCCTGGTGGCGCTCGCCGTGTGGGGCGACGACTTCGTGGCCTGGGCGACGCCGTTCGCCGACGACTGGTCCAGCCCCTGGCTCGGACTGTTCCGCGGGTTCCTCACCGTCGTGCT
Source organism: Streptomyces sp. NPDC093094 (assembly GCF_044754345.1). NCBI lineage: Bacteria > Bacillati > Actinomycetota > Actinomycetes > Kitasatosporales > Streptomycetaceae > Streptomyces > Streptomyces sp. NPDC093094. The sequence goes on along the minus strand of NZ_JBIVOX010000002.1, from coordinate 63,218 downwards.
GTACGCGCTCGGCCTGCTGCTGGCCGTGCTCACCTTCACCGCGGTGACCCTGCTGATCGGCCAGCCGTTCTACGAGAGCCTCTCCGAGCAGGTCGACCGGGACGTGTCGCCCGACGGCACCGCGCCCGAGTCGGGCCTGCCGCTCTGGCGCGAGCTGTGGATCTCCGGCCGGGACAGCCTGCGGATCGTCGTACGGGCCCTGTGCTGGGGCGTGCTGCTCTTCGCGCTCGGGTTCGTCCCCGTCGCCGGCCAGACCGTCGTCCCGGTCCTCGGCTTCTTCGTCACCGGCTTCTTCCTCACCGAGGAGCTGACCGCCGTCGCCCTCCAGCGCCGCGGCGTCGAACTGCGCGACCGCCTGGCGCTGCTGCGCTCCCGCAAGACCCTGGTCTGGGGTTTCGGAACGCCCCTGAGCCTCGCTTTCCTGGTTCCGTTCGTGGCGGTCTTCCTGATGCCGGGCGCGGTCGCGGGCGCCACTCTCATGGCCCGCGAGCTGCTCGGCGAGGAGACCGAGGAGGACTCGTCGGAAGCGGACGAGTCGGAGGAGGAGAACGTCAGCGCATGACCGAGATACTCGCCGTCGCCGTCATCACCGTCCTGGCCGTCGTCGCCCCAGGCGCCGACTTCGCGATGATCGTCCGCAACAGCTACCTCCACGGCCGCCGCACGGGCCTGTTCGCCGCGGCCGGTGTCGCCGCCGGTGTGCTGGTCCACGTCACCTACACGATGCTCGGCGTGGGCCTGCTGATCGCGTCCTCGACCTTCCTGTTCACCGTCGTCAAACTGACCGGGGCCGCCTACCTGGTGTACGTCGGCGTCCGCACCTTCCGCACCCGCGGCGAGGTGGAGGTCGACCTGGAGGACGGGACCGGGCTGACGCCGCTCGCCGCCCTGCGCAGCGGCTTCCTCACCAACGTCCTCAACCCCAAGACGACCCTCTTCGTCGTGTCCACCTTCGCCCAGGTCGTCGGCCCCGGCACACCGGCCGTGCAGCAGGTGGGCTACGGCCTGTTCATGTCGCTGGCCCACCTGCTGTGGTTCGGCACGGTCGCCGTGTTCTTCTCGCAGGACCGGATGCGCACCCTGATGCTCCGCGCCCAGAAGGTCCTCAACAAGGTCATCGGCTCGGTCCTGGCCGGCCTCGGCGTCAGCCTCGCGTTCGCCCCGTCGCACTGACGGCCGTGCCCACGATCGCCCGCACCTGGGCGACGATGTCCAGCCGGTTGCGCACGAAGGCGGGGTCGGTCACCTCGCCGGTGTTCCCGGCCCCGAACTGGAGCACCGGCGTGTGCACGTGCCCGCCCGGCAGCGAGTCGTGCAGCCCGAGCCGGTCGCGCAGCAGCGTCGCCCGGTAGGCGATCTCGTTGGACAGGTAGTCCCCGCCGCCCCCGGCCCGCGCGGTCGACCCCGGAGTCGGCCCGTCCGGCCGGACGACGGGCCCGGTGCCCCCCGCGGGGATCTCCGTCACGCCGGTGTTGTCGAGGACGGGGAAGCGGCCGGTCGGCGCCGCGACGATCGCCGCGTACGGCAGGGTCGTCGACGTCCACTGCGGCTGCGAGGCGGGGTCGGAGACCGGGACGGTCCCGGTGCTGCCGGTGTTCTCGTTGTCGGGGAAACCTCCCCGCCAGGCCCCGTTCGTCCGCTCGACGTCGAAACGGCCGACGCGGCCCTGGCTCACGGTGACGAAGAGGTCCAGCTCCTCCAGACCCGGCCGCAGGGTCCGCTCGACCGTGCCGTCCGCGAAGTCCCGCCAGCGCACCGGGAACACGGCCGCCTCCACCCGCGCCGGACCCCGGCCCGTCTCGATCACCGTGCCGTCCAGGGCGAGCGCGGCCGCGCCCGACGGGTTGGAGATCCTGATGTCCCGGTCCAGGGTGAACGGGTCGAAGCCGGTGACCAGGACCCGCTTCACCTTCCCGTCGTGCGGGAGGCGCAGGTCCGACCGGCCGCGCGAGGTCCGCTCCAGGGCATCCAGCAGGGCGGCCCGCCGCTCCTCGCCCAGTCCGAACGCCGGCTGCCAGGTGCGCACCTGCCGGGTCATTCCCAGACGCGCCCAGTACAGCGGCCGGTCGTCGTCCCGGCTCAGGTCCCCGCCCGCCGGGCCGCGCCCCTGCGCCCGGTCCACGGCCCGCCGCCACAGCGCCGAACCCTCGCGCACGACGATCCGGCGGGCCTGAGCGGCGGAGTGCGCCCGCTCCAGTCTCCGCGCGAACTCCGCCGCCACCGCGTCGAATCCGGACCGGCGCAGGATCTCCCTGGGCACGGCACCGTCCAGCCGCAGCTCCTCGGCGGTCGGGGCGAGGGGCGCCGGACCGGCGGCGGGCGCGGGCCCGGCCGCGGCCGCGGCGGTGGGGGCCACGAGGGAGACGGCCAGCACCAGGGCCGCCGTGCCGGCCCGAACACGTAGGAGACTCAAGGGACTTCAGGTCCTTCCGTTGCGGTGGCGGAGGAGTTCCGCCCGCCGGGGCGAGGGGTCCTACCCGCCTCCACCGCATCGGAATCCATCGTTCAGGGGCACCCGGACCGCCACCGCCGCCTCCCGCAGAACGTCCGGGAACACCCGGGCGGCCGGGGACGGCGACCGCCCCGTCGGTGTCGCCGCGTACACCGCGCGGGCCGGCGCGTCCTCGTCCGGCACGGGCAGCAGCGCGATGTCCGGGCGCACCGAGGCACGGACCGAGGCCGAGGTGGTGGCGGCGGTCCCGGCCGGCCGCTGAACCCGGCTCAGCGCGCCGAGAAGCCGTACACCGTCTGCGAGCGGAACACCTCGCCCGGCCGCAGCACCGTACGGGGGAACTCCGGCCGGTTGGGGGAGTCGGGGAAGTGCTGGGTCTCCAGCGCGACGCCGTCACCGGGCGCGAACGGGCCGGAGAGGTGCTCGGCGGTGTACAGCTGGAGGCCGGGCTCGGTCGTCGCCACGGTCAGCACCCGCCCGGACGACGGGTCGTGCAGCTCGGCCACCTCGACCGGCTCGGCCGTCACGCCCTTGTCCAGCACGAAGTTGTGGTCGTAGCCCGGCCCGATCTTGCGGGCCGTACGGAAGTCGAACCGGGTGCCCGTGACGTCCCTCAGCTCGCCGGTCGGGATCAGGCCGGCGTCCACGGGGGTGAGGCGCGAGGCGGCCAGCCGCAGTTCATGGCCGCCCGCGTGCCCGGAACCCGCCAGGTTGAAGTAGCTGTGGTTCGTCAGGTTCACCACCGTCGGCGCGTCCGTGACCGCCTCGTAGGCGATCCGCAGCCCGCCGGACGGCTCCAGCGTGTACGTCGCCGAGACCTCCAGACGGCCCGGGAAGCCCTCCTCGCCGTACGGGCTGACCCGGGACAGCCGGACGCCGTGGCCGACCGGCGTCATGTCCCACACACGCTTGTCGAAGCCGCGCCCGCCCCCGTGCAGCGAGTTGGGGGCGTCGTTCTGCTCCAGCGCGTAGGTCACCCCGTCGAGCGGGAAACGGCCGCCCGCGATCCTGTTCGCGTACCGTCCGACCAACGCCCCGAGGTACGGCCCCGGATGCTCCAGATAGCCCTCCAGGTCCGCGAATCCCAGCACCACGTCCGCGTGGCGCCCCTCACGGTCCGGCGTCTCCACGCTCTGGACGATCCCGCCGTACGACAGGACCCGCACCCGCACGCCGGCGCGCTCCAGGGTCCAGCGGTGCACCGGGGTGCCGTCGGAAAGTGTTGCGAAGTGTTCGACCATGGGGGAACCCTAAGTCAGGCGTCCTTCGCGGTGACGGCACGGTAGGCGATCTCCGCCAGCCGGGCCTGTCCGTCCACACTCGGGTGGAACCAGTCCCAGTGGCTGATCTGCTCCGTGCCGAAGCGGTACGCGTACACCGCGCCCCCGTCGAAACGGCAGCGCTCGTCCTTCGCGCACACCTCCCGCAGCACCCGGTTGTAGTCCTCCACCCGCTTGCGGACCGTCTCCCGGCGTAACGTCGCCGCCGCGTCCGTCGCGTCCGCGTCGCCCAGCATCGACGGGCAGATGCCCAGCTTCCACACCTGCTTGCCCAGGAGGCTCGTACGGCCCTGCGACCACAGCCGCTTCAGGTCCGGCACGCTCGCCACATACACCTGGGCCTTCGGCAGGGAGCGGCGCAGGGTGTGCATCGCGTCCTCGAACGACGCCCGGAAGTCCGCCACCGGTGTCATGTCCGACGGGGAGTCACGGCAGGCGTCGTTGGCCCCCGCCATCACCGTGACCAGTTCGGGGGAGCGGGTCACCGCACCGGCCATCTGCCCCGGCACATCGGCCATCCGGGCGCCGGTCGCCGCGTAGTTCCAGCTGCGCTCGGCGGCCCGTGCGGGCCCCAGCAGCCGTACGGCGAGACTGTCCACGTCCTCGCGGCTGCCGGTCGCCCACGACGCCTCGGGGCAGTCCGACAGCACCCCGCACGCGTCGAAGCCGCGGGTGATCGAGTCGCCCACCGCCGCGACCGACTCCGGACTGCGGTCCCACACCGGCGTCGGCCTCACCGGCCGTGCCCTGCTCTCGGACGGGCCGGGGGAGTCCCCGCCCACCGCCTCGCAGCCGGCGGACCCCATGACCACCGTCGCCACGACCGCTGCCACGACATGGTTTCGCTTCCGCATCCCCTGGTGACCCCCTCGGCCGACAGACATCGCGTCGCCCCCGCTCAGCTCCTCACCATGACAACGTCCGGGAGTTCCCGCACCCGCGCGGTGCAGCCGTCCGCGCGCGCCCAGGCGTCCTGCCGGGTGAATGGTGTGTGTTTCCGGGCACCGGGACAGACCGTACGTCACACTCCTTGCCCTGCCGCACGGTAGCCTCGCCATCAGCGTGGCTGTCCTGCCACCACCGCTCGGCCCGCCTGTTCCGCTCTGCCCGGAGGTCCCGGTGACGACACGTGGAGTTCTGTACGTGCACTCCGCGCCGCGCGCGCTGTGCCCGCACGTCGAGTGGGCCGTCGCCGGGGTGCTCGGCACCCGCGTCAACCTCGACTGGATCCGGCAGCCCGCCGCGCCCGGCACCTGGCGCTCGGAGTTCTCCTGGCAGGGCGAGGTCGGCACGGCGTCCAAACTCGCCTCCGCGCTGCGCGGCTGGCACCTCCTGCGCTTCGAGGTGACCGCGGAGCCCTGCCCCACCGCTGAGGGCGAGCGCTACAGCTGCACCCCCGACCTCGGCATCTTCCACGCCGTCACCGGTATCCACGGCGACATCCTCATCCCCGAGGACCGTCTGCGCGCCGCGCTCTCGCGCTCCCAGAAGGGCGAGACCGACCTGGAGGCCGAACTCGCCAAGCTCCTGGGCAAGCCCTGGGACGACGAGCTGGAGCCCTTCCGGTACGCGGGCGAGGGAGCCCCGGTCCGCTGGCTCCACCAGGTGGTCTGAGGAACGCCCTGAGGGGCGCGGGGAACGGCGCGAGAAGCGGCCACGGCCCGCACGCGACGACACGACAGAAGACACGACCGCGGCCCGGACCCCCTCCAGGGGGTCCGGGCCGCGGTCGTGCGATCGGCGTGGCTCAGACCGTACGGAACGCCAGCACCACGTTGTGGCCGCCGAAGCCGAACGAGTCGTTCAGCGCGGCGATCCGGCCCTCCGCGGGCAGCTTGCGCGCCTCACCGCGGACGACGTCGGCGTTGGCCTCCGCCTCCGGGTCGAGGTTCTCGACGTTGATGGTCGGCGGAGCCACCCGGTGGTACAGCGCGAGGATGGCCGCCACCGACTCCACGCCGCCCGCGCCACCGAGGAGATGACCGGTCATCGACTTCGTCGCGGAGACCGCCATGTGGTCCGCGTCGTCGCCGAACACCTTCCGCAGCGCCTTCAGCTCGGCGATGTCGCCGGCCGGCGTCGACGTGGCGTGCGCGTTCACGTGCACGATCTCCGCCGGGTCCAGGTCGGTGCTGTCCAGCAGGTGCTGCAGCGCGTGCGAGATGCCGCGGCCTTCCGGCTCCGGCTGCACGATGTCGTGGCTGTCGGCCGAGACGCCCTGGCCGACGGCCTCGGCGTACACGCGGGCACCGCGCTTGGCGGCGTGCTCCGCGGACTCCAGGACGATCACGCCGGCGCCCTCGCCGAGGACGAAGCCGTCGCGGGCGACGTCGTAGGGACGCGAGGCGCCCTGCGGGTCGTCGTTGTTCTTGGACATCGCCATCATGTTGCCGAACGCGGCGATGGGCAGCGGGTGGATCGCCGCCTCCGTGCCACCCGCGACGACGACGTCGGCGCGGCCGGTGCGGATCATCTCGATGGCGTAGCCGATCGCCTCGGCGCCGGACGCACACGCGGAGACCGGCGTGTGCACACCCGCGCGGGCGCCCACGGCCAGACCGACGTTCGCCGACGGGCCGTTCGGCATGAGCATGGGGACGGTGTGCGGGGAGACGCGGCGGACGCCCTTCTCCTTGAGCACGTCGTACTGGTCGAGCAGCGTCGTCACACCGCCGATGCCGGAGGCGATGACCGCGCCCAGCCGGTCCGGGTCGATGCTGCCGTCCTCGCCGGCCTTGCCGGTGAAGCCGGCGTCCTTCCACGCCTCCTGGGCCGCGACCAGCGCGAACTGCGCGGAGCGGTCGAGGCGGCGGGCCTGCGGCCGCGGGATGATCTCGGTCGGCTCCACGGCGACCGGGGCGGCGATACGGACGGCCTGGTCGGCCGCCCACTCCTGCTCCAGCGGCTTCACGCCGGACCTGCCGGCGAGAAGACCTTCCCAGGTAGAGGCTGCGTCGCCACCCAGCGGTGTGGTTGCGCCGATACCGGTGACGACCACGGTGCGATTGGTCGGGCTCACGGGAATTCTTTCTCCAAGTATGGGGATCAGCGGCGCCACCGCCGGGTGGCGGGGCAGTCAGCCCAGAGAGTTGATCGGCGGATCAGCCCTGGTGCTTGAGGATGTAGTCGGTGGCGTCACCGACGGTCTTCAGGTTCTTGACGTCGTCGTCCGGGATCTTGACGTCGAAGCGCTCTTCGGCGGCGACGACGACCTCGACCATGGACAGCGAGTCGACGTCCAGGTCGTCGGTGAAGGACTTGTCCAGCTGGACGTCCTCGACCGGGATGCCGGCGATCTCGTTCACGATCTCGGCGAGACCGGCGACGATCTCTTCCTGAGTGGCGGCCATGTCGGCGCTCCTTCGTAGATGTTGCGGATGGTGTGGCGGTCTGCCTGAAGCGGCGGTCTGCCTAGGGGAGGGTAACGACCGTGGCGGCGTAGACGAGACCCGCCCCGAAACCGATGACGAGCGCGGTGTCGCCGCTCTTCGCCTCCCCGGTCGCCAGGAGCCGCTCCATCGCGAGCGGGATCGAGGCGGCCGAGGTGTTGCCGGTGGTGCGCACGTCACGGGCGACCGTGACGCTCTCCGGCAGTTTGAGGGTCTTCACCATCGAGTCGATGATCCGCTCGTTCGCCTGGTGCGGGATGAAGACGTCCAGTTCTTCGGGCGAGACGCCGGCGACGTCGAGCGCCTCCTTGGCGACCTTCGCCATCTCGAACACGGCCCAGCGGAACACCGCCTGGCCTTCCTGCGTGATCGCGGGGAACTTCTCGACGGTGCCGTCGCGGTAGTCCGTCCACGCCACGGTCTGCTTGATGGTCTCGGACTTGTCGCCCTCGCTGCCCCAGACCGTGGGGCCGATCGCGGGCACGTCCGAGGGGCCGACGACGACCGCGCCCGCGCCGTCACCGAACAGGAAGGCCGTCGCGCGGTCCTCCAGGTCGGTCAGGTCGCTGAGCCGCTCCACGCCGATGACCAGGACGTACTCCGCCGAACCCTCGACGATCATGCCCTTGGCGAGGGTCAGGCCGTAGCCGAAGCCCGCGCAGCCGGCCGAGATGTCGAAGGCGGCGGCCTTGTTCGTGCCCAGCTTGTCGGCGATCTCGGTGGCGACGGCCGGGGTCTGCTTGAAGTGGGAGACGGTGGAGACGACGACCGCGCCGATCCGCTCGGCGCCGATCCCGGCGTCGGCGAGGGCCTTGCCGGACGCCTCCACGGACATCGCGGTGACGGTCTCCTGGTCGTTCGCCCAGTGCCGGGTCTGGATGCCGGAACGCGAACGGATCCACTCGTCGGAGGAGTCGATCGTCTCGAGGATCACCTCGTTGGGCACGACCCGGGTCGGCCGGTAGCCGCCCACGCCCAGGATGCGCGCGTACGGGGCACCCTTGGCGGGCTTGATCTTCGACATGTTCGGTCGGCTCCTTCGGGGAACGTCAGGCGTGCTCGGAGATGAGCTCGCGGGCCGCGTCGAGGTCGTCGGGGGTCTTCAGGGCCAGCGTCTTGACGCCGGGCAGCGCCCGCTTGGCCAGACCGGTCAGGGTACCGCCGGGGCACACCTCGATCAGAGCCGTCACCCCGAGTTCCTTGAAGGTCTCCATGCACAGGTCCCAGCGGACCGGGTTGGCGACCTGGCCGACCAGCCGGGACAGCACCTCGGCGCCGGTGGCGACCGTGCGGCCGTCCTTGTTGGAGACGTAGGTGACCGTCGGGTCGGCCGGGGCGAGCTCCTCGGCGGCCTTGGCGAGCGCGTCGACCGCGGGCGCCATGTGGTGCGTGTGGAACGCGCCGGCGACCTTCAGCGGGACGACCTTGCGGACGCCCTCGGGCTTGTCCTCCGCCAGCGCGGCGAGCTGCTCCATCGTGCCCGCGGCGACGATCTGGCCGGCCCCGTTGACGTTCGCCGGGGTCAGACCCAGCTTCTCCAGGTGCGCGACGGAGACCTCGGGGTCGCCGCCGAGCAGCGCCGACATGCCGGTCTCGGTGACCGCGGCGGCCTCGGCCATGGCCAGGCCACGTGTGCGGACCAGGGTCAGCGCGGCGGTGTCGTCCAGGACGCCCGCGAAGGCGGCCGCGGTGATCTCACCGACGCTGTGGCCGGCGACGGCGGCCGGGGAGACGGCACCCAGTGCCGTGGCGGACAGTATCCCGGCGGCGACGAGCAGCGGCTGGGCCACCGCCGTGTCGCGGATCGCGTCGGCGTCCGCCTGGGTGCCGTAGTGGGCGAGGTCCAGCCCGATGGCATCGGACCAGGCGGCCAGCCGGTCGGCGGCGCCGGGAAGTTCGAGCCAGGGGGTCAGGAAGCCGGGCGTCTGGGCGCCCTGGCCGGGAGCGACGAGTACGAACACTCTCACACTCTCTCTTGCGGACGGGCACGGCCGCCCGTGGGGACAAGGACGAAGAACACGAGGGGGTTTTGTGGGCCCCCGACAAAAAGCTAGAGAGGAAGATCGCCGTCGGCCAGACGCCCCAGGATCAGCGCGATCCGCAGCGTGAACGCCGAGCGGACGTCCGACGGGGACCAGCCGGTGACGTCGGTCACACGTCGGAGCCGGTAGCGCACGGTGTTGGGATGCACGAACAGCATGCGTGCCGCGCCCTCCAGGCTGCTCGCCTGTTCCAGGTAGACGCTGAGGGTCTCCAGAAGGGCCGATCCGGCCTCCTCCAGCGGTCTGTAGATCTCCTCCACCAGCTGCTCGCGGGCGCTCGGGTCTCCGGCGATCGCGCGCTCCGGCAGCAGATCGTCCGCCAGCACCGGGCGGGGAGCGTCCTGCCAGGCGGAACATGCCTTGAGCCCGGCCGCCGCGGCCTGCGCCGACCGGGTGGCGGCCAGCAGGTCGGGCACCACCGGCCCGGCGACGACCGGTCCGGCCGCGTACGGGCCGATCAGCGACTTGGCCACCCCCAGCGGGTTGTCGCTGCCGCCCGCGATGACCACCAGCCGGTCCCCGAGCACACCGGTGAGCACCTGGAGCTTGGCGTGCCGGGCCGCGCGCCGGATGGCCTCCACCGTCAGCTCCGAGTCGCCGTCGGGCGCCGTGCCCAGCACCACGCACACATGCTCCGGCGAGTTCCAGCCGAGCGCCGCGGCCCGCGAGACGGCGCCCTCGTCGGCCTCGCCGCTGAGCACGGCGTTGACCACCAGCGACTCCAGACGCGCGTCCCAGGCACCCCGTGCCTCGGCGGCCTGCGCGTACACCTGGGCGGTGGCGAAGGCGATCTCACGGGCGTAGACCAGCAGGGCCTCACGCAGCAGACGCTCGTCACCGGGGGCGGCGACCTCGTCGATCGCGCTCTCCATGACCTCGATGGTGGTGCGCACCATCTCCACGGTCTGCCGCAGCGTGATCGCCCGGGTCAGCTCGCGCGGCGCGGTGCCGAAGACGTCGGTGGAGATCGCCTGGGGCGCGTCCGGACGCCGGAACCACTCGGTGAACGCGGCGATACCGGCCTGGGCGACGAGCCCGATCCAGGAACGGTTCTCCGGGGGCATCGCCCGGTACCACGACAGCGTCTCGTCCATCCGCGCGATGGCCTGGGCGGCGAGGGAGCCGGAGGACTTCTCCAGCCGCTTCAGCGTCGCCGCATGCGGGTGGGCGGAGAGCTCGGCGGCTTCGGGGTTGCGGGATACGGGTTCGGGCACGGGGACAAGACTGCCTTATCCGGACGGGAGCATGCGCTGTCGGGGTCTACGGTGGGGCTGTGATGGACGTACGGCGCGCGGCAGAGCGCTACCGCGGCGGGGAGCCCGAAGCCGGGATCGAGACCTGGCACGCCTTCTCCTTCGGCCCGCACTACGACCCCGGCAACCTCCGCTTCGGCGCGCTGATCGCCTGCAACGAGGAGCGGCTCGCCCCCGGCGCCGGCTTCGACGAGCATCCCCACAGCCACACCGAACTCGTCACCTGGGTCGTCGAGGGCGAGCTGACCCACCGCGACTCCACCGGCCGCGAGACCCGGGTGCGCCCCGGTGACGTGCAGCGGCTGAGCTCGGCGGCCGGGGTGCGCCATGTCGAGCGCAACGACGGCGACACCCCGCTGACCTTCCTCCAGATGTGGCTTGCGCCCGGGGACCCGGGCGGCGAACCGGCGTACGAGACCGTCCGGGGGATCGCCGACTCCACCCCGTACGCCGTCCCGCGGGCGGCCGCGATGCTGCATGTGCGGCGGCTGGCGGCGGGGGAGCGCACGGCCGTCCCGGACGCCGCGTACGTGTACGTCCACGTCGTGCGGGGCGAGGTGCGGCTGGACGACGTGACGCTGGCGGCGGGGGACGCGGCGCGGATCACGGACGCCGACGCGGTGGCCGCGGTCGCGGTGACGCGGGCGGAACTGCTGCTGTGGGAGATGGCGCCCTAGGCGCCGAACTCCTGCCCGTGCCCGACGTGCCGACGCATACGGGCGGGCGTGTAATGGAGATGCCGGATCTTCGTCTCCGGCAGGGAGAGAGACCCGATGATGGCCACCCGCGGCACCGCGGGGGGAAAGACCGGTGCCTCAAAAGGGGGACTGCGCAGGCTCGGCGAGTGGTGTGCGCACCACTTCGTGATCGTGATCATCGCCTGGCTGGTGGCGCTGGGGGCGCTCCAGGCACTGAATCACCTGTACGGCGGCACCTACTCCGACGACTTCGCGCTCTCGGACGTCCAGTCCCAGGAGGGGCTCGACATCCTCCAGCAGCACGACCCGCAGGCCGGGGGATACAGCGCCCAGATCGTCCTGCACGACGACCAGGCCCTGAGCTCGCTCAGCTCGCAGATGTCGACCACGGTCGCCGACCTGCAGAAACTTCCCCATGTGCTGTCCGTGCAGAACCCGTTGGACGTCACCTCCTCCAAGGTCGGGCCGGTCTCCTCCGACGGGAAGACCGCCTACATCACCATCCGCTTCGACGAACAGCCCTCCCTCCTCGGCGACAGCTACCTGGACGGCGTCGACGACTCCGTCCAGCCCCTGCGGGGCGCCGGGGCCGACGTCGAGTACGGCGGAACCCTCGGCGAGCTGGCCCGGCCCGCCGCCGACGACCGGGTCAGCGAACTGATCGGCTTCGCGGTGGCCATCGTGGTCCTGCTGATCGGCTTCGGCAGCGTGATCGCCGCCGGCCTGCCCCTGGTCACCGCGCTGATCGGCGTCGTCGGCGGTCTGGCCTGTCTCGGGCTGCTGGCGGCCGCGTTCACCTTCGCCACCGTCTCGCCGACCCTCGCCACGATGATCGGCCTCGGCGTCGGCATCGACTACGCGCTCTTCCTGATCACCCGGCACCGGCAGAACCTCATGGACGGCGCCGACCCGGTGCGCGCCGCCGGACACGCCGCCGCCACCAGCGGACGCGCGGTCCTGGTCTCCGGCACCACGGTGATCGTCGCCCTGATGGGCCTGTACGCGTCCGGGGTCAGCTTCATCGGCAAACTCGGGCTCGCCGCGGCCGTCACGGTGGTCTCGGCCGTCCTCGGCGCGCTGACGCTGGTCCCCGCGCTGCTGGGGCTGATCGGCCGCCGGATCGACCGCTACCACGTGCGCAAGCCCGTCGCCGAGGCCGACGAGGACGAGAGCGGCGAGGTCAAGGGCACCTGGCACCGCTACGCCCAGCGCGTGGAGCACCGTCCGCTGGGGTTCTTGTCCGCGGGTCTCGCCGTCATCGCGATCCTCGCCATCCCGGTCTTCACCATCCAGCTCGGCCACATCGGCGACGGCGCCGATCCGACGTCCTTCACCGACCGGCGGGCCTACGACCTGATGAGCGACGCGTTCGGGCCGGGCTCCAACGGGCCGCTGACCATCGTCATCGACCAGACCTCCGTCCCGGACTCCCAGCGCTCGGACCTGTCCTCCAACGCCCAGAAGACCCTGAACGGCGTGTCGGGGGCCGCGTTCGTCAGCCCGCTGAACCCGACGCAGGACGGCGACGTCCTGGTGGGCACCGTCTACTCCACCGTCTCCCCGCAGAACCCGGACACCACCGACCTCGTCAACCGGCTGGTCGACACCACCCTGCCCGACGCGGTCTCCGGCACCGACGCCAAGGGTTATGTCACCGGCACCACGGCGGCGCAGGTCGACTTCCGCGACATCGTCGCCGAACGGCTGGTGGTGATCATCGCCGTCGTGGTGGGCCTGGCCTTCATCATCGTGCTCGCGGTCTTCCGCGGACTGCTCGTGGCGCTGAAGGCGGCGATCCTCAACGTGCTGTCGATCACCGCCTCCTACGGCGTGGTCGTCGCCGTCTTCCAGTGGGGATGGGGCGGACCCGCGCTGGGCGTCCACGGCAAGGTGCCCATCGAGAGCTATGTGCCGATGATGATGTTCGCCATCATCTTCGGCCTGAGCATGGACTACGAGATCTTCCTGCTGTCCCGGGTGCACGAGGCATGGCTGCGCACCGGCGACGCGAAGGGCTCCGTCGCGCACGCGCTGGAGATCACCGCACGGGTGATCACCTGCGCCGCGCTGATCATGGTGAGCGTCTTCGCGGCCTTCATCGTCAGCGACAACATCGTCGTCAAGATGCTCGGGCTCGGTCTCGCCGTCAGTGTGCTCATCGACGCCACCGTCGTGCGGCTGCTGATGGTGCCCGCCGTGATGACGCTGCTCGGCAGCCATGCCTGGTGGTGCCCCCGCTGGCTGGACCGCATCCTGCCGCACATCGACACGGAGGGGGAGGACGAGGCCCTGGCGACCGAGCCGGAGCAGCCCGCTAGCGGGGCAGTTCCGCCAGCACGGCGTCGCTGAGCGCCGGCCACACCTCGGCCGCCCAGGGCCCGAAGGCGCGGTCCGTCAGGGCCACGCAGGCCGCCCCCGCCGCCGGGTCGATCCACAGGAAGGTGCCGGACTGGCCGAAGTGACCGAAGGTGCGGGGCGAGGAGGAGGCACCGGTCCAGTGCGGGGCCTTGCCGTCGCGGATCTCGAAGCCGAGGCCCCAGTCGTTGGGGTTCTGGTGTCCGTAGCCGGGCAGGACGCCCTTGGTGCCCGGGTACTGGACGGTCATCGCGTCGGCCACCGTGCGCGGGTCCAGCAGCCGCGGCGCCTGCACCTCGGCGGCGAACCGCAGCAGGTCCTCGACCGTGGAGACGCCGTCCTTGGCGGGGGAGCCCTCCAGGGAGGTCTCCGTCATCCCGAGCGGCTCCAGCACCGCCTGGCGCAGATACTCGGCGAAGGGGATGTCGGTGGCCTTGGCGACATGGTCGCCGAGCTGCTCGAAACCGGCGTTGGAGTACAGCCGCCGCTCCCCGGGAGGGGCCGTCACCCGGTGCTCGTCGAAGGCCAGCCCGGAGGTGTGCGCCAGCAGATGCCGGACCGTCGACCCGGCGGGCCCGGCCGGCTCGTCCAGTTCGAGGGCGCCCTCCTCGTAGGCGACGAGGACGGCGTACGCGGCCAGCGGCTTGGTGACCGACGCGAGCGCGAAGCGCCGCCCGGCGGGACCATGGGTGCCCAGGACCGTGCCGTCGGCTCGTACGACACCCGCCGCGGCGGTGGGGACCGGCCAGTTCTCGATCAGCGCGAGGCTCGTGAGCGACATGTCCCCGAGCCTATGCGGCGCACAGCAGCGGCTCCGTCATGGGGTCCGGCTCGCGCCCGGAAGCCCGGCGAACCCTCCTGCCTGCCGGCCGGCGTGTCCTCGGCGGCGTCCTCGGGCACGGCACGTCGTACGGGAGTCACGGCCGGCGCACCATCCGTGACGATCACGTCAAGTCCCTTCGTCTTCTCCCGGGTTCCGCTTGCTTCGAGCACACTCGAAGGCCATAGCGTGGAGGTCATGACGGTTCTGCAGACCACGGCCGTGACCACCGGAGGAGCCCACGAAGCCCCCGAGGACATCTGTACCGCTCCACCGCCCCGGCACCCCCGCCCCGACGGCGAGGACCGCTACACCATCAGCGAGGTCGCCGCCTTCACCGGTCTCACCGCGCACACCCTGCGCTGGTACGAGCGGATCGGCCTGATGTCCCACATCGACCGCTCGCACACCGGCCAGCGCCGCTACACCAACCGCGACCTGGACTGGCTCGACCTCGTCGGCAAACTGAGGCTGACCGGCATGCCGGTCGCCGACATGGTCCGCTACGCCGAGCTGGTGCGCGAGGGCGAGTCCACCTACGGGGAGCGGCGCGAGCTGCTGGAGTCCACCCGCCGGGACGTGCTGGCCAGGATCGCCGAACTGCACGACACCCTCGCCGTCCTGGACCGCAAGATCGGCGTCTACGGCGGCACCGTGCGTCCGGAGGACTCCCAGGGCGTGTCCCGGACGCACTAGGGCCTGTCCGACCGTTCCCGTCTGCCGCGCGACGCCGTGCACGCACTCTCGCCGCACCGGCCCCGGACCCGGGTACGTCCGGTACGAGGGCCTGGGGCCGGCACGCCGAGAGCACGCACCTGACGGCGCGCGGCCGCCCTTCGGGCAACGACGCGAAGGGTCAGACAGGCCCTAGAGCTCCGCGAGCAGTTCCGCCTTCTTCACGGAGAACTCCTCGTCGGTCACCAGCCCGGCGCTGTGCAGCTCCCCGAGATGGCGGATACGCTCGGCGATGTCGGCCGGGTTCCTGCGCGCGGCGGCCGGCACCGCGGCGCCGGGACCCTTGCCCCGCACGGCCGCCAGCACGGCCGCGGCGAACGGCAGCGACTCGTGCACGGGCCCGTAGCCCAGCCCGAACACCACCGTCGCGGGGTCCTGGTCGACCTGCGCCGGCTGCTCGCCGTCCCGGGTGAGCAGCCGCAGATGCCCCTCGAAACCCTCGGGGGAGCGCCACTGGAGGCCGCTGAGCTCGTCGACGGCGAAACTCTGGTCGCCGGCCTTCCACTTGGCCGAGGACGCCCCGGTCCAGAACCACCGGAAGTGCACGGTCGACCCGTCGAAGGACGCCTTCGCGTCGTACGCCTTGAACTGGAGGGGCACCTCGGGCGCGGCCACCATGAAGCGCTCCGCGTCCTCGGTCCGCTCCCCGTCCAGCCCGGCCCGCAGCTCGTCGGCGTAGTACTCCGCCAGCACCTCCCGCTCGGCCGGCAGCACCAGCCGGTAGGGATCGCTGCTCTCCTTCAGCTGCCCGGCCGCGGCCTCCAGCAGCGGATCGGCTCCCGGCCGCAGCTCGGCCCGCAGCACCACGGTCCCCCGTCGCCCCGGCGTCAGTGTGACGCCCCGCAACGCCGCCAGCGGCACCCGGCGCTCCTTGAGCGCCTGGAACAGCTTGGGTGTTCGAATCCCCCGTTCGTAACGGATGAGCACGGAGTCGGACTCGAACTCCCAGGCGGCATGAAATCCGGCCAGTACATCACCCATGCGGCTCATCGTATGCGGCATGAGCTCCTCCGTCCCCTCCCCGTGTGCACCGCAGTTTCTGCGCCTCTACGCGCGTTCGGCCGTCGGCGTGCCGGACAAATCCTCCGTGCACGCCTCCGCATCGTCGGCGCAGACCACCGAGCGGTACGCGCCGGTGCCGATCTCGGCGAAGTTCCTGAGGCTGTCCGTGCCGGGCACGAAATAGCCCGCGTGACCCTCGGCGTCGCGCGCCGACACCACCCGCGCGCCGAAGTCGGCGGACACCGGGTCGGCGCCGTGACCGAAGGCGCCGAGCTCCAGATGCGGCACGTCCTCGATCCAGTCGTCGGCGTCGCGCATCGCCCACACCCGGGCCGAGGTGCCGAGCCCGGAGGCGTTCTCCGCGCGCATGCCGGGGCTGCCGGCCACCGCGATGTCGGCCACCCGGGAGGGCAGCGAGCGCGCGGCCACCCCGCACACGACGGAGCCGTAGCTGTGGCAGAACAGCGACACCGGTGCCGCACCCGGCAGGGCCCGCACCAGCGCGTTCAGCCGGACCGCGCCCCCCTCGGCGCGCAGCGCGGTCGCCGCGTCCATGCCGAGGCCGCTGGGCGCGGTGTAGTCGGCCCAGGCGATGACGGCCGTACGCGTCGAGGGGCTCACCTCGCGCTCGGCGTCGTAGAGCGCGCCGGCCATGCCGACCGGGGCGGAGTGGGTGCGGTCGGTGCGCTGGAAGGTGAGCAGGTCGGTGTCGACGCCGGGGACGACGACGGAGATCCGCTCGGCCTCGTCGAGGTCGCCGAACACCTCGGCGACCCGGCCGGAGCCGCCCGGGTCGAAGGCGAGGATGTGCCGCCCGGGTTTCAGCAGGGACTCCAGGCGGTGCATCCGGCGGCCCGCGTGCTGCTGTCCCTCGGGCGAGAGGCGGCTGTCGTGCATCCGGCCCAGCTCGGCCCTGCGGGCCTGTCCCATGGCGACGCGGTTGGCGGCGTAGCGCAGCTCGACCGGGGCGCCGTTCATGTTGCCCACGGCGAGGGGGTAGCGCCGCGCGAGCGCGCCCTGCTGCTGCTCGGTGAGCGTGGTGAAGAACCGGGCCAGCCGGACGGGCGGGGAGTCCGGGTCGGGCAGCGGCCGTCCGGCGACGCTGCCGTGCCTCCACGCCGAGAGGGACGCCTGCAGTTCGGTCGTCGCGCGCTGGCCGCGCAGCGCGGTCCAGCCGGTGGTCGCCAGCATCACGAACACCACGGCCAGCGCGAGCAGCATGCGCCAGACGTTCAGCTGCGGGGAGGTGTCGAAGGAAGTCACTGGGAGGACACACTAGGAGAACGGGACGGTCTCGCGTGAACCGAGTGACAGGGATCACGTTTGACGGGTCCCGCGCGGGTGTCAGTCCGTACGCCAGTTCTCCGCGAGCGCCGGTCCCACCTGATCGAGGTACGCCGCGGTCAGCTCTCTGATCGCCTCCACGTCGACGTCCTCCCAGGCGCTCCACCGGCGCTCGGTGATCCGCATCACCGCGCCGAACACGGCCACCGCGAGCCGCGGCCGCGGGTCGGCGTCCACGTCGAGCCCCTCCCGTACGGCGATCAGCCGCGCGAACCGCTCCTCGGTGTCGGCGGAGCGCCGCAGATGCGCGGCGAGCAGCACGGGCGTCGACTCCACCACCCGGTACATCCGCAGATACAGGTCCAGCGGCACGACGGACTCGATGACGTCGCTGATGGTGTCCCAGCCCTCCAGGACGGCCCGGCGCAGCGCCTCCAGCGGCGGTTCGTGCGGCGGGCGGGCGCGGACCGCCTCGTAGAAGTGCTCCTCGGTGAGCTGCTGGACCGCGAGGGCGGCGTCCTCCTTGCCGGCGAAGTAGCGGAAGAAGGTGCGCTGGGAGACCTCGACGGCCTCGGCGATCTCGTCGACGGTGGTGTGCTCGTAACCCTGGGTGGTGAACAGCTCGAACGCCGCTCGCACCAGTGCGTCCCGGGTGCGCTGTTTCTTGCGCTCGCGCAGTGTCTCCATGGCTGTCAGTTACCGACTACTGAAATCTTTTGTCAAATGTCAGCGGCTGTCACTAGCCTCCGGGTATGACTAGTCAGACCACCCTCGACAAGACGGGGCCGGGGGACGGGGCGTCACTCACCCCGTCGGACCCGGCATCTGCCCAGGGGCTGCGCGGGCACCCGTGGTTCACCCTTCTCACCGTCGCCGTCGGCGTCATGATGGTGGCCCTCGACGGCACCATCGTCGCCATCGCCAACCCGGCCATCCAGAAGGACCTCGACGCGAGCTTCGCCGACGTCCAGTGGATCACCAACGGCTACTTCCTCGCCCTCGCGGTCTCCCTGATCACCGCGGGCAAGCTCGGTGACCGCTTCGGCCACCGGCAGACCTTCCTCATCGGCGTCGTCGGTTTCGCCGCCGCCTCGGGCGCGATCGGCCTCTCCTCCTCGATCGCGGCCGTCGTCGCCTTCCGGGTCCTCCAGGGCCTCTTCGGCGCGCTGCTGATGCCGGCCGCGCTCGGCCTGCTGCGGGCGACCTTCCCGGCCGAGAAGCTCAACATGGCCATCGGCATCTGGGGCATGGTCATCGGTGCCTCCACCGCGGGCGGCCCGATCCTCGGCGGCGTGCTCGTCGAGAACGTCAGCTGGCAGTCGGTGTTCTTCATCAACGTGCCCGTCGGCGTCCTCGCCCTGGTCCTCGGCGTCATGATCCTGCTCGACCACCGGGCCGAGAACGCCCCGCGCTCCTTCGACCTGCTGGGCATCGCCCTGCTGTCGGCCGCGATGTTCTGCCTGGTCTGGGCGCTGATCAAGGCCCCCGAGTGGGGCTGGGGCGCCGGGCAGACCTGGGCGTTCGTCGGCGCGTCCCTGCTGTGCTTCGCGCTGTTCGCGTTCTGGGAGACGCGGGTGAGCGAACCGCTGATCCCGCTGACGCTGTTCCGCTCGGTCGCGCTGTCCGCGGGCGTCGTGCTCATGGTCCTGATGGCCATCGCGTTCATGGGCGGCCTGTTCTTCGTGACGTTCTACCTCCAGAACGTCCACGGCATGAGCCCCATCGACGCCGGCCTGCACCTGCTGCCCCTCACCGGCATGATGATCGTCGGTTCCCCGCTCGCGGGCGCCCTGATCACCAAGCTGGGCCCGCGCGTCCCGCTCGCGGGCGGCATGGCCGTCACCGCCCTCGCCATGTACGGCATGTCCACCCTGGAGAGGGACACCGGCAGCGGTCTGATGTCGCTCTGGTTCGCCCTCCTCGGCCTCGGCCTCGCGCCGGTCATGGTCGGCGCCACCGAGGTCATCGTCGGCAACGCCCCCATGGAGCTCTCCGGCGTGGCCGGCGGCCTCCAGCAGGCCGCGATGCAGATCGGCGGCAGCCTCGGCACCGCCGTCCTGGGCGCCGTGATGGCCTCCAAGGTCGACAGCGACCTCGGCGGCAACTGGACCGACGCGGGGCTGCCCCGGCTCACGCCGGACCAGCTCGACCAGGCGTCCGAGGCCGTCCAGGTCGGCGTCCCGCCCATCGCTCCGAACACCCCCGAGCAGCTCGTCGGCAAGATCACGGACGTCGCCCACGACACCTTCATCTCCGGCATGAGCCTGGCCTCGCTCGTCGCGGCCGGGGTCGCCGGGGTGGCCGTCCTCGTCGCCCTGCTCACCAAGCGGGGCGCCAACGCCGGGGCCGGCGCGGGAGCCGCGCACATCTGACGGCGTTTCCCTCATCAGGGTGACAACGCTCAAGATCCCTCCCCTCCGGCACACGCCGCAGGTCACAGTGGGTCAAGTCCTCCGCACGGCATGTTCCTCGGGTGAGTCCCGTGCGGAGGACACCCGGCGCCCGCGGCGCGCTGCCGGAGGGGGGCGGCGCGCCGCGAGGGCGATGCATGAACCCCGTGCGAGCGGTTACCCGAACGTCATCGGAACCCAACCGACCAGAGAGTCCAGGGAGTTGACGATGACGAGCTTCGGACACGGAACGCACGGGAACCCCCGCTCACGCGGCCGGACGTGGCAGCGGAGCGGGCCGGACCGCGCGACGCTCGCCGTCGTCGGAGCCATCTGCGCGGTCGCCGGCTTCTTCGTCCTCGGCATCGTGCTGGGACCGGCGGCCGTCGTCTGCGGCTGGCTCGCCCTGGACCGTGCCGGCAAGGCGCCCCGTCAGGTGCCCGCCCTGATCGCCCTGGTCCTGGGTGCCATCGACACGGTCATGGCCGTGCTGTGGCTGGCGGGCGCCTTCTAGAGTCCGCCCCCCGAAGCCTGTCCGGGGCGCCCTGCCCGTTTCCCGGCTAGGGCGTCCCGGACAGGCTTCGGCCGGGTCCGGCACCGGGCGCCGCAGGCTCCGCGGAGACGGGGGCGGAGCCCGAGAGCGCGGCCATCTCGGCGCGCAGCGCGCGGACCTCCTCGGTGAGGGCGGCGATCGCCTCGGTCTGCCGCCGCTCCTCCGCGTCGTCCTTCTCGAACCGCGCTATGAACCACGCCGCGATGTTCGCGGTCACGACACCGAGCAGGGCGATCCCCGACAGCATCAGCCCTACGGCGAGGATCCGCCCCAGCCCGGTCGTCGGCGCGTGGTCCCCGTACCCGACCGTCGTCATCGTGGTGAACGACCACCACACCGCGTCGCCCAGCGTCCTGATGTTCCCGTTCGGTGCCTCCCGCTCGACCGACAGCACGGCCAGCGAGCCGAACATCAGCAGACCGACCACCGAGCCGACCACGTACGTCGTCAGCCGGATCTGGGACGCCATCCGCGCCCGCCGCCCCACCAGCATCAGCGTCGAGACGACCCGCAGCAGCCGCAGCGGCTGGAGCAGCGGCAGCACCACCGCGCACAGGTCCAGCCAGTGCCGGCGCACGAACTCCAGCCGCTGCCGCGTCAGCGACAGCCGCACGACGTAGTCCGCGGCGAACGCGCCCCACACGACCCACTCGGCCACCAGACAGGCACGGGTCACCGCCGCACCGGCGGACGGTTTCACGATCGGCACGGCGTACGCGACCGCGAACAGTACGGCGAGCGCCAGGAGCGGCCGCTGCGAGAGCCGCTCCCACCGGGCCTGCGCGGATTCTTCACTCATGCAGGCATCGTAGAGCGGCGCCGTCGCCCCGCCCGGGGGCGCGGGGCGGGGCCGGCGCGCGGCTCCGCCGGCTCCCGCGGCCCCGGACGAAGGACGGTCCGGCGGCCCCTACGCGTCCCCGCCCGCCGCGCCGGGATCGGCCGCGGCGACATCGAGCAGCTGATACCGGTCGACCGCCTGCTTCAGCACCGACCGGTCCACCTTCCCCTCCCGCGCCAGCTCCGTCAGCACGGCCACCACGATCGACGGCGCGTCGATGTGGAAGAACCGCCGCGCCGCGCCCCGGGTGTCGGCGAAGCCGAACCCGTCGGCGCCCAGCGACTGGTACGTCCCCGGCACCCACCGCGCGATCTGGTCGGGGACCGACCGCATCCAGTCCGAGACGGCCACGAACGGCCCCTGCGCCCCGGTGAGTTTGCGCGTCACGTACGGCACGCGCTGCTCCTCCTCCGGGTGCAGCAGGTTGTGCTCCTCGCACTCCACGGCCTCGCGCCGCAGCTCGTTCCAGGAGGTCGCGGACCAGACGTCGGCCCGTACGCTCCACTCCTCGGCGAGGATCCGCTGCGCCTCGACCGCCCACGGCACGGCCACGCCGGAGGCCATGATCTGCGCCGGGATCGATCCGGAGGTGCCCTCGCTGAAGCGGTACACGCCCTTGAGGATGCCCTCGACGTCCACGTTCTCCGGCTCGGCCGGGTGCTGGATGGGCTCGTTGTAGACGGTGAGGTAGTAGAAGACGTCCTCGCCGTGCGGGTGTTCCTCGCTGCCGCCGTACATCCGGCGCAGACCGTCCTGCACGATGTGCGCGATCTCGAACGAGAAGGCCGGGTCGTACGCCACACAGCCCGGGTTGGTCGAGGCGAGCAGCTGGGAGTGCCCGTCGGCGTGCTGGAGGCCCTCACCGGTCAGGGTCGTGCGGCCCGCGGTCGCGCCCAGGACGAAACCACGCGCGAGCTGGTCGGACATCTGCCAGAACTGGTCGCCGGTGCGCTGGAAGCCGAACATCGAGTAGAAGACGTACACCGGGATCAGCGGCTGGCCGTGCGTGGCGTACGCCGAGCCGGCCGCGATCAGCGACGCCGTGCAGCCCGCCTCCGAGATGCCGTCGTGCAGCATCTGACCCGTCGGCGACTCCTTGTACGCGAGGAGCAGTTCGCGGTCGACCGACTCGTACTGCTGCCCGAGCGGGTTGTAGATCTTCGCGCTCGGGAAGAACGAGTCCATGCCGAAGGTCCGGTACTCGTCCGGCGCGATCAGCACGAACCGCTTGCCGATTTCCTTGTCCCGCATGAGGTCCTTGAGGAGCCGGACGAAGGCCATGGTCGTCGCGATCGACTGATGGCCCGAGCCCTTCTTCACGGTCGCGTACACCTTGTCGTCCGGCAGCGCCAGCGGCTCGGAGCGCACGACGCGCGTCGGCACGTACCCGCCGAGCCCCTTGCGGCGGTCGTGCATGTACTGGATCTCCTCGGAGTCGCGCCCCGGGTGGTAGTACGGCGGGAGCCCGCCCTCCAGGTCCTTGTCGGAGATCGGCAGGTGCAGCCGGTCGCGGAAGCCCTTGAGGTCGTCGACCGTCAGCTTCTTCATCTGGTGCGTGGCGTTGCGGCCCTCGAAGTTCGGGCCCAGCGTCCAGCCCTTGATCGTCTTGGCCAGGATCACGGTCGGCTGGCCCTTGTGCGCCTTGGCCGCGGAGAACGCCGCGAAGATCTTCCGGTGGTCGTGACCGCCGCGGCCCAGGTGCAGGATCTGGTCGTCGGTCATGCCCTCGACCATGGCGCGCAGCCGCTGGTCGTCGCCGAAGAAGTGGTCGCGGATGTAGGAGCCGGACTCGGTGGCGTAGGTCTGGAACTGCCCGTCCGGCGTGGTGTTCATCCGGTTGACCAGGATGCCGTCGCGGTCCTGGGCGAGCAGCGGGTCCCAGGTGCGGTCCCAGATCAGCTTGATCACGTTCCAGCCGGCGCCCCGGAAGACCGACTCCAGCTCCTGGATGACCTTGCCGTTGCCGCGGACCGGGCCGTCGAGCCGCTGGAGGTTGCAGTTGACGACGAAGGTGAGGTTGTCCAGCCCCTCGCGGGCGGCGATGGTCAGCTGGCCGAGCGACTCCGGCTCGTCCATCTCGCCGTCGCCGAGGAACGCCCACACGTGCGACTTCGACGTGTCGGCGATCCCGCGCGCGTCCATGTAGCGGTTCATCCGCGCCTGGTAGATCGCGCCGATCGGGCCGAGGCCCATCGACACGGTCGGGAACTCCCAGAAGCCGGGCATCAGCCGCGGGTGCGGGTACGAGGACAGGCCGTGCGGCGCCCTGGACCTCTCCTGCCGGAAGGCGTCCAGGTTCTGCTCGCTCAGCCGGTCGAGCAGGAAGGCGCGGGCGTAGATGCCGGGGGAGGCGTGGCCCTGGAAGAAGACCTGGTCGCCGCCGTCGCCCTCGTCCTTGCCGCGGAAGAAGTGGTTGAAGCCCACGTCGTAGAGGGACGCGGAGGAGGCGAAGGTGGCGATGTGGCCGCCGACGCCGATGCCGGGGCGCTGGGCGCGGGAGACCATGACGGCCGCGTTCCACCGGGTGGCGTTGAGGATCCGGCGCTCGATCTCCTCGTTGCCGGGGAAGAACGGCTCGTCCTTGGTGGCGATGGTGTTGACGTAGTCCGTGCTGCGCATCTCGGGCACGGCCACGCGCTTCTCGCGGGCCCGCTCGATCAGCCGCAGCATGAGGTAGCGGGCCCGTTCCCGCCCGCGCTCGTCGATGGCGGCGTCCAGGGAGTCGAGCCACTCCCGGGTTTCCTCGGGGTCGAAGTCAGGAACCTGACTCGGGAGGCCGCCAATGATGATCGGATTGCGATCGGATCCGGGAGCCACGCTGTTCCTTACCTGTCGGAGGGCCGGTTCGGTCTGCCTGCACCGCTCCCCATCGTGTACCTCGGGGAGGCGTACGTCATCTCTACCCATAGGTAACCGAGAGACCCGGTATGTCACTGGAACCCCGTTCGGATCTCGTACCCGGATATGATTCCCAAACGCCCAAAGCGGGCAGATAGGTGTGGTGTGCGTCACCTTCGGCCGCGAGGGCATGCCTGGAGTTGCGGTGACACGGCCAGGATCGTCACCGTTTCGGCGGTCTCGGCGGCCGGGTACTTGCGCGATCCGCCCCGCCCGTGTGGACTACGGCCAATGCTTCGCGCACGCGCGTGGCTGAGTTATTCCCAAGACATGATCAGGAGGCAACCCGTGAGCGCGACCGCGGACCACGCGGAGGAGCGGACCAGCCCTGCCGGCAGGCTGGGTTTCCAGCCCGAGCAGGTGGTCCAGGAGATCGGCTACGACGACGACGTCGACCAGGAGCTCCGCGAGTCCATCGAGGAAGCCACAGGCAACGACCTGGTGGACGAGGACTACGACGACGTGGCCGACGCCGTGGTGCTGTGGTTCCGTGACGATGACGGCGACCTGACGGATGCGCTGGTGGATGCCACCACGTACATCGAGGAAGGCGGCGCGATCCTGCTCCTCACCCCGAAGACGGGGCGTGGGGGCTACGTGGAGCCGAGCGACATCTCGGAAGCCGCGACGACGGCGGGGCTGTCCGCCTCCAAGAGCGTCAGCGTGGGCAAGGACTGGAGCGGCAGCAGGCTGGTGACGCCGAAGGCGGCCAAGTCCAAGAAGTGACTCCGGCCAGGCCGTGAACACCGAGGACGGGTCGAGTCTCGCTCGGCCCGTCCTTCGGCATGCGCCGGCCGCCTCGTAGGGTTGTCCCCACCCGAACAGCCCCACCGAAGGGAATTTCCCGAGATGACCGTCCAGGTCGGCGACAAGGCTCCGGACTTCGAGCTCAAGGACAACCACGGCCGCACCGTGAGGCTGTCCGACTTCCGCGGCGACAAGAACGTGGTCCTGCTCTTCTACCCCTTCGCCTTCACCGGCGTGTGCACCGGCGAGCTGTGCGAGGTGCGCGACAACCTGCCGAGGTTCGCCGACCGCGACACCCAGGTGCTCGCCGTCTCCAGCGACTCCATCCACACCCTGCGCGTCTTCGCCGAGCAGGAGGGCCTCGAGTACCCGCTGCTGAGCGATTTCTGGCCGCACGGCGAGGCCGGCCGGGCCTACGGCGTCTTCGACGAGGACAAGGGCTGCGCGGTGCGCGGCACCTTCGTCATCGACAAGGAGGGCGTCGTGCGCTGGACCGTCGTCAACGGTCTGCCGGACGCCCGTGACCTGAACGAGTACGTCAAGGCGCTCGACACCCTCTGATTCTTCACCCCGGGGTCTGCAGGGTCGGGGAACCCGTCACTAGGATCGACTCGTTTGATCCGTTACCAACGCACGACGGGGCACCCGCCCCTGGACACCAATGGAGGACTCGTGGGAGTCAGCCTCAGCAAGGGCGGCAACGTATCGCTGACCAAGGAGGCCCCGGGCCTGACCGCGGTCATCATCGGTCTGGGCTGGGACGTGCGCACCACGACCGGCACGGACTTCGACCTGGACGCCAGCGCGCTGCTGCTGAACAACACCGGCAAGGTCGCCAGCGACGCGAACTTCGTCTTCTTCAACAACCTCAAGAGCCCCGACGGCTCGGTCGAGCACACCGGTGACAACATCACCGGTGAGGGCGAGGGCGACGACGAGCAGATCAAGGTCAATCTCGCGGCGGTGCCGGCCGACGTCGAGAAGATCGTCTTCCCGGTGTCGATCTACGACGCCGAGAACCGCCAGCAGTCCTTCGGCCAGGTCCGCAACGCGTTCATCCGCGTCGTGAACCAGGCCGGCGAGGCGGAGATCGCCCGTTACGACCTCAGCGAGGACGCGTCCACCGAGACCGCGATGGTCTTCGGTGAGCTCTACCGGCACGGCGCGGAGTGGAAGTTCCGTGCCATCGGCCAGGGTTACGCCTCGGGCCTGCGCGGCATCGCGCAGGACTTCGGTGTGAACGTCTGACCGTCCGGGTCGTCCGAGAAGGTCACTGTCCGGCGTCGCACGGTTTACGTGCGGCGCCGGACGCGCAGGACAGCCACATAAGCATCACCTCGGGGAGGGACCAGCAACATGGGCGTCACGCTCGCCAAGGGAGGAAACGTCTCCCTGTCCAAGGCCGCACCGAACCTCACACAGGTGATGGTCGGGCTCGGCTGGGACGCTCGCTCCACCACCGGAGCCGACTTCGACCTGGACGCCAGCGCCCTGGTGTGCAGCGGCGGGCGGGTCATGGGAGACGAGTGGTTCGTCTTCTACAACCAGCTCACGAGCCCGGACGGCTCGGTGCAGCACACCGGCGACAACCTCACCGGTGAGGGCGACGGCGACGACGAGTCACTGATCATCGACCTGCACAAAGTCCCGGTCCAGTGCGACAAGATTGTTTTTCCGGTCTCGATCCACATGGCCGACGAACGCGGCCAGACCTTCGGACAGGTCAGCAATGCCTTCATCCGCGTCGTGAACCAGGCCGACGGCCAGGAACTCGCCCGTTACGACCTCAGCGAGGACGCGTCCACCGAGACCGCGATGATCTTCGGTGAGCTGTACCGCTACCAGGGCGAATGGAAGTTCCGGGCGGTAGGGCAGGGGTACGCGTCGGGTCTGCGGGGCATCGCTCTAGACTTCGGAGTCAACGTTTCGTAAAGCCGAGTGCGGCGCGGGGGAATCCCGTACACGTACGGATTGGGTAGCCAGTGGTTCTGAAAACCTTCGGCTGGTCGTTCGCGGTCACCGCGCTCGGCCTGGTCGCGGCGGTCCTCTACGGGGGGTGGACCGCCTTCGGCATCGTGGCGATCCTCTCGGTCCTGGAGATCTCGCTGTCGTTCGACAACGCGGTGGTCAACGCCGGAATCCTGAAGAAGATGAATGCCTTCTGGCAGAAGATCTTCCTCACGATCGGCGTTCTCATCGCCGTGTTCGGTATGCGCCTCGTCTTCCCCGTGCTCATCGTCGCCGTCAGCGCCCAGCTGGGGCCGATCGAGGCGGTCGATCTCGCGCTGACCGACAAGGACAGATACGAGGAACTCGTCACCGACGCTCACCCGGCGATCGCCGCGTTCGGTGGCATGTTCCTGTTGATGATCTTCCTGGACTTCATCTTCGAGGACCGGGAGATCAAGTGGCTGAGCTGGCTGGAGCGCCCTCTGTCCAAGCTCGGCAAGGTCGACATGCTGTCGGTCTGCGTGGCGCTGATCGTCCTGCTCGTCAGCGCGATGACCTTCGCGACCCAGGCGCATCTGCACGCCGGGCATGCCGACAAGGCTGAGACGGTGCTGCTGTCCGGCATCGCCGGTCTCATCACCTACATGGTCGTCGGCGGTCTCTCCGGCTACTTCGAGGACAAACTCGAAGAGGACGAGGAACGCGAGCACGAGGCCGAGGAAGAGGCCGAGCGCACGGGGAAGCCGCGCTCCGCGGTGGCCCTCGCCGGCAAGGCGGCGTTCTTCATGTTCCTCTACCTGGAGGTCCTGGACGCGTCCTTCTCCTTCGACGGTGTCATCGGCGCCTTCGCCATCACCAACGACATCGTCCTGATGGCCCTCGGCCTCGGCATCGGCGCCATGTACGTCCGGTCGCTCACGGTCTACCTGGTCCGCCAGGGCACCCTCGACGACTACGTCTACCTGGAGCACGGCGCCCACTACGCCATCGGCGCCCTCGCGGTGATCCTCCTGGTCACGATCCAGTACCAGATCAGCGAGATCATCACCGGCCTGATCGGTGTCGTCCTGATCGGCTGGTCCTTCTGGTCCTCCGTCCGCCGCAACCGCGCACTGGCGGCCGCGGAGGGAAAAGCGGCGGGCTCGGACGAGAAGACTGAGGTCTCGTCCGGGGTGTGACAGCCTGACGGGCGAGGAACGCTTCCGGCGGGGCGGTGTCGAGGACGAGTCCTCCGACGCCGCCCCGCCGGGCTTTTCCACCGAGACCTCGACAACCGGGGACCACAGGGGGCGGACATGGGTTGGCTGGACGGACTGCGGGGCGGGCGCGAGGCCCAGTTCGACTCGGGCAGCGCGTCGAGCAACGCGATCGAGCTCACCAAACGGCACAGCCAGGTCTCCCTGACCAAACAGGGCGCGGCGACCGGGCATCTGCGCATCAACCTGGCCTGGCGGATGCGCACCTCCGACATCGGCGGCCCCCAGCGGGAGAGCCTGCTGCGCCACCCCTTCAAGGCGCTCAGGCCGCCCGAGGTCCTCGGACACAGCCAGAGCATGGTCAACGTCGACCTCGACCTCGGCTGCCTGTACGAGCTGCAGAACGGCACCAAGGGCGTCGTACAGCCCCTCGGCGGCTACCTCGGCGACGTCAACGCCGCGCCCTACGTCAAGCTCAGCGGCGACGACCGCTTCGGCTCCGGGTCCGGCGAGACCATCTACGTCAACCTCGACCACCGCGACCAGATCAAGCGCCTGCTGGTCTTCGCCTACATCTACGACCAGACCCCCGCCTTCGACCGCACCCACGCGATCGTCACCCTCTACCCCAGCAACGGCCCCCGCATCGAGATCAGCCTCGACGAACGCCACCCCCAGGCCCGCTCCTGCGCGGTCGTCCTCATCGAGAACGTCAAGGACGAGATCATGGTCCGCCGCGAGGTCAAGTTCGTCTACGGCTTCCAGGCGGAACTGGACCGCCTCTACGGCTGGGGCCTGCAGTGGGGCAGGGGCTACAAGACGAAGGCCGAGAGGTGAGGACGGCAGGGGGCG
Source organism: Streptomyces sp. NPDC093094 (assembly GCF_044754345.1). Classification (NCBI taxonomy): domain Bacteria; kingdom Bacillati; phylum Actinomycetota; class Actinomycetes; order Kitasatosporales; family Streptomycetaceae; genus Streptomyces; species Streptomyces sp. NPDC093094. The sequence continues at coordinate 34,484 of NZ_JBIVOX010000002.1, read as the reverse complement.
CGGGACCGTGCCGATGCGCGGCCCCGCCGCGGGTGCGACCGGCCGCGGACGGGGGAGAGCCGTGAAGGCGGGACACCCCGGCCGGGAAGCGCGGCAGGCTACCGCCCGATGAACTGAGGCCCCTGCGGAGGCAGCCGGAACTCCCCCGTGGGCGCCGCGGGCACCGGCTGCGGATACCCGTACGCAGGCGGCGCCCCCGCGGTCTGCGGATAGCCGTAGGCCGGCGGCGGATACCCGTACCCCGGCTGCTGGGGCACCCCGGTCGTGGGAGCCTCCGGGGGAAGCGGCTGGGACGCCTCCGGCACGGTCGTCGCGGCCTCGCCCTCCGACTCGTCCACGGAGATGCCGTAGTCCGTGGCCAGCCCCTTCAGCCCGTCGGAGTAGCCCTCCCCGAGCGCCCGGAACTTCCACCCCTCGCCGCGCCGGTACAGCTCCCCGCAGATCAGCGCGGTCTCCTGCCCGGTCTGCGGCGTGATGTCGAAGTACGCCATCGGGTCCGCGCTCTCCCCCGCCGACACGTCGTACAGCGAAATCCGCAGGGAACGTACGCGGTCGAAGGTGACCCCGTCCGCCGAAGCGACCAGCAGAATCCGGCCGACCCCGGACTCGACACCGGTCAGGTCCGTCTGGATCGTGTCGGTGAGGCCGTCGGCGACCCGCTTCTTGCCGAGCCGCCACACCTGCCCGGAGGGGTGCCGGGGCTGGTTGTAGAAGACGAAGTCCTCGTCGGAGCGCACACGCCCGTCGAGGCCGAGGAGCAGCGCCGAGGCGTCGACGTCCGGAACACCCTGCCCGGGCGTCCAGCGCAGCACGGCACGCACCGTGGTGGCTTCGACCGGGACGTTCGACCCCTTCAGCATCGCGTGCGTCATACGGTCATCCTGCCTTCTCGGTCCTGGCCACGACAATGCGGGGGTGTGATGGTGGTGGGTAGTGCCGTGCGGGCCCCCGTTACCTGAAATTCATGCCCTGCGGGAACCCGCGACATCGAGACCTACGTACTATTACCGGCCACCCATCAACACCTCACAGGCCATTCCGACACCACGGGGGAGCTTCATGCGTCATTTCGGGCACATCGCCCCTGAGGTACGGCAGCGCCTCTTCCACCAGCAGCCGTGCGAGTTCACCGCCGCCTCCCCGGCCCGGCTGCTGTCCGCCGCCCTGGGCGCCACGCTGTACAGCCCGGCCACCCGGCCCCGGCTCGCCGACGACATCGTCAAGCAGTCGGCCCGCGGTGTCGTCTCGATGGTCCTGTGCCTGGAGGACTCCATCGACGACGCGGACGTCGCGGGCGGCGAGGAGAACCTGGTCCACCAGTTCACCGAGCTGGCCCGCCGCACCCCGTACGCCGACGACCCGCCGCTGCTGTTCATCCGCGTGCGCACCCCCGAGCAGATCCCCGACCTGGCCGCCCGCCTCGGGCCCGCGGTCCGGCTGCTGTCCGGCTTCGTCATGCCGAAGTTCACCGAGGAGCGCGGCATCCCCTTCCTGGAGGCGCTCACCGCCGCCGAGGCGGCCTCCGGGCACCGCCTGTTCGCGATGCCGGTGCTGGAGTCGCCCGAGCTGCTGTACCGCGAGTCCCGCGTGGAGACCCTGGAGGGCATCTCCCGCGCCGTCGACAAGTACCGCGGCCGCGTCCTGGCCCTGCGTCTCGGCGTGACCGATTTCTGCTCCTCCTACGGCCTGCGCCGGGCCCCCGACATGACCGCCTACGACGTCCAGATCGTGGCCTCCGTGATCGCCGACGTGGTGAACATGCTGGCCCGCGCCGACGGCACCGGCTTCACGGTCACCGGCCCGGTCTGGGAGTACTTCCGCGTGCAGGAACGTATGTTCAAGCCCCAGCTGCGCCGCAGCCCCTTCCTGGAGGGACAGGCCGAGGAACTGCGCGAGGCGCTGCTCGAACACGCCATGGACGGACTGCTGCGCGAGATCACCCTCGACCAGGCCAACGGCCTGACCGGCAAGACCTGCATCCACCCCTCCCACGTACTGCCCGTGCACGCGCTGTCCGTCGTCAGCCACGAGGAGTACAGCGACGCCCAGGACATCCTGCGGCCGGAACGCCTCGGCGGGGGTGTGCTGCGCTCGGCGTACACGAACAAGATGAACGAGGTGAAGCCGCACCGCGCCTGGGCCGAGCGGACCATGCTGCGCGCCGAGGCGTTCGGCGTGGCCCGCGAGGACGTCGGGTTCGTGGAGCTGCTCGCCGCCGGGATACCCGGCTGAAGACACAGGAACTCATGAATCACTCAGAGTCAGAGAACGACGGAGTCTGGTCCGGCACCTGGGTCGCCGAGCGGCTCGGGGTCGCCCTGGAGGGCGACGACAGCCTGCCGGCGCTGCTGGGCCTGGCCCTGCGCCGCAATCCCAAGCGGGCGCACCTGCTCGTGTCCCACGTGCTGGGCAAGCACGTGCCGCAGTTCCCGTCCGTCGTCCACGGCCACGGCTTCGCGCTCGGCCGCCGGGTGCGCGACCTCCTCGGCCCCGGGGAGGCGGCCCGCGCGGTCGTGCTCGGCTACGCCGAGACCGCCACCGGCCTCGGCCACTGCGTCGCCGACGGCCTCGGCGGCACCCCCTACCTGCACTCCACCCGCCGCCCCGTGCACGGCGTGGCCCGCGCGGGCGGCTTCGAGGAGTCCCACTCCCACGCCACCTCCCACCTGCTGCTCCCGGAGGACCCGTCCCTGCTGGTCGGTGACGGCCCCCTGGTCCTCGTCGACGACGAGTTCTCCACCGGCAACACGGTCCTGAACACGATCAGGGACCTCCACGAGCGCTACCCGCGCCGGCGGTACGTCGTCGTCGCCCTGGTCGACATGCGCTCCCCGGCGGACGCGGGACGCCTGGAGGAGTTCGCGCGGGAGATGGGCGCGCGGGTGGACCTCGTCGCCACGGCCTCCGGCACGGTGCGCCTCCCGGAGGGGGTGCTGGAGAAGGGCCAGGCCCTGGTGGCGCGGTACGAGGCCGAGAGCGCCGCGCGAGCAGCCGGCGACGGCCCGCAGCCGTCCGGCGACCTCAAGCCCCACGGCGAGATCACGCGGGTCGACCTGAACTGGCCCGCCGGCCTCCCCGACGGCGGCCGCCACGGCTTCACCCCGGCCCACCGCGAGCGCCTGGAGTCCGCCCTCCCCGAGATGGCCGCCCGACTGGCGGCCGCCCTCCCCGAGGACGCCCGCCGCGTCCTGGTCCTCGGCAACGAGGAGCTGATGTACGCCCCGCTCCGCCTCGCCCACGCGCTGGAACAGCGGCTGCCCTCGGCGGAGATCCGGTTCTCCACCACCACCCGCTCACCCGTCCTCGCCGTCGACGACCCGGGCTACGCCATCCGCACCCGGCTCGTCTTCCCGGCCCACGACGACCCCGCCGACGGACCGGGCGACCGATACGCCTACAACGTCGCCGGCGCGGGCTTCGACACCGTCGTCGCCGTCGTCGACTCGGCCGGCGACACGCCCGCACTGCACGCCCCCGACGGCCTGGCGGCCCAGCTCGCCGCCCACACCTCACAGGTTCTGGTCGCGGTCGTGCCCTCGTACGTCCCCGAGCCGCTGCACCTCCCCGAAAGGCCCGCCATGCTCCCCGAGCCCCTCCGCGGCCCCGCCTTCTCCTCGTACGCCCCCGAGGAGGTCGGCTGGCTGCTCCAGGACCTCTCGGACGTCACGCTGGAGGCGCCGACCGAGGAGCGCGAGGAGGCCATCCAGAGCGGCGGCGCGCACTACGCCGAGTCCCTGCCGGTGGAGTACCAGCCCAGCGAGCAGTACCAGGAGCTGTTCCACGCCGCCCTGGACGCCTCCGCGGACCGGCTCGCCCGGGCGGTCGGCGCGGTCACCGAGCTGGTGCTCGCCGAGCGGTCGCCGCGTCCGGTGCTGGTGTCCCTGGCCCGCGCGGGCACCCCGGTCGGTGTGCTGATGCGCCGCTGGGCGCAGCACCGGCACGGCCTGGACCTGCCGCACTACGCCGTCTCCATCGTGCGCGGCCGCGGCATCGACGCCAACGCGCTGCGCTGGCTGGCCGCCCACCACGACCCGGCCGACGTCGTGTTCGTCGACGGCTGGACCGGCAAGGGCGCCATCACCAGGGAACTGGCCGCCGCGATCGAGGAGTTCGAGGCCGGGGGAGGCCCGGCCGGGTTCGACCCGGAGATCGCCGTCCTCGCCGACCCCGGCTCCTGCGTCCGCACCTACGGCACCCGCGAGGACTTCCTCATCCCCTCCGCCTGCCTCAACTCCACGGTCTCCGGCCTGATCTCGCGTACGGTACTGAGGTCCGACCTGGTCGGACCCGACGACTTCCACGGCGCGAAGTTCTACCGCGAACTCGCCGGCGCGGATGTGTCGGTGCACTTCCTCGACGCGGTGTCCGCGCGTTTCCCGGAGGTCGCCGACGCCGTGGACGCGACGGTGAAGGAGCTGCAGTCCGGCGACCGCGAGCCCACCTGGGAGGGCTGGAAGGCCGTCGAGCGGATCAGTGAGGAGTACGGCATCCACGACGTCAACCTGGTCAAGCCCGGCGTCGGCGAGACCACCCGGGTGCTGCTGCGCCGGGTGCCCTGGAAGATCCTCGCCCGCACCGGTGCGGGCGCCGACCTGGACCATGTGAGGCTGCTCGCCGACCAGCGAGGGGTCCCCGTGGAGGAGGTCTCCGACCTGCCCTACACCTGTGTCGGGCTCATCCATCCCAAGTACACGCGCGGCGCGACGGGCGCCGACGGAAAGGCGGTGGCGCTCTGATGCCGGTGCTGGTGGCGAGCGATCTGGACCGTACGCTGATCTACTCCTCGGCGGCCCTCGCGCTGACCATGCCGGACGCGCGGGCGCCCCGGCTGCTGTGTGTGGAGGTGCACGAGAGCAGGCCGCTGTCGTTCATGACGGAGACGGCGGCCGGGCTGCTCGCCGAACTCGGTGACGCGGCCGTGTTCGTGCCGACGACGACCCGGACCCGCAAGCAGTACCAGCGCATCAACCTGCCCGGCCCGCCCCCGCGCTACGCGATCTGCGCCAACGGCGGCCAGCTGCTGGTCGACGGTGTCACGGACGAGGACTGGCACGCGGCCGTCACGGCCCGCCTCGCCGAGGAGTGCGCGCCCCTGGAGGAGATCCGCGACCATCTGGCGGTCTCCGCCGATCCGCTGTGGGTGCGCAAGCACCGGGTCGCCGAGGACCTCTTCGCCTACCTCGTCGTCGAGCGGGAGCTGCTGCCCGAGGAGTGGGTGAAGGAGCTCGCGGTCTGGGCGGAGAACCGCGGCTGGACGGTGTCGCTCCAGGGCCGGAAGATCTACGCCGTTCCCAAGCCGCTGACCAAGAGCGCGGCGGTGCGCGAGGTCGCCCGGCGCACGGGAGCGGACCTGACGCTGACGGCGGGCGACTCCCTCCTGGACGCCGACCTGCTGCTGGCCGGCGACCGGGGCTGGCGCCCGGCCCACGGAGAACTCGCCGAGGCCGACTGGGCGGCCCCGGCGGTCACGGCTCTCCCGGAACGCGGAGTGCTGGCGGGCGAGCGGATCCTGAGGGAGTTCCTGAGGGCGGCGAGGACGTCCTAGGGGAAGCGAGGACTTCCCGGAGGAAGGGTCAGCCGCAGCATCCTCCGCCACAGCACCCGCCCCCGCCGGAGGCCGCCGCGGGGGCGGAGGCGGCACCTCCGACAGCGACGGCCGACAGCAGTTTGACCGTGTCACCGTGCCCGGCGGGGCACGCGGCGGGGGCGGAGGACTCCGCCATGGGACGGCTCAGTTCGAACGTGTCGCCGCAGGTGCGGCAGCGGTACTCGTAGCGAGGCATGCGCACAGGTTAACCGGCTCCACCGGGCCGGCCGGGGTCCTTCGGCGGCAGCGACGCACGGGTCACCGCTCCCGGCGCCGGCGCCTTCTGCTCCGCCTCGGCCAGCCCGGGGTTGCGGGCCCGCCAGTACGGATTGTCGTGCGGCAGCGCGGAACCGACCCGGCCGTACATCCCGAAGAACATCAGCAGGATGCCGACGACGAAGCTGAACATCACGTTCTGGATCTCGAAGGCGAGGAAGTTGTAGTCGGTGTCCAGCAGCGCCATGTTCAGGAAGCCGCTGAGGATGAACAGAATGCCGAGTGACATGTTCAGCGTGGACGCGAAGTTCCCGCCGATGACCATGCCGACGAACAGCAGCACACCGACGCAGATCGACAGCACGCTGAGCGCGCCGTTGGTGTTGAGGCCGACGACCGTGTCGCCGCCGGTGTCGAAGAAGCCGATGTTGTTGGTCAGCCCGAGGATGCCGAAGGCGAGCAGCGCCAGGCCCATCAGGCCCGCCCCGACGCGATAGAACTTGCTCAGCCGATGGTCGACGGGAAGGTGTTCGTCGAGCCTGATCCGCCGTCGCGATCCTGAGTGGAGCGCGTGTGTGGCCATGTCCGCCTCCCTTGGGTGCGGTGTGAGCGGCCTACTGCGTACCCCCAAATATCCGCCCGGCCCACCCGATGGCGCAAACGGCGTGCCCGGAGGTCAGTGGGCGGTGCCGCGCTCCTCGCGGATCTGTGCCACCACCCGCGCCACGGTCTGCCGCACCGCCTCCGTCTCGGTCAGGAAGTGCCAGTAGTCGGGGTGGCGCCCCTCCAGCGTGCCGATCGCCCGCTCCAGCCGGGCCACCGAGTCGTCCAGCGGGCGGGCGTGCCGTGGCTCCGGGGTGTTGCGCCCGGTCATGGCGAGGCGCTGGGCGTCCCGGATCGCGAACCGGGTCCGCTCGATCTCCTGCTGCGGGTCCTTCTGCACGGCGTTCAGCCGCGCGAGCCGGTCCCCGGCCGCCGAGACCGCCTCGTCGGTGCTGTCCAGCAGGGCCCGTACGGTCGACAGCAGCGCGGTCGCGTCCGCCCACCGCTGTCCGTCCCGCGCGGTCCGTGCCTCGGCCAGCTTCCGCTCGGCCTGCCGTACATGCTCCCCGGCCTGCTCCGGCACGGGCTGGAGGTCCTGCCAGCAGGCCGCGGCGAACCGCCGCCGCAGTTCGCTGAGCACCGGTTCGACCTGCTCGGCCCGGGTGGTGAGCGCCTGGGCCCGGGTGCGCAGCGACACCAGCCGGTGGTCGATCTCGGCGGCCCGCTCGGGCAGCCGCTCCGCCTCCGCGCGGATCGCCCCGGCCTCCCGGGACACCCGCTCGGCCCGCTCCAGCGTCTGCGGCACCCCGTGCTGACCCGCGCCCTGGTTGAGCCGGGTCAGTTCGGGCGCCAGGGCCGCGAGGCGGGCGGCGAGGTCGTCCGCGCGCAGGCCCGAGCCGCGCACCGCGTCCAGCGCGTTCGAGGCGGCCAGCAGGGCCTGCCGGGCCCGCTCCACGGCGGGGGCCAGCCGGGCCAGCTGGGTCTCTGCCTTGCCGAGCAGCGGGCCGAGGCTCTGCTCGAACCGGTCGAGGTCCTGCCTGACCCGGGCCAGCTCGTCCCGGGCGGCGGTCAGCTCGGTGCGGGCGCGGGCGGCGGCCGACGCCTCCAGGTCGTCGCGGTCGAGGTCGTGGGCGTCGACGGCCTGGATGTAGCGGTGGCTGGCCTCGTCGATCCGGCGGCCCAGGTCCGTGAAGTCGGCGGCGGCCCGCCGGGCGGCGGGGGAGTCGTCGACGGCGGCGATCGTCTCGATCGAGATGCGCAGGTCCCTCTGGGCGGTGTCGAGTTCGTAGAACGCGGCCGCCGCGTCGTCCTTGGCGGCCTGTGCCTCGGCGCGCTGGGTCTCCGCCCGTCCGCCGAACCACCGCCGGGTGCCGCCCCCGGCGAAGGCTGCGGGCAGGGCCAGCGCGAGGGCCAGCGGCAGCGCGGCGAGGGTGACGGTGTCCCGGAGCGCCCGCCGGCCGGCCGGGGCGAGGACGGTCCGCACCGCGTGCCGCACGGGGCGGCGGGCGCGCCGCTTCGACGGCGAATACGGCTGCGGTGGTGTCGCCGTCACATCCCTCTCCCGTGCTGTCGCGCCCTGCCGGTGTCATTCTCCCACCGGTTAATGACGAACACACGGGCCCGACAGTTCGCGAAACGGAGGACGATTTCAGTCCCGGGCGCGGACCGTGATCTTCCCGTCGCCCGTGTGCGCGGAGATCACGTGGGTGCTGGAGTCGTCACGGGGGACTCCCACGTCGATGCCTCCGTCGCCCGTCCGCGTGCTCACCCGGTAGGCGGCCCGGGGCAGTTCGACGGTGACGGAGCCGTCGCCGGTGCGGGTGTCCACCAGGTCGGGGACGGTGCTCAGTTCCAGCTGGACCGAGCCGTCGCCGGTGCGGGCGCGGACCTGGCGGGCGGCGACCTCGGCGCGTACGGAGCCGTCGCCGGTGTGCAGGTCCAGCGGGCCGCTGCTGTCGGTGACGTGGACCGAGCCGTCGCCGGTGCGGATGCTGAGGGCCTCCTCGAAGCCGCTCGCCCGGACGCTGCCGTCCCCGTCCTCGACCTCGACCGCGATGCCGCGGGGCACCTCGATGCGGTGCCGGGACTCGCAGTCGGCGATGAACCCGCTGCAGTCCAGCCGGAGTCTGAGCCGGTCGTCGGTCATGGACCAGCTGACCTGCGGACTGTCGCCGAGCACCACCTTTCCGGCGAACCACCGGGTGACCTCGACGCGGTCCTGCGGGCCGCCGTCCACCGAGACGATCTCCAGCGCCGAGTCGTCGGAGTCGATGGTGAGGGTGCGGCCCTGGAGGGCGAAGGAGCGCCGCTCGGGCTCCGTGTCGTCGTCCGGGGACGCGCATCCCGCGAGCGCGGCGAGGCAGACGGCGGTGGCGCCGACGGCGAGGGCGGTGCGTGCGGCGAGGGCGGTGCGTGCGGTGCGGGCGGTGCGTGCGGTGCGGGCGGTGACGGAGCGGTCCATGACGATGTCCCCCTGGAAGACGGCTGCGCGGTCCCTGGTCCGCGCCACATCCCGACCGTACGGACCGCGCACCGGCCGGGGGATCCGGGCCGCTCCCGGATCCATGGTGGGGTTTTCCCCAGGAACGCCTCCGGGCCGGGCCCGGACTCCGGGGCAGCCGGCGTCCCGTATACGGGTTTGCGGGGCACCCTCCCCGGCAATGTAGGCTGTCGACTCGTTCCGGGGTGCGTAGCTCAGGGGTAGAGCGCCTGCCTTACAAGCAGGATGTCGGCGGTTCGAAACCGTCCGCGCCCACGACGTGAACGGCCCCCCGGAGTGATCTCCGGGGGGCCGTTCCGCTGTCCGTGCCTCCGCTGTCCGCGGCCTGGTCAGTCCGGTTCCCGTGCGTGCTTGAGCCGGGAGCGGGCGTCGACGCGGTCGGGGCCGGAGATCTCCGACCAGAAGCGGTGCGTGGTGACGAACACCGCGAGTTCGTGCTCACGGCGTCTCAGCTTCTCCACCTCGGCCTGTTCGTCCTCCGTCCAGCCCGGGGAGGCGGGACGCTCGACCTTGCGCCAGCCGCCGGAGTCGCTGAATCCGTCCACCGGCTCCACGGACCAGGGAAGACGTTTCAGCAGGGCCGACAGCTCGGCCCGGACCTGATGCAGTTCCTCCTGACCGGCTAGCAGGTCGCTCGGGAAGTCGTAGGTCGTCGCCACACGGCAATGCTACGCCTGTTCGATTTTGAGGTGCGAGTTCCTTCGGGTGGTTCACGCGAACGAGTGGCTCGAACGGGTGCCCGAGAAAACGGGTTGTTCCGGGCACCCGTCCGCAAGGGGATCAGCGTCCGGCCGCCAGTTCCCCGACCAGCCTGGCCGCGACCGGCACCGGCACTCCGTGACGCTCCGCCGCACGCAGCAACGCGCCGCCGATCGCGTCCAGTTCGAGCGCCCGGCCGGCCTCGGCGTCGCGCTGCATGGAGGACTTCGTGGCCGGCGGGAACGCGTCGTAGCGGGCGAGCGCCCCGGCCGGGTCCGCCGGGCCGCCGCTCGCTCCGCTGACCGCCGCGGTCTCCTCGACCAGGGCGGTCAGTTCGGCGCGGTGCGCGGTGCGCACCTCGCCCAGCGGGAGCCCGAGGCGGGTGGTGAGCAGCGCGAAGGGGGCGAGGAAGGACATCTTCGCCCACAGTGCCGCCGCCTCGTCCGGCACCACCTGGGTGACCGGGCCGGCGTCGCCGAGAGCTGCCGCGAGGGCGTGCAGACGCCCGTCCGGCACCGGGTCCCCGGCGAGGTCGATCTGGACGAACGGGCTCGTGTGCTCGATCTTCCCGGGGGCCACGCGGGTGGACTCCACGCGGATGACCGCGGGCGCGACCTGGTCGGCGGGGTAGCGCTTGCGCAGGGTGGCCGGGTGCTCGACGCCGTTGAGGAACGGCACGAGCAGACCGTCGCCCAGGGCGTCGGCGGGAACCCGCGCGAGGGCCTCGTCGAGGGCGGTGTGCTTGACGGCGACCAGACAGGCGTCGACCGGCTCGCGCAGCTCGGTGTCGGCCTCGACGACGGCGGTGAAGTCACCGAAGACGCCGCTGCGGACGCCGATCCCGTCGGTGCGCAGGGTCTTCGCGGTCTGCTCGCCGGCCAGGCAGATCACCCGGTGGCCCGCGCGGGACAGCAGGGCGGCGAGCAGGCCGCCCACCCCGCCGGGGCCGAGTACGGCGATGCTCAGGTTGTCGTGCGCCATGCGATGTGGCTCCTTCTCATCGGTCGGCCCCGGTACGGTGGCCGCCTCCTTGTCGATCATTACAGAGGCGGCAGGACCACGGAAGCGCCCGGCGTGAGCAGATGCAGCCGCTCGGCGAGACCGGCCGCCTCGAACGCCTTGGTCAGCACGGAGCCGTCCTCGCTGAGGTGGGCCCAGTGCTCGAAGTGCAGCGGCACGACGTGCCGGGCGCCGAGGATCCTCGCCGCCTCGGCCGCGTGCTCGCTGGTCAGCGTCAGCGGAACGCCCGGGACGAGGGGGGTGAGGGCGGCCCCCGCGAACAGCACCGCCACGTCGAACGGGCCCTCACGGCCGGCGATCTCGCGGACCCGGTCCAGGGAGGCGTTGTCGCCGCTGACGTACACCTTGGGCAGGCCCTCGCCCGACAGCACGAACCCGGTGACCTCGCCGACGAGCGGCTCCGAGCCCTCGGGGCCGTGCAGCGCGGGCACGGCGGTGACGCGCAGGGCGCTGCCGGGGACGTCCCGCCGGGGCAGCTCCACGTGCTCCCACGGGGCGAGACCGCGCACGGGGGTGCCGATACGGCCCTGTGCGGACGGCGTGGACAGCACGAGCGGCACCTCGGCGAGGTGGGCGCGGCCGGAGGTGTCGAGGTTGTCCGGGTGCTGGTCGTGGGACAGCAGCACGGCGTCCACCACGCCGACCTGTTCCCTGCCGAGCGCCGGTCCCGCCTTCTTCACCTGGGTGCGCGTGCCGATGACGTACGAGCCCGGCTCGTCGAAGGTCGGGTCGGTCAGCAGCCGTACGCCGCCCAGGGTGACGAGAGCGGTGGGGCCGCCGATGTAGGTGATCTCCGTAGTGGTCATGATCGGCACAAGTGCCGTACGGCCGGAGCTATTTCCTCCGTTGGAAGGGGGTCGCGGGAGGGCCCGGAGAACCGGCGGACGCGGCCTCGCGAGCGCACCGGCACGGCCCGGGAAACGGCCCGGATCCCGGCCCCCGGACGGTCGATCGGGGCAGACGGAAGACGGGCGGGGCCGGACGGAAGGCGAAGAGGAGGGCGGACGAGGCGGGACGGAAGACGGGCGGGGCCGGACGGAAGACGGGCGGGGCCGGACGGAAGGCGAAGAGGAGGCGAAGGGGGGCGAAGGAGAGACGGACGGGGCCGGACGGAAGGTGAAGAGGAGGGCGGACGAGGCCGGACGGAAGACGGGCGGGGCCGGACGGAAGGCGAAGAGGAGGCGAAGGGGGGCGAAGGAGAGACGGGCGGGGCCGGACGGAAGGCGAAGAGGAGGCGAAGGGGGGCGAAGGAGAGACGGGCGGGGCCGGACGGAAGGCGAAGAGGAAGCGGACGGGACGAAGAGGAAGCGGACGGGGCGAAGGAGAGGCGGGCGAGGCCGGACGGGAGGCGGACGGGGACTGGCGGAGGCGGCCCGTCGCCCTGTCCCGGCCGTTCGCCTGCGCGGCCGCTTTCCCGGCGCAAGACTGGGGGCATGTGCCGCAGCATCAAGACCCTCCGCCCGCCCGCGCTGCCTGAGGAGGCGACCCAGGACGAGATCCGGGCCGCCGCCCTCCAGTACGTCCGCAAGGTGTCCGGCTTCCGCGCGCCGGCCGCCCACAACCGTGAGGTGTTCGAGCAGGCCGTGGAGGCCGTCGCCGAGGCGACGGCCGAACTGCTGTCGGGCCTGGAGGTACGCGGCCCGGCCGTCCGGCGGGCGGGCTGACCGCACGGGCGGGCCGACCGGACGGGGCCCGTACGGCGGGCCCGTGGTCCCGCCCCTACGCCTCCCGCGGCCTGCGCATCAGATACGCCGCCGCCGACCCCGCCCCGAACAGCGCCAGCACCGACACCCCGGTCGCGAGCCAGCCCGCGCCCAGCCAGTGCGCGCCGAAGTAGCCGAGGGCGACGCTGTACGCCGCCCAGGACAGGCCCGCGAGCGCGGACCAGGGGAGGAAGTCGCGGGCCCGGCTGTGGGCCGCGCCCGCGCCGAGCGAGACCACCGAACGGCCGGCCGGGGCGAACCGGGCGAGGACGACCAGCGCGCCGCCGCCCTGCGCCAGGGCCGCGCCGAGACGTTCCTGCGCGAGGGACAGCCGCCGGGAGCGGGAGATGGCCCTGGCCACCCGGCTGCCGTCGCGCCAGGCCAGCCGGTACGCGACGAGGTCGCCGAGGACCGAGGCGGTGGCGGCGCAGAGGGTCAGGGCCAGGATGTCGGGCACGTCATGGGGGACCCGGCCGGTCGCGGCGCCGGACCCCGCGGCCGCCGCGGTGGCACCCATGATCACCAGTACACCGCTGGGCAGTACGGGCAGGAACACATCAAGCAGGACGGAGGCACCCACCAGGGCGTAGATCCATGGACTGCCGGTCAGTGACCCCAGACTCTCGAACACGCGACGACTCCCCCGTACTTCCCCCCGTGACCCGGCCTGCCGCGCCGGTGTGCGGGGAGCGGCAAAGGGGCCTTTGACAGCCATACAGCGTACGCCGGGGGTGTGACAGGGGGTTCACAGGGGGCGTGTGTGTCGCCACACAGCGTTCACCCGGTCGGCCCGGCCGGGAGGCGTCCGCGGCGGGTGTCGCGTAGCAACGGATGGGGGCGATCGCCCTGGATCGGCCGGGAACCGGCCGGGCGCGGCACCGGAACGGCCGGACGTGGAGCCCGGAATGCCAGGATCATCCGCAGGTCGTCCGGAGATCGACCGGAGATCGACCGGCGGTCGACCGGCGGTCGACCGGAACGGACGCGGAAGCGACCGAGGGCGAGGGACGGTGGAGGTCATGCGGACAGCGCTCTGGGCCGCGGCGGCGGCCGCGACGCTGCTCGCGCCGGCGGGCTCCGCCGGCGCGAGCGGAATTCGAGCGGACGGCTACCGGATGAGTACGCAGGCTCGGTTCGCCCCGCCCGCCGCGTTCGTCCCGTCGGCGGCGATCACCTACGACATGGACCTGGTCCCGGCCGCGGCCCGGATCGAGGTCGCCCAGGAGACCGAGCCCCTCGGGGCCACGACCGTACGGCTGGCGGTCGAGGGGCTGGAGCCGGGCCGCGCCTACGGCGCGTACGTGCACCGGGAGCCGTGCGGGCCCGGACCGGCCGCGGCCGGGGGCCGCTACCGGCATGTGCCGGGCACCGGTGAGGATCATGTCCACGCCGGGAACGAGGTCTGGCTGAACTTCACCCCCGGCGGGGACGGCGCGGCCGCGGCGACCGCCCGGCACGGCTGGGGATTCCGGCGGGGCGAGGCGTCCTCCGTCGTCCTGTACGACGGGACCGGGGGCGCGGCGGCGCCCGTGGGGTGTTTCACCGTGCCGTTCGGCTGGGTCGCGTAGGGGGCGGCCGCCGGACGCGGGACGGCGCCCTCCCGGGGAGAAGGGCGCCGCCGTGGCCACGGATCAGGCGGTGACGGCCGGGGACCTCTCCGCCGTCGGCTGCGCCTGCTGCGCGGAGCGGCGCGCGAACAGCCGGTCCAGGCCGAAGGCGCCGGAGCCGGTGAAGACCAGCAGGAAGAACGTCCAGCAGAACATCGCCGACGCCTCGCCGCCGTTCTCCAGCGGCCACAGAGCGGCGCTCTGGTGCACGTCGAAGTAGGCGTAGGCCATCGAGCCCGAGGCGAGGAACGCGGCGGCGCGGGTGCCCAGGCCCAGCAGCACCAGGGTGCCGCAGACCAGCTGGATCACGGCCGCGTACCAGCCGGGCCAGGTGCCCGCGTCGACGGTGCCGCCGGAACCGGCCGCGCCGCCCAGGACGCCGAAGAGCGAGGCGGCGCCGTGGCAGGCGAAGAGCAGGCCGACGACCATGCGGAACACGCCGACGACGTACGGCTGGGCGGAGTTCAGTCGTTCGGTCATGGTGGGGGGTCTCCTTCGGTCGGACCGGTCCGGGGAACGGACCGGCCGGGGACGGGCCGAGCGGACGCCCTCACGTTAGGGGGACCTCACTAATGCTTGCAACTTCAACATTTAGCCACTCTTGACGCGTTCCGCACCGTGCGTGCCGCCCGCCGTCTCATGCCTCCGGGTCCTCCGTGAGCCGCACCTCCTCCACCGTCACCAGCCGCGCCCCGCCGCGCCGGGCCCGGGCCTGTTCCAGCCGCAGCCGGGCGTCGCGCCCGCGCAGGGTGAGGGTCATGAGCTGGTTGCCGAACCACGGCCCGCCCGTCCTGCGCCAGTCGATCGGGGAGCGCGGCACCACGCCGTGCCCGCCGAGCCGGCGGCCCAGCCGCCGCACGAGCCTGCTCCAGCCCAGCCGGAAGCCGAGCTTCATCGTGCGGGGCACCGAGTTGTGCACGGGTGAGCAGGTCAGCTGGACCACCCGGGCGTCGGGGCCGGGGCCCTGCGGCCAGGACGGCTCGGCGGCGTAGGCGTGATGGACGTCGCCGGACAGGACGCACACCGTCGCGGGCGCCCCCGGCCCCGAGCCCGCCTCGGCGACCAGCGACGCGAACGCCGCGAAGGACTCCGGGAACGCCGCCCAGTGCTCCATGTCGGCCGCCCGCCGCAGCCGCTCCCCGAAGCGGGCCGCGCGCGGACCCCGTTCGCCCCGGCACAGCGCCGACGCCCAGCCCTCGGCGTAGTGCATGAGATAGGGCAGCAGCCAGGGCAGGGAGGTGCCGATCAGGAGGTGGTCGCACGTGCCCGGCGCGTCCAGCGCCTGGGTCCGCAGCCACTCCTCCTCGCCGGGGTCGAGCATCGCGCGCTCGTCCTCCGCGAGCACCCGCGCGGCGCGGCTGTCCACCATCAGCACCCGCACCCGTCCGAAGTCCCGCCGGTAGCTCCAGCGCACGGTGGACGGCTCGGCGTCGGCCCGGCAGGCGAAGGCGCGCAGCGCGTCGGTGCCGTCGGGGGTCTCGCGCACGGCGGCGTAGAGCGGGTCGGCGGCCAGTTCGGCCGGGGTGAGATTGCCCAGGTGCTGATGGACCCAGTACGACATCAGCCCGCTCAGGATCCGCTCGCGCCACCACGGCGTGTCCCGCATGTCGGCGACCCAGGCGGCGGAGGTGTTCCAGTCGTCGACGATGTCGTGGTCGTCGAAGATCATGCAGGTCGGCACGGTGGACAGCAGCCAGCGCACCTCCGGGTCGAGCCAGGACTCGTAGTAGAGGCGGGTGTACTCCTCGTAGTCCGCGACCTGGCTGCCCGGCGCCTCCTCCGGGTCGCGTCGCGCCGCCAGCCACCGGCGGGTCGCCGGGGAGGTCTCGTCCGCGTACACCTGGTCGCCGAGCAGGAGCAGGACGTCCGGCCGCTCGGCCTGCGGATCGGCCGCCAGGCGTACGGCGAGGGTGTCGAGCGCGTCGGGGCCGACCGGGTCGTGGCCGTCGGCCGGGGGAGCGGCCCAGCGGCAGGAGCCGAAGGCGACCCGGACCGGACCGTCCTCGCCGGCCGGCCGGATCTCGGAGGGAGGGAAGGGCGAGTCGGGCGGCGGCCACACGGGCGCGCCGTCCAGGAGGACCTCGTACGCCGTCGAGGTGCCGGGCGTGAGGCCGGTCACCTCGACCAGGGCGTAGTGATGGCCCGCGATCTGGAAGGTGCGCGCGCCGCCGCGGGCGCCGTCGGCGCAGCGCACCTCGGTGGTGCACGGGCGGCTCGTCTCGACCCAGACGGTCGCGGACGAGCCGCCCGTGTATCTCAGCAGTGGTCCCAGCCGGAGTTCCACCACACCGACCCCCTTCCGCGTCGCCCCGTACGGTACGGAACGACAGGGGTCCGCGGGGAGGTGGCGTGCGGGACCGGGATCAGCAGGAGGCCAGGTGGTTCGTCAGCGCGGCCTTCTCGGCGGAGTCGACCGAGAGGCCGTAGTAGTACTTCACCTGGACCCAGGCGCGCACATAGGTGCAGCGGTAGGCGGTGCGCGAGGGCATCCAGGTGGCCGGGTCCTGGTCGCCCTTGGCCTGGTTGACGTTGTCGGTGACCGCGATGAGCTGCGGGCGGGTCAGGTCGTTGGCGAATGCCTGGCGGCGGGAGGTGGTCCAGCTGCCGGCGCCGGAGTCCCATGCCTCGGCGAGCGGGACCAGGTGGTCGATGTCGAGGTCGGAGGCGGCCGTCCAGGTGGCGCCGTCGTAGGGGGAGTACCAGCTGCCGCCGGTGGCGGCACAGGCGGAGTCGGTGACGACGTTCGAGCCGTCCCGCTTGAGGACCGTCTCGCGCGTGTTGCAGGCGCCGGAGACGGTGATCCAGTGGGGGAAGAGGTCGCGGTCGTAGCCGGTGCGGTTCTCGGTCGCGACGGTGAGGGTCGCGAGGTAGCTGCGGGCGGTGGCGCCGCTGACGGGGGTGGGGAGGGCGGCGGAGGCGGCGGGGCCGTTGAGCAGGCCCGCGGAGGCTATGAGGGCGGTGAGCGCGGCGAGCGCGCCCAGACGTCGACGCGCGTAGAACCTGGGCATGCGAACTCCCTTGCGATGTGGGGGTGCGGGCGTGCGAGCGAGGGAATGCTCGCGGGGGTGTGTTGCGTACAGATGTGCGCCCGGTGAGAAGCTAGTGATGCGTGCATGACATGACAAGGTTCGGGATCGAACTTTCGCTCGCGTACCATGGGAGGCGCAGAAGGGGAGTAGCTCTTCGCCGGACCGTCGACATACTGCTCAGCTCAGCTGGGCCGGCGCCCGGAGCCGGGTCCTCGTGGATCCCGGCCAGCGAGACCTTCGGCAAGCAGTGCACGCCCGTGCGTACGGCACGGGTGACGTGTGCTGCCCTTGCCGAGGTCGCGTACGAGGAGTTCACGCACTCTCGGCGGGGTGGCCCCGACCGATTGAGGAACCTTGATCAGCCTGTCCGTCACGGCGCTCGTCTTCGGCGTCGTCTTCCTCGCCGAGCTGCCGGACAAGACCGCGCTCGCGGGCCTCGTCCTCAGCACCCGCTACCGCGCCTCCTACGTCTTCGCGGGCGTCGCCGCCGCCTTCGCACTGCATGTCGCGCTCGCCGTCGCGGCCGGCAGCGTGCTCACGCTGCTGCCCCAGCAGCTTCTGCACGCCCTGACCGGTGTGCTCTTCCTCGGCGGCGCGGCGATGCTGCTGCTGAAGAAGGACGAGGACGAGGAGGAGGTCCGCCGGCCGGAGAACCAGTCCTTCGTGAAGGTCGCCGGGGCCGGGTTCATGCTCATCCTGGTCGCCGAGTTCGGCGACCTCACCCAGATCATGACCGCCAACCTCGCCGCCCGTTACGACGATCCGCTGTCGGTGGGCCTCGGCGCGGTGCTCGCCCTGTGGGCGGTCGCCGGACTCGGCATCGTCGGCGGAAAGGCGCTGATGAAGCGGGTGCCGCTGCGGCTCATCACCAAGGTCGCCGCCCTGCTGATGCTGGGCCTCGGGCTGTGGAGCCTGTGGGAGGCCGTCACCGGCTGAGCCGGGCGGTGCGAGTTGAACAGAAGGTGAAGATTTCGGGGGGAGGTGGCGAGATGCCCGAGTTGTTTTGTACCGTGGAGGAACAAAGTGGTCCCCGCCTGTTTTCCCTGACCGGCGGGCGGGGCCGCCTTGTTCTCCCCGGGGCCCGCCCCCGCACCCCCTGAACCGCGCTTGGAGCCAGTCGATGTCGGCCACCACCGTGCTCACCGCCCGCGCCCTCCTGCTCGACATGGACGGCACCCTCGTCAACTCCGACGCCGTCGTGGAGCGCATCTGGCGTCGCTGGGCGAAGCGGCACGGGCTCGACGGCGACGAGGTCATGAAGGTCGTCCACGGCCGTCAGGGCCACGCCTCCATGGCCCTGCTGCTGCCGCACCGGACCGCGGAGCAGAACCACGCCGACAACGCGGACATGCTCGCCCAGGAGACGGCCGACCTGGACGGCGTCGTGCCGGTTCCGGGCGCGCGCGAGTTCCTCGCCGCCCTGCGGGGGCTGCCGCACGCGCTCGTGACCTCGGCCGACGTCGGCCTGTCCACCGCGCGCATGGCCGTCGCGGGGCTGGCGCTGCCCGAGGTCCGGGTCACGGCCGAGTCCGTCGGCGCCGGCAAGCCCGACCCGGAGGGGTTCCTCAAGGGCGCCGCCGAGCTCGGGGTCGCCCCTGAGGACTGCGTGGTCCTGGAGGACTCCGGCGCGGGCATCGCGGCCGGTCACGCCGCCGGCATGCGCGTCCTCGGCATCGGCCCCCGCGCGGGCGTCCACGGCCCCGACGCACTCGCCCTCGACCTCACGCAGGTCCGGGTGGAGACCGGGCCGGGAGGTCTGATCCGGCTGACGGTGACGGAGACCCGGGCGTAGGCCCTTCGGTCCGGGGGCGGGCCGGTGCCCGGTGCGGGACCGGTGCGGGGCCGGTGCGCAATGCCCCGGGCCCGGGGTGTGGATCCGGTGCGGATCCGGCCCGGTGCGGGTCTTGCGGGTACGTCGGTCGGGCCGGGCCCGATGCCGGGCCCGAGCTGCGGGTCCCGCTGCGGTTTCTCCCGTACGGGACCCGGTGCGGGGCCGGGGACGCGGTGCTCGGACTCCGGCGTGGGGCGCCGGCCCGGCGGGAACCGCGCGTCGTGCCACCGGACCCCGGCCGGGAGCCGGTGGCGGGTCCCGGCCGAGCCGCGGGCCGGTTCTACGGCTCGGACGTCTCCGATTCCAGCATCGCGCGGGTCGGCTGGTCGTAGACACCCAGCTCGGACTCGCGCAGGCCGCGGGCCCACTGGTAGGTGCGCAGCGCCTGCTCCACCGGCTCGTTGAACTTGCCGTTGATGTCGCCGTTGTACAGCCACAGCTGACGCAGACGCTGCTGGAGCTCGGTCACCTCCGGCCCCTTGTCGCCGCGGCGGAGCACCGCGCCGCCGGTGTCCGGGCTGGCGACCGGCTCCGCCGAGGCGGACGAGGCCGACGGGCTCGGCGACTCGCTGGACTCGGACGGCGACGGCGTGGGCGAACCGCTGGACTCGGACGCCGACGGAGAGGGGCTCTCGCTCTCACTCTCGCTCTCGCTGGGCGACGCCGACGGTGACGGGGAGGCCGACGCCGGGCCCGCGGACGTGAGGCTCGGGGACGGTTCCGGCGCGGCCGCCTCGCTGGTGGACGTCTCGGGCGCGGTGTCCCGGACGTCCGCGGGCAGCGCGGTGTCCCGTGAGGGCGTCTCGTAGGCGAACATCCCGCTCGCCAGGCCCGCCGCGGCCACCACGGCGACGACCGCCCCGGCGGAGGCCAGCATGATCGTCCGGCGTCGGCGGCCCCGTCCGGAACCGCCGCCCGACCTGGCGGCGGGCGCACCCGGCTCGCCGCCGGCCGCCTCGAACAGGCTCAGGTCCCGCTGGCTGGGCGCGGCGGCCGAGGGCGCGAGCGGGGTGGGCAGGGCGGTGGTGGCCTCCGGCGGTGCGGCAGGGGCCGAGGACGTGTGGGGCGCGCTCGCGGGGCCGGGCCTCACGGCGGCCTCCGGCGGCAGGGCGGCCAGCGACATGGTCCGCTCGGCGTCCGCCCCGGCGGTGCCCGGGCCTGTTCCGGCGGTGCCGGAGTGCGGGCCGGCGGCCTCGGGGTGCGTTCCGGCGGCCCCGGGGTGCGGGCCGGCGGTGCTCGGAAGCGGCCCTGCGGGGGCCGGGTCCGGTCCGGGGGCATGCGTGTTCCGGCCTGCGGTTCCCGGATTCGGTCCGGTGGCGGCCTCCGGGGGCAGGGCGGCGAGGGCCATGGTCCGTTCCGCGTCCGCCTCGGCGGCACCCGGCGGCTGCCCGGCGGCCCCGGGGAGCGGCCCCGTGGCACCCGGGCCCGTTCCGGCGGCCCCGGGGTGCGGGCCAGCGGTGCTCGGGAGCGGTCCGGCGGGGGCCGGGTCCGGTCCGGGGGCGTGCGTGTTCCGGCCTGCGGTTCCCGGATTCGGTCCGGCGGCCTCCGGGGGCAGGGCGGCGAGGGTCATGGTCCGTTCCGCGTCCGCCTCGGCGGTGCCCGGCGGCTGCCCGGCGGCCCCGGGGAACGGCCCCGTGGCACCCGGGCCCGTTCCGGCGGCACCGGGGTGCGGGCCGGCGGTGCTCGGGAGCGGCCCTGCGGGGGCCGGGTCCGGTCCGGCGGTACCCGGGGCGAACTGCCCCGGGCCGTTCATGGCGGCACCCGCGCCGGAGGGCGTGGCGCCCGGGACCGGGCCCGCGGCACCCGCAGGGCCCGACGGCCCGCTCGTGCCCGGCGCGGAGGCGCTCGTGCCGCCCGCAGCCGGACCCGTGGAGTCCGGTGCCGCGTCCGCGCCGCCGCCGGAGGCACCCGGGCCCCTGGAGCGGCCGGTCCGGCTCAGATCGACGTACGGGCGTATGCGGAGGGGGTCGAAGTCCTCCGCCGCGGCGGCCTCCGCCGTGCGGGTGTCCCGCAGGGCGTCTGCGGCCCGGCGGCCGCAGCCGCAGGACGGGGTGTTGTCCGGGGCACGGAGCGCCCCGCACTCGGGGCACGGATGGCCCTGCTGATCCGACACGCGTCCGTCCCTCCCCTTGCGAACACAGGTGATTATGCAGACACCCTCCACCGCATCCGCCCCAAGCCCCCGGAATTCCCGGCTCCGACAGGACTCGACAGGCCATAACGGGACACACCCACCACGATGGGAGGGGTAACGCGAGCGAGTCCCTGGAGGACCGTATGACCGACGCGCTGCGGGCGGAGCGGGGGCCGGCCGCCGATCAGGAGCATGTCCCCGGCAATGTCCTCGTCTCGATCGGCGCCCTGCTCCTGGGGATGCTGCTGGCCGCCCTGGACCAGACCATCGTCTCCACCGCGCTGCCGACCATCGTCAGCGACCTCGGCGGACTGGAGCACCTCTCCTGGGTCGTCACGGCGTACATGCTGGCCGCCACCGCCGCGACCCCCCTGTGGGGCAAGCTCGGCGACCAGTACGGGCGCAAGCGGCTGTTCCAGACCGCGATCGTGATCTTCCTGATCGGCTCGGCGCTGTGCGGACTCGCCCAGAACATGCCGGAGCTGATCGCCTTCCGGGCCGTGCAGGGTCTGGGCGGCGGCGGGCTGATGGTGCTGTCCATGGCGATCGTCGGCGATCTCGTCCCGCCCCGTGACCGCGGCCGCTACCAGGGGCTGTTCGGCGCGGTGTTCGGCGCCACCAGCGTCCTCGGGCCGCTGCTCGGCGGACTGTTCACCCAGCACCTGAGCTGGCGCTGGGTCTTCTACATCAACCTGCCCGTCGGCGTCGTCGCACTCGTGGTGATCGCCACCGTCCTGCGGCTGCCGCCGAAGTCGACCCGGCACGTCATCGACTACCTCGGCACCTTCCTCATCGCCTCCGTCGCGACCTGCCTCGTCCTCGTCGCCTCCCTCGGCGGCACCACCTGGGACTGGGACTCGCCCCAGATCATCGGGCTCGCGGTGCTCGGCGTCCTGCTGGCCGTGGCGTTCGTCGCCGTGGAGCGCAGGGCGGCCGAACCGGTGCTGCCGCTGAAGCTGTTCCGGATCCGCACCTTCACGCTGTCGGCCGTCATCAGCTTCATCATCGGCTTCGCGATGTTCGGCGCGATGACGTTCCTGCCGACGTTCCTCCAGGTCGTGCATGACATCACCCCGACCATGTCCGGTGTGCACATGCTGCCGATGGTCGTCGGGCTGCTGCTGTCCTCGACCGTGTCCGGCCAGATCGTCAGCCGCACCGGCCGCTGGAAGGTGTTCCCGATCGCCGGCACCGGCGTCACCGCGCTCGGTCTGCTGCTGCTCCACGAACTCGACGAGCACAGCTCCACCGGCGAGATGAGCGCTTATTTCTTCGTGTTCGGTCTCGGGCTGGGCCTCGTGATGCAGGTGCTGGTGCTGATCGTGCAGAACGCCGTCGGCTACGAGGATCTCGGCGTCGCCACCTCCGGCGCGACCTTCTTCCGCTCGATCGGCGCGTCGTTCGGTGTCGCCGTGTTCGGCACGGTCTTCTCCAGCCGGCTCGCCGACCAGCTCACCGACGCCTTCCGCGGTGTGCAGCTCCCGGCGGGCGTCACGCCCGAGTCGCTCTCCGCCGACCCGCGCGCCATCCGGTCGCTGCCGTCGCAGGAGCAGACCGACGCCCTGCACGCGTACTCCACCGCCATCACCGACGTGTTCCTCTACGCCGCCCCGGTCGCGCTCGTGGGCTTCGTGCTGGCGTGGTTCCTCAAGGAGGACCGGCTGCGGGCCTCGGTCACCGCGCCGGACGTCACGGAGACGCTGGCCAGCAATCCCGTCGAGCGGTCGTCGTACGACGAGGTGTGCCGGGCGCTGTCGGTGCTCGGCACCCGCGAGGGGCGGCGCGAGGTGTACCGGAAGATCACCGAGCGGGCCGGGTACGACCTGCTGCCCGCGGCGAGCTGGATGCTGCTGCGGATCAAGCGGTACGGGTCCGTGGAGCCGGCCGTGCTGGCGGAGCGCAGCCCGGTGCCGCTGACGGTGGTCATCGAGGCCGCGCGCCAGGTCGAGGAGCGTGGACTGGCCCGGCGCGAGGGGCTCGATCTCCTGCTCACCGATGCGGGCCGCGAGGTCGCCGAGCGGCTGGCCCTGGCCCGGGAGGAGTCCCTCGCCGAGCTCCTCGGCGACTGGTGGGGCCCGGACCGGCCCACCGATCTGGTCCAACTGGTCAAGGAGTTGAACGGCGAACTGTGTGGCTCCGAGAGGGAGGAGCCCCACGAGGACAACCCGCAGCCGCGTTTCGCGTGAAGCCGGCCGGGGCGGTGAGAACGGCGAGGGCGGTGGAGCCGGCGGAAGCGGCGCTCACAGGAGGTTCTTCGTGAACCAGTGCTCCGCGTACGGCTCGTCGTTGTGCCGTTCCGTCTCCTCGTAGCCGGACCGCGTGTACAGCGCCCGCGCCTCGACGAGGTCGCTGCGGGTGTCGAGGATCATCCGCCCGGCGCCCAGCGCCCGTGCCGCGTCCTCGGCCGCGGCCAGCAGCAGCGCCGCCCCGCCCTTGCCGCGCATGCCCTCCAGGAGGAACACCCGCTTGAGTTCGGCCGTGCGCGGATCCGCCAGACGCACGCCCGCCATGCCGGCCGGCTCGCCGCCGAGGCGTGCCACCAGCAGCTGTCCCGCGGGCGGGACCAGCCCGTCCGTCGACCCGGCCGCCATCTCCCGCTCCAGATCGTCGGGGTCGGTGCGGCGGCCCTCGTGCAGCAGGTACCAGCGGTCGCTGACCTCGGTGTAGTACGCCCGCCACAGCAGGGCTGCGGCCGGGGAGCCGACGGGTTCCGGGGCGATCGTCCAGGCGGTCGTGGTCATACGGTCATTGTCGGCGGTGGCCGGGACCGGCCGGTCACCGGGGGTGGCGGCCGTTTCACAGCGCCTTCACGGGCAACCCGGTAATCGAACCGGCCCCGTTGGAGGGCCGTCGGGCATCGACAACCCGGAAGGCTTACATGTCCACAGGACTGATCATCGCTTTGATCGTGGTCGTGGCGGTCGTGGTCGTCGCCGTCGCCGCCCTCGCGGCCCTGCGGGCCCGTCGCCCGCACGGCGGACGCAGTCTGCGGCGCCGCTTCGGACCCGAGTACGACCGGGCGGTGGCCCGGCACGACGGGGACACCGCGGCCGCCGAACGCGAACTCGCCGAACGCGTCGAACGCCACGGCGACCTGCACCCGGAACCGCTGGAGGCGGCCCGGCGCGAACGCTTCGAGGCCCGCTGGACGGCCGCCCAGGAGCTGTTCGTCGACGCGCCGCGCGCGGCCGTGTCCGAGGCGGACCATCTGCTCGCCGAGGCCGCGGAGGCGAAGGGCTTCCCGGACAGCCACCACTACGACGAACAGCTCTCCGCGCTGTCCGTGCACCACGCGGCGCACGTGGAGGGCTACCGGCACGTCCACCGGCTCGCCCAGACCTCCGAGGGGCAGGGCAGGGACGGCCGGTCCACCGAGGAGATGCGCGAGGCCATGGTCGAGGCGCGTGAGCTGTTCGAGGACCTGGTGGGGGCGGGGGCCCGGACGACGCACAGGAAGGGGAGCCGGGTATGACCGAGGTGACAGGACAGGCCGGCGGCACCACCGCCCCGCTGCTGGCGAGCGAGGACCGCGACAGGCTCGGACAGCGGCTGCGGCACGCCGTCGCCGAGTTCGTGGACGGACCCCGGCACGCCGTCGAGGAGGCCGACCGCACGCTGGAGGAGATCGCCGCGCGCTTCACCGACGCCGTCACCCGGCGGCGGCGGACCCTGCGCAGCTCCTGGCAGTCCGGTGACGCGCCGGGCGCCGGGGCCGACGACACCGAGCGGCTCCGCCTCGCCCTGCGGGACTACCGCGAACTCGCGGAGATCCTCCTGCACGAAGGCGGCGGCGACGGCCGCGGAAACGGTCACGGCGACGGCCGCACCGCGCTCACGGGCACGGGTGCCGGCGGCCGCACGGACCCCGCCCCCGAGGCGGCGGACCGGCAGACGCTCGCGAAGCCCCAGGAACGCCGGGAGGAGCCACCGGCGGTGACACCCGCACCGCCCACGGCGGAACCCCCGCAGCACACGGACCCGTCGCGCCGGTTCGAGAGCTAATCGCCCGAGGTCTCCCGGGCCCGGCCCTCCCGCCACTGCCGTACGACGTCCTCGACGTCGTACGGCTTCAGGCCCAGGGGAGGGCCGGGCGGCGGGCGGAACATCATGTCGCGGATCTTGGCGTTGACGGCCTCGACGATGTGGCGCACGCTCTGCTCGGACGGAGCCTTCATGGCCGCGACGAGCGCGTCCTCGGCCTCCTTGCGCAGGGCGAGAGCGGGAGGCAGGACCGCCAGGCCCTCGCGGGCCATCTTGCGCTTGACCCACCACAGTTCGTCGTACGGCTGCTCGACGTCGGCCGGCAACGGCTTGCCGACCCCCGGAAGCCGGGCGAACTCGCCCCGCGCCTCCGCGTCGCGGATCTGCCTGTCGGTCCAGGACTCGAAGCTGACCCCCGGTGGCTTTCGCTCGGTCATGAACCCATTGTGCCGGACGGGATACGGCCGGGCGTTTTAGTATGCGGCCGCGGCGTACCGACCGGCCCGCTGCTCAAGGACCTTCCAAGGGGAGCGCACGTGCTCGAACTGACCATGGCCACCGTCTCCGGGGCGGAAGCGGGAGCCACGGCCGGAATGCTCATGGCGGACGCGCCCAGCGAGCCCGGCGCCGTGCTGCGGGTCGGCCGGGACGCGTCCCTGTGCAGACTGGTGACGCCGGAGGACTGGCTGTTCGTCTCCCGGGTGCACCTGGAGTTCGGCTGCGGCGCCGACGGCGTGTGGCAGGTGACCTGGCTGCGCGGCTCGCAGGCGGAGCCGTCCTCCGAGGTCCGGCTCGCGGTCGGCGAGTACGCCCAGACCATCGCGTACGGCGGCACGGTGCGGCTGCCGCGCGGCGGCAACGGCGAGATCGTCGTCCAGGACCGCACCGCGCCGCGCAGCGTCAACGTCGGCTTCTACCACGAGGTCTGAGCCGGGAGGACCCCCTACGCCAGCACCCGGGCCAGCGCGAAGCCGTCCCAGCCCTTCGAGCCGACGGTCTGCACCGCCGTGCCGCTCAGCCGCGGGTGGGAGGCGATGAGGTCGAGGGCGGCACGTGTGCCCAGGACGTCGGAGGCGGTGCTGCCGGCGTCCAGGACACGTCCGCCCCGTACGACGTTGTCGAGGACGATCAGACTGCCCGCGCGGGTGAGCCTGAGCGCCCACTCCACGTAGTGCGGGTTGTTGCCCTTGTCGGCGTCGATGAAGACCAGGTCGAAGGGCGGCGGGTTCTCGTCGGCGAGGAGGGGCAGGGAGTCCAGGGCCGCGCCGACCCGGACCTCGGCGATCTTGTCGAGGCCCGCGCGGGCGAGGTTGCGGGTGGCGACCTCGGCGTGGTGCGGGTCGTACTCCAGGGAGACCAGCCTGCCGTCCTCCGGGAGCGCGCGGGCCATCCAGATGGTGCTGTAGCCCCCCAGGGTGCCGATCTCCAGGATGGTGCGGGCGCCCTGGACCTGGGCGAGGAGCTGGAGCAGCTTGCCCTGCGGAGCGGAGACCGCGATGGGCGGCAGGCCCTCGGCCTCGCTGTCCCGCAGGGCCGCCAGGAGGGCCTCGTCGTCCGGTGCGAGCTGGGCGGCGAAGTAGGCGTCGACCGCTTCCCAGGACTCTGACTGGCTCATGCACCTGTGCCTTTCGTGGCTGCGTCTCGTTCGTCAGGAGCGCTGACCGGTTACCTCAGGCGAACGTAGTGCCAGCACCGTTCGAGCGCCGTTGATTTCAGCCACCCGGCGTTTCCGCGAGGGCCGCGCGCCTGCGGGAGCGGAGGAACAGCACGGAGCCTCCGGCGGCCGCCACCGCCGTGCCGCCGAGCGTGAGCAGCCAGACCGGGACCCCCGCGACGCTGAGCAGCCGGTCGTCGTGGATCACCTGGCGGAACGGGGTGTCCGCGGCGGCCCGGGTCAGCTCGTGGTCGCCGGAGATCCGGGACGGCTGCGGGAACTCCTGCGCGAGAGCGGTCAGGTACGGCGTGCCCTGCGCCAGCCGTGCCAGCGGGCCCGTGGCCTCCGTGCCGACCTGCCCGGCGAAGGTCACCCGCGGCCGCTCACCGCCGATCCGCGAGCGCGGTTCCATCCGGTGCCCGGCGAGCACGTACAGCCCCAGGGACTGCGGGGTGGCCGCCAGCCGGGACAGCCGCATCGGGTACACCGGCTCCTCGGCGGCGAAGCTGAGGTGCAGCGGGTCGAGCGCGCCGGTGAGCGCGGCTCCCGGGGCGGACGACGAGCCGGGCGCCGGCGTGCCGTACGGATCCGGCGAGGCGGAGGCGGAGGCAGAAGGAGAGGCGGAAGCGGGGGCGGAGCCGGAGGGCGCGGGCGTCCCGGCCGCGTCCGGTGCCAGCCGGATCGCCACGTACTCCCAGCGCAGCTCGACGTACGGCCGCAGCGCCTCACGGAGGCGGTCCGGGAGCGTGAAGCCGTTGTCGCGCAGCCATCGCTCCAGGGCGTCCGGGTCCGTCGCCGTCAGCTGGGCCACGTCGAAGGGGCCGAGACGCCGGCGGCCGACCACGTCCACCCCGGCTCCGCCGGCCGCGCCGGGCGGCGGAGCGCCGGCCGTGTCGCCGTCGGAGACGAACGGCCAGTCCCCGTCCCTCGGCCAGAAGTAGGTCCGGTCGCGGTGGACGGGCGCGGTGACGGCGGCCAGCTCGTCGAACAGACCGGGGTCGCCCAGCCGTACCGTCGCCCGGTGCGGCACCGGCATGATCCAGGCGGCCTTCCGGGCGTCGCCGCCCACGGTCAGCCGCATCACGATCTGCTCCCGGCGCCCGTCCCAGCGCACCACGGACTCCTCGCGGTCCACCCGCACCCGCTGCCGTGCGTCCGGCACCATCGCGCCGCACCCGCACGCATACGCGGGCGCGGCCAGCTGTGCGCCGAGCTGGACGCCGAGCAGCACCAGCAGTGTCGCCAGCGCACGCGCACGTGACCGTCCGAACACAGATCCGATCATTTCCCCCGAGCCCTCCGTAGAGCCGACTACGAGCTTGCGACGACGCCACGGAAGATCCGGTTCCCGGTCCCGCCCCCGAGGTACCCGCCCTTCCGGAGAAGCGGGACGACTTGTCCGCGACTATCGTCTTCGGGGCGAATGAAGACTTGATGTCAGGTGAGTCCCAGGTTGCCTGTTTCTGTCCCGCAGGGGTGTCGCCGCCCGCGCGGGCCGGGAGAGGCACCCCGGGAACGCGGTGCGTGGGACGTACGGGGCGGGAGGCCGACGAGGCGTGGCGGATGCGGAGCGCGGTGGACGACCGGCGGAAGGCTTCGGGGCGACAGCGGTCGGCCCGGCCGGCCACCGCCGGCGGATGGTCCGGCTCGGCCTGTGGCTGATCGCCGCGATACTCGCCGCACGCCAGATGGCCGTCGTCCTCGGCTCGCCGCGCGGCGAGCGGCTGACCGACCTGGAGACCTGGGTGGGCCCGCACGGCGTGCTCCACGTGGAGGGCTCGCTCTACGACTCGACCCTGTTCACCGGCACCCCGTTCGGTGGTCTCGTCCTCAAGCCCCTCACTCGTTCGGCTGAACAGACCCTGGGCTGGGGCTGGACCTTCGGGACACTGCTGCTGGTCGTCGCGCTGGGCCTGGTGGCCGCGCGGGCCCTGCCGGCCGGGCGGCGCGCCTCCCCGTTCGCCGCGCCCGTCGCGATCAGCCTGCTGATGCTGTCGCTGCCGGTGCGCAACACCCTCTGGCTCGGCCAGACCAGCATCATCCCGGTCCTGCTCGTCCTGCTCGGCTGCTTCGCCGTACGCGGTGAACGGGCGAGCGGCGTCCTGGCCGGCCTGGCCGCCGCCCTCCAGCCGACGCTGCTGCTGTTCGCGCCGCTGCTGTGGTGCACCGGCCGGCGCAGGGCGGCCGAGTCCGCCGGAGCCACCTTCGCCGCCGCCACCGCCCTGGCCTGGGCGGCGATGCCCCAGGACTCCCTCACCTACTGGGTCCACCACGTGGCCGGCACGGGCCTGGGCGGCGCGGCGGACGCCCTGGCCAACCAGTCCCTGCACGGTGCCCTGCTGCGGCTCGGCCTGTCCGGACCGCCGGAGATCGCGCTGTTCCTGGCGCTGGGCGCGGCCGTGGCCGTCCTCGGCGTGCGCCGGGCCGTGCGCTACGCCCGTGACGGCCAGCTGCTGCTCGCCGTGGCCGTCACGGGCTGCACGGCGATCGTGGTGGCGCCCACGGCCTGGCAGCACCAGCTGCTGTGGGTGCTGCTCGCGGTCGTCGGCCGGGCCGGCACGCGGGCCTCGGACCGGTTCGTGTGGCCGGTCGCGGTCGTCCTCGTGATGACCCTGCCCGCGAGGATGATGCTGCCGGACGTGCCCGCGCTGCACCCGCTGCGGGACAACGTGATCCTCCTGGCGGCCCTGGCGGCGGCCACGTCCGTCCCGTTCCTGTCCCGCACCTCGCCCCTCCACGACCGGCCCGTCCCGACCTCTTACGCCCCGGCGGTCCCGGCCCGGTCCGGGCGCGTCCCCCTGCGGCCCGTCCTGCGCAGGGTGCTGACCCGCCCCAACCTCTTCCTCGAACTGCTGCTCATCCGGGTCACGTACGCCGCCTACCAGCAGGTCCGCCTCGCGGCGGCGGGCGGCAGCAACTCGGCGGGCCGGGCCCGGGCGGAGGAGCACGGCGAGCAGATCCTGGCGATCGAACGCTTCCTGCACCTCGACATCGAGCACGCCGTCAACCACGCCGTCGTGAAGACCGGCTGGCTGCGGGAGTTCTTCGACTTCTACTACACGTCGTTCCACTTCGGGATCCCGCTGACCGTCCTCGGCGTCCTGTACTGGCGCCGCCCGGTCGACTACCGCTGGGCCCGCTCCACGCTCGGCCTGACCACCCTGCTCGCCCTGGTCGGCTTCTGGCTCTACCCGCTCGCCCCGCCCCGGCTGATGCCGGACCTCGGCGTCGTCGACACCGTGCACGGCGTCCAGGACTTCGCCCGGCCGGACTACGGCACCCTGACGGCGCTCACCAACCAGTACGCCGCCATGCCGTCCCTGCACTTCGGCTGGTCCCTGTGGTGCGGCCTGGTCATCGCGATCGTCGCCCCCAGAGCCTGGATGAAGGCGCTCGGGCTCCTGCATCCCCTGTTCACGGTCTGCGCGATCGTCGCGACCGGCAACCACTGGGTCCTGGACGCGGTGGGCGGCGCGGCCGTCGTCGCCGCCGGCTTCGCGCTGGTGTACGTCTTCCAGGGCCCCCGGGCACGGCCGGCCGGGGCGGCCCGGAGGACGGACGACGAGGAGAGACGGGTTCCCGTGGAGCGTTAGACCTGCGGTCCGCACTCGAACCACACCGTCTTGCCCGTTCCGGGGGCGGAGACGACGCCCCACCTGTCCGTGACCGCGCCGACCAGGTGCAGGCCCCGGCCGCACTCCGCGTCCAGCGGGAAGCGGGGGAGCGGCCGGGCCAGGTGCGGGCCGTCGTCCGTGACCTCCACACGGACGCCGTCCCGCCGCCGCTGGATCAACAGGGTGCAGCGGCGGCCCGGGACATGCCGTACGACGTTCGCGACCAGCTCCGTCAGCGCCAGTTCCGTGGCGTCCGCCAGCTCCGCCATGCCCCACTCCGTCAGCAGCGAGCGGGCGATACGGCGGACGTGGCCCGCGGAGTGCGCTCCCGCCGTGAGATGCATGCGGTACTGCGGGCTGTAGGGGGCCAGGAGCGTGGGGGGAATGTATTCGTTCACGGGACGAGGCTGGCCTGGCGTGACTACTCTGGGCTACCGAACGGACACAACGGGTCCCGCAGTGGACCGAGTGGGGTGAGAGGGGCTGTTCGCGTGACCCACATCAACGTCCTCGACCCGGGGGCCTCGCCGCTCGACTACTACGGCTTCGAGCTGCGCAGACACCGTGAGGCGGCCGGGCTCACGCAGAGACAGCTCGGGGAGATCGTCAGCTACACGGGGTCCCTGATCGGCCAGATCGAGACCGCCCGGAAGGTGCCGACACCGGAGTTCAGCGAGCGGGTGGACGTGGCCCTGGGGACGGGGGGCCTGCTGTCACGGCTCGTGGACCTGGTGCTGCGGTCGCAACTGCCGGTTTGGTTTCAGCAGGTTGCGGAGCTGGAGCGGCGGGCGGTGGAGATCTGCACGTTCCACACGCACCTGGTGCACGGTCTGCTTCAGACCGAGGCGTACGCCCGCGCAGTTCTTGGTGCACTGGATCAGTCGTTCCTCGACGACCGCACCGCCGCACGGCTGTCACGCCAGCGCATCTTCGAGAAGGAGGAGCCGCCGGTCTTTTGGGCGGTCATCAGTGAGGGAGCATTGCTTCCGAGGCTGGGTGGGTCGAAAGTCATGCGTGATCAACTGGCCGCCCTGTTGGCTCTTGAGAAAAACCCTCTGATCAACGTTCAGATCCTGCCGCACGAGGCGGGCGTCCATGCCGGATTGCAAGGCTCTTTCGACCTCTTCCGCTTCTCCAGCGACCCGGCCATCGTCTACACGGAGGGGTACGGCAGCGGCCATCCGAGTGCGAATCCAGACACCGTCAAGGACTGCTCACTCCGTTACGATCATCTCCGGGCCGCCGCCCTCTCCTTGAAGGAGTCGGCGGAGCTGATCCGGCGAGTGATGGAGGAACGCTATGCGGAACCAGGCGATTCACTGGCGTAAGTCCAGCTACAGCGGCGATCAGGGCGGCGAGTGCGTCGAATGCGCGCCGATCGGCACCCTGTCCTGGCGCAAGTCCTCGTACAGCGGTGACCAGGGCGGCAGCTGCCTCGAAGTCTCCGAATGCTCCACCGCCGTCGCCGTCCGCGACTCCAAGAACCCCGCGGGCCCGGTGCTCACGCTCGGGCCCACGGCGTTCACGGCGTTCGTGAGGTGGAGCAGCGGCTACAGCCGCTGAATGATCGTGCCGGTGGCCAGCGCGCCGCCCGCGCACATGGTGATCAGCGCGAACTCCTTGTCCGTGCGCTCCAGTTCGTGCAGCGCGGTCGTGATCAGACGGGCGCCCGTCGCGCCGACGGGGTGACCGAGGGCGATCGCACCGCCGTTGACGTTGACCTTGTCGAGATCCTGGTCGAAGACCTGGGCCCAGCTCAGGACGACGGAGGCGAACGCCTCGTTGATCTCGACGAGGTCGATGTCGTGCAGGGACATGCCCGCCTTGCCCAGGACGGCCTTGGTCGCGTCGACGGGGCCGTCCAGGTGGAAGTGGGGGTCGGCGCCGACGAGGGCCTGGGCGACGATCCGGGCCCTCGGCCGGAGCTTGAGGGCGCGGACCGTCCTCTTGGACGCCCACATGATCGCCGCGGCCCCGTCGGAGATCTGCGAGGAGTTCCCGGCCGTGTGGACGGCGCTCGGCATCACCGGCTTCAGTCCGGCCAGCGCCTCCATGGACGTGTCGCGCAGGCCCTCGTCCCGGTCGGCCAGGCGCCACATGCCCTGCCCGGCGAACTGCTCCTCCTCGGTGGTGGGGACCTGCACGGCGAACGTCTCGCGCTTGAAGCGCTCCTCGGCCCAGGCGGTGGCCGCCCGCTGCTGGGAGAGGAGGCCGAGGCGGTCGACGTCGGCGCGGGTGAGGCCGCGGCGGTGGGCGATGCGCTCGGCGGCCTGGAACTGGTTGGGCAGGTCGACGTTCCACTCGTCGGGGAACGGCTTGCCCGGACCGTGCTTGGAGGCCGAGCCGAGCGGGACGCGGGACATGGACTCCACGCCGCAGGAGATGCCGACGTCGATGACGCCCGCCGCGATCATGTTGGCGGTCATGTGCGACGCCTGCTGGGAGGAGCCGCACTGCGCGTCGACGGTCGTCGCGGCGGTCTCGTAGGGCAGGCCCATCGTCAGCCAGGCCGTGCGCGCCGGGTTCATGGTCTGTTCGCCGGCGTGGGTCACCGTGCCGCCGACGATCTGCTCGACGCAGTCGGCGGGGATGCCGGTGCGGGCGAGGAGTTCGCGGTAGGTCTCGCCGAGCAGATAGGCGGGGTGGAGGTTGGCGAGCGCGCCGCCGCGCTTGCCGATGGGGGTGCGGACGGCTTCCACGATCACGGGTTCGGCGGCCATGGGGTGCGGTCCTCTCGGAGAGGGGGCGGGGGGTGGCTGGGCGTGCTCTCCTTGGGAACTAGTACGTGTTCTAGTTCTGTGTGCAGTCTCGGATGTGATGCCGGTCACCGCAAGGGTCTTGCAGGTTCGAGGGCGCCGAACTACCTTCTCCACGCCCTGTATCTGATGAACCGTCAGACAAGCGGTCGTACGGCTGGAGCCGCCGATGCCCTGTCCAGCGCTTCCCGACGGGTTCGACTTCACCGACCCCGACGTGCTGCACCACCGAGTGCCCCTGCCGGAGTTCGCCGAGCTGCGCCGGGCCGAACCGGTCCGCTGGATCCCGCAGCCGGGGAACGTGGCGGGCTTCCAGGACGAGGGCTACTGGGCGGTGACCCGGCACGCCGACGTCAGGCATGTGTCGACGCACCCGGAGCTCTTCTCGTCGACCCTCAACACCGCGATCATCCGCTTCAACGAACGCATCGAGCGCGACCGGATCGACGCCCAGCGGCTGATCCTGCTCAACATGGACCCGCCGGAGCACACCCGGGTCCGGCAGATCGTGCAGCGGGGGTTCACCCCGCGGTCGATCAGGGCGCTGGAGGGGCGGCTGCGGGAGCGGGCGCGGTCGATCGTGGCGGCGGCCGCGGCGCGGGAGGGGGACTTCGACTTCGTCACGGAGGTCGCCTGCGAGCTGCCCCTCCAGGCCATCGCCGAGCTGATCGGCGTGCCGCAGGACGACCGCGCGAGGATCTTCGACTGGTCGAACCGGATGATCGCCTACGACGATCCGGAGTACGCCGTGACGGAGGAGGTCGGGGCGCAGTCGGCCGCGGAGATCATCGCGTACGCGATGAACATGGCGGCGGAGCGCAAGGAGTGCCCCGCGAGGGACATCGTCACGACACTGGTCGCGGCCGAGGACGAGGGCAACCTGGCCTCCGACGAGTTCGGCTTCTTCGTCCTCATGCTGGCGGTCGCGGGCAACGAGACCACCCGCAACGCGATCACGCACGGGATGCACGCGTTCCTGACGCACCCGGACCAGTGGGAGCTGTTCAAGCGGGAGCGGCCGGTGACGGCGGCCGAGGAGATCGTGCGCTGGGCGACACCGGTGGTGGCCTTCCAGCGCACGGCCGTCCAGGACACGGAGCTGGGCGGGAAGGTGATCAGGAAGGGCGAGCGGGTCGGGATCTTCTACTCCTCCGCGAACCACGACCCGGAGGTCTTCGCGCGCCCGGAGGTCTTCGACGTCACCCGTGATCCGAACCCGCACCTGGGCTTCGGGGGCGGCGGACCGCACTTCTGCCTGGGCAAGTCCCTCGCCGTGCTGGAGATCGGCCTGATCTTCGACGCGATCGCCGACGCGATGCCGGACCTGCGCCTGGCCGGCGAGCCCCGCCGGCTGCGCTCGGCCTGGATCAACGGGGTGAAGGAGCTGCGGGTGAGCGCGCGCTGACGCCCGGGGCCCGTCCGGCAGGTCCCGGAGAACGCCGAAGCGGCGGCCCCCGGGGATCGGGGGCCGCCGCCGTCAGGTGAGCGGAGGGGAGGCCGGTGGCCGGCCGGGTCCGGCTCAGTACCAGCCGTTGGCCTGCCAGAAGTTCCAGGCGCCGACGGGGGAGCCGTAGCGGGAGTTCATGTAGTCCAGGCCCCACTTGATCTGG
>NZ_JBIVOX010000001.1:630504-722292 GCF_044754345.1 Streptomyces sp. NPDC093094 | reverse complement strand
CTGCTGATGGCCAACTTCTTCGCCCAGACCCAGGCCCTCGCCTTCGGCAAGACGGCCGACGAGGTCCGCGCCGAGGGCGTCCCCGGGGAGCAGGTCGCCCACCGCACCTTCCACGGCAACCACCCCACCACCACGATCCTGGCCCGGGAACTGACCCCCTCGGTGCTCGGCCAGCTGATCGCGCTCTACGAGCACAAGGTGTTCGTGCAGGGCGCGGTGTGGAACATCGACTCCTTCGACCAGTGGGGCGTGGAACTGGGCAAGGTCCTCGCCAAGCGCATCGAACCCGCGCTCACCGAAGGCACCGACGTGCCCGGCCTGGACCCCTCCACCACCGCACTCGTCGCGGCCTACCGCGACCTCAAGGAAGTGAAGTAGCCATGCAGCTCGGTCTCATCGGTCTCGGCAAGATGGGCGGCAACATGCGCGAGCGGATCCGCCGCGCCGGCCACACCGTCGTCGGATACGACCGCAACCCGGACCTCGCCGACGTCGGCAGCATCGCCGAGCTGGTCGACAAGCTCGAAGGCCCGCGCGTGGTCTGGGTGATGGTCCCGGCCGGCGGTCCCACCCAGTCGGTCGTCGACGAACTGGGGAACCTGCTGTCCCCCGGCGACATCGTCGTCGACGGCGGCAACTCCCGCTGGACGGAGGACGAGAAGCACGCCCACGAGCTGGGCGCGAAGGGCATCGGCTTCGTCGACGCCGGTGTCTCCGGCGGTGTGTGGGGCCTGGAGAACGGCTACGCGCTGATGGTCGGCGGCGACGCCGCGAACATCGCCCGGGTGCAGCCGGTCTTCGACGCCCTCAAGCCGGAGGGCCCCTACGGCTACGTCCACGCGGGCCGGGTCGGCGCGGGCCACTTCGCCAAGATGGTCCACAACGGCATCGAGTACGCCATGATGCAGGCTTACGCCGAGGGCTGGGAGCTGCTGGAGAAGGTCGACTCCGTGGAGAACGTCCGCGAGGTCTTCCGCTCCTGGCAGGAGGGCACCGTCATCCGCTCCTGGCTGCTCGACCTCGCGGTGAACGCGCTGGACGAGGACGAGCGTCTGGACAAGCTGCGCGGCTACGCCGAGGACTCCGGCGAGGGGCGCTGGACGGTGGAGGCGGCCATCGACAACGCCGTGCCGCTGCCCGCGATCACGGCGTCGCTGTTCGCGCGGTTCGCCTCCCGTCAGGAGGACTCCCCGCAGATGAAGATGATCGCGGCCCTGCGCAACCAGTTCGGCGGCCACGCCGTCGAGAAGAGGTAGGACGCGCTGTGGGGGATCTGCTGCTGGTCCGCCACGGCGAGACGGAGTGGAGCCGCTCGGGACGCCACACCAGCTTCACCGACCTGTCCCTCACCCCGAACGGTGAGGGACAGGCCAAGTCCCTGGCTCCGCTGCTGTCCGGCCGGACCTTCTCGCTCGTCCTCGCCAGTCCGCTCACCCGCGCGGTCCGCACCGCGGAACTCGCGGGGCTGACCGGGGTCGTCACCGACTCCGATCTGCACGAGTGGGACTACGGCGGCTACGAGGGCATAACCACCGACGAGATCCATCGCACCCGCCCGGGCTGGGACCTGTGGCGCGACGGTGTGGCGCCCGGCCCGGAGCACCGCGGGGAGAGCCCCGCGGAGGTGGGCCTGCGCGCCGACCGGGTGCTCGCCCGGGCCGACGCCTCGCTCACCGGCGACGACGGCGATGTGGTCCTCATCGCCCACGCCCACTTCCTGCGGGTCGTCACCGCCCGCCGGCTGGGCCTGCCCCCGTCCGAGGGGCGGCTGTTCCAGCTGGGCACGGGCACGGTCAGCCGGCTGTCGACCGAACACGGCCGTCCGGTGATCGCCGAGTGGAACACCCGCCCCGCACAAGGCGGTTGACACCCGTTCCCCGGCCGGGTCAGAGTCACCGTCGATGGCGATCAACGATCTGACCCCGGCCGAGGCGCGGGTGTGGCGGGCCTTCGCCCGCGGGGAGAACGTGGACTTCCGCACCGGCCCCGACGAGGACCCGGCGACGGGCTCCGGCTGGGGGCCGGGGCGGACGGTGCGGGCCTCGGTCCTGCGGGCGCTCCTGGTCAGCGCCCCGCAGGAGGACGGGGAGATATCCGCCCTGCGGCTGACCGGCGCCCGGATCACCGGACGGCTCGATCTGACGCACGCGGTGCTCGACCGCCCGGTCCGCATGAGCCACTGCCACTTCGACGAGGCGCCGCAGCTCTACGGCGTCCAGCTCCCCCGGCTGAGCCTGCGCGGTTCGGTCCTGCCCGGGCTGGGTCTGGCCAGTGCCCGGATCGACGCCACGCTGGGGCTGAGCGAGTGCCGGGTGCACGGCCGGGTGATGCTCGCCGGGTCGCACATCGGGGGCGCGCTGTTCCTGGACGGCGCCCGGCTCGTCGCCCCGGACGCCGGGACACCGGCGCTCCAGCTGAACCAGGCCACCGTCGGCGACGACCTGTGGGCACCTGGCCTGAGCGTGGAGGGCGGGATCCGGCTCAGCGGCGCGAGCGTCGCCGGGTCGGTCGACCTCAACGAGGCGCGGCTGTGCCGTCCGGGACACTCCGCCCTCGACGCCGAGACCCTCGCCGTCGAGGGCGATCTGCTCGTCCGGCACGCCGAGGTGCAGGGCTGGTTCGGGCTGCGCGGCGCCCGGATCGCCGGGCGGCTCGACCTGTCGTACAGCCGTCTGACGCATCCGGACGGCACCTCCCTCAGGGCCAGCAGCTGCACGGTCGGCGAGCTGTGGCTGCGCCAGGGGCCGCCCATGGCGGGCACGCTGAATCTGCGGCGGGCCCAGGTCGACGTGCTGTTCCTGGATCCCGGCACCGTCCCGGACGAGGTGCTGCTCAACGGGTGCACCTACGCCGCCCTCACCCCGCAGGAGCCCGCCGAGCGGCGGCTGCCGATGCTGGAGCGTGACGGCGAGGGCTATGTGCCGCACGCCTACGAGCAGTTGACCGCCTCCTATCTGCGGGTCGGGGACGAGCGCTCCGCGCGTCTGGTGCAGCTCGCCAAGCAGCGCCGGCACCGCAGGACCCTCCCGTGGCCCGGCCGGCTGTGGGGCGTCGTCCAGGACCTCACCGTCGGCTACGGCTTCCGTCCGCTGCGGGCGGCGGGGTGGCTGCTGTCGCTGCTGGCGGCCGGCTCCCTGGTGTACGGGCTGCGTCCGCCGCGGCCGCTGAAGGCCGGTGAGGCCCCGGAGTTCAACCCGGTGTTCTACACGCTGGACCTGCTGGTGCCGGTGATCTCCTTCGGGCAGGAGGGCGCCTTCGGGCCGCGGGGGTGGTACCAGTGGGTGTCGTACGTGCTGGTGATCACCGGGTGGATCCTGGCGACGACGGTCGTCGCGGGTGTCAGCCGGTCCGTCAGCCGTCAGTGACCGGTCCGCGTCAGCGGCGCGGGATGCCGTACGCCCGGTCGACCCGCAGCCGCAGCACCAGCCGCCGGTCGCGGACCATCGCGGCGCGGTAGTCGTCCCAGTCGGGGTGCTCGCCCTGGACGTCGCGATAGAGGCGGATCAGCTCCTCGACCGTGTCGTCGTGCGGGTCGGCGGCGACCGGGGTGAGGTCGGCGGTGCCCTCGGCGACCGTGTAGGCCCATCGGTCCGCGCTGGTGACGTGGTAGGAGGCCCGGGGGTCGCGGCGCAGATTGCGGGTCTTGGCCCGCTCGTCGGTGATCGACACACGGACGACGCGCTCGTCGGGGTAGTAGGCGTGGCTGACGTTGGACAGCTGCGGGCGTCCGTCGCGTTTCAGGGTGACCAGCACCCCTCCGTGGCCCTCGGAGAGCAGCTTCAGCAGTGCGTCCTGGGTGGCGTCGCTCTGGGTCATGTCAGGTGCAACCCGTCGGCGGGCGCCGTCTGTTCCCGATCTTCCGGGACCGTTCCGCCTTTCTCGGTAGACACTGTCTACTCACCACTGGTAGACAGTGTCTATGCAGAGATCGGAGACAGAGCGCATGCCCGGGACGGAGCACCTGCCGGAGACGGACCACGGGGCGGAGGCCGGCCTGCGCGGCCGGCTGGTGGCGGTCGGCGTGGAGCTGGTGGCCCGCGAGGGCGTCCAGGCACTCACCCTGCGGGAGATCGCCCGCCGGGCGGGGGTCTCGCACGGGGCGCCGCGGCGCCACTTCCCCACCCATCTGGAACTGCTCTCGGCCATCGCGCGCCGCGGCTTCGCCGACCTCGCCGAACGCACCGCCCTGGCCCTGGGCGACCAGGAGGCGGGCCCGCGCGAGCAGCTCGCCGCGCTCGCCCGGACCTATCTGGAGTTCGCGCTGGACAACCGCGGCATGTACGAGCTGATGTTCCGTCACGACCTGCTGGAGAGCGGCCGGCTGGGGCTGCGCGACACGAGCCTGCCGCTCTTCGCCGCGTTCACCGAACTCGTCGCCGCCGTACGGCCGGACGCCGACGCCCGTGCGGTCGCGGGCGCGCTGTGGGCGAACCTGCACGGCATCGCCCAGCTGTGGAGCTGGGGCAGCCTCCAACTGGCGACCGGCAGCGAGGACTTCACTCCCCTGCTGGACAGCGTGCTCCGCGCCCACCTCGGTCCGGCGGGCGACCTGTGAGGGCCGGGCTGACCCTGACGTGCAGTGTGGCCGGCGCGGTGATCGTCGCCCTGGACGGCACGGTGCTCACGGTCGCGCAGCCGACCCTGCAACGGGACCTCCACACCGGCTTCGCCCAGGCCCAGTGGACCAGCACCGGATATCTCGTCGTGGTGGCCGGGCTGCTGGTGTTCGGCGGCCGGCTCGGCGACCGCCACGGACACCGGCTCCTGTTCGGGCTGGGCATGCTCGGCTTCGGCGTGACCTCCGCCGCCATCGGGCTCGCCCCGGGCATCGGCTGGGTGATCGCGCTGCGGGTCCTCCAGGGCGTGTGCGGGGCCCTGCTGCAACCGGCCACCCTCGGCATGCTGCGCGCCGCGTACCCGCCGGACCGGCTCCGCGGGCCCCTCGCCGTCCGCACGGCGGCCATCGGCCTCGCGGCCGCGGCCGGACCTCTCCTGGGCGGTGCGCTGGTGACGGCGTCGGGCTGGCGGGCGGTGTTCTTCCTGAACGTGGTCCCGGCGCTGGTCCTCGGCGCCCTCGCCCTGGCCTCCGTGCACCGCGACCGCGACCGCGAGCGTGTCCGCCCCGCGCCCGGCCTCGATCCCGCCGGGGCCCTCCTGCTCGCCGTCACCCTCGGGTGTCTGGTGTACGCACTGGTCGGGTCGCCGGGGTCCGGGTGGACGTCCGGGAACGGTGCCGCCCTCGCCGTGGCGGCCGCCGCCGGGGCCGGCTTCGTGCGGCACGAGCGTCGCACCTCCGACCCCCTCGTACCGCCGGAGCTGGTCGGGTCACGGGCGATCGGGGCGGCGCTGGGCGTCCTTGTCGCCGCGTCGGCGGCACTGCACGGGGCCCTGTTCGCCTGCGTCTACGTGCTGCAGGAGACCCTGGGCCTGAACCCGTTCGAGAGTGCGCTGCGCAGCCTGCCGCTCGCGGTGCTCATGGTGGCGGCGGCCGTCCTGTGCCCCCTGCTGCTGCGCCGGGCCGGTGTCCGGCGGGCCACCGCCGGGGCGACGGCCCTGCTCGCCACGGGGATCCTGCTGCTGGGCGGGGACTTCGGCACGCCGGTGATCTGCACGGCGTTCGGGCTGGTCGGGGCCGGGTTCGGGACGGTGATGGTGGCGGCGACCCAGGTCGTCGTACGGCAGGCGCCCGTGGCGTACGCGGGGGTGGCCGGCGGTCTCCAGCAGACCGCGCTGAACGTCGGCCCGGTGCTGGGGGTGGCCGCGGCGGCCGCGCTCGCCGGGGCCGGCGGTCCGCGGCTCCCGCTGCCCGTGCTGGCCGCGGTGGCCGCCGCCGGCACGGCGGCCGCCCTGCTGCTCCCGGACGCCTCCTCCCCCGCCTCGGGTACCCGGATCCGGGGGCGCGGGACGCCCCTGGTGCGCCCCCGGCGCGATCATGATGTCTGAGGCCCTCCCGGCGGGGTATGCCGGTCGCACCCCGTCGAACACAACCGGAGACGAGCGATGGCACGACTGCGGCAGGACACCGATCCCCACGAGGCAGGACTGGACGCGAAGGCGCTGGGCCGTCTGGACCGCCACTTCGCGCACGAGGTGGACGAGGGCCGGCTGCCCGGCTTCCTGGTGGCGGTCGCCCGCGGCGGCCGCGTCGCGCATCTGACGACGTACGGCATGCGCGACCTCGCGGCGGGGCTGCCCGTGGAGGCCGACACCCTGTGGCGGATCTACTCGATGACCAAACCGGTCACGGCGGTCGCCGCGCTGATACTCGTCGAGGAGGGCCGGCTGTCGCCGGACGACCCCGTCGCCCGCCATCTGCCCGCCTTCGCGAACCCGCGCGTGTACGTCTCGGGGGCCGGGGCGGACCTGCGCACGCGCCCGGCGGCCGGGCCGCTGCTGGTCCGCCATCTCATGACCCACACGGCGGGCCTGACCTTCGGCTTCTACCACACCCACCCCGTCGACGCCCTGTACCGGGAGGCGGGCCTGGAGTCCTCCGTGCCGCCGGGCGCGGACCTGGCCGAGGCGGTCGAGGTGTACGCGGGCCTGCCGCTGCAGTTCGAGCCGGGCACCGAGTGGAACTACTCCGTGGCGAGCAATGTGCTGGGCCGGATCGTCGAGGTCGTGTCCGGCCGGCCGCTGGACGAGTTCTTCGCCGAGCGGATCTTCCGCCCGCTCGGGATGGCCGACGCGGGTTTCCAGGTGTCGGACGCGCAGGCGCCGCGCCTCGCGGAGCTCTACGGCGAGCAGGAGGACGGCGGCATCGCGCCGGTCCCGGGGCTGCCGCTGCGCGGCGGCCGGCCCCGGCTGCTGTCCGGCAGCGGCGGCATGGTGGCGAGCGCCCACGACCAGCACCGGTTCATG
Source organism: Streptomyces sp. NPDC093094 (assembly GCF_044754345.1). Taxonomy (NCBI): domain Bacteria; kingdom Bacillati; phylum Actinomycetota; class Actinomycetes; order Kitasatosporales; family Streptomycetaceae; genus Streptomyces; species Streptomyces sp. NPDC093094. Next base: position 715,431 of record NZ_JBIVOX010000001.1, on the reverse strand, counting down.
GAGATGCTCAGGCGCCGGGGCGAGCTGGACGGCACCCGGCTGCTGGCGCCCGCCACGGTGGACCTGATGACGGGCAACCGGCTGCCGGGCGGCGCCGATCTGCGCGCCTTCGGCAGCCGGCCCGCCCACGACGAGCCCGGTAACGAGGGGATGGGCTTCGGGCTCGGCGTCTCCGTGGTGGTCGACCCCGAGCGCACCCGGACGCCCTCGGTGCGGGGCACCTTCGGCTGGAACGGCGTGGCCGGCACGACGTTCCTCGTCGCCCCGGGCCGTGATCTGACCGTGCAGTTCATGACCCAGGTGCGGCCACGCGGCTCCAGCCCCGTCTTCCCCGCCCTGCGGCGCCTGGTCCACGAGGCGGTCACGGACTGAACTGCCCCACCGCGTCCAGATGGGGCAGACGGTGGTCCATCCGCTCCCGCTTGGTGCGCAGATACGTGATGTTGCTCTCGCACGGCGGTATCAGCAGCGGCACCTCCTCGGCGACCTGGATGCCGTGGCGCACCAGCGCCTCGCGCTTGAGCGGGTTGTTGGACATCAGCCGCACCGAGCGCACCCCGAGGTCGCGCAGGATCTCCGCGGCGACGCCGTAGTCCCGGGCGTCCACCGGCAGGCCGAGGGCGAGGTTCGCCTCGACGGTGTCCAGACCCTCCGCCTGGAGCGCCATCGCGCGCAGCTTGCCCAGCAGCCCGATGCCGCGGCCCTCGTGCCCCCTGAGGTAGACGACGACGCCGCGGCCCTCGGCCACGACGGCCCGCATCGCCGAGTCGAGCTGGTCCCCGCACTCGCAGTGCTGGGAGCCGAAGGCGTCCCCGGTCAGGCACTCGGAGTGCAGCCGGGTCAGGACGTCGTCGGTGCCGATGTCTCCGTGGACCAGGGCGACTTGCTCCTCACCGCGGTCGTGGTCGAGATACCCGACCGCCGTGAACGGCCCGTACACGGTGGGCAGCGGGGCATTCACCACGCGTTCCACTCCGGTGCGCGGTGCGGACTTCTTGGCGAGGACGCCGAGCTTTTCTGTCATTATCTGTTCCTCAGCAGAGACGAAAGGCCGTGAAAAGATGAGTGGTTCGGACATACGGTCGGCGGCGTACGGTCAGGTGCCGGCGGACACGACGGACGACGTTCGGGAGCGGGAGTCGCGGATCGCGGTTCTGCCCGTGGGGAGTTTCGAGCAGCACGGTCCGTATCTGCCGCTGGCCACCGACACGCTCATCGCGTGCGCGATCGCCGGGGAGATCGCCGCCGCGTACCCCGTGCACCTCCTTCCTGCGGTCACGGTCTCCTGTTCGCACGAACACGCGGCCTGGCCGGGGACCGTCAGCATCTCCTCCACGACCCTTCATGCGGTGGTACGGGACATCGCGGCGTCGCTGCGCCGGTCGGGCGTCGACACGCTGGTGCTGGTCAACGGCCACGGCGGCAACTACGTCCTGGGCAACGTGGTCCAGGAGTCCTCCGCGCGCGGAGAGCATATGGCGCTGTTCCCGGCCGCAGAAGACTGGGAGACGGCCCGGGAGAAGGCCGGTGTGCACACCTCGCTGCTCACCGACATGCACGCGGGGGAAATAGAGACCTCCATCCTTCTGCACACTCGTCCGGAATGTGTGCGGCCCGGTTACGAGTCCGCCGATTTCGTCGCCGACGACCGGCGGCATCTCCTCACCGTGGGAATGTCCGCCTATACCGATTCGGGCGTCATAGGCCGTCCTTCCCTGGGATCCGCGGAAAAAGGAAAGGCTCTGCTGGCGAGTCTCACCGAATCCTTCGGCGCGTATTTCGTGCTGCTGACGGCACAGGAGACGGCGGAGGACGGGGCCGTGGAGGACGACGGGGCCCGGTAGTTCCGGGCGCGCAGCCCCCCGTACCAGCGCACGGCGATCACGGCCGCGCCGGGCAGGCTCGCGGCGAGGCTCAGCACGCCGTACACCACGGCCACGGCGAGCCCGTTGCCCGCGCCGAGCCCGGCGGCGCCGAACGCCCAGGCGGTGACGCCCTCGCGGGGGCCCCAGCCGCCGACGTTGAGGGGCAGGCTCATCGCCAGCAGGGCCAGCACCGCGAGCGGCACCAGCACCGGCGCGGAGGCGTCGGTGCCGGCCACGCGGGCGGCCAGCAGGAACATGCCGATGTGCCCGGCCAGCACGACGGCGGAGGAGGCCAGGACACCGGGCCCGTTGCGCCGGGAGAGCAGCGCCTCGCGCACCTCCCCCCACAGCGCGCGGCCCCTGCGGGCGGCGGCGCGCGGCCGGTTCATGCGCAGGGCGGCGACGATCGCGAACGCGCCCGCCGCGGCGATCCCGGCGAGCGCGAGCACCTGCCGGGTCTCGGCCCGCACGGGTGACGGCACGGCCGCCAGCACCACGCCGCCCACGACGGCGAGGACCACCTGCCCGGCGGTCCGCTCCAGCACCACGGCCCGCACGCCCCGGCCGAGGTCCCCCGCGCTCTGCCCGTGCCGCACGGCCCGGTGCACGTCGCCGAGGACCCCGCCGGGCAGGGCGGCGTTCAGGAACAGCGCCCGGTAGTAGTCGCCGACGGCCGGGCCCAGCGGCAGCCGGATCCGCAGGGCCCGGGCCACCAGCTGCCAGCGCCATGCGCTGAACAGGGTGGTGACCAGGCCGATGCCCAGCCCGCCGAGCAGCGCGGGTCCGTCGATCCGCCGCAGCCCGTCGAGGAACGCGCCCGTGCCGAGCCGCCAGGTCACGACCGCGAGGACGGCGAGACCGGCGACGGTGCCGAGCCGGGCGCGCAGGGCGCCGCCGCGGGCGGGACGCCGCGAGGCCGAGGGGGCCTCGGGCGCGTCGGCCGTCCCGCGGGACGTACCGTCCGGCGGGACGGGGACCCCGGGCGCCCCGGGCGCCGTACGGTCCGCTGCGACGGGTGCCCCGGCGGGCCGGGCGGTCACCGGGCGCTGCCCGACGGCCGGGGCAGGGCCAGCAGGTCGGCGTGGTGGACGGTCACCTTGAGTTCGCCCAGCGCGCAGGACGCCAGACGGGCCGCCAGATACGTCTCGGCGCGGGCCTTCAGCTCGGGCCGCTGCTCCACGGCGGCGCCGACCCAGCCGCGCAGCCACTGCGCGGTCAGGGGCGCCTCCGCCCGGCCGAGCCGCCAGGCGCTGGGCCGGACCTGGACGGTCGCGCCGTACTCGGCGAACGCCTCGCACGCCGCGCTGATCGCGTCGGGGCCGAGGAGTCCGGTGCGCTTCTGGTGGTCGTTGAACGCGTCGGCGATCTCGGTGTCCAGCGGGTCGGCCGGGGCGAGTTCGACCCGGCCGGCCACGGACAGCGTCAGCAGGGCCGGGCACCCGGCACCCGCGCAGGCCGAGGCGAGGGCCTCCGTCTCCTCGCGGGTGAGGACGTCCAGCAGCGCGGAGGCCGTCACCAGGGAGGCACCCGCGAGGGCGTCCGGGGTGAGCCGGGCGACGTCCCCGCGGCGGGTCTCCACGGTGACCCGGCTGCCGTCGGCGGCGGCCTTCGGGGAGGCCACGGCCGCGAAGTGCAGGAGGTAGGGGTCACGGTCGTGCAGCACCCAGTGCTGGGGGCCGTCGAGCCGGGGCGCCAGCCAGCGGCCCATCGAGCCGGTGCCGCAGCCGAGGTCGTGCACGACCAGTCCGCCCGCCGACCGGCCCGGCAGGTTCGCCAGCCGGATCCGCAGCGGGTCGAGCAGCTCCGGCGACCGCGCCGCCGCGTCGGCGCCCTCGCGCAGCTCCAGCCACTCGGGGGCGTAGCGCGGCGGCTCCTCGGGACCGTCGGGCCGCAGCCGTACGGTGGCCCGCTCGCCGGGACGCCCGACGGGTCCGGCGCCGGGGATCACGTCCGGGCCGGGCCGGTCCCCGTCGGCGGGGCCGCCGGGGGCGGGGATGCCCGCCGTGCCGTCGGACGCCTTCGTCGCGGTGTCCGTGTCGCCGCCCTCGACCGTCGTCTGCCTGCTCATGACGCCCTCCAGGGTTCGTTCGGGAGCCGGTGCAGGACGCCGGCCAGGGTGCGGGCCGTCGTGGCCCAGCCGTCGAGGGCGGCGCGGCGGCCCCGGGCGGCGGCCTTCAGCCGGCGGCGCACGTCCGGCTCGCCGAACCAGCCGCGCAGTTCCGCGGCGAGGGCGGCGGGGTCCTCCGGCGGGACGAGGATGCCGGGGACACCGCCGTCGGGGGCGCGGCCGACCGCCTCGGGGACACCGCCGACATCGGTGGCCAGCACCGGGATGCCGCGCGCCAGCGCCTCGGTGACGGCCATGCCGTAGGTCTCGGCGTACGAGGTGAGGACCATGAGGTCGGCGGCGGCGTAGCTCGCGTCCAGCGCGGCACCGGCCTGCGGTCCGGCCAGGTGGACCCGGTCGGTGAGGCCGTGCCGGTCGATCAGCGCGCGCAGCCGGGCGACGTACGCCGGGTCCTGGGTGAGCGCGCCGACGCAGGTGCAGCTCCACGGCAGGTCACGGGCCGCGGCGAGGGCCTCCACCAGCCGGTGCTGGCCCTTGCGCGGGGTGACGGCGGCGACGCACAGCAGCTGTGAGACACCGTCGGTCCCGGGGGCGAGCGGCGCGATGTCGGCTCCGGGCATGGCCGCGTGCACCCGGTCGGGGGCGAGGCCGTGGTGGGCGACGAGACGGCGGACCGCCCAGTCGCTGGTGGCGATCACGGCGGGCACCGCGCGCAGCACCTCGCGTTCGCGGGCGTCGAGCTCGGCGGCGGTGCCGGGCGCGAGGCCCGTCTCGTCGCCGAGCGGGAGGTGCACCAGCACGGCGAGGCGCAGGCGTCCGGTCTCGGGGACGACGGTCTCGGGCACCCCGCACGCCACCAGCCCGTCCAGCAGGACGACCGCCCCGTCCGGCAGCCGGCGCAGCACCCGTGCGAGTTCCGCGCGGTCGGCGTCGGAGGGCCGGGGCCAGGCGCCGGGCACGAGGTGCTGGTGGACCTGCCAGCCGAAGCCGGGCAGGTCCAGGCAGATGCGCCGGTCGTAGGCGTTGCCGCCGCTGGGGCTGGCCGGGTCGGCGACACCGCCCGGCACCACGAGGTGCACCGTGCGCAGGGTCATGGGCACGTACTCCGAGCCGCGCGCGGGCACCCGGTCGACGGAGGCCAGGGAGCCGCCGGTGGCGACGGGGACACCCGCGCCGACCGGACCGACAGAGCTGACGGAGCCGGCAGGGCCGACGGAGGGCCGTTCCACGGTCGTGTCGGTCACAGGCCACGCTCGTAACTCGCCCAGGCGACGTGGGACTCGTGCAGGGTGACCGTGAGGCCGGCCAGCCCCTTGGCGCCCTCGCCCATCGCCCCCTGGTGGATGCGCTCGACCAGACGGTCGGCGATGACCTTCGCCAGGAACTCGGTGGACGTGTTGATGCCCTTGAAGTCCGGTTCGTCGTCCAGATTGCGATAGTTGAGCTCGGCCGCCACCGCGCCCAGTTCACGGGTGGCCAGGCCGATGTCGACGACGATGTTGTCCTCGTCCAACCGGTCGCGCCGGAAGGTGGCGTCCACAAGGAACGTCGCGCCGTGCAGGCGCTGCGCGGGGCCGAAGACCTCGCCGCGGAAACTGTGGGCGATCATGATGTGATCGCGGACGGTGATGCTGAACAACGGACGACCCTCCAGTGCGGTGCGTCTGGTCCCCGGCCCGTTCCCTGCCGGGGGATGCCGTGTAGTACGGCCATTCGCTTCCCCGTGTTCAGCCGACTCTCACTCTTTTCTCAGGTCAGGCGTGTGCATACACCACCCGGTGGCACAGTGCGGGGATCTGTCCCGAGGCGAGCCTCGGCATCACGTCGGGGAGTTCCTCGAACGCGCACTCTCCGGTGATCAGCGCGTCGAGCGCGGGATCGGCGAGCAGGTCGAGGGCGAGGGCGAGCCGGTCGGCGTAGGTGCGGCTCGCGCGGGCCGGTGAGACGGTGCCGACCTGGCTGGCGCGCAGGGTCAGGCGCCGGGAGTGGAACGCCTCGCCGAGCGGCAGGCTGACGGTGCGGTCGCCGTACCAGCTCAGTTCGACGACGGTGCCCTCGGGGGCGAGGAGTTCCAGGGCGCGGGCCAGGCCCTGCTCGGTGGCGCTGGCATGGACGACGAGGTCGCAGCCGTCGAGGGCGTCCTCGGGCGCCGCGTAGCCGACGCCGAGCGCCTCGGCGGTCTTCGCGCGGGCCGGGTCGGTGTCGACGAGCTGCACGCGCACGCCCGGGAAGCGGGCGAGGAGAGCGGCGACCGAGCAGCCGACCATGCCGCCGCCGATCACGGCGATCCGGTCGCCGACCAGCGGGGCGGCGTCCCACAGGGCGTTCACCGCGGTCTCCACGGTGCCGGCGAGGACGGCCCGTGCGGCGGGGACGGAGTCGGGCACGGGGGTGACGGCCGAGGCCGGCACGACGTAGCGCGTCTGGTGCGGGTAGAGGCAGAAGACGGTACGGCCGACCAGGGAGGCGGGACCCTCCTCGACCACGCCGACGTTCAGATAGCCGTACTTGACCGGGCCGGGGAAGTCGCCCTCCTGGAACGGCGCCCGCATCGCCTCGTGCTGACTGCGCGGGACCTGGCCGCGGAAGACGAGCGTCTCGGTGCCGCGGCTGATGCCCGAGTACAGGGTGCGCACCAGGACCTCGCCCTCGGCGGGCCGGGGAAGGTCCGTCTCGCGTATCGCGCCGTCCCCCGGAGAGGTAAGCCAGAACGCGTGTGCGGAGTTGTTCATCCACATCCTCCTGAACGATCGGGAAGGTGTTCACGTACCGAGAAGTGCACAGGCCGCGCACCAGGTATACGCGGCGGTGATCGACTCTGTCATACGGCCGGAGGATGTGCGGTGGCCCTGAACGACACTTACGACGCGAGGCCGGTCCAGCAGGAGACCGCCGTCGGAGCGGGGGTGCAGCTTCTGCTGCTGGCCCTGCTCGGGACGGCGATCGGCATGGGACCGGCGGGCTGGCTGACCGGGCTGGTGTTCGCGTTCGCCACCTGGGCGGTGCTCTCCCGCGCCCTGCACCGCGCCCGGCCGGCGTCCTTCGGCCCCGCCAACCGGGTCACGCTCGGCCGGGCGATCCTGGTCGGCGCGGTGACGGCGCTGGTGGCCGACTCCTACCAGAGCTCGCCGCCGGTCACGCTGTTCGTGGGACTGACGGCGGTGGCGCTGATCCTGGACGGCGTCGACGGCAAGGTCGCCCGGCGCACCGGCACGTCGACGCCGCTGGGCGCGCGGTTCGACATGGAGGTCGACGCGTTCCTGATCCTGGTGCTGAGCGTGTACGTCTCGATGGCGCTGGGCCCGTGGGTGCTGCTGATCGGCGGTATGCGCTACGCGTTCGTCGCCGCGGCCCGCTTCTGGCCCTGGCTGAACGCGCCCCTGCCGCCGTCGACGGCCCGCAAGACGGTGGCCGCCGTGCAGGGCGTGTTCCTGCTGGTGGCGGCCTCGGACCTGCTCCCGCCCCCGGCGACGGCCGGCGTGGTCCTGCTGGCCCTGGGCTCCCTGGTGTGGTCGTTCGGCCGTGACGTGGCCTGGCTGTGGCGCACGTCGCGCGTCCTGCCGGTGCTCCCCGAGCGGGCCAGGGTGCTGGAGAGGGTGGGCGGCTGACGACGGCGCCGAACCCCTCTGACACGATGTGGCCAGCGAAGATCCATCAGCGCTCGGAGCCACTGCCATGCCGTCGTACGCGGAGGAAGACACCCGCAAGGTCCAGACAGCCGTGTCAGGGAACGCGGGCTCCGACGCACCGGTGTTCCTGCCCATGGACGCCGACGCGTTCGACACGTTCGTCCGCCGCCACCCCGGGCGGTCCTTCTACTGCGGCACACTCCTCGGCGGCTGCGGCCGAAGGCTGATCCCCAAGCAGTACCGGGACCGCAAGTGCCACTTCGCCCATGTCTCGGCCGCCGCGGACTGCCGCCGCGCCGATCGTGACGAGAGCAGCGCCGACCATCTGTACATCGGCCGCGCCCTGACGGAGTGGCTGAAACGGCAGGGGCGGCGCGGGGTGCAACCGTCGTACCGGCCCCGCGGCCTCCAGGTCCGCGAGGTGGTCGACGTGTCGTACGACATGGGAGCCAGGCTCGCCCGGGTGCAGCTCGCCCGGCGGTCCAAGCGGGAGTGGGAGGAGTCCGACTCCGGCCTGAGGGAGCGGCATGCCGGAGTCGACTGGTTCTTCGGTCCCGACAGCCTCGTCGCCAACTGGCACGTCGATCGCCACGGCTACGCCCTGCGGGTGCAGTGCCGTTCCGCCGGCGCGACCCGCGAGGTGCTGATCGGCACTCAGTTCGCCCAGGGGCCGGTGGAGTGGGTCCCGCTGTCCCGCTGCACCCTGACATCGGCCGGTGTCCTGACGCCGGGGCTGGTGCGGACCGGGTCGGGCATCGTGGCGCGGCACGCGGCACCACGTGAGGTGCGGCGAGAGGCCCGCCCGGCGCCCGTACCGCCTGCGCCTGTGCCTGCCCCTGAAGTGCCTGCGCCTGCCACCGGGCCCGAGTCCGTTCCGGCATCCGCACCCGCACCCGCACCCGCACCCGCACCCGTGCGAGAACCCTCCCCCCTCGTCCCTCTTCCCGGTGGTGCCCTCCTCACCGGTGCCCGGAGCACTGCCGCTCCACGTCTCCACGACGCCGAACTGCGCGTCCCCGTCCGCCTCGCTCTGCCCGCCGGGGCCGGACCCCTCGACCCCGCACTCGCCTACGTCCCTGTGGACGCGGCGCTGACGCGGGCCGAGGACGGGACCTGGGTCGTCGAGGTGACGTCGCTCCGGCCCGTGAGCCCTCCGCCGCAGCGACGGCGGACCACGCCCGTACGCGTCGCCGACGACCGGCGCGGGGCCGTCGACGCGCTGCTGGACGTGGCCGAGGAGGCCCGGCTCGAAGGAGACGCGGATTCCGTGCTGCGGGCCATGGCCGAGCTGGAGCGGGCGGCGCTGCGGCCGGAGGAGTCCGAGCAGGTCCGGGGGTTCGCCGACTGGCTGCAGGACCGGGCCGCGGACGAGCTGTACGCGGCGTGGGAGCGGCTTTCCGCTCTCGCCGCCCGTCTCGACACCGAGGGCGACGATCTGCATCCCGACATGCTGCGCAGCCTCCTCAGGGAGGCGGGCCGGCTCGCCGAGGAGGTCGGTGAGGAGCTCGCCGCGGAGGAACTGCGCTGCCTGGAAGGCTGGCGCCGGCACGAGGAGCAGCTCACCGCACGCCTCGGCCTGGACACGGTCCTCGCCCACGCGGCCACCGTGTGGGTCGCCCTGCGGCGGGCCGCGCGGGAGAGCCGTACGACCACCTGGGGCGAGCTGGCCCGGCGGACCGGGCTGCCGCTGGACACACTGCACCCGGACGACCGGCTCGCCGTGCTCGTCGAGGCCGACCGCGCCACCGCGGCGGGGAGCGCCCCGCTGTCGGCGCTCGTCACCGCGCACGGCGGAGGCCGGCCGCATCCGCTCTACGGCCCGGTGCTGTTCCATCTCGACCGCCCGCTGCCCCCGCCCGACGCGCTGACGGCGCACTGGCGGATGGCGGTCGGTGAGCTGCACCGGGGCCGCTGAGGGGACGGCCCGGCACGTCGCGCCGGGCCGTCCGTCGCGCCGGGTCAGCCCTTCTGCTCGACCCTCACCCAGTCCACCTCCGCCTGCACTCCCCCGCTCGCGACGCGGTCGACGCTGGACTGGGGCAGGCCCCAGTAGGGGGTCGTGACCTTGTTCCAGCCGGCCGGGTAGGCGCCGCCGAGGGCGAGGTTGAGGATGACGTACTGGTTGTGGTCGAAGACCCACTTCCCGCGGGTCGCCTCCAGCGTGTCCCGGGTGGTCTGCTGGACCAGACGGTCGTCGACGTAGAAGCGCATCGCGGTCGGTGTCCACTCCACCGCGTAGGTGTGCCACTGGTCGACCCGGCCGCCGCCGGGGAAGACCTGGCGGGCGCCGATGTTGCCGTCGGCGGAGTAGCCGGGGCCGTGCAGGGCGCTGCTGGTCCAGTCGGCGTAGCCGATGGCCTCCATGATGTCGGTCTCGCCGGAGGCGGGCCAGCCCACCGCCGGGTTGTCGACGTCGCTGCCCAGCATCCAGAAGGCGGGCCAGAGTCCGTCGCCGACGGGGAGCTTCATACGGGCGCTGACCCGGCCGTAGGTGAAGTCGAACTTCGTGTTGGTGTCGATGCGGCCGGAGGTGAAGTCGTAGGTGCCGCCGCCCGCGCGGGTGCAGCCCTTGCAGTACTTGGCGCGCAGGACGAGGTTGCCGTTCTCGGTGCGGATGTTGTCGGGCGAGTCCACGTACGCCTGCGACTCGCCGTTGACCGAGCCCATCTCGGTGCCGGTGCGTACGACACGCCACTTGGAGCGGTCGAGGCCGGAGCCGGTGAAGTCGTCGAAGAACGTGGTCCGGTACGTGCCCTGCTGCTCGCCGGGGAGGGCGGGGTAGGCGGCGTTCGCGCTGCCGCCGGTGCCCCACACCTCGAACTCGTAGAGGGAGTAGCCGAACTGGGCTGTGGCGGGGGCGGGGTTGTAGAAGGAGCGGCGCTCCTTGCCGAGCATGCGGACGTAGCGGCCGGTGGCCGGCTGCGGCAGGCGTACGGTGTCGCGCCGGCCGGTCGCCTCGCCGGGGGACTTCACGTCGGCGCGGCGGGCGGCGACCTCGGCGGCCGACGGCCGGTACACCGTGCGCCAGGAGCGGTTGTCGTCGGAGACCTGGATCTCGTAGTCGACCGCGTAGGCGGCCTCCCAGTACAGCTCGACGGTGTCGATCGTGGAGGGGGCGCCGAGGTCGACGCCGACCCAGCGGTCGGCGTTCCAGTCGCTGGACCAGCGGCTGATGTCGTCCTTGAGGTTCGCGGGGCGGCCGCCGTCGGTGACGAAGGCCGGCGAGTTGCCCGCGTGCTGGTAGAGGTTGGTGTACGCGGGGTGGTGCAGGGCGAGGTTGGTGCGGCTGGTGGAGGCGGGGGCCGGGGCGCCTCCGTACGCCTTGAAGGAGTACAGGGAGTAGCCCCAGGGCGTGCCGCGTTCGAGTCCGCGCAGCCTGAGGTACCGGCCTGTCACCTCTTTGGGGTACGTGTGGAGGTTGACGGAGCCGCCGGTGCCGGCGGTCTCGGTGTGGAAGGTCCGCCAGTCGGTGCCGTTGTCGGAGACCTCCAGGACGTACCGCTTGCCGTAGGCGGCCTCCCAGTCCAGGGCGACGCGGTCGATGCGCAGGCGCTGTCCGAGGTCGACGCGGATCCAGGCGGTGTCGCTGAAGTCGCTGGACCAGCGGGTGCCGGCGTTGCCGTCGAAGGCGAGGCCGGGCGCGGTCCCGCCGTTCTCGCTGCCGGAGGCGGTGACGGCGGCCGGGCTGGCGGCGTAGGCGGCGGCCGCGAGGTCGGTGTCCCAGGCGGCGGCCTCGGCGGCCGACGCGGCGGTGGCGGGGCCCGTGAGGGCGGGGACGCCGGCCAGGAGCGTGAGGGCGGCGAGCCCGGTCATGAGGATGCGGGGGGTACGGGATGGCATGCGGCTCTCCCTGGTCGGACACGTGCATGACGTGTACCTGACACGTGTCTGTTCCTATGTGATCTGACATGTACCTCGGCCGCAGTGGGGGCGGCCGTGCACGGAGGCGGCGGCTCGGCCGCCTCCGTCGAACGACCGCGGTGGGCGCGCGCTCCCAGTGCAGCGCCCACCGCGGGGTCTGTGGCTCAGGCGGCCCTGGCCGCCCGGTCCCGGTGGCTGCGGATGATCTCCGCGTAGCGGTGGCCGGTGCCCTTGATCGTGCGCGCCTGCGTGCGGTAGTCGACGTGGACGAGGCCGAAGCGCTTGTCGTAGCCGTACGCCCACTCGAAGTTGTCCAGCAGCGACCAGGCGAAGTACCCGGCCAGCGGGGCGCCCTTGCGCGCGGCCGAGGCACAGGCGGCCAGGTGCCCCTCCAGGTAGCTCTGGCGCTCGGGGTCGTCGATCGTGCCGTCGGGGCGCACCACGTCCGGGTAGGACGAGCCGTTCTCGGTGACGTAGAGCCGGCGGGCGCCGTACTCCTCGGTCAGGCGCAGCAGCAGCGTCTCGATGCCGGACGCGTCGACCTCCCAGTCCATGCCGGTGCGCCGGACGCCGTCGAGACGGACGGCCCGGGCGTGCGGGGCCGGACCCGTGGGGTCGTCGGCGATGGTCTGCGGGAAGTAGTAGTTCAGTCCCAGCCAGTCCAGCGGGGCCGCGATCGTCTCCGCGTCGCCCGGCTTCTCCGGGAGTTCGACGCCGTACACCTCCAGCATGTCGGCCGGGAAGCCGCGGCCGTGGACCGGGTCGAGCCACCAGCGGTTGACGTGCCCGTCCATGCGGCGGGCGGCGGCGACGTCCTCGGGCCGGTCGGAGGCGGGGTGGATGGTGGAGAGGTTGTTGACGATGCCGATCTCGGCGTTCGGGGCGGCGGCCCGGATCGCCCGGGCGGCCAGCCCGTGCCCGAGCAGCAGGTGGTAGGAGGCCCGGACCGCGGCTGTGAGGTCGGTCAGGCCGGGGGCCATCAGGCCCTCCAGGTGGCCGATCCAGGCCGAGCACAGGGGCTCGTTGAGGGTCGTCCAGTGCGTCACCCGGTCGCCGAGGCGCGCCGCGACCGTCTCCGCGTACGCCGCGAAGTGCTCGGCGGTGTCCCGCTCGGGCCAGCCGCCGCGGTCCTGGAGCACCTGGGGCAGGTCCCAGTGGTAGAGGGTGACGGACGGGGTGATGCCGGCCTCCAGGAGGCCGTCGACCAGCTCGTCGTAGAAGGCGAGGCCCTTGGCGTTGACCGGCCCGTCGCCGCCGGGGACGACCCGCGGCCAGGCGACGGACAGCCGGTAGGCGTTGGTGCCCAGCTGCCGCATCAGGCCGATGTCCTCGCGCCAGCGGTGGTAGTGGTCGCAGGCCACGTCGCCGTGGTCGTCGTTCGCCACGCGGCCCGGGGTGTGCGAGAACGTGTCCCAGATCGACGGGGAGCGGCCGTCCTCGGCCACGGCGCCCTCGATCTGATAGGCCGACGTGGCCGTGCCCCACAGGAAGTCGTGCGGGAGTGCGGCGAAGTCGATGGTCACGGAAGTCCCCTCGGAACTAGAGCTGTTGATCACTTGACGGCTCCTGCCGTCAGTCCGGCGACGAGATAGCGCTGGAGCAGCAGGAACCCGGCCACCACGGGAACGCTGACGACGAGCGAGGCGGCCATGATCTGGTTCCAGTACACGTCGTTGAGCGTGGAGTAGCCCTGGAGGCCGACCGCGAGCGTGCGGGTGGTGTCGTTGGTCATCACCGACGCGAACAGCACTTCGCCCCAGGCGGTCATGAAGGCGTACACGGCGACCGCGATGATCCCGGGCACGGCGGCCGGCACGACCACCCGGAACAGCGCGCCCAGCGGGCCGCAGCCGTCCACCATCGCCGCCTCGTCGAGATCGCGCGGCACCGAGTCGAAGTACCCGATGAGCATCCAGATCGAGAACGGCAGCGAGAAGGTGAGGTACGTCAGAATCAGCCCGCCGCGCGAGCCGAACAGCGCGATGCCGGTGGCGTTGCCGATGTTGACGTAGATCAGGAACAGCGGCAGCAGGAAGAGGATGCCGGGGAACATCTGCGTCGACAGCACGGTCACCGTGAACACCCGCTTGCCGCGGAACTCGTACCGGCTGACCGCGTAGGCGGCGAACACGGCGATGACCACCGAGCAGGCGGTCGCCGCGCCCGCCACGATCAGCGAGTTCACGAAGTACTTCGCGAGCGGCACGGTCGACCAGATGTCGATGTACGGCCGGATCGTCAGACCGCTGGGCACCCAGCGGAACTCGCCGGTGACGTCCGCGAGCGGCTTGAGCGAGCTGGAGACCATGACGTACACCGGCACGAGCACGAAGCCGGTGAGCAGGGTCAGGAAGATGCGGCGCGTCCACAGGAAGGAGCGCGGCGCCGCCATCGGGGACCTAGACATCGGCGGGCCTCCGTCCGCGCGAGGTGAGGGCGAGGTAGCCGCCCGTCACGACCAGAAGGAACAGCAGCAGCAGGACGGACATCGCCGAGCCGGTGCCGAAGTTCCAGGTGACGAAGGACGCCTGGTAGATGTGGACCGAGATCAGGTCGGCGGCCTCGGGGGCCGACTTGCCGAACATCACGTACGGCGTGTTGAAGTCGTTGAACGTCCACAGGAACAGCACCAGTACCAGCACCTGGTTGACCGGCCGCAGCGACGGCAGGGTGATGCGGCGCAGCTGCTGCCACACCCCGGCGCCGTCCAGCGCGGCGGCCTCGTACAGCTCCCGCGGGATGTTCTGCAGGCCGGCCATCACGATGAGGAAGGCGAACGGCCAGCCCTTCCACACGGACACGATGAGCAGCGCCCAGAAGCTGTTGTCGCCGATGAGCCAGAAGGAGTTCTCGTCGGTGATGCCGAGCTGGTCGTGCAGGACGTGGTTCACCAGGCCGTTGTCGCGCTGGAACATGAACACCCAGGTGATGACGGCCGTGTAGACCGGCAGGGCGTACGGGACCAGGAACAGCGCGCGCAGCAGGCCGCGGCCGCGGAAGGTGTCCTGCATGAACACCGCCGCCGCCGTGCCGATCAGCCAGCACAGGCCGACCGAGAGCAGGGTGAAGGAGCAGGTGACCAGGAAGGAACGGAGCAGCGACTCACCGACGGGGCCGTTGAAGTCGACCGACATCGTGTAGTTGTCGAGGGCGTTCCAGGGGGCCGCGCCCCAGTCCCGGAGGGTGAACTGGGTGAGCTCCTTGAAGCTCATCACGATGCCCATGACCATGGGCACCAGATGGACCAGGAGTTCGAGGACGAGGGCGGGCAGGAGAAGGAGATAGGGCAGCGAGGCGCGGTGGAGCCGCCCGGTGCGGCGGCGGGGGCCGCGCGCCGCACCGGGGGTGGACTTGACCGCCGGGCGCTCGACCGCCTGGGGGGTCGTGGTGGTCATCTCACTCACTTCGCCGGCATCTGCTGCTGGGCCTTCTCCAGCGCGGCCTTCACCGACTTCTCGGTCACCGGGCGTCCGGCGGCCACGTCGGCGAACAGTTCCTTCACGGCCGTGCCGACCGCGGTCTCGAACTGGGACTCGTCGGCGACCTGCGGCAGCGCGGCGGCGCTCTGGGCGAGGGTGTTCTTCAGGACGGCGTTCGCGGGCGTGTTGAACGCGGGGTCCTCCTGCGCGGCCTTGACCGGCGGGATGGAGCTGTACGCCTGGTTGAGGATCTTCTGCTCGGCGTCGCTGGTCATGAACTTCACGAACTCGGTCGCGCCGGAGATGTTGTCGGTGTTCTTGAAGACGGCGAGGTTGATGCCCGCGACCATGGAGTTGGCGCCGGTGCCGGTGCCGGGGGTGCCGGACTGCACGGGGATCGGGGCGATGCCGTAGGCGTCCTCGCTCATGCCCTGCGACTTGAGGTTGGCGGACGCCGACTGCCACATCAGCATCGCCGTCCTGCCCTTGGCGAAGTCGCTGACCGACTGGTTCTGCGCGTACTCGGCGTTGCCGACGGGGATGGCCTTGTCCTTGGCCATCAGGTCGACGTACTGCTTGACCGCGTCGACCGCGCCGTCGGAGGTGAAGTCGGGCTTGCCGTCGGCGGCGAAGAAGTCGGCACCGTGCTGCTTGGCGAAGACGAAGACGTGGTGGACGTTCTCCGTGGGGTTCGCCCCCTCGGCGCCCAGGACCTGCTTGCCGTCGGCGGATATCTTCTTGCCGGCCGCGACCAGCTCGGCCCAGGTGGCCGGCGGCTTGGCGACCCCGGCGTCGGCGAAGATCTTCTTGTTGTAGTAGAGGGCGTACGCCATCGAGTACAGCGGGACCGCGGCCGGGTCCTGGTCGGACGCACCGGTGGAGCCGAGGGCGGAGTCCACGAAGCGGTCGCGGCCGCCGATCTTGTCGAAGTTCGCCTTGTCCCAGGGCAGCAGGGCACCGGTGGCCTGGAGCGAGGCGGACCAGGTGTTGCCGATGTTGAGGACGTCGGGTCCCTGGCCGGAGGTGGTGGCGGTCAGGATCCGGTTGAGCAGGTCCGACCAGGGCACGACCTCCAGCTTCACCTTGATGCCCGTCTGCTTCTCGAACTTGTCGAGCTCGGGCTGGAGGACCTTCTTGTCGATCTCGACACTGGCGCCCTGGTTGGACGCCCAGTAGGTGAGGGTCTTGGGTGAGTCGTCGGATCCGCCGCCGGAGGACGAACCCCCTCCGCAGGCCGCGGTGACGAGGGCGAGTGAGAGAGTGACGGCGCCTGCCGCCGCGGCTCTGAGGTTGCGCATGGTTCGGCTCCCGAATGCCTCAGGACTTAATTTAGGACGTGAGTTAATCCTCCCGAAGCAGCACCGTCAAGAGTTGCGGCAGGATCCGCCCAGTCCGGTCCCAAGTCTTGACGTTCACGTTCGGACAGTTGAAGCATTCAATCGCGAGAGAGCGCTCCCAGACTCCCCACTGTTCACTTCCTGAAGCAGGAGCCGCCCCATGCCCGACATTTCGCCCCAGCGGTCCGCCGTCGGCCGCCGAGCCGTGCTCGCCGCCGCCGTCTCGGCGCCCGTGCTCGCGGGGCTGTCCACACCGGCCTCCGCCACCACGCCGTCCGCCGCCCGGGGCCGCCGCCCCCACGCCCTGCCCGGCGGCGGGGACCTGGGCCCGAACGTGCTGGTCTTCGACCCGTCCACACCGGACATCCAGGCCCGGCTCGACGAGGTCTTCCGCCGGCAGGAGTCCGCGCAGTTCGGCACCGGCCGCTACGCCCTGCTGTTCAGACCGGGCACCTACCAGGGCCTGAACGCCCAGCTCGGCTTCTACACCTCGATCGCGGGCCTCGGCCTCTCCCCCGACGACACCACCTTCCACGGCGACGTCACGGTGGACGCGGGCTGGTTCGGCGGGAACGCCACGCAGAACTTCTGGCGCTCGGCGGAGAACCTCGCCCTCGTGCCCGCGAGCGGGACCAACCGCTGGGCGGTCGCGCAGGCCGCGCCCTTCCGCCGGATGCACGTGCGGGGCGGCCTGGACCTCGCGCCCTCGGGCTACGGCTGGGCCAGCGGCGGCTACATCGCCGACAGCCGCATCGACGGCCAGGTCGGGCCGTACTCGCAGCAGCAGTGGTACACCCGCGACAGCTCGATCGGCAGCTGGCTGAACGGCGTGTGGAACATGGTCTTCTCCGGCGTCGAGGGCGCCCCCGCGCAGAGCTTCCCGAACCCGCCGTACACGACGCTGGACACCACACCCGTCTCACGGGAGAAGCCGTTCCTGTACGCCGACGGCGACCGGTTCCGGGTCTTCCTGCCCGAGAAGCGCGTCGCCGCCCGCGGCACGACCTGGGGGAACGGCACCCCGCGCGGCACCTCGCTGCCGCTGTCGCGGTTCTACGTCGCCCGGCCGGGCGTGTCCGCGGCCACCCTGAACCAGGCGCTCGCACAGGGCCTCCACCTGCTGCTGACGCCCGGCATCTACCACCTGGACCGGCCGATCCGGGTGAACCGGGCGAACACCGTGGTCCTGGGCCTCGGCTACGCGACCCTCGTGCCGCAGGGCGGGGTCACGGCGCTGCGGGTCGCCGACGTCGACGGGGTCCGGCTGGCCGGCTTCCTGATCGACGCGGGCCCGGTGAACTCACCGACGCTGCTGGAGATCGGCCCGAGCGGGGCCGGCCGTGACCACTCGGCCAACCCCACGACCGTCCAGGAC
This sequence comes from Streptomyces sp. NPDC093094, assembly GCF_044754345.1. Classification (NCBI taxonomy): domain Bacteria; kingdom Bacillati; phylum Actinomycetota; class Actinomycetes; order Kitasatosporales; family Streptomycetaceae; genus Streptomyces; species Streptomyces sp. NPDC093094. Next base: position 697,877 of record NZ_JBIVOX010000001.1, on the reverse strand, counting down.
GTGTTCATCCGCATCGGCGGCGCGGGCCCCGGCAGGGCCACCACCAGCATGGTCGTCAACAGCCGCCACACGATCATCGACCACACCTGGGTCTGGCGCGCCGACCACGGCGACGGCGTCGGCTGGGAGACCAACCGGGCCGACTACGGCGTCGTCGTCAACGGCTCCGACGTCGTGGCCACCGGCCTGTTCGTGGAGCACTTCAACAAGTACGACGTCCAGTGGTTCGGCGAGCGCGGCCGGACGGTCTTCTTCCAGAACGAGAAGGCGTACGACGCCCCGAACCAGGCCGCGATCCAGAACGGCAAGGTCCGGGGCTACGCCGCGTACCGGGTCGGCGACCGGGTGCGCACCCACGAGGGCTGGGGGCTCGGGAGCTACTGCTTCTACAACGTCGACCCGACGATCGTGCAGGACCACGGCTTCGCCGCGCCCGTCCGGCCGGGGGTGAAGCTCCACGACCTGCTCGTGGTCTCCCTCGGCGGCAACGGACAGTTCGCGCATGTCGTCAACGGCATCGGCGACCCGACCTCGGGCACGTCGACCGTGCCGTCGACGGTGGTGTCGTACCCGTGAGGGCCGTCCCGGCGGGCCGAGGGCCTCGCGCCGGGCGGGTTCAGGCGGTCCGGGCCGACAGGGTCGCCTCCCGGACCGCCGGGGCGATCTCCTCGGCCCAGCGGCCCAGGGTGACGTCGTAGGGAGCGGGGTCGCCGTCGACGCGGAAGTGGACGAAACCGGCGGCCCCGTGCTCCAGGACCGCGCCGGTCAGCTCCTCCACCCACTGTCCGGCCGAACCGCCCAGCCAGCGGCCCTCGCGGTCGCGCGGCGAGGCCAGCGGGGTGTCGGTGATGAGCCCGGGCAGGTTGTAGACGGTGACGACGTCCGCGGGGTCGCGCCCCGCCGCCGCGGCCGCCTCGTCGATCACCGGGCGGGAGTCGCGGTAGCGGGCGCTCAGCCAGTCGGCCGCGTGGCCCGGGATCCAGCCGTCGGCCACCCGGCCGGCGGCCGCGAGCGACTTGGGGCCGACCGAGCCCAGCCACACCGGCGGCGCCGCCACAGGCGCCGGTTCGAGGTCGCGCACCTGGTGGAACTCGCCCTCGAAGGTCACCGGCTCCCCGCCGCCGCACAGCGCGCGGATCAGGGTGACCGCCTCCTCCATCGCCCGCACGGCGGCCCCCGGGCCGAGACGCGGCACGCCCATCTTCCCGATCTCGTCCCACAGCCCGCCCGCGCCCATGCCCAGCACCAGACGGCCCCCGGTGAGCGCGGAGAGCGAGGTGATCTGGCGCGCGAGCATCGGCGCGGGGCGGGTGGGCAGATTGCTGACGCTGACCAGGCCCGAGATCCGCCGGGTGCGGCCGAGCGCGACCCCCGTGATCGAGTAGCCGTCGAGACGCCCGCCGAAGTACGGGTGGTCGGAGACGGTGAACAGGTCCAGGCCCTGCCGGTCGGCCTGCTCCGCCTGGCGCAGCGTGGCCTCGGCCTCGTGGACCCCGGTGAGGCCGCCGGTGCCGAACAGCGGCTTGCGTACGGTCATGGTGATCGATACCCCCGTATCATCAAGTTCGTACTACGAACTATTCGCACTACGAACTATATGGAGGTGGGGGCGCGTTGTAAACCGCACCCCCACCCGCCCCACAGGCGGCCGCGCCCCCACCCGCCCCACGGCCGACGGCGGCCCCGGCCGAGGAGGCCGGGGCCGCCAGGAGCGGGACCGACCGCGCGCTAACGCGTGGCCGCCACCGTCCCGGCCGGGGCCTGTGCGTACCCGGTCGGCCGGGCGGTGAACGTGCCCCGGCCCTGGGTGCGGCCGCGCAGACGGGTCGCGTAGCCGAAGAGCTCGGCCAGCGGCACCGTGGCGGTGACGACCGCCGACCCGGCGCGCGCGACCGAGCCGGTGACCCGGCCCCGCCGTGCCGCGAGGTCGCCCAGCACCCCGCCCACGGCGTCCTCGGGCACGGTGACGGTCACCTCCGCGACCGGCTCCAGCAGCACCATGACGCAGCCGCGCAGGGCCTCGCGCAGCCCGAAGCGGCCGGCCGTGCGGAAGGCCGTCTCCGAGGAGTCCTTCACATGGGTCGCCCCGTCGGTGAGGGTGACCCGCACCCCGGTCACCTGGTGCCCGCCCAGCGGCCCCTCGGCGAGGGCGTCCCGGCAGCCGGCCTCCACGGCACGGACGTACTCCTGCGGGACCCGGCCGCCGACGACGGCCGAGCGGAACTCGAACCCCGTGCCGCCCGTCGGCTCGACGTCCAGCACGACATGGGCGAACTGCCCCGCCCCGCCGTCCTGTTTGACGTGCCGGAACACCACGCCCGACACCCCCCGTTCCACCGTCTCGCGGTAACTCACCCTGGGGCGGCCCACATTGACCTCCAGGCCCAGCTCGCGGCGCATCTTCTCCACCGCGACCTCCAGATGCAGCTCGCCCATGCCCGACAGCACCGTCTGCCCCGTCTCCGTGTCGGTCCGCACCCTCAGGGACGGATCCTCCTCGGCGAGCCGGGCCAGCGCGGACGCCAGCCGCCCCGTGTCACGGGACGTACGGGCCTCCACCGCCACCGACACCACCGGGTCGGCGACGCCGGGCGGTTCGAGGACGACCGGCGCGTCGGGCGCGCACAGGGTCGAGCCCGCGCGGGCCGACTTCAGCCCGACCACGGCCACGATGTCACCGGCGACGGCGCGCTCCAGCGGGGCGTGCCGGTCGGCCCGGACCCGCAGGATGCGGCCGATCCGCTCGGTGCGCCGCGCGCCCGCGTCCCACACCGCGTCACCCTTCTCCAGCGTGCCGGAGTACAGCCGCAGGAACGTCAGCCGCCCGGTCGGGGTGGCCTGCACCTTGAACGCCAGTGCGGCGAGGGGTGCCTCGGGGTCCGCGGCGCGCTCCTGTTCCCCGCCCGCGTGCTCGCCCCGTACGGGCGGCACGTCGAGCGGGGACGGCAGATACGCCACCACGGCGTCCAGCAGCGGTTCGATGCCGCGGTTGCGGTAGGCGGAGCCGCACAGCACCACGACGCCGTCACCGCTGCGGGTCAGGTCGCGCAGAGCCGCGGTCAGGGCCTGCGCCGACAGGGTCTCCCGGTCGCAGAACTCCTCCAGCGCGGCCGGGTGGCGCTCGGCGACGGCCTCCTCCAGCATCCTGCGGCGGCGTACGGCCTCGTCGTACAGGCCGGCCGGCACCGGGCCCTCCTCGGGCGCCTCGGCACCGTCGGCCCACACCAGCGCCCGCATCCCGATCAGGTCGACGACGCCGGTGAAGCCGTCCTCCGCGCCGATGGGCAGCTGCACGACCAGCGGGACCGGATGCAGCCGCTCCCGGATGGAGCCGACGGCTCGGTCGAGGTCGGCGCCCGCACGGTCCAGCTTGTTGACGAAGGCGATCCTCGGCACGCCGTGCCGCTCGGCCTGCCGCCACACCGACTCGCTCTGCGGCTCCACGCCCGCCACGGCGTCGAACACGGCGACGGCGCCGTCCAGCACGCGAAGCGAGCGCTCCACCTCGTCGGCGAAGTCGACGTGGCCCGGTGTGTCGATCAGGTTGATCCGGTGGCCGTCCCAGGCACAGCTGACGGCCGCGGCGAAGATGGTGATGCCCCGGTCCCGCTCCTGCGGGTCGAAGTCGGTGACGGTGGTGCCGTCGTGGACCTCACCGCGCTTGTGGGTGGTGCCGGTGGCGAACAGGATCCGTTCGGTGACGGTGGTCTTGCCCGCGTCGACGTGGGCGAGGATGCCCAGGTTGCGGACGGTGGCGAGAGGGTTGCTGACGTTGGCGCGCACGGCCTTTGGCCTTTCGGATGGTTCCGTGGGAGGGCGGCGCGATTCACCGTGACGACGGCGCGCGACGGCGCGTCGGATCAGTGCGTGTGCAGAACCGTGGAGGTGTCCGTCACGGCGTCCGGTGCCGGCCGCGCAGCGGGCACCGGGCGGACGAGGACACCAGGATCACCTCGGACCGGGAGCGGGGAACGACGACAGCGGTGCGGTCACGCACGGCCCGGCTCCCCTCGCTCGACACGGCGGCACCCCACCCGTGGGAGAGGGCGGCGTGCTCTGGTGTGGCGAGTGTAGGGAACCGGACCGCGCGAAGGCACGGGGTTTTTCTCACCCCGCCCTTCCCGCACGGCACTTCCCGTACGACGCCGGTCGTACGGGGCCGGTCGTACGGGGCCGGTCGTACGGGGCCGGTCGTACGGGGCCGGTCGTACGGGACTTCTCCCGGGGCCTTCCCCGTAGGGCGTTCCCCGTGGGGCGCTTCCCCTACGACTCTCGGGTACGGCTCTCAGGCGACGGTGCCGGCGGACACGTAGAAGTGCCGGCGGACGCCGCGCAGCCAGGCGTCGGCCGCGGCCTCGTCCGGCTCCTCGGGCAGGGCGCTCCGGGTCTCGGCGAAGGCCGACTCGAAGTGGGCGAGCAGCGGGGCCGCGGCGTCGGGGTCGGCGGCGACCTGCTCGCCGAACCGGTGATAGCTGTCGGGGTCCTCGACCCGGATGGTCAGCCCACCCGTGCGGTACAGCTCGAAGCCCTGCTCGCAGAGCCGCTTGAGATGCCGGGCGTGCTTCGCGGTCCGCTTGCGGGTGTCGGCGGAGAACGACCCGTCGCCGCGGCTGACCAGCTTGCGGAACTGCTGGGTGGCGTAACCGAGATAGGCGTCGCGGACGCGCCGGGAGCTGAGGAACGACGCACGTATGCCGACGAGTTCGTCGCCGAGCGGGGTGCGCACCTCGTACAGCTCGTCGGGCAGCCAGACGAGTTCCATGACGGTCGGGTTGCCGCCGAGGGCGAGTCGGCACCACTTGGCCGCCTCGTGCAGGGTGCGGTCGGGGTGGGTGGTGACGTGGGAGTCCTTCGGGGTGCGCAGGCCGAGCAGCTGCTCGGTGGGGGTCGCGAACAGGCCGAGGCGGTCCACGTCGGAGCCCTCGCGGGCGAGGCCGTACGCGGTCGAGCCGACGACGCCGGACAGCAGGATGTTGGTGACGGTCACGAAGGCCCCCCGAGGTGCCGGAACTGCGGGAACGCGTACGCGGATGTACGACGCCGAACGGCCATGATGACCTGCGGGCCGGGGGGAGCTCCCCCGAATTTCGGGGGCGCGGCGCCGGGCGCGTCCTTGGCGACGCGTTTCCGGGTGGCCGGATCGTGTCGCCGTTCCTCCGGCGTTCACGGCGTTCCTCCGGCGTTCACGGCGATCTCATGCCGACGCCCTCGGCACACGCCCGGCGCCGCACTAGCGTCCTGTGGTCGTCACACCCGACACGACGAGTGAGGTTGCGATGTCCGTCGGACGCTTCGTCGCAGGCATGGCCCTGCTGCCGGTGCTCGCACTGCCCGCTCCCGCCCGTGCGGCGGAGCCCGGCCCTCAGGTGCAGCACCGCGGGGCCCGCTTCGACCTCCAGGCCCACCGCGGCGGCCTCGGCATGACGACCGAGTCGTCGCTGGAGGGTTTCGCCAAGGCGCTGCGGCTCGGCGTCTCCACGCTGGAGCTGGACACCCAGGTCACCAAGGTGGTCGTCACCCACGACCGTCAGGTCAGTGCCGTCAAGTGCAGGGACACCGCGCCGGTCGTCCCGGGCGACCCGGTGTACCCGTACGTCGGCAAGTACGTCAAGGATCTGACGCGGGCGCAGATCAGGACCCTGGACTGCGGCTACCGGCAGCTGCCCGGCTTTCCCGAGCAGGAGCGGATCGAGGGCCTGCGGATGGCCGAGCTGAAGGACGTGTTCGCCCTGGTCGAGCGGTACCGGGCCCGGCGGGTCACCCTCAACGTCGAGACGAAGGTCGAGGCGGGCGCTCCCGAACAGACCGCGCCGCGCGAGCTGTTCGTCCGCCGGGGCGCGGGCGGGACGGACGGGTGACTCGGTCGGACCTGCCGGGCGCGCCCCCGGCGGATCCGACCGCGTCGTTCCGCGCCGGACTACGTCGCGGAGAGGCTCGCCGCGCCGGCCTCGGCCGGGGCGGCCTGCCTCGGCACCAGGGCGCGTTCCGCCAGGAGGCCGAAGAGCAGCCCGAAGACGGCCCAGAGCAGGGCCTGGACACCGAGGGAGGCCATACGGAACTCCCACAGCTCGGTGGCCGGGAAACCGTCGGGCACGTTGTCGCCCGACGGCAGGAACACCATCGCGGCGGTCACGGCCGCCACGAAGGCCGCCCCGGCCGCGACGGAGGCGTTCCAGTTGCCCCACGCGGGGGCGAGACGGCGGCCCAGCAGGACGGCCGCGACGCCGAGCAGGACGCTCAGCGCGATCATCAGGAAGTACAGGGCGGTCCGCTGGTCGATGCTGCCGGGGTCGCCGACGGCCGGCGGATTGGCCGGGTACTTCAGGGTGGGCACCAGGTAGAGGGTGAGAAACGCGCCGAGCGCGGTCAGGGCGGCCGTGGCGCGGGGGCCGAACCGGCCGATCCGGCCCAGCGCGAAGCAGAACGCGAGCGCGGCGATGCCGCCCACGGCCACGCCGAAGACGAGGACGCCGGTGGCCAGACCCGCGGTCGACTGCACCGACCTGCTGACCAGTTCCTCCCCGCCGGCGGCGTGGTGGTGGGCGTTGCCCTCCTCGAAGGCGATCGCCGCGTCGACGGGTCCTTCACCGACCAGATACGCGAAGACGAAGGCGAGCAGTCCCGCGCCGAGGCCGGCGAGCATGCCGCGCACCAGCAGGGAACGCACTATGGCGGAGTTCATCGGTGTGTGTGCTCCCCGTCAGTGGCAGGGGAAGCCGAGCAGGTGGCGTCCGTCGTGCACCCACTCGTGGACCCCCTCGCCCGAGAAGACGGCGAAGGCACCCTGCTCGGCGCCGACGAAGTAGAGCAGGACGAGCATCATGAGGCCGAAGAACACGGCCCAGGGCAGGACGGCCCGGACGGGCAGCGGGGTGGCCGACGGCAGAGCTGCGGGGAAAGGGGCGGGGGCGGCAGTGGACTGCGCCATGGCGAGACCTCCTCGGGAACACGCGTCCCGTTTCGTGTGGAGCACTCGACGACGGCATCGGGTCTGACTCACCGCCGTCCCCCCACCCCGTGGGGCAGGAGCCGGCGGCACACAGTGGCGCGACCGTGCCGGTTTTCCACCGGACTTCCGAAGCGCCGTCGTCCTTGTCGCCCAGATAGTAGGGGCAGGACGACATCCGGCCAACATGGCGTGCGCCACCTAGGATGGCCGGTCGGTGTGGATTCGGCCAGGGGGGCTCATATGACGACACGGCTCACGCTGTTGTGCGCCGTCGCGCCGGCGGGGCGGGAGGTGCGCTTCGGCGATGCCGAGCCCGACGCGCGGGATCTGCGGCGGGTGCCTCCTCTCGCCGCGTCCCTGCCCGCGTCCGGCGACCGTCTCACGGCGCCCTCACAGCGCTGCCGCCGGACCGCGGAGGCCCTGGGGTGGCGGACCGCCGTCGTCGAACCGGCCCTGCGCGACATGGACATGGGCGGCTGGTCGGGCCGCACGCCGGACGAGGTCGTCACGGCCGACGCCACCGCGTTCGCCGCCTGGCTGAGCGATCCGGAGGCGGTCCCGCACGGCGGCGAGTCCGTGGCCGACGTGTGCCGCAGGGTCGCCGCGTGGATCGAGTCGCTGCCTTCCGACGCCGGACGGCTGCCGGCCGTGGTCGAGCAGGCAGTGGCGCGTGCCGCGGTGCTCTTCGCGCTGTCCGCTCCGCCGGAGTCGTTCTGGCGCGTCGACGTGCCGCCGCTGAGCGCCGTCCGGCTCACCGGCCGCGCCGGACGCTGGAACCTGCGGCTGGAACCGGCCTTCGGAGAGGGAACGGCCCCGGGAGAGGACCCGGAGGAGGACGGTGGAACCGGCTGAGCGGGCCGCCCGCACAACCGCTCGCCGACCACTCGTCCACCGCTTGTCGACCGCCCCTCGACCGCTCGTCCACCGCCTGTCGGCCGCTCGTCGAGCATCCGCCGGCTGTCCGTCGGTGCCGGCCGCTCGCCGGCTGTCTGCCGATCGCCTGTCGGCCGGTCATGCAAAATGCGGGCCGAGGCTGCTCGCCTCGACCCGCACATGTCGGTGATGAGTGTCCGAGGGGGGACTTGAACCCCCACGCCCGATAAAGGGCACTAGCACCTCAAGCTAGCGCGTCTGCCATTCCGCCACCCGGACAAGGTGTCTGCCGCTTTGAGCGGGGTGTTCCCCGCGGCGACATGGACAACGATACCAAGGTTTTGGAGTGCCTTTCACCTGCATATCCGCACCCCGTCGCAGGTCGGGGCACGTCCGCACGCTCCGGGCGCGGATCCTCACCGAAAGTGACCGAAGGCCGTCGGCCGCCCCCGGGACCGCCACCTGGGCACCTCGGTGGTGGTTCCTCCCTTCCGGACTGCGGCGGCAGCCCGGCCGCCTCGGCGATCCGTGCGGCCTGCGCCGAGGCGACGGCCATGGCGATGGTGACGGCGAGGAGACGGCGAGGAGGCGGCGCGGCCCGGACCGCACGACGTGAGGGGTCCTCCCCGGTGCCGGGGAGGACCCCTCACGTTCCGCCGCGGGTCAGCACTTCTCCCGCAGCGAGCGCAGGTGCTCGCTGGAGCGCCGGGCGAACGTGGACGACTCCGCCGGCTGGTCGTGCTCGGCCTGCCAGTGATGGGCGAGGCGTTCTCCGCGCAGCCGGGTGACGCCGGAGATGAACCGCCGGTAGTCGATGTCGCCGTCCCCGACGTCGGTCATGCGGTAGCCGAACGGGGTCGACGGGTCGCGCTCGCCGTCCTTGACATGGAACAGCGGGTAGCGGTGCGGCCGGCGCAGCACGTAGTCGAGCGGCTCGAAGGGCGCGGGGGTGCCGTCGGGGCGCGTGCCGAAGCGGAACTGGCCCACGTACGCCCAGAAGACGTCCATCTCCAGGAAGACCAGGTCGGGGTCGGTCTCGGCGAGCAGCACGTCGTACAGGCGGACCCCGGGGTCGTCGGTGGCGAAGGAGAACTCCTCGGAGTGGTTGTGCTGGTAGAACTTCATGCCGCGTGCCCTGGCCGCCGCGCCGTAGGTGTTGAAGTCCTCGGCGGCACGTTTCCACGCGTCGACGGTGGAGCCGTAGCGGAACGGCCCGGAGGCGGTGCCGATGTGCTTCAGGCCGAGGGCCTCGGCGTCGTCGAGGACCTTGGTGAGGTTCTGGGCGAAGGTGTAGGCGCCGGGGCTGTCGGAGTGGTAGCCGACGTGGCTGCCGATCGGGTTCAGACCGTGGTCGCGGGCCAGCCGCCCGAGCCGGGTGAGCGTGATCGGCCCGGCCGAGCCCTGGGTGTATCCGGCGAACTCGACCTCGTCGTAGCCGTACTTCTCCAGCTCGGCGAAGACGGGCGCGAAGCCGAGCGTGGAGACCTTGTCGCGGAGGCTGTACAGCTGGATGCCGAGGCGGCCCGGGGGCAGGACGGGGCGGCCGCGGCCCGGGGCGCCGCCCGTCGCGCCGGCGGCCTCGCCCGTGGCTGTCCCGTCCGCGGCCGCCGCGGGTGCCGCCGCGGCGCCCAGCAGCGCGGCCGCCGTGGTGCCCGCGGCGACGCCGAGCATGCCCCGCCTGGTGAGGCGGCGGGTGAGTTCGGGATCGGTGGGGGACTGGCGCTTCATGCCTGGAACTCCTCGTGGTCGCGGGGCGTTGTCGGTGGTGAGTGCTTCACTTGTGACCAGTCAGCACAGACCGGCGAGTCGGAGCAGCAGTGCTTTCACGTCGGTGGCCGCGACGCGGTCTCCGAGAGCGCGGGGGGTGGAGCAGATGAGGAGCGGACCTTCGTCGTCGCTCATGGGCATACGGCCGTGGCTGCCCCGAACAGGCGCCGGGTCGAGGGGCACGACGGCCATCCGGTAGCGCATGCCGATCTTCTTGCGGGCCAGCGCGGTGGCCGCCCTGACCTTGACGTAGGGGTCGAGGGGGTCCATGAACAGCTCGACCGGGTCGTAGCCGGGCTTGCGGTGGATCTCGACCAGACGTGCGAAGTCGGGGGCGCGGTCGTCGTCGAGCCAGTAGTAGTACGTGAACCATGCGTCCGGTTCGGCGATCGCGACGAGCTCGCCGGAGCGCGGGTGGTCCAGGCCGTGGTGCTTCTTGCCCTCGTCGTCCAGGAGTTCCTCGATGCCGGCCAGTTCCGCGAGAGCGGCGCGGGTGGCGGGCAGGTCCTCCGGGCGGCGGACGTAGACGTGGGCGATCTGGTGGTCGGCGACCGCGAAGGCGCGGGAGGCCATCGGGTCGAGGTACTCCATGCCGTCCTGGGTGTGCACCTCCAGCAGTCCGGCGCGGCGCAGGGCGCGGTTGATGTCGACCGGGCGGGTGACCGGGGTGATGCCGTACTCCGACAGCGCCACGACCGTCCGGCCCTGTGCACGGGCGTCGTCCAGCAGCGGGGCGAGGACGGCGTCGAGGTCGGCCGCGGCGCGGTGGGAGCGGGGGTCGTCGGGGCCGTGACGCTGAAGGTCGTAGTCGAGGTGAGGGAGGTAGCACAGGGTCAGGTCGGGCCGGTGGACGCTGTTGACGTGCCGGGTGGCGTCGATGATCCAGCGGCTGGAGACCAGGTCGGCGCCCGGGCCCCAGAAATGGAACAGGGGGAAGGTGCCGAGTCTGCCGGTGAGTTCGTCGTGCAGGGCGGGCGGGCGGGTGTAGCAGTCGGGTTCCTTGCGGCCGTCCGCGTAGTAGACCGGACGGGGGGTGACGGTGATGTCGGTGTCGGCTCCCATCGCGTACCACCAGCAGATGTTGGCGACGGTGTAGCCGGGACGGGCGCGGCGGGCGGCGTCCCAGAGCTTGTCACCGGCGACCAGGCCGTTGTGCTGCCGCCACAGCAGCACCTCACCGAGGTCGCGGAAGTACCAGCCGTTGCCGACGACGCCGTGCTCACGGGGCAGTGTGCCGGTCAGGAACGTCGACTGCGCCGCGCAGGTGACCGCGGGCAGGACGGTGCCGAGCGGTGCTCTGGAACCGGTGTCGGCGAGGGCCTTCAGGCGGGGCATGTGGTCGAGGAGACGGGGGGTGAGACCGACGACGTCGAGGACGAGGAGGGGCACGGGCGCCGAGCCCGCGGGACGGGGGTTCACGGCAGCTCCTTCAGGCCGAGGTCCGTGAGCAGGTCACGGGCGAGGGCGAGTTCGGCGGCGATGCCGTCCGCGAGCTGGGTGCGGGTGCGCGGGCGCAGCCCGGCCGGCAGGGCCTGCCAGGTGTAGGTCTCCACCTCCAGGTGGCGGGTGAGGGGGCGCGGGCCGCCCACCAGACGGGTCAGGGCGGTCTCCAGGACGGGGAGTGTGGAGGTGAGGGGCGCGGCGGGGGCCGCGTGGAGGGGGACGTGGAAGTGGGCGCGCCAGGGCGCTCCGTCGGGCAGGACGTCGCCGGTGACGGCCTCGTCGAGGTCGTCGGTGCCGCGCAGCCCCGCCGCGGTGGCGGTGCGGGTCTGGTGCAGGAAGCGGGGTTCGGCGAAGGCGGCGAGGGCTCGGCGGACCTCGGGCAGATGAGGGTGTTCGGCGTGCAGGGCGGCCGACAGCTGGGATTTGACGACGGGGACATGGGCTCTGGCGAGCGTGTCCAGGGCGGTGTCCGGATCTTCGAAGGAGGTGGCGAGGTGGCAGGTGTCGACACAGATGCCGATGCGGTGGTGGCCGATCTCGGTCAGCGGGGCGACGGCGTCCCGCGTGGTCTCCACGACACAGCCCGGCTCGGGTTCCAGGCCGATCCGGATCGAGCGGCCGGTGAGGTCCTCGAGGGCGTCGAGGCGTTCGCCGAGGGTGCGCAGGGCGGCATGGGCGGTCCCGGTCCGCCGTTCGTCGGCGGCGGTGCGCCAGGCGAGCGGAAGGGTGGAGATGCTGCCCTCGGTGACGTCGTCGGGCAGGAGCGTCGCGAGCACCCGGGCGAGGGCGGCGGTGTGCTCCAGGCGCTCGGGGTCGGCCCAGTCGGGCCGGTAGACCCGGTGCTTGACCTCCTCGGCGCCGAAACCCTCGTACGGGAAGCCGTTGAGGGTCACCACCTCCAGCCCGCGGCGGTCGAGTTCGGCGCGCAGGGTGCGCAGGGCCCCGGGGTCGGCGTCCAGGGCACGGGCCGCGCCGGCGGCGAGCCACAGGCCGATGCCGAGGCGGTCCCGGCCCAGGCGGCGGCGCACCGGCTCGCAGTGGTCGCGCAGTTGGGCCAGGACACCGTCTAGGGTCTCGGCCGGGTGGACGTTGGTGCAGTAGGCGAGGTGGACGACGGAACCGTCGGTGTGCCGGAACCGCATGGTTCACTCACCGCCGCGCAGCACGGAGTTGCCGGCGTGGGTGGCGGCGGGGGCGGAGACGTCGAGGTGCAGACGGCCGCTTCGGCTGTAGAAGGCGACGGGGTTGCGCCACAGCACGAGGTCGACGTCGTTCTCGTCGAATCCCTCGTCCAGCATCAGATCGGCGACCGCTCGGGTCTTGAGGGGATCGCTGCGGCCCCAGTCGGCGGCGGAGTTCACCAGGACGCGTTCGGGGCCGTAGGCGCGCAGGAGGGCGACCATGCGCTTCTCGTCCATCTTGGTGTCCGGGTAGACGGAGAAGCCGAGCCAGCAGCCGGCTTCCTTCGCGGCGCGCACGGTCGTCTCGTTGAGGTGGTCGACCAGCACATGGTCCGGGTCGAGGGCGGACTCGCGCACGACGTCGAGGGTGCGGTGCAGCCCGGCGAGTTTGTCGCGGTGCGGGGTGTGGACGAGCGCCGGGAGGCCGTGGTCGGCGGCGAGCTGGAGCTGGGCGGCGAGGGCGGTGTCCTCGGCCGGGGTCATGGAGTCGTAGCCGATCTCGCCGACGGCGACGACATGGTCCTTGACGAGATAGCGGGGCAGTTCGTCCAGGACGGGCGCGCAGCGCGGGTCGTTGGCCTCCTTGGGGTTGAGGGCGAGCGCGCAGTGGTGGGCGATGCCGTACTGGGCGGCGCGGAAGGGCTCCCAGCCCAGGAGGGAGTCGAAGTAGTCGAGGAAGGAGGCGGGGGAGGTGCGGGGCTGGCCGAGCCAGAAGGAGGGTTCGACGACGGCGCGGACGCCGGCGGCGCGCATGGCCTCGTAGTCGTCGGTGGTGCGGGAGGTCATGTGGATGTGGGGGTCGAAGAGGCGCATCAGGACTCCTTGCCGTGGGGGTCGTCCGTGCGGTGCCGGGCGGGGCGGGAGCTGCCGGTGCCTGAACTGCCGGTGTCTGTGCCGATGGGGTCCGGGCCGGTGGGCCCGCCGGGGCCCGCCGGGCGGGCGAGAGCCAGGACCCGCCGGAGGTCCTCGGGGACGGGACGGCCGGCGGCGGTGCGTTCGGCCGCGTAGTCACCGAGCATGCGGGCGAGTTCGGCGTCGGCCCGGGCACGCCGGTCCAGGTCGGCGACGTCGTCGACGGGAACCCCGGTGAACAGGCACTTCAGCACGGCGTGACGCCAGGCGTGGGCGTCCAGGTGCCGGGCGGCATAGGGGCCGACGGCTGCGGCGAGGAGGCCGGTGTCGTTGGTGCGCAGCGCGTCCTCGACGAGCGGGAGGGCGCCGGGGCCGGTCACCAGGTGGGGCAGGGCGTGCAGGACGGCTCGGCGTTCGGCGCCGGTGCCCTGGGCGTAGACCCGGGTCAGTGCGGCCGTGTCGGCGCGGGCGGCGTCCAGGATGAGGACGCGGGCGGCGTCGGCGTGCTCGGTGCCGCAGCGCCGGCCGGCCTCGGCGATGCGCAGTTCCCACACCGAGATGGGACCGTGCACTCCGGGATGGGCGGCGGCCTCGGCGAGGGCCCGGTCGAGCCAGGCGCGGGCGCTTGTGCCGAGACGGGCGCCGAGCTCGGCGTGCAGGGTGCCGGGCGGGACGAGGGCCGGCGAGGCGGCCCGGTGATGCCGGGGAGGCTGTGGGGCGCCCGGCTCGTGGGTGCCTGGGTGGGTCATCCGGGGCTCCCCTCTCGGGTGACGGCGGGCTCTCCCGTGGTGCGGCGTGCGGTGCGGGCCGGGGCCGCGGGGGCCGGGGCAGGGCTGTCCTCGGGGGCGGCCGCGCGGTGCAGGAACGGAAGGGACAGTGCGGCCAGGTCCGGCCCGGCGTGGGAGTGACGGGGCAGTTCCACGACGGTCAGGCCCTGGTAGCCGGTGGCGGACAGGGCACGCAGAACGGGAGGGAAGTCGATGTCGCCGTCTCCGAAGGGCAGGTGTTCGTGGATGCCGCGGCGCATGTCCTCGATCTGCACATGGCGCAGCCAGGGGGCGGCGGCACGCACGCAGTCGGCGGGCGGGAGCGGCTCCAGGCACTGGCAGTGGCCGATGTCGAGGGTGAGACCGAGGTGCTCGGGGTCGCCGAGGGCGTGGCGCAGACGGTGGAAGTCGGCGAGGGTGGCGAGGAGGTGGCCGGGTTCGGGTTCGACGGCGAGCGGGACGCCCGCGGCCGCGGCGGCGTCCAGGACCGGGCTGAGCGCGTCGGTGAGCCGGTCCCACGCCGTGCCGGTGCTCGTGCCGGGCGGGGTGACGCCGCTGAAGCAGTGGACGGCGTGGGCTCCGAGGTCCGCGGCGACACGGACGGCCCGGGTCAGCAGATCGGTCCGGCGTGCCCGGTCCCCGGGGTCGGCGTCCAGCAGGGACGGGCCGTGTTTGCGGCGCGGGTCCAGCACATAGCGGGCGCCGGTCTCGACGGTGACCTCCAGGCCCAGCGCGGCGAGTCTGCGGGCGACGCGCCCGGTGCGGGCGGCGAGGTCCGGGGCCAGCGGGTCGAGGTGCATGTGGTCGAGGGTCAGCCCGACACCGTCGTAGCCGAGGTCGGCGAGCAGCGCCAGCGCGTCGTCGAGCCGGAGGTCGGCGAGGCCGTTGGTGCCGTAGCCGAAGCGGAAGGGGCGGGCAGGGGGCGCGGTGCCGGGGTGGCGGGGCCTCATGTGATGCTCACCCGCCTCGCGGTCCGGCGGGCCGGTGGCGCGAGCGCGGCGATGAGCAGGGCCGTGCCCGGGGCTCCGCTGCGGGCGGCGAGTGCCGCCTGGAGCGGGATGGTGGCCCGGACACCGCCGCCGACGGCTCGCTGGACGAGCGGTGGGGAGGGGTTGAGGGCGGCGTGCCAGTAGGGGCGGCCGGCGGTGAGGGCGTAGGCGGCGCCGAGGGCGGTGCGTACGGCGTGGTGGTGGGGGCGGTCGTCGGGGGTGCTCCGACGGGGGCCGGCCGTGGTGAGGGCGTCCCGCACGAGGCGGCGAAGGGTGCCGTGCCGGGGCGCGGGGGCACCGGCGGCGGTCGGCGGGGCGGCTGAAGGGGTGGCGCTGCGGTCGGCCGGGGTGTTCGTCAGGAGGTGGGTCAGCAAGGCGGTCGCGGTGAGGGCGGCGAGGGGCGGGGCGGGTGAGGAGCCGGTGGTCTCGCCCCGGGAGACGGTGGTGACGGCGAGGGTGTGGGAGGCGAGCAGCGCGGCGCTGGGGAGCGCCGGCCGGGTGCGGCCGGTGGTGGCCGCCGCGCCGAGCAGCAGATCGAGGGCGCGCGCGGCGGCCATCGCCGCGGGACCGGCGGGGGTGTGTTTCAGGGCGAGGTCGTACGCCCAGACCGTCGCCGCGAGAGGCGTCGCGACGGCGAGCGCGGGGCGGCCCGCCCGGGCGGCCAGGGCCAGGCCCGCCGCGGTGAGGGTGCCTGCCGCCAGCAGCGCCGAGGCGGGGCGCACCCGGCCGGACGGGAGGGGGCGGTGCGGGCGTTCCCGGGCGTCCTCCTCCTGGTCGGCCCAGTCGTTGAGGACCATCCCGGCCTCGTACAGACAGAGGGAGGCTCCGATGCCGAGCAGGGTGCGCGGACCGGGCCGCTCACCGGTCGCCGCGGCTCCGGCCAGGGCGTCGCCCGGGACGGTGAACAGGGCGGGCAGTCGCAGCAGTTCGGCCCAGGCCCGTGGGTGCGGGCGGTGGCGCGGGGCGGCCTGTCGCCGGCTCATCGCCGGTCTCCCGTACCGGTCGCCTCCGCCGGGCCGGGTCTCAGCCGGACGGCGAGGGACAGAAGGGCGGCGTACTGCTCGGCCAGCGCGGCGGGGGCGTCCGCGAGCGGGTCCTTGAAGTAGAAGCCGAGTTCGGTGAGGGGGCCGGACAGGCCGGCTTCGTGGGCGCGGAGGGCGAGACGGGCCAGGTCGAGGACGAGCGGGGCGGCGAGGGCGGAGTCGCAGCCCTGCCAGATGGTCTGGAGGATCATGCGGGTGCCGAGGAAGCCGTCGAAGGCGATGTGGTCCCAGGCCGTCTTCCAGTCGCCGAGGGCGGGGACGTCGTCGATGTGGACCTGGCCCTCGGGGGCCGCGCCGAGCGTGTCGGTGAGGACCCGTTCCTTGCCCGCGTTCTTCGCGGCCGCGGCCGCCGGGTCGGCCAGGGCGGCTCCGTCGCCGCCGCCGAGGAGGTTGGTGCCGGACCAGGCCCGGACGGTGAGGGCGCGCTGGGCGAACATCGGGCCGAGGACGGAGCGCAGCAGGGTCTGCCCGGTCTTGCCGTCGCGGCCCGCATAGGGCAGGCCGCTGGAGGCGGCGAGGGGAGCCAGTGAGGGGTGGTGGAGGCCGGTGGAGGGGGTGAAGTTGACGTAGGAGCAGCCGGCGCGCAGGGCCGCGGCCGCGTACAGGGAGCTGGCGGGCCACTCCCCCGGCGCGGGTTCGGGCTCGGTGGAGGCGACGTTCACGACGACGGCGCGGTCCAGCCTTCGGCGTCGTAAGAAATCCTGGATGTCGGCGGTGAAGGCGGTGATCAGCTGCGAGGTGGTGCGGGTGTCGCCGGGAGCGGGACCGCCGGGCCGTATCTCCCGGTCCGCGGAGACGAGTTCGGCGGCGACGGCCGCGGTCAGGCCGGCGGGCAGGACACCGTCGGCGGTCAGGGCCTCCGCGCGTTTGGGCAGCGGGCAGTCGGTGATGTCGTGGCCGCCGAAGACCAGGTCCGCGAGTGCGGGCAGCCCGCTGCCGGTGAACGGGGCGGTCTCGGTGACCAGTCCGGTGGGCGGGCGCAGGCCCGCGGTGAGGGCGGCGCAGCCCGCGACGACGGTGGTGGCCACGGAGCCGCGTGCTCCGATGAGCCACACCCCCGTACGCGGTCGGGAAGGGGGAGCGGGCGCGGACATGAGGGGCCTCCTCGTCGTGCGTGGACCGGGACGAAGTCGGGGGGACGGGCCGGTGGAGCGATCGGTGACCACGACGGTCGTACGGCGTGGTGGCCGTACGGCGTGACAGTCGCACGGGGCGGTGGCCGTACGGCGTGACAGTCGCACGGGGCGGTGGCCGTACGGTGTGGCGGCCGCACGGGGTGACGGTTTGTACGGGGCGGTGGCCGTGCGGCGCGGTGGAGCCGGGCGGCGGTGGGCATCGGTGTGTGTCGGTGTGCCTTGAGCGCCGACGGCACACGCCAGGTGGGGGGAGGGCGACGGGCGGGAGTCCGGCGTCTCCCGCCCGCCGCCCGCTCGATCGCCCTGCGAGGCCGTGACGACGCTCCTCGTGGGCAGTGCGGGGGTGCGGGCAGTGCAGGCAGGTGCGGGCGAGTACAGGCAGCGCGAGCGGTCGCGGTGCACCGGGACCCCGGTCGCCGCGCAGCCGGGATCAGTGGGCGAAGGCGGCGTCGAAGGAGGCGGACGGCGGGTCGAAGTCGTACGCCTTGAGACGGGCCAGGGCCTCGGGGGCGCCCTGGAGCCGGTCCATGCCGGCGTCCTCCCACTCGACCGAGACCGGGCCCTCGTAGCCGATGGACCGCAGCATGCGGAAGACGTCCTCCCAGAGCACGTCGCCGTGCCCGGCGGAGACGAAGTCCCAGCCGCGGCGGGGGTCGCCCCAGGGCAGGTGGGAGCCGAGGCGGCCGTTGCGGCCGTCGAGGCGCTTGCGGGCCTCCTTGCAGTCGACGTGGTAGATCCGGTCGCGGAAGTCCCAGAGGAACCCGACGGGGTCGAGGTCCTGCCAGACGAAGTGGGAGGGGTCGAAGTTGAGGCCGAAGGCCGGCCGGTGCCCGACGGCCTCCAGGGCACGGTGGGTCGTCCAGTAGTCGTAGGCGATCTCGCCGGGGTGGACCTCGTGGGCGAAGCGGACGCCCTCGGCGTCGAAGACGTCGAGGATCGGGTTCCAGCGGGTGGCGAAGTCCTCGTAGCCGCGCTCGATCATCGACTCGGGGACGGGCGGGAACATCGCGACCAGATGCCAGATGGCGGAGCCGGTGAAGCCGACGACGGTGTCGACGCCGAAGGCGGCCGCGGCACGGGCGGTGTCCCTCATCCGCGCGGCGGCCCGCTGCCGTACGCCCTCGGGGTCGCCGTCGCCCCAGACGTCGGCGGGCAGGATGCCCTGGTGGCGTTCGTCGATGACGGCGTCGCAGACGGCCTGACCGACGAGATGGCTGGAGACGGCCCGGCACATCAGGCCGTACTTGTCGAGCAGCTGGTGCCTCGACGCGATGTAGGAGGGGTCGGCCAGGGCTCTGTCGACCTCGAAGTGGTCTCCCCAGCAGGCGAGTTCCAGGCCGTCGTAGCCGAAGTCGCGGGCGAGTCGGCAGACCTCCTCCAGGGGCAGGTCGGCCCATTGACCGGTGAACAGGGTGAAGGTGCGCGGCATCCTCGGGGCCTCCTCAGACCGCTATCGGGGTGAAGACGGAGTTCTTCTCGGCGCTCTCCTCCACGGCGGCGAGGACACGCTGGACCTGGAGTCCGTCGGCGAAGGACGGCTCGGGCCGGCGGCCCTCGGCGACGGCGTGGACGAGATCGCGGGCCTGGTGGACGAAGGTGTGCTCGTAGCCGAGCCCGTGGCCGGGCGGCCACCAGGCTTCCAGGTAGGGGTGGTCGGGTTCGGTGACGAGGATGCGGCGGAAGCCGGCGCGGGCGGCGGGCTCGGTGCCGTCGTGGAACCACAGCTCGTTCAGGCGCTCCAGGTCGAAGGCCAGCGAGCCGCGTTCGCCGTTGAGCTCCAGGCGCAGGGCGTTCTTGCGGCCGGTGGCGTACCGGGTGGCCTCGAAGGAGGCGAGGGCGCCGGAGGCGAACCGGCCGGTGAACACGGCGGCGTCGTCGACGGTGACCGTGCCGGTGCCGGCGGCCGACACCGCGGCGAGTCCGCTGGTGGTGCCCGTGGGCAGCGGCCGTTCGCGGACGAAGGTCTCGGTGAGCGCGGAGACACCCGCGAGCGGTTCGCCCGCCAGGTGCTGGGCGAGGTCGACGACATGGGCACCCAGATCCCCCAGGGCCCCGGAGCCGGCCGTTTCCCTGCGCAGCCGCCAGGTGAGGGGGAACTCCGGGTCCACGAGCCAGTCCTGGAGGTACGTCACCCGCACGTGCCGCAGGGCGCCGAGACGGCCCTCGGCGACCATCCGCCGGGCCAGCGCCGTGGCGGGCAGCCGACGGTAGTTGAAGCCGACCATCGCCGACCTGCCCCGCTCGTACGCCTCTTCGGCGGCGCGCGCCATCGACGCCGCTTCCTCGACGGTGTTGGCCAGGGGCTTCTCGCACAGCACATGCTTGCCGGCGGCCAGGGCGGCGACGGCGATCTCGGCGTGGCTGTCGCCGGGGGTGCAGATGTCGACGAGGTCGATGTCGTCCCGGGCGATCAGCGCGCGCCAGTCGGTCTCGGCCGAGGCCCAGCCGTGCCGGTCGGCCGCGGCGCGTACGGCGTCGGGGTCCCGGCCGCAGATCGCGGAGAGGACCGGGCGCAGCGGCAGGTCGAACACATGGCCCGCGGTGCGCCAGCCCTGGGAGTGGGCGGCCCCCATGAAGGCGTAGCCGACCATGCCGATGCGCAGCTCCGGCCGTGCTCCGCCGCCCCCGGCCTGCGAGGCCGGGGGCCGGGCCCGGCCTTCCCTTCCCGCCGAACCGTGCGGCTCTCCCGGCTCGCCCGCCGAACCGTGCGGCTCTCCCGGCTCTCCCGGCTCGCCCGGCTCGCCCGGCTGCTGCGGCTGATCCATGGGGTGCTCCTCCTCGTCGTCGTGGCGCGGTGGGGGTGCGGGCGCCTCACTGGAAGCCGGTGGGCATGTACTGATCGACGTTGTCCTTGTCGACGACGGCCGAGTAGAGGGTGATCGACGCCGGGATCTCGAACTCGGCGAGGCCGCCGACGCCCTGGCCCTGGCCGAGGGCACGGGCGAGGTCGATGGCGGAGGCCGCCATGGTCGGCGGGTACAGCACGGTCGCCTTCAGGACCCCGTCGCCCCGTTTGATCGCCTGGAAGGCGGAGAGCGCGCCCGCGCCGCCGACCATCAGGAAGTCGTCCCGGCCGGCCTGTTCGATGGCGCGCAGGGCGCCCACGCCCTGGTCGTCGTCGTGGTTCCACAGGGCGTCGAACTTCGACTGGGCCTGGAGGAGCTGGGCCATCTTGGCCTGGCCGGACTCGACGGTGAACTCGGCTGCCTGGCGGGCGACCTTCTTGATGTTGGGGTAGTTCTTCAGAGCGTCGTCGAAGCCCTGGGTGCGCTGCTTGGTCAGCTCCAGGTTGTCCAGCCCGGCGAGTTCGATGACCCGGGCGTCGGACTTGTCCTTGAGCTGCTCGCCGATGTAGTGCCCGGCGTTGAGGCCCATGCCGTAGTTGTCGCCGCCGATCCAGCAGCGGTACGCCTGCGGGGTGTTGAAGACGCGGTCGAGGTTGACGACGGGGATGCCGGCGCGCATCGCCTTCAGGCCGACCTGGGTGAGGGCCTTGCCGTCGGCGGGCAGGACGACCAGGACGTCGACCTTCTTGTTGATGAGGGTCTCGATCTGGCCGATCTGGGCGGCGGTGTCGTTGGAGCCCTCGGTGATCTCCAGGGTGACGTCGGAGTACTTCCGCGCGCGGCTCTCGGCGTTCTCGTTGATCGCGTTGAGCCAGCCGTGGTCGGCCTGGGGGCCGGCGAAGCCGATGGTGACCGGCTTGCCCGGCTTGGTGTCGGCGGCGGGCTGGGCGGACCGGTCCTGGCCGCCCTCGTCCTTGGGGTCGTTGCTCGTACAACCCGTGAGGAGGGCACCGGCGGAGACGGCGGCGGCCCCGAAGAGCAGTCCTCTGCGGCTCGTGTTCTCGGTCATGGCGGTGAACCCTTTCCTCAGGTCGTGCTCGCGGTACGGCGCTGGACCAGCACGGCGGCGACGATGATCGCGCCCTTGGCGATCTGCTGGACGTCGCTCTGCAGGTTGTTGAGGGCGAAGATGTTGGTGATCGTGGTGAAGATCAGGACGCCGAGCACGGAGCCGGTGATGGTGCCGCGGCCCCCGCTGAGCAGGGTGCCGCCGATGATCGCGGCGGCGATGGCGTCGAGCTCGTAGAGGTTGCCGTTGGTGTTCTGTCCCGAGCCGGACAGCACGATCAGCAGGAAGGCGGCGATGCCGCAGCACAGGCCGGACAGCAGGTAGAGGTACAGCCGCTGACGGCGTACGTCGATGCCGGCGAGCCGGGCGGCCTCGGCGTTGCCGCCCACGGCGACGGTGCGGCGCCCGAAGGTGGTGCGGTTGAGCACCAGCCAGCCGACGACGGTGACGAGGGCGAACACCAGCACCAGGGGCGGGACGCCGAGCACGTAGGCGTCGCGCTCGCCGAGGTCCAGGATGCCGTCGACGGTGACGATCTGGGTCCGGCCGTCGGTGATCTGGAGGGCCAGGCCGCGTGCCGAGGCGAGCATGGCGAGCGTGGCGATGAACGGGACCATACCGCCGTACGCGACGAGCAGGCCGTTGACCAGTCCGCAGCCCACGCCGACGATCACCGCCGTGAACAGGATGCCGGCGAAGCCGTACTCCTGGGTGGCGACGGTGGTCGCCCACACCGAGGCGAGGGCGACGATCGCGCCGACCGACAGGTCGATGCCGCCGGAGGTGATCACGAACGTCATGCCGACGGTGACGACACCGATCACGGACGCCTGGGTGAGGACGAGCTGGAGGTTGCGGGTGTCGAGGAACTCCTCCGGCCTGGTCGCGCCGCCGATGACGACGAGCGCGGCGAGCACGCCGAGGAGGGACAGGGTGCGGACGTCGGCGTGGCCCAGCAGGCCCCGCCAGGCGGGGAGTTCCCCGGCCGGTGCCGTCTTGCCGGTGCTGTCGCGGGGCGGGGACACATGCTGCGTCATGACGCCGGGCTTCCTTCCATGACCAGATCGAGTACGCGGTGTTCGTCGAGTTCGCGGGCGGGCGCGGTGTGGACGACGCGGCCCTCGCGGAGCACCAGGACGCGGTCGGCGAGGCCGAGGACCTCGGGCACCTCGCTGGAGACCAGCAGGACGGCGAGGCCCTCGTCGGCGAGCCGGCGCACGACCGCGTACAGCTCGGCGCGGGCGCCGACGTCGACGCCCCGGGTGGGTTCGTCGAGCAGCAGGACCCGGCAGCCCCGCAGCAGCCAGCGGGCCAGCACGGCCTTCTGCTGGTTGCCGCCGGACAGGGTGCGCACCGGCACGGCCGGGTTGTCGGGCCGCAGCGACAGCTCCCTGGTCGCCGCGCGGGCCGACTCCCGTTCGGCCGCGCGGTCGATCCATCCGGCCCGTGAGAAGCGGGACAGCGAGGAGACGGAGACGTTGCGGGTGACCGACTCCAGCATCAGCAGGGCCTGCGCCTTGCGCTCCTCCGGGGCGAGACCGAGCCCGGCCCGTACGGCGGCGCGGACGCTGCCCGGCTTCAGCGCACGCCCGTCGACCAGGACCTGGCCCGCCCCGGGCCTTCGGGCACCGTAGATCGTCTCCAGGATCTCGGAGCGGCCCGAGCCGACGAGTCCGGCCAGGCCGACGATCTCGCCGGGGTGCAGTTCCAGGTCGAGCGCCTCGAACTCGCCCTCCCTGGCCAGCCCCCGCACCCTGAGCACCGGTTCGCCCCGGGGCGGCTCGGCGGGCCGCGCAGGGAAGACGTACTCCACGTTCCGTCCGGTCATCAGCGCCACCACCTCGCGGGTCGGGGTGGCCCTGGCGGGCAGCCCGCCGGCCACCGCGCGCCCGTCCTTGAGGACGGTCACCCGGTCGCCGATGCGCCGGATCTCCTCCAGCCGGTGGGAGATGTAGACGACGGCCACCCCGTCCGCGGTCAGGTCGCCGACGATCCGGAAGAGGTTGTCGACCTCGTCCGGGTCCAGCGCGGCGGACGGCTCGTCCATCACGATGAGCCGTACGTCGTGGGAGAGCGCACGCGCCATGGAGACGATCTGCTGCTGGGCCGCGGACAGCTCGCCGACGAGCCGGGACGGGTCGATCTCGGGGTGCCCGAGCCGTTTCAGCAGCCGGACGGTCTGCGCCTTCGCGGTCTTGCCGCGGATGACGAACCCGGCGGTCGTGGGCTCATGGCCGAGATGGACGTTCTCGGCCACCGACAGATGCTCCACCAGGTCGAGTTCCTGGTAGATGGTCGCGATTCCGAGGCGCATCGCGGCGATGGGCGAGCGGAGGGTGACCGGTTCACCGTTCCAGCGGATGGTGCCGGTGTCGGGCTGGTGGGCTCCGGCCAGGACCTTGATGAGCGTGGACTTGCCGGCCCCGTTCTGGCCGAGCAGACAGTGCACCTCACCGGCCTGGACCTCGAGGTCGACGCCGTCGAGGGCCCGGACCCCGGGGAACGACTTGGTGATGCCGGACATGCTGAGCAGGAGTGGTTGTGGTGCCATGCGGATTCCCCTCGGCGGGCGTACGGGGCCGGTTCAGGGCAGGGCGAAGCAGAGCGCTGTGCCTGGAGAGCGGGGTGCTTGCGCGGACGGAACGTGTACGAGCGGAACGTGCGCGGGCGATACCTGTACGGGCAGTACTCGGGCGGGCGGGACGTGTACGGGCAGTACTTGTGCGGGCGGTACGTGCACGAGCGGTACGTGTGCGGGCGGTACGCGCACGAGCGGTACGTGTACGGGCAGTACTCGTGCGGGCGGTGCCTGGACGGGCGGCACGTGCACGAGCGGTACGTGTGCGGGCAGTACGTGCACGGACCGCCCGTTCAGGAGCGGTGCTTCCAGCGGGTGTTCGGCTACGCGGGTGAGAACAGGTGGTCGCTGATCAGGTGGGCGGCGCCGGTGACACCGGCGGTGGGGCCCAGCTCACCGAGCACGATGGGGAGGTTGCCGGTCGCCAGCGGCAGCGACTGGCGGTAGACCTGGGTGCGGATCGCGGCGAGCAGGGTGTGGCCGAGGCCGGTCACCCCGCCGCCGATCACCACCAGGCCGGGGTTGAAGAAGCTGACCAGGCCGGCGATGACCTGGCCGGTGCGGGTGCCGCCCTCACGGATGAGGTCGAGGCAGGTGGCGTCGCCCGCGGCGGCCGCGGCGGCGACGTCGACGGCGGTGAGCGTGCCGTGCGCCTCCAGCCGGGCCGCGAGTTCCGCGGACAGCCCCTGCCGCACCGCCTCGACGGCGTCCCGGGCCAGGGCGGCGCCGCTGAAGTGGGCCTCCAGACAGCCCCGGTTGCCGCAGGCGCAGGGGCGCCCGTCGGGCACGGCCTGGATGTGCCCGATGTCGCCCGCGCTGCCCGTCGTACCGCGATGGACGTTCCCGCCGACGACGATGCCGCAGCCGATGCCGGTGCCGATCTTGACGCAGAGGAAGTCGGCGACGCTGCGGGCGACGCCCGCGTGCTGCTCCCCCATCGCCATCAGGTTCACGTCGTTGTCGACCATGACCGGGCAGCCGAGTTCCTGGCTGAGCGCCTCCCGCACGGGGAAGCCGTCCCAGCCCGGCATGATCGGCGGCGCGACCGGCACGCCCTCGGGGAAGCGGACCGGTCCGGGGACGCCGATACCGGCGCCGTCGAAGCCCTCCGCGAGACCGGAGGCCCTCAGCTTGGCGGCCATCGACAGGACCTGCTCGAAGACCGCGACCGGGCCCTCGCGCACCTCCATGGGCTGGTTGAGGTGCCCGAGGATCTCCAGCTCGGCGTTGGTGACGGCCACGTCGATCGAGGTGGCCCCGATGTCGACGCCGAGGAAACGCAGTCCGGGGTTGAGCCGGACGTTGTGGGAGCGGCGACCGCCGCGCGAGGCGGCGAGGCCGTCGGCCACGACCAGACCCGTCTCCAGCAGCCGGTCCACCTCCACCGCCAGCTTGGAGCGTGACAGGTCGATCTGATCACCCAGCTGGGCACGGGAGTTGGGACCGCCGTCGCGCAGCAGCCTGAGCAGCCGGGCCTGATGGCCGTTCGCGGGTCGTGCCGTCATCCGTCTCACATGCCCCTCCCCGCCTGTTTCCGGCCACCGCCGTCGGGCTTTCGAGGGGAACGTAGCAGCGGCCGCACGGACTGGGAAGAAGTTGCGCAGCAATTGCCGCAGACTTCTTCCACTGAGAGGACAAAGAAGTCGGCCCGTCTCACGGAGCGGGACCTGACACCCCCTCAACCGGCCCTGGAGCCTACGATCTTGGCGCCCAGGCGCCAGGCCGGGGCGACACAGGGGGAACTCGCATGAACGCCGCAGTGGAGGAGCCGGGTCGCAGGGTGACGACCCTGGAACTCTTCTTCGATCTCGTCTTCGTCTTCACGCTCACCCAGCTCACCGTGCTGCTCGCCGACGACCTGTCCTTCGCGACGGCCGGGCGGGGGGCACTGATCCTCGTCGTGCTGTTCTGGATGTACGGCGCGTACGCCCATCTCACCAACCAGGTGCCGCCGGACCGCCCCGCGCGCCGGCTGCTGCTCATGCTGGGCATGGCCGCGTTCCTCGTGTGCGCGCTGGCGATCCCGAGGGTCTTCGAGGACAGCGGCGTGGCCTTCGGCCTCGGCTTCCTCGGTGTGGTGGTGGTGCACACGGCGCTGTACACCCGCAGTCACGGCACGGACTCGATCTGGTACGGCGTGCCCAACGCGCTGGCCGCCCTGTCGGTGACGGCCGCCGGGCTGTTCGACGGACTCCGGGCGGACGGGCTGTGGCTGCTGGCGGTGGCGCTCCAGTTCGTGACGCCGTTCGTGGCCGAGCACGGCCCGCGGCGCAAGGACGGGCGCACGGCGGACGTGATGCGGATCCAGCTGGGCGACCTGGACCCGGCGCACTTCGTGGAGCGGCACGGTCTGCTGCTGATCGTCGCGTTCGGCGAGTCGCTGATCGCGATCGGCATCGGGGTGCGCGAACTGCCGCTCACGGTGGGAGTGTTCGGCGGTGCGTTCCTCTCCCTGGCGGTGGCGGTGGCCCTGTGGTGGACATACTTCGTGCGTGACGAGCAGCTCGCCGAGGAGGTGTTCCGCACGACGCCCGCGCCGGCCCGCTGGCGCCTGGCGATCAACGCCTACTACTACGCCTTCCTGCCGATGCTGCTCGGCATCGCCTTCCTGGCCGCGGGTGTGAAGAAGGCCATCGGGCATCTCGGCGAGCATCTGCACACGGGCCCGGCGCTGGCGCTGTCCGGCGGTGTCGCGCTGTTCCTGCTGGGGGACTGCGCGTTCCGCGCGGTGCTCCGGCTGCATCCGACCCGCTACCGGCTGCTGGCGGCTCCCGTCGTCCTGGCCGCCGCCCTGCCGGGCATCGCGCTGGACGGGGCCGCCGAACTGCTGTTCCTGGTGGTCGCGCTGGCGTCGATGCTCGCGCTGGAGGCCCGCCCGGGCAGGACCGGAGAGAACAGCCGGGCCCTGGCACGGGCGTAGTCGCACGTCAGCGGGGTGCCCCTGCCCCGCGCCCGGGTGCGTCCGGCCCGGGCGAGGGAGCTCGGTCCTTGCCCCGGGCGTGGTACGAGCGGCGGGTGTGCTCGGTGTGCTCGCGCATCAGGTGCCCCGCCCGCTGTTCGTCGCGGTCCCTGATCGCGGCGACGAGGGCGCGGTGCTCGATCCACGACTGCTCGCCCCGCTGCCGGGCGGCCGGGGTGTGGTACCAGCGCACCCTCCGGTCGACCTGTCCGGCCAGCTCGGCGAGCACCGCGTTGCCCGCCAGTTCCATGACCTTCGCGTGGAAGCGGGCGTTGAGCGCGACCGCGGTGTCCGCCTCGTCGGCGGCGGCGGCCCGCTCGCCCTCGGCGCACAGCTCCTCCAGGGCGTCCACCCCGGCGCTTCCGGCGTGCGCGGCGGCCAGCCGTGCGGCCTCGGCCTCCAGCAGGGTGCGCACGGTGAGGAGCTGGTCGGCCTCCTCCTCGGTCGGCTCGTGCACGAACGCGCCCTGGGCGGGCCGCAGGTCGACCCAGCCCTCGGTGTTGAGCCGCTGGAGCGCCTCCCGTACGGGCTGCCGCGAGACACCGAGGTGTCCGGCGAGCTCGCTCTCGACGAGGTGCTGGCCGGGCTTCAGGGCGCGGGCCGTGATGAGTTCGAGCAGAGCCTCGTAGACCCGCTCGCGCAGCGGTCCGGGCCGTTCGAGCCTGGGCACCGCCCCCTGGGGCAGTCCTGACGACAAGATCACGGTCCCTCCTCGGCAGGGCCGGGCACAGCAGCCGGAGAACCAGTATGAATTGGTTTTCGTCTACAGTCTACGGTGCACAATCCCGGCCCCGCCCCTGCCCGGAGGGGCGCCGGCCCCTTCCGGAGGCGGCACACCACCTGCCCGCGCACGGCTTCCGGAGCCGGCGCACCACCTGCCCGCGCGCGCCTCTCAGGGGCAGCGCACGACCTGCCCCGCGTACGACAGGTTCCCGCCGAAACCGAACAGCAGGACCGGGTCGCCGGCCGAGACGGTGCCCTGTTCCACCAGCTTGGAGAAGGCCATCGGGATGCTCGCGGCCGAGGTGTTGCCGGACTCGACGACGTCGCGGGCGACGACGGCGTTGACCGCCCCGATCTTCCCGGCGAGCGGCTCGATGATCCTGAGGTTGGCCTGGTGCAGCACGACCGCCGCGAGCTCCTCGGGCGCGAACCCCGCCCGCTCGCACGCCTGCCGGGCGAGCGGCGGCAGCTGCCGGGTCGCCCAGCGGTACACGCTCTGCCCCTCCTGCGCGAACCGGGCGGGCTCGCCCTCGATGCGCACGGCGTGCCCCATCTCGGGCACGGACCCCCACAGCACGGGGCCGATCCCCGGCTCCGTGCCGTCCGGGCACGCCTCGACCACGGCGGCCCCCGCGCCGTCGCCGACGAGGACGCAGGTGGTGCGGTCGGTCCAGTCGGTCACCGCGGACATCTTGTCGGCGCCGATGACCAGGGCACGGCGGGCCGCTCCCGCGCGCACGGTGTGGTCGGCGGTGGCCAGGGCGTGGGTGAAGCCGGCGCAGACCACGTTGACGTCCATGGCGGCGGGCTGCGGGATGCCGAGGCGGGCGGCGACCCGGGCGGCCATGTTCGGCGAGCGGTCGACGGCGGTGGAGGTGGCGACCAGCACGAGGTCAATGTCGGCGGGGTCGAGGCCCGCGCCCGCCAGCGCCTTGGCGGCGGCGTGGGCGGCGAGTTCGTCGACGGGCTCGTCGGGCCCGGCGATATGGCGGGTGTGGATGCCGACGCGGGACCTGATCCACTCGTCGCTGGTGTCGACCATGTCCGCCAGCTCGGCGTTGGTGAGTACCCGGGCGGGCTGGTAGTGGCCGACGGCGGCGATGCGCGAGCCGTTCATGTCTGGTGGTCCCCCTCGTTGGCCTCGGTTGCGGGATTCACCAGTCTTGTCAGTGACTCATGGGTAGCCCGGCAGGTGAAGTCACAGGAAACCGGGGCCCTGGTTGTCGGCTTCCGTCAGAGAGGGCGGCCACCGTGCGCGAACCCGGCGGCCGCCGTGCGCGAACCCCTGTCGGCATCGCTTCCATATCGTAGACAATATTTCGTCGACAGAATTTCTCCCCGGTACTCCCTGCCGAGGAGCGGGCGGCGGTCCGACGCTGCACGTGCAGGACAATGAGACCGTCGAGGTCACCTCGCCGCACGACGGCCCGGTGCCCCACGGCATCCTCTGCATCAAGGGCCGCTTCGGCTTTCAGCACGTACAGAACCGGGACTGACGGGACTGATCGGGACATGGGACGAGTCACGGAACGACGCAAGGTGATCCGCATCCGGGACGGGGCGATCTCCACCCGCCCGGACACGCTCGTCGCCGAGGAGCCCCTGGAGATCAGGCTCGACGGCAGGCCGCTGGCGATCACCATGCGCACGCCCGGCGACGACTTCGCCCTCGCGGCCGGATTCCTGGTGAGCGAGGGGGTGCTGGCCCGGCGGGAGGACCTGCACAACATCGTCTACTGCGCGGGCGCGACCGCCGACGGCTCCAACACCTACAACGTGGTGGACGTCAGGACCGCGCCCGGCGTGGTGATCCCGGACATCACCCTGGAACGCAACGTGTACACGACGTCGTCGTGCGGTCTGTGCGGCAAGGCGAGCCTGGACGCGGTGCGCACGACGACCCGCTGGCCCGTCTCCGACACGCCCGCGCTGCGGATGACGCCCGAGCTGCTGGCGGGCCTGCCGGGCCGGCTGCGCGCGGCCCAGCGGGTGTTCGACCGCACGGGCGGGCTGCACGCGGCGGCGCTGTTCGACGAGCACGGCGAGCTGGTCGACGCGGCCGAGGACGTGGGCCGGCACAACGCGGTCGACAAGCTGGTCGGGAAGGCGCTGCGGGAGGGGCGGCTGCCGCTGTCGCGGTCGGTCCTGATGGTGTCGGGGCGGGCCTCGTTCGAGCTGGCGCAGAAGGCGGTGATGGCCGGGATCCCGGTGCTGGCCGCGGTGTCGGCGCCGTCCTCGCTGGCGGTGGACCTGGCCGCCGAGACGGGGCTGACCCTGGTGGGCTTCCTGCGGGGCAGCTCCATGAACGTGTACGCGGGTGAGGACCGCATCGCCCTGCCGGCCCCGGCCGCCCGGGGCTGACCGGTCCCCGAGGCCCGGGCGGCGGGACCCCGGCCCGGCGGGGAACGCCCCCTGCGCCCCCGGGGTCCCGCCGCGGCCCGGCCCGGCCCGCGGAGAGCGGCCACGGCGCCGGGCACCTCCTGCCCCCGAGGCCCCGTGGACCGTGCGGCCCGCAGCCGCTAACGTCGCCCGACGTGTCCGCCGACGCATCCGTGCGACAGCGCCAGGGAACCGGACTCGGCCTGCTGCTGGCCCTGGTTCTCGCAGCCGTGCTGCTCACCGCCCTGCCGGACGACGAGGGGGCGGACGCCGGGGCGTGCGCGCCGCGGGCCGTGGGCTCCTGGTCCGCCGACGAGCGGCTGACCGGCGAGTTCACCCGCTACGGCGACGACGCCGGCCGCACCGACGACTGGACCGGCGGCGACGGCACCCACTCGGTGCGGCTGCCGGACGGCCGGCTGCTGTGGCTGTTCTCCGACACCTTCCTCGGCCCGGTGCACGCCCCGCCCAACCCGGCCGGCGAGTCGGCGTCCTGGCGCGACGTCACCGCCCCCATGGTGCGCAACTCGGCCGTGGTGATGCGCGGCGACCGTCTGGAGAGCACCCTTCCCGCGCCGCTCCTGCCCGATCCCGGCCCCGGCCGTTGGCGCTGGCCGGTCGCGGCCCGCGTCGAGCCCCGCTCCCCCGGCGCGGACGACCTGGTCGTACGGGTCCTGCTGTGGCTGCGTACCGCCGGGCAGCCGCCCTGGATCTACGGTGTGCCCGTCGCGACCGAGGTCGCCACCCTGTCCCTGCCGGACCTGAGGGTGGAGTCGGTGGTGGAGGTGTCCGGCCAGCAGACGGTCCCGGACCTCTCGCGGCGGGTGCTGTTCGGGACCACGCTGGTCGAGGAGGACGGCTGGACGTACGTCTACGGCGGCGACGACGGCCGGCCCGCCGGCCGGCCGGTCTCCTCGGCGTACGTCGCCCGGGTGCCCGAGGGCGGACTCGGCGACCCCGCGGCGTGGGAGTACTGGACGGGCCGGGAGTGGGCCACGGGGGTGCGGCCGCACGCGGTCCTCGGCGACGGACGGCGTGCCGGGGTGGGCAGCGCGTTCTCCGTGGTCCGGGACGCGGACACGTACGTGCTGTTCACCATGGCCGCGGGCACGGCGGGGCTGCACACGGTGACGTCGTACTGGTCCTGCTCCCCCACCGGGCCCTGGCACGGACCGGGCCGTGGCTTCGGCCCGCCGCTGCCGCGCGCCGGGGTCGCCGCCTACAACCCGCAGGCGCACCCCGCGCTGAGCGGCGGCGGACGGATCGCGCTCAGCTACGACGTCAACTGGCTGGAGACGGCGGGCGCCGCGGCGCAGATCAGCGCGGACGTGGCCCTGTACCGGCCGCGCTTCGTGACCCTGCGGCTGAGGAGCCCGCGCTGACCGGGCCGACCGGGCCGACCGGGTCGTGCGAGCGCCGCTTGGCGATCACCGCGCACACCATGAGCTGCATCTGGTGGAAGAGCATCAGCGGCAGCACCGCCAGGGACGCCTGCGGGCCGAACAGCACGCTCGCCATGGGCAGCCCCGAGGCCAGGGACTTCTTCGAGCCCGCGAACTGGATCGCGACCCGGTCGTCCCGGCCGAAGCCGAGCGCCTTGGCGCCGTACCAGGTCAGCGCCAGCATGACCGCCAGCAGCACGGCCTCCACCAGCAGCAGGCCGCCGAGCCGCAGCGGGCTGACCTGGTGCCAGATGCCCTGGACCATGCCCTCGCTGAACGCGGCGTAGACGACCAGCAGGATCGAGCCGCGGTCGACCAGGCCCAGCACCTTCTTGTGCCGGGCGACGAAACCGCCCAGCCAGCGACGCAGCAGCTGTCCCGCCAGGAACGGCACCAGCAGTTGCAGCACGATCTCCACGAGCGAGTCCGCCGAGAACCCGCCCACGCCGGAGCCCAGCAGCAAGGCGGCGAGCAGCGGGGTGAGGACGATGCCGACCAGCGAGGAGAAGGAGCCGGCGCAGATCGCGGCGGGCACGTTGCCACGGGCGATCGAGGTGAAGGCGATCGACGACTGGATGGTCGACGGGACCAGGGTGAGGAACAGCAGGCCCTGGTGGAGCGGCTCGGTCAGCAGCACCGGGACGAGGCCGCGGGCGGCCAGGCCGAGCAGGGGGAAGACCACGAAGGTGCAGGCCAGGACCGTGAGATGCAGCCGCCAGTGCCGGAGCCCGTCCAGTGCCTCGCGGGTGGACAGCCGCACGCCGTAGAGGAAGAACAGGAAGGCGATGGCGATCTTGGAAGCCGCGTCGACCACGTCGGCGCCCGTGCCGTCGGCCGGCAGCAGTGCCGCGAGACCCACCGTCGCGAGCAGCAGCAGGACGTACGGGTCGATCGGCAGCCGGCTCGGCGGTCGCAGGCTTCTCACAGTGCTCCACTTGCCTTCGGGGTCACGGTCGCGCCGGCGCGCGCCCTCACTCGTACGCAGGGTGACAGGAGGGATCCGAGGGGTTCCCCTCTCCATCGTGCTCGCTCCCCGAGTGATCGGGAATCCCGAACACCACACTTACTGTCATCATGATCCGCGATAGCCTGGGCTCCGTGTACGACCCCGCCCAGCTGCGCACCTTCCTCGCGGTGGCGCAGAACCTGAGCTTCACGCAGGCCGCCCGGCGGCTCGGGCTGCGCCAGTCGACCGTCAGCCAGCACGTACGGCGGCTGGAGGACGCCACCGGGCGGACGCTGTTCACCCGGGACACCCACTCGGTGGAGCTGACCGAGGACGGCGAGGCGATGCTGGGCTTCGCGCGCCGGATCCTCCAGGTGCACGAGCAGGCGACGGCGTTCTTCACCGGCACCCGGCTGCGCGGGCGGCTGCGCTTCGGGGCGTCGGAGGACTTCGTGCTCACCCGGCTGCCGGAGATCCTGGAGCGCTTCCGGCACGACCATCCCGAGGTGGACCTGGAACTCACGGTCGAGCTGTCGGGAACGCTGCACGAGCAGCTCACCGCCGGGAAGCTGGACCTGGTGCTGGCCAAGCGGCGGGCCGAGGACACGCGCGGGCAGCTGGTCTGGCACGACCGTCTGGTCTGGATCGGCGCCGAGCGGCTGCGGCTGGACCCCGACCGGCCCGTGCCGCTGATCGTCTACCCGCCGCCCGGCATCACCCGGGCGATGGCCCTGGAGGCGCTCCAGCGGGAGGGCCGCGAGTGGCGCGTCGCGTGCACCAGCGGCAGCCTCAACGGTCTGATCGCGGCCGCCCGGGCCGGCCTCGGCGTGATGGCCCACTCCCGCGGCCTGATCCCGCCCGGTCTGGTCCGGGTGCCGGACCGGGCGGGGCTGCCGCCCCTGGGCAAGGTCGACTTCGTCCTGCTGCACACCTCCCGCCCGGGCCCGGCCCAGGGCCCCGCCGAAGCCCTGGCGGCCGCCGTACTGGCAGGCGGCGTACGCCCCTGACCCCCTTCGGCCCTCACCCCCAGGGACGCGGGGAACCGCGCGACCGGCCACGACGAACCCGCACCCGCACAGCCCCGGTCACCGCCCCGTCGGCCGAGGCTCCCCCCAGGGACGCGGGGAACCGCGCGACCGGCCACGACGAACCCGCACCCGCACAGCCCCGGTCACCGCCCCGCCGCCTGGTACGTCAGCTGCTTCACCCGCCGCAGGAACGGAGACGCCTCGACCTGCCGCACCCCCTCCAGCCGCCCGAGCGGCCCGCTGAGATAGTCGTAGAGGTGCGCGGTCGATTGCACGACGACGGTCGCGACGATGTTGCACGGCCCCGCCGTCGCCGCCGCGTGGGCGATCTCGTCATGGGTGGCGAGCGCCTCGCCGACGGAGGTCAGCGCGGCCGGCGAGGTGGTGATCCACAGCACCGCCGCCAGCGGATACCCGAGCGTCTCGGACCGGTACTCGATGTCGATGTAGAGGGCCCCGGAAGCCAGCAGCGCGGCCAGCCGCCGCTTCACCGCCGACTCCGAACGGCCGGTGGCACGCTGGAGCTCGGGGTACGTGGCCCGCCCGTCCCGCTCCAGCGCGGCGACCAGCGGCTCGTCCTCCGCCTCGATCCGCGCGGGCCCCTCCGCCGCCGGCAGCTCCGCCCGCAGCGCGGCGACCTGCTCGTCGCCGAGGACGCGGAACCCCCGCAGCCAGCCCGTCGGTCCGCCGTAGAAACGGTGGAGCAGCTGATAGGCGCGGATCTCCAGCACCCGCGGGGTGCGCGGCAGCTTGCCCAGCAGCAGGTCGTCCCGGTCGCCGGGGCTGCGCGGCCGGGTGCCGACGATGATCTCGGTGCCGCCCGCGGCCAGCCCGATCCAGCTGGTGTCCCTCCGTTTGGCGAGCGCGTCCGCGACGGTGAGCGCGCTGTCGGGGACACAGCGCAGCCGCAGTGTCCACTGGTCCTGGCCGAGCCGCTCGGCGTCGCGGACGGCGACCACCCGCAGTCCGCCCTCGGCGCACAGCCTGCGGTAGCGGCGCGCGACGGTCTGGTCGGAGACACCGAGCACCGCGCCGATCCGGCTGAACGAGGCGCGGCCGTTGACCTCCAGGGCGTCCAGGATCTGGAGGTCGAGCTCGTCGAAGATGTCGGATTCCAGCCGCATCGAGCACCCTTCCCTCGGATTCCACCGGCAAGCGAACCGATTCCGCCGCGATCGGCCGCGCGCGGTCCATCGTACGGAGCGCAGGGTGGTTCGGCAGGGACCGCCGGGAGAGACGAGGAGTGGGACATGCGGACATGGGGGCCGCTGACGGCGGTGTGTCTGGGCACGTTCATGCTGCTGCTGGACGTGACGATCGTGATCGTCGCGCTGCCGGACATGGCGGGTGCGCTGGACGCCTCGCTCAGCGATCTGCAGTGGGTGATGGACGGCTACGCGCTGGCGCTGGCCGCGCTGCTGCTGGGGACCGGGGCCGCGGCCGATGTGCTCGGGCGGCGGCGGACGCACGTGGCGGGCGTGGCGCTGTTCGCGGTGGCGTCGCTGCTGTGCGGGCTGGCGTCCGGCCCGGCGGTGCTGGTCGCGGCGCGGGTGGCGCAGGGCCTGGGCGCGGCGGCGATGCTCGCCACCACCCTGCCGCTGCTGGGCTCGGTCTACCAGGGGCGGCAGCGGTCGGTGGCGCTCGGGGTGTGGGGAGCGGTCAGCGGCGCGGCCGCCGCGGTCGGCCCGGTGCTCGGCGGGCTGCTGACGGACGGTCCGGGCTGGCGCTGGATCTTCTACGTCAATCTGCCGGTCAGCGTGGCCGCGGTGTGGCTGACCCTGCGGGCGGTGCCCGAGTCGAAGGGCGCGGCGGGCCGCCGGATCGACTGGGCCGGCACGGCGCTGTTCGCCGGCGTGGCGGGAGCGGTCACCTACGGCGCGGTGCGGGCCGGCGCGGACGGCTGGGGCGACCCGGGGGCCCTCGCCGCGTTCGGCCTGGGGGCCGCGGCGCTGGTCTGCTTCGTCGTGGTGGAGCTGAGGAGCGCCGATCCTCTGCTGGACCCGCGGCTGTTCCTCAGGCCCGCCTTCACCGGGGTCATGCTGGGCGCGCTCGCCTTCACCGGGGCGGCGTTCGGGCTGCTGCCGTACACGTCGATCTGGCTCCAGACGATGCTGGGGATGAGCCCGGTGGGCGGCGGGCTGGTGTTCCTGTGGCTGTCGCTGGCCTCGTTCGCGGTGGCCGCGGCGGGCGGGCGGCTGCTGCACGGGGTGCCCGCGCGGTTCACGGTCGGCGGCGGTCTGCTGCTGATCGGTCTGGGGCATTTCTGCATGGCGTTCCTGGACGCCGGTTCGACCGCGTCCGCGCTGGTGCCGGGCCTGGTGCTGGTGGGACTGGGGACCGGGTTCACGGCCCCGGGGATCGCGGGCGCCGCGCTGGCCGCCGTACCGCCGGAGCGGTCGGGCATGGCGGGCGGTGCGGTGAACGCCTTCCGCCAGCTCGGCTACGCGATCGCGGTCGCGGTCTTCGGCACGGTGCTGACCTCGCGCATGACCGGCACGCTGCCCCGGGAGGCGGCGCACACGCTGGCGGGCGGCGGCGCGGACGCGCTGCGCGGGGCCGTCGGAGAGCAGGCCCTGCGGGCCGCGTTCGCCTCCGGTCTGAACACCACGGCGGTGGTCGCCGGGGCGGTCGGTGTGACGGCCGGGCTGCTGGTGCTCGCCCTGGTGCGCCCGCCTCGCCCGCGGGTGGCCGGCGTGACGGATCCGGCCGCTGCGGCGCTGAGCGAAGAGAGGTCTGCCCGCGCCTCCGGCTGACGCCGGAGGAGGGCCCGGAACACGGTGCTCGGGTCGTACAGATTCCGTGGAGATTACGGTCCCGGAACTTACTGGATCGTCAGGAATCTGTCCGGCCCTTCCCCATCTGGATACATTTTCCCTCGCTGACCAGCGCGGATCTGATCACCGCCCCGTTCTCCGGGCCCTCCCGCCGCACGAACGCGTGGGGTAGCTTTCACGGCGCTGTGCGGAGCGCCATGACGAGCGGGAGCGGGTTTGCGCGAGTTCACCAACCCTCCGTCGGCGTCGGCACCGCCGGTGGGCGGTCTGGCCGACGTCGTCTTCCGGTACGCCGCGGAGGATCCGCACCACGTCGCGCTCGGCCGCAAGGACGAGACCGGGCAGTGGCGGGACGTGACCTCGGCCGGATTCCGCGACGAGGTCCTCGCCCTGGCCAAGGGGCTGCTCGCCCAGGGCGTCCGGTTCGGCGACCGGGTCGGCATCATGTCCCGCACCCGCTACGAGTGGACGCTGTTCGACTTCGCCCTGTGGACGATCGGCGCCCAGGTGGTGCCCCTGTACCCGACGTCGTCCGCCGAGCAGTGCTTCTGGATGCTGCACGACGCCGAGGTGACGGCCGCGGTCGTGGAGCACGAGGACCACGCCATGACCATCGCCACGGTCATCGACCGGCTGCCGCGGCTGGAGCGGCTGTGGCAGCTCGACGCAGGATGCGTGCAGGAGCTGTACGACGCCGGCGCGCACCTGGACGACGAGGTCGTGCACCGGCACCGGCGCGCGGTCACCCCCGAGTCGGTGGCGACCGTCATCTACACCTCGGGCACGACCGGCCGCCCCAAGGGCTGTGTCCTCACCCACGGCAACTTCATGTTCGAGGCGGACACCGTCATCGAGCGCTGGGAGCCGGTGTTCCACTCCCGCCGGGGCGACGAGGCGGCCACCCTGCTGTTCCTGCCGCTCGCGCATGTCTTCGGGCGGATGGTGGAGGTCGCCGCGATCCGCGGCAGGGTCCGCTTCGGGCACCAGCCACGCCTCGACGCCGCCGCCCTGCTGCCGGACCTGGCCGCGTTCCGGCCGACCTTCGTCCTCGCGGTGCCGTACATCTTCGAGAAGGTGTTCGCGGCGGCCCGGCGCAAGGCAGAGAAGGAGGGCCGGGAGGGTCCCTTCGACAAGGCCGTCGAGGCCGCCGTGAAGTACGCCGACGCGATGGAGGCGAAGGCATGGGGCACCGGGCCCGGCCCGTCGGCGGGGCTGCGGATGCAGCACCAGCTCTTCGACAAGCTCGTCTACGCCAAGGTCCGCGCGGCCATGGGGGGCCGGATCCGCAACGCGATGTCGGGCGGCTCGGCGATGGACCGGCGGCTCGGCCTGTTCTTCGCGGGCGCGGGCGTGCAGATCTACGAGGGCTACGGCCTGACCGAGTCCACGGCGGCCGCCACCGCCAACCCGCCCGGGCGCACCCGCTACGGCACGGTCGGCATGCCCGTGCCCGGCACGAGCGTGCACATCGCCGAGGACGGCGAGATCTGGCTGCACGGCCCCCACGTCTTCCAGGGCTATCTCGGCAATCCCAAGGCCACCGACGAGGCCCTGCACGACGGCTGGCTGGCCACCGGCGACCTGGGCCAGCTGGACGAGGACGGCTATCTCACCATCACCGGCCGCAAGAAGGAGATCCTGGTGACCTCCGGCGGCAAGAGCGTCTCCCCCGGCCCGCTGGAGGAGCGGGTGCGCGAGCATCCGCTGATCCACCAGTGCGTGGTCGTCGGCAACGACCGCCCGTTCGTCGCCGCGCTCGTCACCCTCGACCGGGACGCCGTCGACCACTGGCTGACCATGCACAACAAGCCGCAGCTCACCGACGCCGAGCTGGTGCGGGACCCGGAGCTGGAGGCCGAGGTGCGGCGGGCGGTCGTCGCGGCCAACACCCTCGTCTCGCAGGCCGAGTCCATCCGCACCTTCCGTGTCCTCGCCCAGCCCTTCACCGAGGAGCACGGGCTGCTCACCCCGTCGCTGAAGCTCAAGCGCAAGGCGATCGAGAAGGCGTACACCGACGAGGTCGACGCCCTGTACCAGGTGTGACGTCGACGGGACCGGTGTTCTTCCGTCCGCGGACGGATTCCGCGGTCCGGAATGTTTGGCCGCACGTGATCGTTGACGATGTGAGTATCACCTGACGACAACCGAAGGATCGAGAGCTCGTGAGCAGCAAGGTCCCCCTGATCACCCTCAACAACGGCGTCGAGATGCCCCAGCTGGGCTTCGGCGTCTGGCAGGTGCCGGACGACGAGGCGGAGCAGGCGGTCGCCACCGCGCTGGAGGCCGGGTACCGCAGCATCGACACAGCGGCGATCTACGGCAACGAGGAGGGCACCGGCAAGGCCGTCGCCGCCTCCGGCGTTCCGCGTGAGGACGTCTTCGTCACCACCAAGCTCTGGAACAGCGACCAGGGCTACGACTCCACCCTGCGCGCCTTCGACGAGTCCCTCGCCAAGCTGGGCCTGGACTACGTGGACCTGTACCTGATCCACTGGCCGACGCCCTCGCGCGACAGGTACGTCGACAGCTACCGCGCGTTCGAGAAGCTCCTCGCCGACGGCCGCGTGCGGGCCGTGGGTGTCTCCAACTTCCTGCCGGAGCACCTGGAGCGGCTCGTCGCCGAGACCTCGGTCGTCCCGGCGGTCAACCAGATCGAGCTGCACCCCCATCTCCAGCAGCAGGCCGCCCGCGCCTTCCACGCCGGGCGGGGCATCGCCACCGAGGCATGGTCCCCGCTGGGCCAGGGCAAGGGCCTGCTGGAGGTCCCGGCGATCGTCGCGATCGCCCGCAAGCACGGCCGCACCCCGGCCCAGATCGTCCTGCGCTGGCACCTCCAGCTGGGCAACGTCGTCATCCCCAAGTCCGTGACCCCGTCCCGGATCAGGGAGAACATCGAGGTCTTCGACTTCGACCTGGACGCCGAGGACCTGGCCGCGATCAGCGCCCTCGACGAGGACCGGCGCCTGGGCCCGGACCCGGCGACCTTCGAGATGGCCTGACCCGCCGGCATTCCACGGCGCCCCGGGAGCCTCACGGCTCCCGGGGCGCCCGTGCGTCGCGGGGAGGAGGTCACAGGGGCCGGGCGGCCGTGTGCACGGTGTGCGCCGCCAGCACGAACAGGTCCGGACGGCGATGGACGCTCCCGGGGTCGGACGCGTCGAGGAGACGGTCGAGCGTGGCCAGGTCGCCGGGGTCCAGCTCGTCGCCCACGGCCTCCCGCAGCCGGAACAGGTGCGCGGCGGTGTAGGCCCGGGCGCGGTCGGTGGCCGGGGCGGGCAGGTCGAGGAGGAAGGTACGGCTGCCGGTGGGCTTCAGACCGGCCGCGGCGAGCAGCGCGGGCCAGTCCTCGGCCTCGTCGACCGTGTCCGGCAGGGAGGCCCGCATCCGGGCGAACCACTCGGACTCGACCACGTCGAAGCGGGCCTGGAGGCCGGGGCGGCCGAAGCCGATGTCGCGGGGCAGGAAACGGGCGGGCAGTCCGCCCTCCATCAGGGCGAGGGTGCCGCCGGGGGCGAGATGCCCGGCGAACGCGGCGAGGGCGGCCCGCTGGTCCCCGAGGTGGTGCAGGCTGCGGCTGGCCCACAGCAGGTCGGCCGGGTAGTCGAGGTCGCCGAGGACTTCGGGCAGCTCACCGGCGAGGGTGCCGAAGCGGTCGGCGACGCCCAGCCGTGCGGCCCGGTCCCGGGCACGCTCCAGCAGCGGCTCGTTGCCGTCCACGGCGACCACGCGCGCACCGGGGAAGGTGTCCGCGAACAGACAGGCCACCACACCGGGACCGCTGCCCGCGTCCACGACCAGGCCGGGCTCGGTCTGCCGCTTGGCGAGCCAGGCCAGCGCGTGCTCGTACAGCGGGGTGAACAGCTCCGCCTGCGACTCCAGCAGCGGCCCCGTCTCGGCCCAGTCGATGTCGGTGGTGTCGTGACGGTGGTGTCCGGCACCGGGTGCGCCGTGCTCGTGCCGGTGCGGCTCGTGCCGGTGGTCCGCGGGCTGTTCGGGTGCGTGCGCCATGGTGGTCAGCCTCTCCTCGGAATACGGCCAGCGTGCGCCGACGCACCGGGAAGAGGCCAGTCGTGTTGCCGGAACCGCAGAACGGGATCCCGGAAAGCGCCGGTGACCCGCCGGGACCGGACGTGGGGCCGGTCCCGGCGGGTCGTGCCGTCGTCCGGTCAGGACAGCGGCGGGTACGCGTTCTGCATCAGCTGCTGGAACTGCGCGGAGAACCACTGCCCGGACAGCGGCGCGTCCGGGAGGGAGCCGGACATGCTGTTGCCGTTGCGGGCGTTGCCGGTGTACGTCGGGTCGCACATCCGGTCGAAGCCCTTGCCCTCGTTGTTCGGGATCTCCTTGCTGGCGCCGTCGGACTCACCCGGGGGCTTCATCCAGACGTAGGCGTCGATGCCCGCCTCGGGTGCCGCCTTCGGACGTTCGCCGAGACCGGCCCCGGCCTGGTTGCACCAGTTGCCGAGGTGGATCCGGCGGTCGTAGCGGCCCCCGTTGACATAGGTGTCCACGCTGGTGGTGGCGCCGGGACCGGCCGGCCGCTGGGTGCCGCCCCAGCCGTTGCGGGAGGTGTCGATGAGCATGCCCAGCCTGGAGTCGAAGCCGATCGAGACCAGCTTGTCCCGCATGGCCTGGGCGTACGACAGCTCGTCGGTGTAGCGGTTCCAGTCGACCCACTTGGACTGGCGCACGGACGTGCCGTTCACGGTGTCCGTGATCTTGAAGTTGTTCTCCTTCAGGGCGCTGTAGTTGGCGGTGTTGACGATGAAGCCGTGCACGTCGGCGACGGTCGCGCCCTCGGCGGTGGCCGCGGACTTGAACATGTCCGCGGAGGCGCCGAAGTTGTCGTCCCAGCCGAGCCAGCCGTGGTGGCCGGCGTCGATGTAGTTGTAGACGTTGGGGACGTCGCCGAGCTTGTTCAGGGCGTAGCCGACGCCCTTCTGGTAGTTGCCGTTGGCCTTCATCACGTCACAGTTGGGCGTGGCGGTCGGCCGTCCCGAGACGTTGGTGACCAGGTTCGGCAGCGAGTCGATCTCGACCGTGGTGACGATCCGCAGGCCCCGGTACTTGGAGTCGGCAAGGATCGCGGCGATCGGGTCGATGTACTGCGTCTTGTACTTGTCGATCTCCGTCGGGCCCAGCTCGCCGTTGGAGGCGAGGGCCGCGCAGTCACGGCCGGGCAGGTTGTAGACGACGAGCTGGACGACGAGCTCGCCGGAGCCCTTCTGCCGCAGCGCCTCGTCGAGGTGGGCGCGCAGGCCCATCCCGCCGTTGACGCCGTTGATCGCGGCGATCCGGTCCAGCCACACACCGGTGGGCTGGTTGGAGACACGGCTGCCGCCCGGCTCGGCGGCGGCCTTCGCGGACCACTCGGGGTTCACGTACACCTTGGCACCGGCGTAGGGGTTGTCGACCCGGCCTGTGCCGGGGTCGGTCGGGCCCGGGTCCGTGGGGCCGGGGTCGGTCGGGCCGGGGTCGGTCGGGCCGCCGTCGACGTTGCAGGTGACGCCGTCGAGGGTGAAGGCGGCCGGGACCGCGTTGCTGCCGCTGTAGGTGCCCTGGAACCCGAAGCTGACCGAACCGCCGGTCGCCAGCGAGCCGTTGTAGCTCTCGTTGGCGGCGGTGACGGCCGCACCGGACTGGGTGACCTTGGCGTTCCAGCCGTTGGTGATCCGCTGGTTCCCGGCGTACGACCACTTCACGGACCAGGCCGACTTGGCGGCCGAGTTGTTGGTGACGGTGACGTTGGCGGTGAATCCGGAGCCCCAGTCGTTCTGCACCTTGTAGTCGACGGTGCAGGGCGCGGCGGCGAGGCCGACGTCGCCGGGGACGACCGCGAGGGCGGTCCCGGAGGCACCGGCGACGAGCGCCAGGGCGGCAAGCATCGCTGTTCTGCTACGGCTCATGAGTGCGGGTTTCCTTCTTCCGGTACGGGATTGCGGGTACGGGAGTACGGAGGTACGGAGGTACGGAAGTACAGGTCGACGCCGCGCGGGTGATCGCGCAGCACGGTGCCGCACGACGCCTGAGTGGCGTCGTACGCCGTGGTCAGGACCGGCCCGAAGGCGCGGTCGCGGGTGTTCCGGGTCCGCCTCGGGCAGGGTGGCGGGGCGCGCACGTCGCACCGCGCCGTGACACGGCCGGCGAAGGCGTGCACGCAGGTGTTCTCGCCGGTCCCGGCCGCGCCCGGGGAACCCGGGCGGCGACGGGCGCGACGCGGACGGCACCGGCGTGCTCCGGCCCGGCGCCGGACATGCCCGGCCGGTACTCCTCGCCGGGCGCCGCCGAGTTGCCGGTGATCGTCACGGGCCCCTGGAAGCCGGTCTCCCGCCGGCTGACGGCGGAGTGCTCCGCCGCACGGACCGGCACGGCTCCCGCCGCCGTGACCACCGGTGCGGCCACCGTGCCCACAGGGGCGGCGGCGGCCGTGCCGGCGAGTAAAAGAGCTGAACGCGGGGGGTGTCGCATGAGCGATTCCTTGCAGCTCGGACGCGCTGTGACAGCACGCGTCGACTGGTGGAGTCGCTCCCACTGGTGCGAAGGAACGTAGCGCCAAGTGACGGCAAAAGACAGGGGATCGGCTTGACTTTTCATCGAACGCGACCGTCGAATCTTTTCGACTCTTCAAACACCTTGACCGAATACCACCCCGTCTTCACTATGGGAGCGCTCCCACTGGTTCAAGCCTTGACTTCTCCGAGCCGCGAGGAGGAACCAGCACGTGCACCCCCCAAGCAGACGCAGAACCGTACGGAGAGCGTGGACCGCTGTCGCGGCGGCCCTCGCCCTTCCCCTGACGATGCTGAGTTCGGGTTCGACTCCCGCTCAGGCAGCGGCACTTCAGTGCAGTGTCGACCAGAAGACCAACGACTGGGGTTCCGGCTTCACCACGGACCTCACGATCACCAACCGCGGGTCGGACCCGATCGGCGGCTGGACGCTGACGTACGCCTACACGGGCAACCAGCGGCTGAGCAACGGCTGGAACGGCACCTGGTCCCAGTCCGGCCAGTCGGTCACCGTGCGCAACGCGAGCTACAACGGCACGATCGCCGCCGGGGCCGCGGTGTCGACCGGCGCCCAGTTCACGTACAGCGGCACCAACGCGGCACCGACGTCCTTCGCGGTCAACGGCACCCCGTGCACCGGCGCCCACCAGCCGCCGATCACCGTGCTGACCAGCCCGACCGCGGGCGCGGTGTACACACAGGGCAACGCGGTCCCGCTCGCGGCGACCGCCGCCGCGGCCGACGGCGCGACCGTCAGCAAGGTCGAGTTCTACGACGACACGACCCTGCTGGGCACCGACACCAGTGCGCCCTGGTCGCTCTCCGCCACAAACTTGTCCGTGGGCAGTCATTCTCTGGTGGCGAAGGCGTACGACAGCCTCGGTGCCTCCGCCGACTCCACCCCGGTGGGCATCACGGTCGCCTCCGGGCCGGCCGTCGTCGCCACGCCCGCCCAGCTGCCGGTGCAGCAGGGCAGGACGGGCACGTACGAGGTGAAGCTGTCCACCCAGCCCTCCGCGAACGTCACCGTCACCACGGCCCGTACCGGCGGCAACACCGGACTGTCGGTGTCCGGCGGGGCGAGCCTGACCTTCACGCCGTCGAACTGGAACACCGCGC
Organism: Streptomyces sp. NPDC093094; assembly: GCF_044754345.1. NCBI lineage: Bacteria > Bacillati > Actinomycetota > Actinomycetes > Kitasatosporales > Streptomycetaceae > Streptomyces > Streptomyces sp. NPDC093094. The sequence goes on along the minus strand of NZ_JBIVOX010000001.1, from coordinate 654,565 downwards.
AGCGGGTGACCGTCGCCGCCGACTCCTCGGGGACCGGCGCGGCCACCTTCGACTCGACGGCGACCGGACACGCCAAGGCGACGGTCACGGTGACGCAGATCGGCGCCACCAAGGAGTACGACGCCCGGTTCCTGGAGCTGTACGGGAAGATCACCAACCCGGCGAACGGCTACTTCTCCCCCGAGGGCATCCCCTACCACTCGGTCGAGACGCTGATCGTCGAGGCGCCGGACCACGGCCATGAGACCACGTCGGAGGCGTACAGCTATCTGCTGTGGCTCCAGGCCATGTACGGCAAGGTGACCGGCGACTGGACCAAGTTCAACGGCGCCTGGGAGATCATGGAGAAGTACATGATCCCCACCCACGCCGACCAGCCGACGAACTCCTTCTACAACGCCTCCAAGCCGGCGACCTACGCGCCCGAGCACGACACCCCGAACGAGTACCCCTCCGCCCTGGAGAACGGGGTCTCGGTCGGTCCGGACCCGATCGCGGGCGAGCTGAAGTCCGCCTACGGCACGGACGACGTCTACGGCATGCACTGGATCCAGGACGTCGACAACGTCTACGGGTACGGCAACTCGCCCGGCAAGTGCGAGGCGGGCCCGGCCGACACCGGCCCCTCCTACATCAACACCTTCCAGCGCGGCCCGCAGGAGTCCGTGTGGGAGACGGTTCCGCAGCCCACCTGCGACGCCTTCAAGTACGGCGGCCGCAACGGCTATCTGGACCTGTTCACCAAGGACGCCTCGTACGCGAAGCAGTGGAAGTTCACCAACGCCCCCGACGCGGACGCGCGCGCCGTGCAGGCCGCGTACTGGGCGGACATCTGGGCCAAGCAGCAGGGCAAGGGGGCGGACGTCACCGCGACCGTCGCCAAGGCCGCGAAGATGGGCGACTACCTGCGCTACGCCATGTTCGACAAGTACTTCAAGAAGATCGGCAACTGCACCAGCCCGTCCTGCCCGGCCGGCACCGGCAAGGACGCCTCGCACTACCTGCTCTCCTGGTACTACGCCTGGGGCGGCGCGACCGACTCCTCGGCGGGCTGGGCCTGGCGCATCGGCTCCAGCCACGCGCACGGCGGCTACCAGAACCCGCTGGCCGCGTACGCGCTGAGCGCCTACGACCCGCTGAAGCCGAAGTCCGCCACGGGCACGGCCGACTGGGGCAGGTCGCTCACCCGGCAGATCGAGTTCTACCGCTGGCTGCAGTCCAGCGAGGGCGCGATCGCCGGCGGCGCGACCAACAGCTGGGCGGGCCGGTACACCACCCCGCCGTCCGGCACGCCGACCTTCTACGGCATGTACTACGACGAGAAGCCCGTCTACCACGACCCGCCGTCCAACCAGTGGTTCGGCTTCCAGGCGTGGTCGATGGAGCGGGTCGCCGAGTACTACCGGCAGACGGGCGACGCCGCCGCCAGGACGGTGCTCGACAAGTGGGTCGACTGGGCGCTGTCCGAGACGACCGTCAACCCCGACGGCACCTTCCGCATCCCCTCGACGCTGAGGTGGACGGGCCGGCCCGACACCTGGAACGCCGCAAGCCCCGGCGCCAACAACGGGCTGCACGTGTCGGTGGCCGACTACACCGACGACGTCGGTGTGGCCGCGGCGTACGCCAAGACCCTGACGTACTACGCGGACCGCTCGGACGACACCGCCGCGGCCTCCACGGCCAAGGCGCTGCTCGACGGCATGTGGAAGAACAACCAGGACGCCCTGGGCATCGCCGTCCCGGAGAACCGCGCCGACTACAACCGCTTCGACGACGCGGTCTACGTCCCGAGCGGCTGGACCGGCACGATGCCGAACGGCGACGCGGTCGACTCGTCGTCCACGTTCGCCTCGATCCGTTCCTTCTACGAGGACGACCCGGCCTGGTCGAAGATCGAGTCGTACCTCGCGGGCGGTGCCGTGCCGTCCTTCACGTACCACCGGTTCTGGGCGCAGGCGGACATCGCCCTCGCCATGGGCTCGTACGCGGAGCTCCTCGAATAAGTCCCCGCTGAAACGCTCCGCGTACCTGGGCCGGGCGGTCCCCTCCCGCACTGGGGGCCGCCCGGTCGTTCCATGCCTTTCCACCGAATCAGGGAGAGGACTCCCCACCGTGCGAAGAACCCGCATCCTCACGGCCGTCGTCGCGCTGGCGGCCGGGCTGCTCTCGGGGGCGCCCGCCGCCGCCGGCGCCCCCGGGACCGAACGGCAGGCGGTCGCCGCCGACACCTACACCTGGAAGAACGCCCGCATCGACGGGGGCGGCTTCGTCCCCGGCATCGTCTTCAACCGCAAGGAGAAGAACCTCGCCTACGCCCGGACCGACATCGGCGGCGCCTACCGCTGGGTGCAGTCCACGAAGACCTGGACACCGCTGCTGGACTCGGTCGGCTGGGACGACTGGGGACACACCGGCGTGGTGAGCCTCGCCTCCGACCCGGTGAACCCCGACAAGGTCTACGCGGCCGTCGGGACGTACACCAACAGCTGGGACCCGGGCAACGGGGCCGTCATGCGTTCCTCGGACCGCGGGGCGACCTGGCAGAAGACCGCCCTGCCGTTCAAGCTGGGCGGCAACATGCCCGGCCGCGGCATGGGCGAGCGGCTCGCGGTCGACCCGAACCGCAACAGCGTGCTCTACCTGGGCGCGCCCAGCGGCAAGGGCCTGTGGCGGTCGACGGACTCGGGGGTGACCTGGTCGCAGGTGACGAACTTCCCCAACCCCGGTAACTACGCCCAGGACCCGAGCGACACCTCCGGCTACGCCTCCGACAACCAGGGCGTCGTCTGGGTCACCTTCGACGAGTCCACCGGCACCTCCGGCGGCGCGACCCGCACCCTCTACATCGGGGTCGCCGACAAGGACAACTCCGTGTACCGCTCGACGGACGCCGGGGCCACCTGGTCGCGGCTGGCCGGGCAGCCCACCGGGTACCTGGCCCACAAGGGCGTGCTGGACGCGGTGAACGGCCATCTGTACCTCGCCTACAGCGACAAGGGCGGTCCGTACGACGGCGGCAAGGGCCGGCTGTGGCGGTACGCGACCGCGACCGGCACCTGGACGGACATCAGTCCCGTCGCCGAGGCCGACACCTACTACGGCTTCAGCGGGCTGACCGTCGACCGGCAGCGGCCGGGCACGGTGATGGCGACCGCGTACAGCTCCTGGTGGCCCGACACCCAGATCTTCCGCTCGACGGACAGCGGCGGCACCTGGACGAAGGCGTGGGACTACACGTCGTACCCCAGCCGCTCCAACCGCTACACCATGGACGTCTCGTCGTCGCCGTGGCTGACCTGGGGCGCGAATCCCTCCCCGCCCGAGCAGACGCCGAAGCTCGGCTGGATGACCGAGTCGCTGGAGATCGACCCGTTCGACTCCGACCGGATGATGTACGGCACCGGTGCGACGGTCTACGGCACCGAGAACCTCACCGACTGGGACGGCGGAAGCCAGTTCACCATCAGGCCGATGGTGCAGGGGCTGGAGGAGACCGCCGTCAACGACCTGGCCTCTCCCCCGTCGGGCGCCCCGCTGCTCAGCGCCCTCGGTGACATCGGCGGCTTCCGGCACACGGATCTCACCAAGGTGCCGGCGATGATGTACACCTCGCCGAACTTCACCTCCACGACCAGCCTGGACTTCGCCGAGAGCAACCCGGGCACGGTGGTGCGGACCGGCAATCTGGACTCGGGGCCGCACATCGCGTTCTCGACGGACAACGGCGCCAACTGGTTCGCGGGCAGCGACCCCTCCGGGGTGAGCGGAGGCGGCACGGTCGCCGCCGCGGCCGACGGCAGCCGCTTCGTGTGGAGCCCGCAGGGCGCCGGGGTGCACTTCGCCACCGGCTTCGGCAGCTCCTGGACGGCGTCGTCCGGCATCCCGGCGGGCGCGGTCGTCGAGTCGGACCGGGTCGACCCGAAGGTGTTCTACGGCTTCGGCTCCGGGAAGTTCTACGTCAGCACGGACGGCGGCGCGAGCTTCACCGCCTCCGCCGCGACCGGGCTGCCCGCCGGCGACAGCGTCCGCTTCAAGGCGCTGCCCGGCACGAAGGGCGATGTCTGGCTGGCGGGCGGCGCGAGCGACGGGGCGTACGGCCTGTGGCACTCCACCGACGGCGGGGCGACCTTCACCAGGCTGGCGAACGTCGAACAGGCCGACACCGTCGGCTTCGGCAAGGCCGCGCCGGGAGCCTCGTACCAGACGCTGTACACCAGTGCGAAGATCGGCGGGGTGCGCGGCGTCTTCCGCTCCACCGACAAGGGCGCCTCCTGGACCCGGATCAACGACGACGCCCACCAGTGGGGCTGGACGGGCGCCGCGATCACCGGGGACCCGCGGGTGTACGGCCGGGTGTACGTGGCGACCAACGGCCGGGGGATCGTCTACGGCGACACCTCCGGCACGGGCGGAGGGGACGGCGGGGGCGGCACCGATCCCGGCCCCGGTCCGGCCGGCGGCTGCGCCGTGACGTACAGGATCACCAACCAGTGGTCGGGCGGCTTCCAGGCGGATGTGCAGCTGACCAACACCGGGACCACCGCGTGGTCCGGCTGGGCGCTGGGCTGGGCCTTCCCGAACGGCCAGACGGTCTCGCAGATGTGGAACGCCGAGCACTCCGCCTCGGGCGGCACCGTCACGGCGAGGAACGTCGGCTGGAACGCCTCCGTGGCCGCGGGCTCCTCGGTGGGCTTCGGCTTCACCGGAAGCTGGACGGGCACCAACGGCAGACCGGCCGTGTTCAAGGCCGGCGACCGGACCTGCACCGTGAGCTGAACCGGAAGAAGGGCGCGCACCGCACGGTGCGCGCCCTTCGTGCTGCCTGCGGTCAGGGCGTCCGGACCGCCGGGCGGGGCGCGGTGGGCATGCCGCCGCCGAGGAAGAAGCTCGGGTGCGGGGGCTGGTTGTAGGCGGTGTTCTGCCAGGCCAGACCCGTGCGGTACATCGTGTCGTGGAGCAGGGTCGTGATCCTCGTGGTGGTCTCGTGGGGGGTCGAGTAGACCCGCAGGGCCGTGTTGTCGGCCGTCGGCCAGACGACCTCCTCGCGCCAGTCGCCGAGGATGTCGCCGGAGAGCGACGGGGTGGCCTTGGTGCCGTTGTTGGAGTGGACGCCCGAGGCGGTCAGCAGACGGGTGTCGGCCGAGGCGCCGTACTTGTCGATGCGGGTGGCGTCGAGGAGTTCGCGGACGGTGTCGCCGTCCCACCAGGCCAGGAAGTTCACCGACGAGGGTTCACGGCCCTTGACGGCGCCCGCCTCGTCGCGGATCGAGGTGTCGGAGGCCGACCAGACCTCGGCGCCGTCGTTCCCGGCCCAGATGTCGCCGGCCACGCCCCGGCCGTTGTCGCAGCAGGCGGCGAGCTTCCAGCGCACCGTGCCGTCGGCGGGGTCGACGTACAGCGCGGCGGGCTGCGAGGCGGACTCCGACACCTTGAAGTACTCCAGGCCCGCCCGGGAGGGGTCGAGGTCGCCGAGGTGCTGGGCGTCGCCGTGGCCGGTGCGAGTGGTCCACAGGCCGTTGCCGTTGTCGTCGACGGCCATGGCGCCGTACACGATCTCGTCCCGGCCGTCACCGTCGACGTCGCCGACGGACAGGCTGTGCGAGCCCTGACCGTCGTAGCCCTTGCCGGAGTTGGTGGAGGAACCGGTGTCGAAGGTCCAGCGGCGGGTGAAGGTCCCGCCCCGCCAGTCCCAGGCGGCGATCACCGTACGGGTGTAGTAGCCGCGGGCCATGATCAAGGAGGGGCGGGCGCCGTCCAGATAGGCCGTGCCGGCGAGGAAGCGGTCGACGCGGTTGCCGTAGGAGTCCCCCCAGGAGGAGACCGTGCCGCGGGCGGGGACGTAGCCGACGGACTGCATCGCCCGGCCCGTGCGGCCGTCGAACATGGTCAGGTACTCGGGCCCGGACAGCACGTAGCCGCTGGAGTTGCGGTGGTCCGCGGAGGCGCTGCCGATCACCGTGCCGGTGCCGTCGACCGTGCCGTCGGAGGTCTTCATCGCGATCTCGGCCCGGCCGTCGCCGTCGTAGTCGTACACCTGGAACTGCGTGTAGTGCGCGCCGGAGCGGATGTTGCGGCCCAGGTCGACGCGCCACAGACGGGTGCCGTCCAGGGTGACGCCGTCGACGACCGTGTTGCCGGTGTAGCCGGACTGGGAGTTGTCCTTGGCGTTGGTGGGCTGCCACTTCAGGACGAAGTCGAGCCGGCCGTCGCCGTCGAGGTCCCCGACGGAGGCGTCGTTGGCCTCGTAGGTGTAGGCGACGCCGTCGGGGGTGGTGCCGCCGGGAGGCGGACTGATCGGCACGTCCTTGTACCCGGTGCGCAGTTGCACGGCGTGCACGGAGTCGCCCTGCTCGACGCCGTTCACGATCGCGCGGACCGTGTAGTCGGCCTGCGCCGGGGCGCCGGGGTGGAAGAAGTTCGTCGAGCCGGTGACCGGGCTCGTGTTGACCTTCGTGCCGGCCCGGTAGACGTTGAAGGACACGTTGTCCGGGTCGGTGCCCAGCCAGCGCCAGCCGACCAGGTTGCCGGCGTCGGTGTGGACGCTGACCACGCCGCGGTCGAGGGCCTCCACCTGACGTGCGGTGGCCGCCTCGGCGGTCTTCGGGGTGAGCGCGGTCAGTCCGGCGCCGGCCAGGACGGTCGTGGCGGCCACCGCGGCCAGGACGGCCGAGCGGTGTCCGCGGTGCCCCTGCGGGCGGGTGCGGGGGTGCGGGTGCCTCACGGGACGTACCTCCCGAGGAAGACGGATGTTTCCCCTCAGTCGCCGCCACGCCCCGGGAAGTTGCCGTACCGGCGGGCCAGTTCGGCGGCCGTCGCCGCGATCCGCTCCCGCAGCTCGGGCGGCTCCAGCACCTCGGCGCCGGTACCGAGCCGCAGGAACTCGCCGACGGCGTGGTCCACGGACTCGACGGGAACGGTCGCCACCGTCCAGCCGGCCTCGTCCGTGCGGCCGTTGGCCCGTACGGCCTCCCCCGCAGGCCCCGCCGGCACCACCCCGGGCGCGAACCGGACGACCGCTTCCGCGCGGTGCAGCCGGGACAGGAAGTCGCGCTGGTACGCCGTCCAGTACGCGGCCAGATCGAAGTCCGCGGGGCGGTCGAACTTCTCGTCCGACAGGTCGAGTTCGAGGATCTGGTCGACCCGGAAGGTGCGCGGCCGCGGCCCCGCGACGACGTACCAGCGGCCCGCCTTGAGGACCAGCCCGTACGGCTCCAGCCGGCGCCGCACATCGGTGGGCTCGCGCCAGCGGCGGTACGTCACCCGCAGCACCCGTCCGTTCCAGACGGCGTCGGCGACCTCCGGCAGGAACGGCGCCTCACCGGCGTCCGCGTACCAGCCGGGGGCGTCCAGATGGAAGCGGCCGCTGATGCGGTCGGCGTGCGTCCGCAGCTCCGGCGGCAGGGCGGCCCGCACCTTGAGCTGGGCGGCGGCCAGCACCGGGCCGATGCCGAGCTGGGCCGCCGGCCCCGGCAGGCCGGACAGGAACAGCGCCTGGGCCTCGCCGGAGGTCAGACCGGTGAGGCGGGTGCGGTAACCGTCGAGGAGGCGGTATCCGCCGGCGTGGCCCGCGTCCGCGTACAGCGGCACCCCCGCGGCGGTGAGCGCCTCGACGTCCCGGTAGACCGTGCGCACCGACACCTCCAGCTCCGCCGCGAGCTGGGCGGCGGTCATCCGGCCGCGGGTCTGGAGCAGCAGGAGGATCGAGACGAGCCGGCTGGACTTCACTGACATATGGTGTCAGTGATCGGCCTCTAGCGTCCTGTCATGGCTTTCGAGGAGAAACTGCTCACCGTGCCGCCTCCGGTCGAGGTCGCCGGGCGGCACGTCAAGCGCTACCACGTCACCGCCGACCCCGCGGGCATCGCGCCCGAGGTGAGCGAGGCGGCGTACGCGATCCTGCCCCAGCTGCTGCCGGACCCCGACGGCACCCCGCCCGCGACCTTCGTCGTGCTGCACCGGGGCGGCGACGACGGCGCCTATCTGAACGTGTACAGCTGGGTGTGGGACAACGTGCTGCACTTCCGCGGCGCCGCCGCCGGGCAGCCGGTGCTCGGCTGCCCCGACCGCGATCCGACGCACTTCGTCGCGCTGGAGCGGCCCTGGATCGGCTGCGTGTGGGAACTGCCGCCGATCCAGCACGAGCGGGACGCCTGGGTACGGCACCTGCTCCGGCCCGACGCCCCCGACCTGGCCGGGTATCTGGCCGACAGCATGCCCGAGGGCACCACCGGCCCCTTCTGAGCCCTGCCCGACGACGGCCTTCCGCCGGGCTCAGGGACCGGGCCGGCGGAAGGCCCGCAGGCTGAACTCCGGATCCGGACGGGGGCGGTCCTGGTCGGGGAGGACGGCCAGACGGGCGGCGAACTCCTCGGTGCGCGGCTCGCCCGGCGGCAGGGTGACGAACCAGCCGCGGCGCAGGTCGGCGATGGTGCGGCGGGGGCTGCGCCCCTGTCCGCGGCCGGGAAAGCGGGCCTGTCCGGCGGGGTCCAGTCCGTGCCCGGCCGCGAGGGCGGCGACGGTGTCCGCGGCGTCGTGGACGGGACTGCGCGGACGGGAGGCGAGCACGGCGTCGATGTCGCTGCCCACGTTGTGCGCGGCGGCCTTGTCGACCGTGGTGACGTAGACCCCGCCGGGCCGCAGCACGCGGGCGCACTCGGCGACGACGCCCCGCACGTCGGCGTCGTCGAGCAGATGCAGCAGCCACACGCTGACGACCGCGTCGAAGGAGGCGTCCGGGAAGGGCAGCCGGCGGCTGTCGCCGACGAGGACCCGGCCGGGAAGCCGCGCCGAGGCCATCCGGGCCATGGCGACGGCCAGGTCGACGCCGGTCACCCGGGTGCCGGGCCGGGCGGCGGCGAGGCGCCGGGTCACTATGCCGGTGCCGCAGGCCACGTCGAGCAGTTCGGCGCCGTCCGGCGGCAGCAGGCCGAGCACCGCCTCGGCGGCGGCGGCCGCGCGGGGCTCACCGCCGCGGGAGATGTCGTAGGCGTCGGCTTCCTTCTCGTAGTCGAGCATGCGTGTCCCCCGCCCCCGGCCCGGGGTCCGCCGGGCCCTGTTGATCGATCAACGAGGTCAGCTTGCCCCATGTGCGGGCGCCAGGTCCGCCACCTTTCGCGCCAGGCTGAAGTCCAGCTCGGTGAGGCCGCCCCCGGCACTGTGGGTGTTCACCGCGAGGCGCACGGTGTTGTAGCCGAGGGTCAGGTCGGAGTGGTGGTCGAGCTCCTCCTGCACCTGGGCGACGTGCACGACCAGCGCGGCGGCGGCGCCGTGGGTGGCGAGCCGGAAGGTACGGGTGAGACGGCCCTCCTCGACCGCCCAGCCGGGCAGCTCGGCCAGCCGGTCCTCGATCTCCTTCTGCGACAGGGGTTCGACGGCCACGGCAGGGCTCCCTTCCTGGGGGACCGGGATCACGTACCTGTCCAGCCTGCCTCGCTCGACTACGGTCGTCCACATGACGACACCCCTGTCCGTGACCACCACCGCTCCCTGCGAGGGCGTCGGCACGCTGCTGCGGGCCTGGCGGGAGCAGCGCCGGGTCAGCCAGCTGGAGCTCGCGCTGCGCGCCGGTTCCTCCGCCCGGCACATCAGCTTCGTCGAGACGGGCCGCTCGCGCCCCAGCGAGGAGCTGCTGCTGCGGCTCGCCGAGCATCTCGACGTGCCGGTGCGCGAGCGCAACGCCCTGCTGCTGGCGGCCGGTTACGCCCCGCACTACCCGGAGACCCCGCTGGACGACCCGGCGCTGCGGTCGCTGCGGGAGGGCATGGAGCGGCTGATCCAGGGCTACGAGCCCTATCCGGCGCTGGTGGTGGACGCGCGGTACGACGTGGTGGCCGCCAACCGGGGCATCCTGATGCTGCTGGACGGGATGCCCGAGGAGCTGCTCGCGCCGCCGCTGAACGCGATGCGGCTGACGCTGCATCCGAGGGGGCTGGCGCCGCGCATCCGGAATCTGCGGGAGTGGCGCGGGCATCTGCTGGCGCAGATGGAGCGGCAGATCGCGCTGCGCCGGTCGCGGCCGCTGCGGGAGCTGTACGACGAGGTCGCCGCGTACCCGGTGCCCGAGCCGGCGCCGGGCGCGGAGCCCGGGGAGCCGGTGCCGTACTTCGCGCTGCCGCTCCAGGTGGAGCACGAAGGGAGGGTGCTGTCGTTCATCTCGTCGATCTCCACCTTCAACACCCCGATGGACGTGACCGTCGCCGAGCTGGCCGTCGAGACGCTGCTCCCGGCCGATCCGGCGACGGTCAAGTACCTTCACTCGCTGATGTCCTGACGGTTCCTCAGGGACATGTGCTGGAGCAGGGCGAACCCGGCGACGGTGACGGCCTGGAGGACGGTCCACACCGCGCCGGCGGTGGTGGGGTCCAGCCACAGCCCGAGCGCGGCGAGACTCAGTGCGGCCCAGGCGAGGTTGGCCTCGACGACGGCACGGACCGGCAGCGCGGCCGGGCGGGCGCGGGAGGCGAGGACCCCCACCCCGATCGCGTACGCCGTGAGGAACGCGCCCAGTCCGAGCAGCAGGTCCGCGTCGACGCCGAGGAGGCGGCCCAGCGGTCCCGGGGCGGCGAGGTAGGCGAGGCCGTTGACGCCGGTCACGACCGCGTCCAGGGCGAGGAAGCGGCGCAGGACGGCGCCCGGCTCGGACGTGCGGGCGAGAGCGGCGAGCGTGGTCACGGACATGGGATCGGCCTCCTGGTGGTCCGGGATGCGGTCGGTGGCCCCACCATGGCCCGGCGGGGCGGGACGGGTCGATTACCCGCCGGGTAATGCCCGGGTGCCGGACGGGGCGGCGGGGGCCGGGGCGCGGACGTGGTGAGCGCCTCATGTCCGGCCCGGTGAGCCCCGCGTGACGTCATGGCAGACTGCCCCCAGACTTTCGGCGCGTAGGGGAGGCGTGGCGTGAGTGAGCGGCGGCCCGCGCCCACCGTCGGGCAGGTGGTGCTCGGCAAACGGCTCCAGGAGCTGCGGGAGGCGGCCGGGCTGAAGCGCGAGGAGGCCGCGCGGGTCCTGCACGTGGCCCCGGCGACCGTGCGCCGCATGGAGATGGCCGAGGTCTCGCTGAAGATCCCGTACGTGCAGGTGCTGCTGGAGACGTACGGGGTGGCGCAGGAGGAGGCCCGGGCGTTCCTCGGCCTCGCCGAGGAGGCCAACCGGCCCGGCTGGTGGCAGCGTTACCACGACGTGCTGCCGGACTGGTTCAGCCTGTACGTCAGTCTGGAGGGCGCCGCCCGGCTGATCCGCTCCTACGAGCCGCACTTCGTGCCCGGGCTGCTGCAGACCGAGGACTACGCGCGTGCCGTCCTGGACGCGGGCACGATCGGGCAGACCGGGTCGGAGACCGTCGAGCGGCACGTGTCACTGCGGATGGAGCGCCAGCGGCTGCTGGAGCGGACGGACCCGCCGCATCTGTGGGTGATCATGGACGAGACGGTGCTGCGCCGGCCGGTGTGCAGCCGTGCCGAGGTGATGCGGGACCAGCTGGACCGGTTGCTGGAGGTCGCCGAGCTGGACCGGGTCACGCTCCAGGTCGCCGAGTTCGCGAGCGGACCGCACCCGGGCACCTACGCGCCGTTCTCGCTGTTCCGCTTCGCCGAACCGGAGCTGCCTGACATGGTGTTCACCGAGTATCTGACCGGCGCCCTGTATCTCGACTCGCGCCGGGAGGTCTCCGCGCACCTGGAGGTGCTGGACCATGTCACGGCGCACGCGGCGTCGGCCCGGCACACCAAGAAGATCCTCCAGGAGTACCGCGAGCGCTACTAGCCGTCCGCAGCAGCAGGACCGACCCCCCTCATCAGGAGTGCACCCCCCATGACCGGACCCGACGCCGACGTCCCCCGCATCGACACCAGCAGGCCCCACCCGGCCCGTGTCTACGACTGGTGGCTGGGCGGCAAGGACAACTACCCGGTGGACGAGGAACTGGCCCGCCGCATCCTCGCCGTGGACGGCACCGTCGTGCGCGGCGCCCGCGCCAACCGCCGCTTCATGCAGCGGGCGGTCCGCACGGTCGCCGAGGCCGGTGTCCGCCAGTTCCTCGACATCGGCACCGGCATCCCCACCGAGCCGAACCTCCACCAGGTGGCGCAGCGGATCGCGCCGGAGGCCAGGGTGGTGTACGCGGACAACGACCCGATCGTGCTGCGCCACGCCGAGGCGCTGCTCGGCGGCACCCCCGAGGGCAGCACCACGTACGTGCACGCCGACGTCCGGGACATCGGGGCCCTGCTGGCCCGTGCCGAGGACTCCCTGGATCTCGCCGAGCCCGTCGCGCTGTCGCTGGTCGCACTGACCCACTACCTGGACGACGACGTGTACGAGCTGGTCGGCCGGTACGTCGACGCGCTCGCGCCCGGCAGCCACCTCGTCCTGTCGCAGGTCACACCCGATCTGAACCCGCGGGCCGTCGAGCAGGCGGCGGAGAGCTTCCGGCGCAGCGGCACTCCCTTCTTCCCCCGCACCCTCACCGGGTTCGCCCGCTTCTTCGACGGCCTGGACCTGCTCGGCCCGGGTCTGATCCCGGTGCACGGCTGGCGCCCGGACCCCGAGGACGTGGCCGCCCAGGCGGAGGGCATCGTCCCGGTCTACGCGGGAGTGGCCCGCAAGCCCTGACCCACGGCCGGTGCCGGGCCCGGGGGCGGGGCGTGACCCGGACGGGTGCCGTGGGCGGGTGGGGTGCCGTGGTCGCCTCTAGGTTCGAAGCACCTGGCGACCGAGGGAGCGCACGTGACCGATACGCGGACCCCGCCGAGCGAACCCGGCGCGGCGCTGCTGCGGGCCGGGCGGTTCTTCCGGCCCGGTGCCCCCGCGCCCGACCTGCACAGCATCGGTGTGGTCGGCGGCCGGGAGGCGGACGCCTTCTACCGGGACCGCTGGAGCCACGACAAGGTCGTCGACTCCACGCACGGGGTGAACTGCACGGGTTCGTGCCGGTGGAAGGTGTACGTCAAGGACGGCATCATCACCTGGGAGACCCAGCAGACGGACTATCCGTCGGTGGGCCCGGACCGCCCCGAGTACGAGCCGCGGGGCTGCCCCCGCGGCGCGGCCTTCTCCTGGTACACCTACTCCCCCACACGGGTGCGCCACCCCTATGTCCGGGGCGTGCTGCTGGAGATGTACCGCGAGGCGAAGGCCCGTCTGAAGGATCCGGTGCTGGCCTGGGCGGACATCCAGGGCGACCCCGAGCGCCGCCGCCGCTACCAGCGGGCCCGCGGCAAGGGCGGTCTGGTGCGGGCGGACTGGGACGAGGCCGTGGAGCTCGTCGCCGCCGCGCACGTCCACACCATCGGCACCTACGGACCGGACCGTATCGCGGGCTTCTCGCCCATCCCGGCGATGTCGATGGTGTCGCACGCGGCGGGCGCCCGCTTCCACTCCCTGATCGGCGCCCCGATGCTGTCGTTCTACGACTGGTACGCCGATCTCCCGGTCGCCTCGCCGCAGGTGTTCGGCGACCAGACGGACGTGCCCGAGTCGGGCGACTGGTGGGACGCGGCGTATCTGATGATGTGGGGCTCCAACGTCCCCGTGACGAGGACCCCCGACGCGCACTGGATGGCCGAGGCCAGGTACCGGGGCCAGAAGGTGGTCGTGGTCGCGCCCGACTACGCCGACAACGCCAAGTTCGCCGACGAGTGGCTGCACCCCCATCCCGGCACGGACGGGGCACTGGCGCTGGCGATGGGCCATGTGGTCCTCAAGGAGTTCTTCGTCGACCGGGAGACACCGTTCTTCACGGACTACGTACGGAGGTTCACCGACCTGCCCTTCCTGGTCACCCTCGCCGAGCGGGACGGGGCCCATGTGCCGCACAAGTTCCTGCGCGCCCACGAGGTGGGGCAGGACGGGGAGGGCGCGGAGTGGAAGACGGTCGTGCTGGACGGGGCGAGCGGCCGGCCCGAGGTGCCGAACGGTTCGCTCGGCTTTCGCTGGACGGAGTCGGGCAAGGGCCGCTGGAACCTGGAACTCGGCGGCATCGAGCCGCGGCTGACGCTGTTCGGCAGCCCCGGGACGGAGGTGCTGCTGCCGCGCTTCGACACCGAGGGCGGTGAGCACGGGCAGGGGCGCGGCGAGGTCGTGCGGCGCGGGGTGCCCGCGGTGCGGCTGCCCGGGGGGCAGCTGGTGACGACGGTGTTCGACCTGCTGCTGGCCCAGTACGGGGTCCGCCGCCCGGGGCTGCCCGGCACCTGGCCGGTCTCCTACGAGGACGCGGACTCGCCCGGCACCCCGGCCTGGCAGGAGGCGCACACCTCGGTGCCGGCCGCGAAGTGCGTGAGGATCGCGCGCGAGTTCGCACGGACCGCCGAACGGTCCGGGGGACGCTGCATGATCCTGATGGGCGCCGGGACCAACCACTGGTTCCATTCGGAGACGATCTACCGCGCCTTCCTGGCGCTGCTCCAGCTCACCGGCTGCCAGGGCCGCAACGGCGGCGGCTGGGCGCACTACGTGGGCCAGGAGAAGTGCCGCCCGGCGACCGGCTGGGCCACGCTCGCCGCCGCCTCGGACTGGTCGCGGCCGCCGCGGCAGATGATCGGCACCGCGTACTGGTTCCTCAACACCGACCAGTGGCGCTACGACCGGTTCACCGCAGATGTGCTGGCCTCGCCGCTGGGCGAGGGCCGGTTCACGGGGATGACGGGCGCGGACTGTCTCGCCCTGTCGGCGCGCACCGGCTGGATGCCGTCGTACCCGACCTTCGACCGCAACCCGCTGGAGCTGGGCGAGGCGTTCGGGGACCCGGTGGCGCGGGCGGTCGCCGAACTGCGGGCCGGGACACTGAAGTTCGCGTGCGAGGACCCGGACGCGCCGGAGAACTGGCCGCGGGTGCTGACGCTGTGGCGGGCCAATCTGCTCGGCTCGTCGGCGAAGGGCGCCGAGTACTTCACCCGGCATCTGCTGGGCACCCATTCCTCGCTGCGGGCCGAGGAGGCCCCGCCGGAGGTGCGCCCCCGGGACGTGACCTGGCGGGCCGAGGCGCCCGAGGGCAAGCTCGATCTGCTGCTGTCGCTGGACTTCCGGCAGACGTCGTCCACGCTGCTGTCGGACGTGGTGCTGCCGGCCGCGACCTGGTACGAGAAGCACGACCTGTCCAGCACCGACATGCACCCCTATGTGCACTCGTTCACCCCGGCGGTGGACCCGCCCTGGCAGGCGCGCACCGACTTCGAGACGTTCAAGGCGCTGGCGGAGAAGCTCAGCGAGCTGGCCGTCGGCCGTCTGGGGGTGCGCAAGGACCTGGTGGCCTCGCCGCTCCAGCACGACACCCCGGGCGAGACGGCCCAGCCGGGCGGGGTCGTACGGGACTGGAGGCGCGGCGAGTGCGATCCCGTGCCGGGCAGCACGATGCCGAACCTGACGGTGGTCGAGCGGGACTACACCGCGATCGGGAAGAAGTTCGGCGCGCTGGGGCCGCTGGCGGAGAAGCTGGGACTGCCCGCCAAGGGCATCGTGCTGCACCCGGACGAGGAGGTCGCGCGTCTGCGGCAGCAGAACGGGACCGGGTACGAGGGCCGCCCCTCGATCGACACGGCCGTGAAGGCGGCGAACACGATCCTCGCGCTGTCCGGCACGACCAACGGCCGGCTCGCCACGCAGGGCTTCCGCACGCTGGAGGCACGGACCGGGCAGGAGATGGCCCATCTGGCGGCCGAGCACGAGGGCAGGCGGATCACCTACGCCGACACCCAGGCGGCTCCGGTGCCGGTGATCACCTCTCCGGAGTGGTCCGGCAGCGAGGCGGGCGGGCGCCGCTACACCGCGTTCACGCTCAACACCGAGCACCTCAAGCCCTGGCACACGCTCACCGGCCGCCAGCACTTCTTCCTCGACCACGACTGGATGCACGAGCTGGGCGAGGCGCTGCCGGTGTACCGGCCGCCGCTGGACATGAACCGGCTGTTCGGCGAGCCGCGCCTCGGGGCGGACGGACAGCGGGAGGTGACGGTCCGTTACCTCACCCCGCACAACAAGTGGTCCATCCACTCCGAGTACCAGGACAACCTGTTCATGCTGGCGCTGTCCCGCGGCGGCCAGTCGATCTGGATGTCGCCGCAGGACGCCGACGCGATCGGGGTCGCGGACGACGACTGGATCGAGGCGGTCAACCGCAACGGCGTGGTCGTGGCCCGGGCGATCGTCTCGCACCGTATGCCGCCCGGCACGGTGTACATGCACCATGCCCAGGAGCGCACGGTGAACGTGCCGAGGACGGAGACGACCGGGATGCGCGGCGGCATCCACAACTCCCTGACCCGGCTGATCCTCAAGCCGTCCCATCTCATCGGCGGCTACGCCCAGTTGAGCTGGGCGTTCAACTATCTGGGACCGACCGGCAACCAGCGCGACGAGGTGACGGTGATCCGCCGCCGCAGTCAGGAGGTCGAGTACTGATGAGAGTGATGGCCCAGATCGCGATGGTCATGAACCTCGACAAGTGCATCGGCTGCCACACCTGCTCGGTCACCTGCAAGCAGGCGTGGACCAACCGCCGGGGCATGGAGTACGTCTGGTTCAACAACGTCGAGACCCGGCCCGGACAGGGCTATCCGCGCCGCTACGAGGACCAGGAGACCTGGCGCGGCGGCTGGGAGCTGAACCGGCGCGGCGCGCTGCGGCTGAGGGCGGGCGGCCGGTTCAAAAAGCTCGCCGGCATCTTCTCCAACCCGAGGCTGCCGGAGATCAAGGACTACTACGAGCCCTGGACGTACGAGTACCGCAATCTCACCGACGCCCCTCTCGGGGACGACTACCCCGTCGCCCGTCCGGTGTCCCAGCTCGACGGCAAGCCGATGAAGATCGGCTGGTCCTCCAACTGGGACGACAACCTGGCCGGAGCGCCCGCCTACGGCGATCTCGACCCGATGGTGGAGCGCACCCGGCGGCAGGCCGCGGACAAGGTGCGGTTCGAGTACGAGCAGGCGTTCATGTTCTATCTGCCGCGGATCTGCGAGCACTGCCTCAACCCGTCCTGTGTGGCCTCCTGTCCGTCCGGCGCGATGTACAAGCGGACCGAGGACGGGATCGTGCTGGTCGACCAGGACCGCTGCCGGGGCTGGCGGATGTGCGTGACCGGATGCCCGTACAAGAAGGTCTACTTCAACCACTCCACCGGCAAGGCCGAGAAGTGCACCCTGTGCTATCCGCGGATCGAGGTGGGTCTGCCGACGGTGTGCTCCGAGACGTGCGTGGGCCGGCTGCGCTATCTGGGGGTCGTCCTCTACGACGCGGACAAGGTGACCGCGGCCGCCGCGACCGCCGACGAGAAGGATCTGTACGAGGCGCAGCTGGGCGTCTTCCTGGATCCGGAGGACGCCGAGGTGCGGCGCGCGGCCGAGCGGGCGGGGATCCCGCACGAGTGGACCGAGGCGGCCCGGCGCTCCCCCGTGCACGCGCTGATCAGCCGGTACCGGGTGGCGCTGCCGCTGCACCCGGAGTACCGCACGATGCCGATGGTCTGGTACATCCCTCCGCTGTCGCCCGTGGTGGACGTGCTGGCCGAGACCGGGCACGACGGCGAGGACGCGCAGAACCTGTTCGGCGCGATCGACACGCTGCGGATCCCGCTGGAGTACCTGGCGGAGATGTTCACGGCCGGTGACGTGGCGCCCGTGCGGGCGTCGCTGGAGAAGCTCGCCGCGATGCGCTCCCACATGCGGGCCGTCAATCTCGGTGACGCGCCGGACCCGTCCGCCGCGGCCGCCGTCGGCATGGAGCCGGACGACATCGAGCGGATGTACCGGCTGCTGGCGATCGCCAAGTACGAGGAGCGGTACGTCATCCCGACGGCGGCCGTGGGCGACGCCCGCCGGCTGGAGGAGTCCGTGCTGCCCGACGGGTGCAGCCTCGACTACACGGGAGGTCCCGGCATGGGCGGCGACGGGCCCTTCGGCCAGGACTCCGGCCGCCGGCGGCTGCCGCTGGTGTCGGTGGAGAACTTCCACCGTCTGCGCAGGCGGCAGACCTCCGACGACGTGAAGGAGACCTGATGCCCTCGGACGCCGTGCTGTACCAGGCCGCCGCGCTCTGCCTGACCTACCCCGACGACGACTTCCGCGCCCGGCTGCCGCTGCTGCGCGAAGCCGCGCCGCAGCTGCGGGAGTTCACCGACCACGCCGCCGTCACCCCGGCGCGCGAGCTGGCCGAGCACTATGTGCGGGTCTTCGACCTGAAGAACCGTCACAGCCTGTATCTGACCTGGTGGACCGACGGGGACACCCGGCGGCGCGGGATGTCGCTGGTGCGCTTCAAGGACTTCTATCGCGCGCACGGTCTGGAGTTCTCCGGCGAGGAACTGCCCGACTTCCTGCCCGCGGTGCTGGAGTTCGCCGCGCGGACCGGCGAGACCGGCCTGCTCACCGAGCACCGTGACGGCCTGGAGCAGCTCCGCTCCCGGCTCACCGGCTTCGGCACGCCGTACGCCTGCGTCCTGGACGCGGTGTGCGCGACGCTGCCGTCCGCACCCGCCGGAGCCCGCCGATGAAGGTCTTCCTCTGGGGTGTCCTGCCGTATCTCGCGTTCGTTTCGCTGGTGGCCGGTCTGGTCTGGCGCCACCGCTACGACAAGTTCGGCTGGACCACCCGCTCCTCGCAGATCTACGAGTCCAGACTGCTGAACATCGCCTCGCCCGTCTTCCACTACGGCATCCTGTTCGTGCTGGCGGGCCATCTGGTGGGGCTGTTCGTCCCGATGTCGTGGACCGGGCGTCTCGGGATCAGCGAGCACACCTACCATCTGTTCTCGCTGTACGGCGGCACGGCGGCCGGTGCGCTCACGGTCGCCGGGATCGTCCTGCTGATCTACCGGCGGCGCACCAACGCGCCGGTGTTCCGGGCGACGACCGTCAACGACAAGGTCATGTACGTGTTCCTGCTGGGCGCGATCGTGCTGGGCATGGCCGCCAAGCTCGCCCACTCCTCCGGCGACGGCTACGACTACCGGGAGTCGATCGGCCCGTGGGCCCGCAGCCTGTTCACGCTCGCCCCGGACACGGCCCTGATGGAGGGTGTGCCGGTGCTGTACGAGATCCACGCGGTGATCGGCATGCTGCTGATCGCGCTGGTGCCGTACACCCGGCTGGTGCACATGTTCAGCGCGCCCGTGCAGTATCTGACGCGCCCGTACATCGTCTACCGCAGCCGCGACCCCAGACAGCTGGGGCCGCGGCCGGAACGGCGCGGCTGGGAGCGGACGGGCCCGCCCCGCTAGCGCGGGGGGCCGCTCACCCGCGGGCCGGTCACCAGTAGCCGCTGCACGTGAGGCCGCCGGTGCCGCTGTCGCTGATGCACACGCGGTAGTAGTAGCCGCTGCCGCCCAGCATGTTGGACCAGTCGCTGCCCGGGTCGGGGACCCTGACGGACAGGCTGCGCACGAGCGGGCCCGCGTAGCCGTTGTGCTTCTCGATGTGGCCGTAGCGGTCCCACCAGTAGCCGCCGCTCTCCGGCTTCTTCACCCGGACCCAGGCCGCCTGGCACTTGGCGGACCAGCGCAGTTCGGCCGTGGTGAAGCCGTCGCTGACGGACTTCTTGGTGACCGCGTCGAGGTCGCAGCCGTACGACACCGGACCGAGGTTGTCGCAGCCCGCGCCGGAGCAGCTGCCGGCCGCGTAGGAGGTGCCCGCCAGCGGAATCAGTGCGGCGGTGACCGCGGCGGCGGAGACCGCCGCGGTCTTCGTCAGGAACCGTCTCATGCCTGTGCTGTGCCCTTCGTGCAGCCAATGGGAAATCCGCGCGCGCTGAGGGCAGTTGATCTATCCCGCTGGTGGTGAGCACGTCAAGACACCGGACAATTCGGACTCAGGTGGCCCCTCCTCCGCGGTCCTTCTCGTCGTCGACGATCTCGGCGTCGACCACGCCCTCCTCGTCCTGCGGCGGCGGAGTCCGCTGTTCGCCGGCCGGCTGCCGGGCCCGGGCGTACATCGCCTGGCCCATCCGCTGGCTGACCGAGGCGAGCTTCTCGGTGCCCGCGCGCAGCGGCGCGGTGTCGGCATGCTGTTCCAGCAGGTCCTTCAGCCCGGTCACGGCCGACTCGACCTCGGCGCGGGTGTCGGCCGGCACGGCGTCCTGGTTGTCGCGCAGGAACCGCTCGGTCTGGTAAACGAGCTGCTCGGCCTGGTTGCGGGCCTCGGCGGCCTCGCGCAGACGGTGGTCCTCCTCCGCGTACTCCTCGGCCTCGCGCATCATGCGGTCGATGTCCTGCTTGGGCAGGGCCGAGCCGCCGGTGACGGTCATCCGCTGCTCACGGCCGGTGGCCAGGTCCTTGGCGGAGACGTGCATGATGCCGTTGGCGTCGATGTCGAACGCCACCTCCACCTGCGGCACCCCCCGCGGCGCGGGCGGCAGTCCGGTCAGGTCGAAGGTGCCGAGCTTCTTGTTGTACGCGGCGACCTCGCGTTCGCCCTGGTAGACCTGGATGCCGACGGAGGACTGGTTGTCCTCGGCGGTGGTGAAGATCTCCGAACGCCGGGTGGGGATCGTGGTGTTGCGCTCGATCAGCCTGGTCATGATGCCGCCCTTGGTCTCGATGCCCAGGGACAGCGGGGTGACGTCGAGCAGCAGGACGTCCTTGACGTCGCCGCGGATGACACCGGCCTGGAGGGCGGCACCCAGGGCCACGACCTCGTCGGGGTTGACGCCCTTGTGCGGCTCCTTGCCGGTCAGTTCGCGGACCAGGTCGCTCACGGCCGGCATCCGGGTGGAGCCGCCGACCAGGACGACGTGGTCGATGGCGGAGAGCTTGATGTTCGCGTCCTTCACCGCCTGGTGGAAGGGCGTTCTGCAGCGGTCCAGCAGATCGGCGGTGAGCTCCTGGAAGCGGGCGCGGGTGAGTTTCTCCTCCAGGTGCAGGGGTCCTTCGGCGGAGGCGGTGACATAGGGAAGACCGATGGTCGTCTCCGAGGAGCTGGACAGCTCGATCTTGGCGCGCTCGGCGGCCTCCCTGAGACGCTGCACGGCCATCTTGTCCTTGCCGAGGTCGATGCCGTACCGGCTCCGGAACTGCCCGATCAGGTGCTCCACGATCCGCTGGTCCCAGTCGTCGCCGCCCAGGTGCGTGTCGCCGTTGGTCGCCCTGACCTCGATGACGCCGTCGCCGATCTCCAGCAGGGACACGTCGAAGGTGCCGCCGCCCAGGTCGAAGACCAGCACGGTCTGCTCCTCGCCCCGGTCCAGGCCGTACGCCAGGGCGGCCGCGGTCGGCTCGTTGATGATCCGCAGCACCTTCAGGCCCGCGATCTCCCCGGCCTCCTTGGTGGCCTGGCGCTGGGTGTCGTCGAAGTAGGCCGGGACGGTGATCACCGCGTCGGTGACGTCCTCGCCGAGATACGCCTCCGCGTCCCGCTTCAGCTTCTGCAGGACCCGCGCGGACAGCTCCTGGGCCCGGTAGCGGGTGCCGTCCACGGAACCCTGCTCCGGGAAGCGCCACCGCCCGTCGCCCATGTGCCGCTTCACCGAGCGCGCGGTCCGCTCGACGTTGGTCACCGCCTGCCGCTTGGCCACCTCGCCGACCAGGACCTCGCCGTTCTTCGCGAACGCCACCACCGAGGGCGTGGTGCGGGCGCCCTCCGCGTTGGCGACGACGGTGGACTCACCGCCCTCCAGCAGGGCCACCACCGAGTTGGTGGTCCCCAGATCGATGCCGACCGCACGTGCCATCGCCGTCCCCTTCCGCCAGGGCCTGCCCGATCGCCTGCACCTCCAGCAGAAAACTTGAGTGCGTGCTTGTCAATGGGCCCTCGGGCCCGGCGTGGTACGGCCCACGGCCTCCCGCAGCGCCACCGCGCGCCGGGGCCGGTCGGTGATCAGCACGTCCACCCTCGGGTCGGCCAGGAAGGACCGTATGGCGGGGTCGTCGTTGACCGTCCACACCATGCAGAACAGCCGGTTGCGCGCCGCCTCGCGCAGTACGCCGGCGTGTGCCAGCCACCGGTGCACGGCCACACCCTGGGCGCCGCAGGCACGTACCCGGCGCAGCGGGAACAGCTCGCTCAGCCGGGTCGGGGCAAGCCGCGCCACGCCGACCTCCCGGCGGTCGCGGCCCAGGGACAGCGCCGTGCGCACCCCGGGGAAACTCCGGGTCACCGCCGCGACGGAGCGGTCCTCCAGGGTGGTGGCGACGAAGCCGTCCCGGCCGAGCAGGGCCACCGCCCGGTCGATCACCTCGTGCTCGTAGCCGGTCTCCTTCAGGTCCAGATGCCCGACCAGCCTCCCGGCGATCAGTGCCATCACCTCGTCCACGACGGGCACGGGGTGTCCGGCCCGCTCGCTCAGCTCGGCGTGGGTGATCCGGGACAGCGGCGGGCCGGTGCGGCCGGCGCGGGCGTCGTGGTGCACGACGAGGACCCCGTCGGCGGTGCGCCGGATGTCGAACTCGGCGTACTCCGCGCCCGAGCGCAGGGCGTCCTCGTACGCCTCCCGGGTCGCGGCGGCGCGGCACTCGGTGCCGCCGCGGTGCGCGGAGACGGCGGGGCGGGGCGTCGTCATCGCGTCACGGCACGCCGGGGTGCCGGGGCCCCGGCACCGGCGCGGGGGCCGGCCCGGGCGGCGCGAGCAGGTGCGGCGCACGTCCGGGGCGGCGCAGCAGGAGCAGTCCGACGCCGACCAGGAGGACGAACGGCGTCCAGGCCAGCAGATACGCCCACCGGTACGTGCCGAGGTCGAGGATGGAGTGGTCCTGGTGGACGTCGGTGCCGTTGACGCCGAAGAACGCCAGCAGCAGCGTCGGCGGCAGGGCGATCAGCGTGGCGACGGCCACCAGTACGGAGACGACACGGTCGCGGTGCTCCTTGCCCTCGGCGACGGCGGCGTCGTGCGCGGCCGAGCGGGCGCCGATGACCGAGGTGAGGCGCTCGATCATGCGCGCCGAGTTCTCCAGGCTCTCGTGGATGCCCCACTCCTCCCCCAGGGAGGTCTGGAAGCTCTCCGTGAGCATCTCCGGCACGAGCAGGCTGTCGACGTACGCCTCCACCCCGAAGGCGAGGTCCAGCTGGAGTTCGTTGACCCCCGCGGACAGTTCGGAGATCAGCTCGCGGGCCTCACGGGGCGACGGGGCGGCGCGCTGGTTGGACTGCATCATCCCGAAGGACTTGACGCGGGTGCGCTGGAGCACGGCGAGGGCGGAGAGCAGACCCATCACGACCAGGGTGAGGACGTTCTCCGCGTGCGGGGCCCAGCCGGCCTGCACGGACACACCGCGGCCGTGCGCGGCGACGGTGACGCCCTGGTTGCGCAGGTTCGGCGGGCCGCCCGCGCCGGACAGCCGGCCGCGGTAGATCATCTCGTTGAGCGGGGCCGCCAGCGCCGGCTCGTCGGACGACGCCGCCGCGAGCAGGCCGGCGAGCAGCCGGCCGCCGGGGAAGACGAGCTGATGGACGTTCTGCCCGTAGGCGAGGGGGCCGGGCAGCGACAGCCGCTCGCGGACGACGTCCGGCAGGGGCCGGCCGCGCAGGGTGAACGCCTCGCGTTCGAAGCAGGTCGCCGCCAGCCAGGAGGCGAGCGCGGCGGACGGGGTCTCGCCGGCGAAGTCGCAGTCCATGACGAGCGTGGCGTCCCCGCGCGGGGTGGTGACGACCAGCAGCCCGGCCCCGGCGAGCCGCAGCCCGTGGTCGCCGCCCGGCAGGACCAGCTCGTCCGGCGCGACCCGCTCGGCGAGCACCGGCACGGGCAGCAGCGCCTCACCGGAGTGCAGGTGCGAGCCGAAACGTCCGAAGCCGAAGCGGTCGACGAGCCGGCCGACGCCGTGCCCCGGGTCGATCCGCCCGGTCAGGCTGAACAGCAGCCGCACACGGGTGGCCGCGCGGGTGGCGGTGTCGAGTGCCGTCGTGGCGGCGGACGTTCCCTGGACCATCGCTGTCCCTCTCGGCCGGTGACAGGGCGCGCGCCCCCGTGTTCCAGGGCGTCGATACCCGGCGCCCGGCCCGTGAACCGCCGTGGGGGGCGCCCCCCCCGGGGGGGGGGGGCCCCGGCCCCCCCGCGGGCCCCCGCCGGCCCCCCCGCCCCCCCCCCCGCGGCGGCCGCCCCCGGGGGGGGGGGGGGGGGGGGGGGGGGGGGGGGGGGGGGCGGGT